>CAKUIA010000012.1 GCA_934660865.1 uncultured Opitutales bacterium
ATAAATACAACCGACAATGCGTTTATTATGGCGGGGGCTCCGTGTTTCATCATACTAAACACCTTAACGGGCAATGTTGTGCTGCCGGGGCCTCCCACAAAAAACGTTATAACAAAGTCGTCCATCGAAAGGGTAAAGGCCATCATTGCCCCCGCCATAATGCCCGGCAGCAAAAGCGGGAGGGTAATCTTGCGCAAAATCCTGAAGTTCGAAGCCCCCAAATCCTGCGCGGCCTGGATAAGCGAAAAGTCGAAATCCTGCAATCGGGCAAGCACCGTAAATGTTACATAGCTTACGCAAAAGGTTACGTGCGCAATTATAACCGTAACAATGCCAAGCGAAAAGCCCATATTTACAAAAAGCAGCAGCAAGCTTATGCCCATAAGAATGTCGGGCACAACCAGCGGCGCATATATCAAAGAGTAGTGGAAGTTCTGAAACTTGCCCTTGTATTTGTTTAAAACCCACGCCGCCAGCGTGCCCAATACTGTCGAAATTACCGTTGCAACCAGCGCTATTATAAGGGTGTTTATCGAAGCGTCTATAACCGACTGGTCTTTAAACAAAGCCTCGTACCACTTAAGCGAAAAACCCTTCCACGGCCCGCCGAAGCGCGACGCGTTAAACGACTGCGCAACCAAAGCCACTATGGGCAGGTACATAAACGCCAAAACGAACAGCGCAATAAAAAGGGATGTATAGCGGTTTTTCATTTCTTTGCAACCGTTCCCGAAGCGGAACGCCCCTTAAACAACCCTTTCATTACACCGCCTTGGCGCACAAGCACAAGCAGCACGGGAATTGTAATTATAAGCCACAATATGCCCGACAATGCCGCGGCCTCGGGCAGATTTCTGGCGGTGGAAACCCTGTAGGCGATTTTGTTGCCCAGCATTTCCGAATTTACGCCGCCTACCAAATCGGGAATTGCATACGAGCCCAATGCGGGAATTAAAACCACCAAAACCGCGGTTAAAACGCCCCTCTTTATGCCAGGCAAAAATATCTTTACAAAAGCCCCGAAGCGCGAGGCGCCCAAGTCTCTTGCCGCCTCTAAAAGCGAAAAGTCGAACTTTTCGGCCGCGGCATATACTGGCAAAATCGCAAAGGGCAGACAGGTATATACCGTAACGATTATAACCGCCGTTATGTTGTTAAGCAAAAACACGTTGTCGGAAATAAGGCCGAGTTTAAGCAAACACCACCTAAGCCAGCCTTCGGGCTGCAAAACCATTCGCCACGCGAAAATCCTTATAAGGAAGTTTGTCCAAAGCGGTATTATTATGAAAAGCAGATACCAGTTTCGGTATTTGGGTTTTTGCTGGGCAATCCAGTAGCCGACGGGTATTGCAAGCAAAAGGCATATAAGCGTTACAACCAAGCTTACCCAAATTGTGCGCCACAAAACCACAACATAGTCGGCGCGCACCACGTTCGATATTGTTTGAAGAGTCCAATAGTCGGAAATTCCGCCGTAGGCGTCGGCAACCTTAAAGGCTATTGCAAAAACCAAAAGGCTGGGCACAACAAAAAACACAAGCAACCACAAAACAGACGGCCCCGTCAATAAAACTTCGGTCAACTTTTTTTTGCCCATTGCTTTAGAAAGGCCTGCCGTTAAGTTTGCCACCGCTAATAGTCCTCTGTGTTGGGAAGCGTTGCAACGTCGTCGCGGTGCCACGCAATCCAAATCTTGTCGCCCCAAGTGGGCTGTTTCATGTCCAGATAGCAGCGGTTGTGCTGCCTCATAACGCTAACGCGAAAATCGTTTACCATTACCCAGTATTTGGTGTAGGCGCCCTGGTATACAACATCTACAACCTCGGCCTGGACGGCGTTTAAGTCTTCCGAAACGTCGGGCTTGTGGTCGTATATTCTGAATTTTTCGGGGCGTATGCTTACTATTACCGAGTCGCCCACCGAAAGGTTGCGGTCGTCGAAAGACGAGAACACGCCGAGGCCCTTTAGGTCTACAATCTTGTACTGCTCGTCTATGCGCTGCGAAATTTTGCCCTCGAAGAAGTTTGTGTCGCCTATAAAGGAGGCCACAAATTTTGTTTTTGGGCTTTCGTAGATTTCGGCGGGAGTGCCTATCTGCTCTATGCGCCCGCCGTTCATAACGGCAATGCGGTCGGAAAGGCTCATCGCCTCGTTTTGGTCGTGAGTTACGTATATAAAGGTAACGCCTACTTCGTCGTGAATGCGGTCTAGCTCAAGCAGCATGTGCTGGCGAAGCTTTAAGTCTAATGCCGCCAAAGGCTCGTCCAACAAAAGCAGCTTGGGGCTGTTAATCAAAGCCCTTGCAATGGAAATTCTCTGTTTTTGGCCGCCCGAAATTGTGGAGGGCATTCTGTCGGAAAGGTCTTTAAGCCTTATTATTTCCAACATTTTTTCGACCTTGCGCACAACCTCGCTTTCGGGAATGCCCGCGGTTCTCGGGCCGAATGCTATGTTGTCGAATACCGTCATGTGGGGGAAAAGCGCGTAGTTTTGGAAAACCGTATTTATTTTGCGCTTGTTCGGCGGAAGGTCGGTTATGTCTTTGCCGTCCAGAAAAATCCTGCCGTTATCGGGTTCCTCGAAGCCGCCCGCCATTCTGAGAATGGTGGTTTTGCCGCACCCGCTGGGCCCCAACAAGGAAAATACTTCGCCGCATTTTACGTCTATGCTTACGCCTTTTACAACGTGGTTTGCGCCAAAATATTTGTCGATATTTTCAAGCCTGAAAAAAGATCCCATTTCTTATAAAACAAGAAGAACGATAAGAATATATTTTTTTCCGTTTTTAAAGCTTTTTTTTGCCCTTTTTTAAAAAAATTTTTCGGGGACTTTCCCCGTCGGGTTTTAGGCCGCGTTTTCGCGGCAAAGCGCCGCGCGTTTTTGCCCTGTTTTAGCGGGCCAAAACGCAGTCGTCGAAGCGCGAAAAAAGCATATTTTCCCTGAAGGAATCGGCTATGCAAACGTCTTTGCCCTTTGCAATGTCGATTAAATGCCGCGGCAAATCCAAACCCGCATATACGCTCATGGGAGCCCCGCCGCCGAAACGCGCGTTTATTTCGGTAAAATATATTCCGCTTTCGTTCTTTATGCACTGAAGGGTAATTACCCCGAAAAATCTGAGTTTTTTTGCAATGTCTTTTACGGCGCTTTCTATTTGCGCGTCTTTAACGGTAAGCCCCTTTAAAACCTCGCCCGCGCGCACACTTAGGCGCCGCCTTGCGCCCATCGCCTTGAAGTTGCCGTTAAAATCGCAAAGCATATCCACCGTATATTCCTCGCCCGAAACAAACTCCTGCACAATGCAGTCTTTTACGTACTCCCTAAAAAACGAATACTGCTCGTAGTTGTTTGCCTTAAACGCGTTTACGGACGAGCTGCCCGCCCTCGGCTTTATGAACATCGGGTATTTTAGCCCCAAGCTGCCGCAGATGTCCGACGAAACCATTTTCGGACACTTTATATTGTTTTGCTCGAAAAAGGCTTGCGTTTTTACCTTGTCGGCGCAAATGCGCACGGTCTTAGGCGGCGAAACGCTTACGCGGCAATTCGCCTCGTCTAAAAAGCGTCGGACGTTGGCGGCAAGAATCTCAAGCTCGGTATCTATTGTGGGCACTAAAAGCCCCACATTTTCGGCCCTGCAGATGTCCAAAAGCTGCTCTATGTAGTTTCCGGAATCTATGCGCCCTACAACAAAGGGCTTGTCGCAAAACTTTAAAGCCGGCGCCGAATCTGAACAGTCGGCGCAAAAAACGCGGCCGTTGTCGGCAGCCTGCGCCCTTTTAAAAAGCCTTACTAGCTCTACCCTTCTGCCTGCACTTGTAATCAATACGTTCATAAGCGAAAATCTCTGCCAACTTTTGTACGCAAAAGCGAATATTGCAAGCATTTTAAGCGCAGCGGAACATACAGGGCAAAAACGCTGTCGAAGTGTATATTATGCAAAATCGTGACAAAAACGGCTTTTTGGAATACGCGGCGGCCTTAGCTCTTGTGTTGGCCGTTGTGCCGATTTTCGCCGAGCTTGTAAAAGCCTCGCTTGCGATTTCGCAGTTAAAAGACAGCGCCGTTATGGCACTGTTTTGCACGGCGCTCGTTTTTATCGAATACAGGGCGTCTTTGCGCAAAAGCCCCGCATTCGGCAAAGACGCGCTTATACTTATGGCAAGCGCCTATGTTCTTTTCTTTTGCGCAAAAATTACGCCTTTGGCGGCGTTGGCCGCGGCCGTTTTCGCCTTCGGGGCAATGCTTGCATTGTTTTTGCCAAAAGACGACATAAAAATAGCCTATTGCGTTGTGGCGGCATTTTCGGCATACTGCGTTTTGCTTTTCTTTTCGGGCTTTGCGGATTTGCCGCTTAGGCTTTTTGCCGCGGCGGGCGTGGAAAAACTAATGGCTCTTTTTTCGATAGACTGCACGCCGTATATACTAAAGGGCGCAAGCCCCGTTGTAGTGCTGAACTTGCCGGACTACGGCAAGTTTACGGTGGCAACGCAGTGCAACGGGCTTTCGGCAATCTCGTCGGCTGCAATACTTGCCATATTTGCGGCGTTTCTTTCAAAGCGCGGGCGGCTGTTTACGGTTTTGTATGTGCCCTTTTGCGCCGCGCTTGCATACTTTGCAAACTGCGTTAGAATTTGCATTGTAATTTTGCTAAAGCCGCATTTTGCGAACTACAATGCCATGCACGACATTGTAGGGTACTGCACGCTAACGCTTCTTTTGCTGTGCGTGTGGGCACTCGGCAAAATATTGGCAAAAAGGCAAATAATGGCTTGATTTACACGAACAATAAATGGAATACTACCGCCATGGCGAAAACAACCCCCGAATTTCTTGCCGAGCTTGGAAAGCTCGTTAAAAAGTCGCTAATTAAAACCGACAAAGAATCGCTTTTTAAAGCCTCGTACGACAACACAAAACGCTCGTTTTTGCCCGACGCAGTAGTGTTTGTAAAAGACGCCGAAGAAGTCGGAAAAATACTAAAGCTTGCAAACAAATACAGGGTGCCGATAACGCCCAGGGGAGCGGGCACGGGCTGCAGCGGCGGGGCGCTGCCCTATTTTGGCGGCGTTGTTTTAGACTTTTCAAAATTCGACAAAATAACGATAGACCCCCTTACAAAAACGGCAACCGTGCAAAGCGGAGCGATAAACTGGAACGTAAACGAGCGGGCAAAAAAATTCGGGCTGTTCTATCCGCCCGACCCGTCCTCTACAAAATATTCCACAATAGGCGGCAACATTGCCTGCAACGCCGGGGGCCTGCGCGCCTGCAAATACGGAACTACGCGCGACAACCTTATGTCGGCCGAGGGCTACCTGCCCAACGGCGACTTTGTAAAATTCGGGCTGCCCCTTAAAAAATTCAGCACCGGCTACAATTTAAAAGACCTGCTTTTGTGCTCGGAGGGCACTTTGGCGGTTATAACAAAGGCAACACTAAAGCTGAAAGACCTGCCAAAAGAAAAGCTTGCCTGCCTAAGCTTTTTCGAATCCGACGAAACGGCATTTAAGTGCATAGAAAGAATTTTAACAAGCCCGCTAAATCCCTCGATATTCGAATTTATGGACGCCGAAAGCGTCTCGGCAGCCGACATCTACGAGGGCAAAAAGGTTTTCGACACGAAACGGGCGGCAATTTTAATGGAGTTTGAGGGCGACAGCATTGCCGACATAAAAAAGTCTTTTGCCATTTTAAAGGGCATTGCAGGCTGCCAAAATTTTAGGTTTGCAAAAAACAAAGACGAATCGGAAAAACTTTGGCAACTTAGGCGCGACTGCAGCCAGGCGTCGTATATATACGGCAACTTCAAGCTTAACCAAGACATTGTCCTTCCCGCAAATTCGGTTGCAAAATACTTTAAAAAATTCAAGGCAACCTGCAAAAAGGAGGGCTTTGCAAGCCCTACTTTCGGGCACGCGGGCGACGGCAACTACCACCTGCACATTATGTGCAACGCCGGCGATACTGCGCGCAAACGGCTGGCCAAAGAGCTTATGGACCGCTTTATAGCCTACTGCGTAAAGCTCGGCGGAGCCGTTTCGGGCGAGCACGGACTGGGGCTTTTAAAGGCAAAATACCTGCCGATACAACATTCCCAAGCCGAAATAAAGGCAATGCAATCGCTTAAAAAGGCTTTCGACAAAAACAATATTTTAAACGCCCGAAAGGTTTTGGGGCCAAAAAAACTTTCGAATTGCGAGCCCATTATTGGCTTGAAATTGCCGTGGGAAAAAAGATAGCATACAACCGAAAACAAAGAACAGCACTTGTTATGGATATAAGCGTAGTAATTCCCGTATACAACGAAGAAGGCAACCTCGAAGAGCTCTTTAAAAGACTTTGCGAATCTATGGACGCGATAGGGCGCAAATGGGAGGTTGTTTTTACCAACGACGGCAGCAAAGACCGTTCGGGCGAAATATTGCGCCGCTTTTATTCCGAGCGCCCCGACATTGTAAGGGTTATAGATTTTAACGGAAATTTCGGCCAGCACACCGCAATTATTGCGGCTTTCGAAAAATGCAGGGGCGACGTTATCGTAACCTTGGACGCCGACTTGCAAAACCCGCCCGAGGAAATACGAAAACTCATAGAAAAAACCGACCAGGGCTACGACGCCGTAGGCGGCTACCGCAAGGTTAGGGAAGATTCGGCTTTCAGAAAATATGCGTCGAGATGCGTAAACTTTGTGCGCGAAAAGATGACCGACATTAGAATGAAAGACCAAGGCTGCATGCTAAGGGCCTACAAGCGCCACATTGTAGAGGCGATTTTAAGGTGCGACGAACGCTCCACTTTCATTCCGGCATTGGCGTATAAATTCGCGTCGAACCCGACCGATGTCGAGGTAGACCACGCGGCCCGCAAATGCGGCGAATCGAAATACAGCATATACAAGCTTATAAGGCTTAATTTCGACCTTATAACGGGATTTACCACAATGCCCATACAGCTGTTTACGCTGTTCGGCTTTGCGTCGGCTTCGGGCAGCTTTTTGCTTGTTATAATTTTGCTTGCGCGCAGGTTCCTGCTGGGCAGCGAGGCCGAAGGCCTGTTTACGCTGTTTGCGATACTCTTCTTTTTAATAAGCATAGCCATTATAGGCATAGGCATTTTGGGCGAATATGTAGGCCGCATATACCAGGTTGTGCAGGCGCGCCCCAAATACATTATAAGAGACTACCTTTGCGCCGACAATACGTCGGCAACCCCCGAAAAATAGATGAAAAAAAAGATTGTATTTTTCGGGTTTAGCGAAGTCGGGTACGACTGTTTAAAGCTTTTGCTGGAAAACCCGCTTTGCCAGGTTTGCGCCGTGTTTACCCACGACACAGACCCCCACGAAAAGCAGTGGTTTAAAACCTGCGAAGAGCTTGCAAAACAAAACAACATACCCGTATACAAACCCCTTTCGCTTAAAGACGGCGCCTACGACGACATCGTAAAAAACATAGCGCCCGATTTGATATTGTCGCTTTACTACCGCAATTTCATTCCCGAAAGCATATTCAGCCGGGCAAAGCTCGGCGCATACAACATGCACGGCTCGTATCTGCCAAGATACAGGGGGCGAGCCCCCTTAAACTGGTCTATAATAAACGGCGAAAGCTACTGCGGGGTGTCGCTGCACACAATAGAAAAAGGCTTCGACACGGGGCTTATTGCCGACCAAGAAAAGGTTTTTATAGGCCCCAACGAATATGTTGGCGATGTTGTAGGCCGCGTAGCCGACGCGGCTGTGCTTGTTTTAAAACGCACATTGCCCTCGCTTTTAGACGGCACCGTAAAGCTTACCCCCCAAGACGAAAGCCTTGCAACCTACTTCGGCAAAAGAAAGCCGGCCGACGGCCTTATAGATTTTAACAAGACGGCGCGCGAAGTTTTCAACCTTATAAGGGGAGTAAGCCGCCCGTTCCCGGGGGCGTTTACATATGTAGACGGCAAAAAGCTTGTTATATGGAAAGCCGAAATTACCGAAAAACACGGCGAAAATGCGGGCGTTTTAATTTCCGAAAACCCCTATGTTTTTGCCTGCAAAGACGCCGCCATTAAGGCGACCGATTTTGAATTTCAAACGGCTTAAACTTAATGGGCAGTTAAATAAAAAAGAACGCGCCCAAAAGAGCGCGTTTTTCCGTTTATTCTATCGAAACCGACGCTATGGGCACATATCTTAAAAGGTAAAAGCCCATGCTGTTTTCGAAGCTCTTTAGCACTTTTTCGACGTCCAACTTCCGCAACATTCTGCCCACTAAAACGCGCACGTCGTCAGACTCGTTAAAGCTAGATTTTAGCACATCAAAAGCGTCGGTGTCGCCCGTGGCCTTAAGGGCGGCAAGCGCATAGAGCTTGCCCTCTATATACTGCGCGTTTTTGTATACTTGCCTTATCGCTTCGCTTTGCGCTTTGGCGTCTTGGCAGTGAACTATAACCGCAAATGCCCTGCTTTGGTTTGTGGCATATTTGCCGAACTTTGCCGAAGTTAGTAGCGGCGTTTTCGCCAGAATTTTTACGGCGTCCGAAAGCGGCATTTCCTCGCTAGGATACATTTTGTCGGCGGGGGCTTTTTGAGTGGCTATAGGTTTTGCGCTTTCTACGCTTGCGGTCTTTTCCTTATGCACAACGCCAAGCGACGTGCCCGAAGAAGCGTTGTTTACCGAGATTTGCCCCATAAGCGAAACTGCGCACATAAGCGCCGCAAAAACAAGACTATGCTTCATATAAACTCCTTTTTAGTTGCCCAAAACAAGGGCGGGTTTGTTCGAAAAATATTTTTCCATAACTGCCTTAACTATTGGCCCCGCGGTTTTGCCGCCGCTGGCGTCGCCAGGCTCTTCGCCTTCTATTACAACGGCCATTGCAATTTCGGGGTTGTCGGCGGGGGCAAAGGCAACCATCCAGGCCAGGGTAAGCGGGCGCCCCTGCGGGCGCACCTGCGCCGTTCCCGACTTTGCGGCAATTTGCACCAAGTCGCTTGCAGCCCTGCGCGAGGTGCCCGTATTTACGGAGGCGGTCATACCCCTTACAATTTCAAGATAGTCGCTTTTGTCTATCGGTATCGGCTCGCCGCCGTGGTATTTTTGGTCGGTTATGCGCATTGGCGAGTGCAAAATAGACGGCTTTGTTCTTGTCTGCATTCTGGCAACGGAGGCCGCAACACAAGCCATCTGAAGCGGCGTTGCAAGCAAATAACCCTGCCCTATCGAAGTATTTGCAGTGTCGCCCGAGCTCCACGGGCCCAGCAGGTTTCTTTTTTTATACTCTTTGTCGGGCACAATGCTGCGCGAAGTTTCGTTGGGCAAATCAACCCCCGTTTTTTTGTCCAGCCCGAAAAGTCGGGCCGTGTCGCTGATTGCCTCTATGCCAGCCTTTAGCCCTTCGTCGTAAAAATATACATTGCAGCTTTTTTCCAGAGCCTGCGCCATGTCGAGGTGGCCGTGCCCCGAGCGCTTGTTGCACGGGAAGCGCCTGTTGCCTACAAGCATTGCCCCCATGCAGTTTACGGTATCCTTTACATCGAGCGTTCCCGCCCTTAGCCCCGCAATCGAAGTTAAAATCTTGAACGTAGACCCCGGCGGATACAAACCCTGTATTGCCCTGTTAAGCCATGCGCCCCTTTCCCTTATTTGCATGTCGACTTTGTTCGAGATGAAAGGCGAAAGCAAATTTGCGTCGTAGGTGGGCTTCGAAGCCATTGTTAAAATTTCGCCCGTTTTAACGTCTAGCACCACAACTGCGCCCTTGCGCTGCGCCATGGCGTCTTCGGCCGCCATTTGTACGTCTATGTCCAGCGAAACGCTAACGGTTTGCCCTTTTTTCGGCAGAATTTCCTGCTCTAGGCTATACTGGAAACCCTTTGGGTCTACCACCCATATCTGCATTCCGCTAGAGCCCGTAAGCAGGTCGTCGAACTGCTTTTCGACGCCCGACCTGCCCTTTTTTGCGACAAAAGAATATGTGCGCAATGTTTCGCCGGGTATACCTTCGTCTTCAACCTCCATTTGCGAGCCGACAAAACCCAGAGCATGCGCCGCATACTCGCCGTAGGGGTAGCTGCGCGACGAATCGGCATATACCTGGACGGGAGAATCGACGGGCAGTTTTTCGGCCAAAATCGCGTATTGGCGCTCGTCTAAATCCTTTATTATGGGCAAGGGCAAAAGCATTCTTTCCGAAAAATGCCTGTTAAAATCGCCTACGTCCAATTTAAAGTCGCTGCCTAAAACCGAATTTATGTAGTCTACATAGCGCTGCAAAACGCGCTTGCGCGCCGCAATGGAAAGCTCTGAAGCGGGCATTTTAGCCTCGTCGCTTTCGGGGTGCTCTTTTATGTATTTTTTAAGCTGCGAATACTCTTTTCTAAACAAGCCCCTGATTTCGTTAAAGTAAACGACAACCGAAAATCTGGGTTTGTTGCCGACAAGCAGCTTGCCGTTGCGGTCTAAAATGTCGCCCCTTGCCCCCGGTTTAATTACGCGGCGCAATGTCTGCCTTTCGGCCTTTTGCTCGTATTCGGAATGCAGAATAAGCTGCCTATACGCCAAAGCCGACGACAATACCAAAAACATTCCCAGCAGCGCAAAATAGAAAACCCCTAGCTTGCGCTTTTCCTTGCCGAAAGCCTCTATTTTGGGTTGGTTATCCATGCAAATCCAGGCTAAGCTCCATTTTTAACGCCATAAAAAGCGACTTGTTAAACGAGTACCAATACGGCGCAACCCACAGCAAAAACAGCGTGGAAAAAAGATAGTCGCTAAAAACCCTTAGCGCATACGCCGCCAAGGAAACCGAATGCGGCATAAAAAACAAAACCGCCCAAACAAACATTGCTGTGTTTACAACCGCGCACACCGCAAAAACGCCGAGATTGTCTATGCTGCGGAACCTAAACGACTGGCTTTTTACGAAAACCGAAGCCGCCGCATACATGAATATAAGCGAAAAGGCGGGCACGGGCAAAAACGCCTCGCTTAGCGCACCCGTAAAGACGGCCACAAGCAGCAGCTGCCAAAGCTTTAAATAGACCGAAGGCACAAGCACCAAAATCACGGGCGCAAAAACATACACGCCCCATGCCGACAAAAAATCGTTTAGCGTGTGCAAAATAAAAATGCAGGCGACATTTACCAAAGCCATTATATACGGCCTTATGTCGAAGGCGTTTCCCATTCTACTTTTGCTCCACTTTGGTAAGTATTACAACTTCGCGCAGGTCGTGCAGCGACTTCGGTAAAATAACAGTGCCGTTTTTAAACAGACAGTCGTCGTCTAAAACCAGTTTTTCGACACAGCCGATATATATGCCCTCGGGAAAAGTTCCCGCCAGCGACGATGTATACAAAAGCAGCGGCTCTTTTTCGCTCGCGTTCAGGTTCGAAGGCACCGAAAGCGCGTTGCCCGAATACGAGGTAAACGCCTTTGCCCCACTCCCCTGGTATATAACGGGGGTTGTGCACCCGCTAAAATACGCCGCCATTCTAAAGCCCGAACTGCTCACCAATTCGACAACGCTTTCGAACGACGAAACCTGCACAATGCGGCCTACCACGCCGTCTTTGTAAATAACGGCGTCGCCCTTTTGCACGCCGTCGGCCGAGCCGCGCCTTACGGTTATCTGCTGCCACCAGGCCGAAATGTCGCGCCTTACAACCCTTGCAACAACGGGGTTAAACCTGTCGAACGAGGGCATTTTTAAAAGCGTTTCGTAGCGCGCTATGCGGTTTTTTAAAAACTCGTTTTCCAAAACCTTTGTGGTATACGAGGCGTTTAGCCGCGCCAAATCCCTGCCGGCCTCTATAAGCGCCCGCTTGGAATTTGCGTGCTTAATCCAATAGGTTTCCAAGTCGCCCAACTGCGAGGGCAAAATGTCTATCGGAGCCGAAAATTCGGCAAACAAAGCCTTTGCCGAATTTTTCAAAAAAGGCGGCATTAAAAAACAAAGCGCCAAAACTGCGACAAATATCGCAATATCACGCAACGCCCTTGTTTTGCCCCTAGACAATGTTCAGACAATAAAGTTAGTCGTTCTCGCTTGTCCACCAGTGAAGGTCGGTAAGTATTTTGCCCGTGCCGTTTGCAACCGCCCTAAGAGGGTCTTCGCCGACAAAGCAGGGCAGCCCGGTAACTTCGCTTAGCATTGTGTTTAAGCCCCTAATAAGCGCGCCGCCGCCTGCAAGAACTATGCCGCGGTCCATAAGGTCGGCACTGTGTTCGGGCGGGCAGTGCTCCAAAGCCTCTCTTACAACGCTTACAATCGAGGCAAAGGTATCCGACAACGCCTCTCGTATTTCCTCTGAGGTTATAGTTAAAGTTTTGGGCAGGCCCGCAACCGAATCGCGGCCTTTTACCTCCATTTTAAGCTCCTCTTCAAGCGGGTGGGCCGAACCTATGCGTATTTTTATTTCCTCGGCGGTTCTTTCGCCTATCATAAGGTTGTACGACTTTTTCATATACTGCATAATGGCCTTGTCGATTTCGTCGCCGCCAACCCTTATGCTTTTCGAATACACAACGCCCGAAAGCGAAATTACGGCAACTTCGGTAGTACCGCCGCCTATGTCTACAATCATCGTTGCGGGGGGCTCGCCAATGGGCAAGTCTACGCCTATTGCCGCGGCCAGCGGCTCTTCCATAAGGTACACAAGCCTTGCCCCCGCCCTTATGGCCGACTCTTTAACCGCCCTGCGCTCTACCTCGGTAATGCCCGACGGAACTGCAACTACAACTCTGGGGGCTACAAACTTCATCGCGCTTGAAGCTTTGTCTATAAAGTATCTTAGCATGTGCTCGGTAATTTCGAAGTCGGCAATAACGCCGTCTTTCATCGGGCGAATGGCCGTGATGTTGCCGGGGGTTCTGCCCAGCATTTCCTTTGCCTTATTGCCCACGGCCAAAACCCTTTTGGAATTGTTAAAAACCGCAACAACACTCGGTTCGCTGATAATTACGCCCTTGTCTTTAACGTACACAAGGGTGTTTGCCGTTCCCAAGTCTATACCGATGTCGTTTGTCCAAATGTTCTTTAAAAAGCCTGCCATAAATATTTATTTTGTTGTGTGTTTAAAACATAATCGTAAGAATTGCGGGCATTGTCAAACTATATTAGAGCATTTTATTAACGATAAAAGACTGTTATGAAACGCATTTTTCGGATTTTAGCATTTTTTACCATGTTGTTTTGTTTTTCGGGCGTTTTTGCAGCTCCGCAAAAAATATCGGCAACCCTTTCGGCCGACCAGCCCGAGCAAATTGCGGGCGGCAATATGCTGCTTTGCGTGCAAATAGAAATTCCAAAAAACGCGCACATATATTCGTTCGACAGGCAGTCGGCGGGGCAACCTACAAAAATAGAGCTTGCACTGCCCAAAGGCTACGAAATTTTGTCGCAAAAAATACCGCCTGCACAAAGCTTTTCGCTTTTCGGCGAAAAGGCTTTAGGCTACGAAAACACCCTTAAGGTTTTGTACGAAATACGCGTGCCTAAATTGGCAAAGCCCGATGCGGAAATCTCGGCAAAAGTGTCGGCATTGCTGTGTTCCGACATATGTGTACCGCAACAAGTTATAGCAAAACTAAAAATAAGAGTGCCCCAACAAAACGTGCAAAGCCTGTTTGCCGTAATAAAGACGCTTATAATACCGTCGGCGCTGGCGTTTTTGGGCGGTTTTTTGCTTAACCTTATGCCGTGCGTTTTCCCCGTAATAGGCATAAAGGCGCTTTCTTTGGCGAAAAATTCGCAAAACAAAAAGGGAGCCTGGAAGGCGGCATTCTCGTATACTCTCGGCGTTGTGCTGTGCTTTTTGGGGTTCGGCGCGGCAATTTTGGCGCTGAAAACTGCGGGGCTAAAATACGGCTGGGGCTTTCAGCTGCAAGAGCCCTTTTTTGTGGGGCTTATGTTTTTGCTGTTTTTGGCAATGGGGCTTTCGTTTTCGGGAATATATCAGATAGGCAGCAACTTAAGCAACATAAGCGCAAACCCGAAAGAGGGCTTTTGGGGGGCTTTCCTTTCGGGAATGCTTGCGGTTTTGGTTGCAAGCCCGTGCTCGGCCCCCTTTATGGGCTCGGCAATAGGCGCGGCTTTAATGGACAATTCCACCTGGCAGCTTGCCTTTTGCGTGTTTTTGTTTTGCGGGCTGGGCATGGCGTTTCCGTATGTTGTTTTGGCGGGCTGCCCAAGCCTTTTGCGCTTTTTGCCCAAAAGCGGCGAGTGGATGAATACCTTTAAACAGTCGCTCGCATTTTTGCTGTACTTAAGCTGCGCATGGCTTTTTTGGGTATTTTGCAGCCAGACAAACGCCAATGCCGCGGGGCTTTTGGGGCTTTCGGCGGTTGTATTGGCGGCGGCCTGCGCAATTTTCGGCAAATGGCAGGCTCCGCATTTTTCCGCATTTAGGCGCATTTCGGCAAAAACGCTTTCTTTGGTTTTGCTTGTTTTTTCGGTATATACCGCCTTTTACGCCGCAAAAAAAACATTAGC
Source organism: uncultured Opitutales bacterium (assembly GCA_934660865.1). Taxonomy (GTDB): domain Bacteria; phylum Verrucomicrobiota; class Verrucomicrobiia; order Opitutales; family Intestinicryptomonadaceae; genus CAKUIA01. The sequence continues at coordinate 14,480 of CAKUIA010000012.1, forward strand.
CGAAACCGCAAACGAAGCTAGCGCAAACTTTCCCGCACTTTCGCAACGGATACAAACCCTGCAAAAATCGGGCAAATGCGTGTTTTTAGATTTTACCGCAAAGTGGTGCGTAACTTGCCAGGCAAACGAAAAGGCCGTGCTAAACACGGAATCGGTAAAAAGGCTTTTCGCCGAAAACAATGTCGAAAAAATCGTGGTGGACTGGACAAAAAAAGACCCGTCTATAACCGAAGAGTTGGCCAAGTTCGGCAGGGCGGGAGTTCCGCTGTATGTTTTGTACCCCGCAAACCCGAAATTGCCCCCGCAAATTTTGCCGCAAATACTAAGCTACGACATTGTTTTCAACGCGGTTGACAAAGCCGAAAAGTAATGCTTAGATTACGCAAATTTTTATGGAGCATTTGAAATTTTTAACCGAAGAAAAGGCGATTGAAATCGCCGACAACTACCCGTCGCCCGCATATGTGTACGACAAAAACTCGCTTATAGCCCAAGCCAAAGCGGCGCTGGCCTTCCCCAACGCATTCGGGCTTACGGTACGCTATGCAATGAAAGCTTCGTCGAACAAAAACATCTTAAAGCTGTTCGACTCGCTCGGCATACACATAGACGCCTCGAGCGCATTCGAAGCGCAAAGGGCGATTATGGCGGGAATTGCCCCCGAAAAGATTTCGATTTCGTCGCAGCAAATGCCCGAAAATATTGTAGAGCTAATAAATATGGGCGTAAAGTTCAACGCATGCTCGCTTTACCAGCTTGAATGCTACGGCAAACTTTTGCCGAACACCGAATTGGGCGTTAGGATAAACCCCGGCCTCGGCTCGGGCGGAACAAAAAGGACAAATGTCGGCGGGCCTGCCTCGTCTTTCGGAATTTGGCACGAATTTATACCCCAAATTTTCGAAATCTGCAAAAAATACAATTTAAAGATTACAAAAATACACACGCACATAGGCTCGGGCTCAGACCCCGAAGTTTGGCTTAAGGTTGCCAAAATGAGCCTTTCTACTGTTGAGATTTTTAAGGACGCAACGTGTCTGGACATGGGCGGCGGCTTTAAAGTTGCGCGCATGCAGGGCGAAAAGGCAACCGACTTGCAAAAGATTGGCGCGCCCGTTGCCGACGAAATCAGAAAATTTGCCGAAAGGACGGGCAGAAAGATAAAGTTTGAAATAGAGCCGGGAACATTTCTTTTGGCCAACTGCGCGGCTTTGGTTTGCAAGGTTCAGGACATGTGCTCGACGGGCAAAGACGGCTACGAATTTATAAAGACAAATTCGGGTATGACCGATGTTTTGCGCCCCTCAATTTACGGCGCGCAACACCCCATTATTGTAGTTCAGCGCAACAAATGCCGGGAAACCAAAGACTACATTGTAGTCGGCCACTGCTGCGAAAGCGGCGACATTCTCACGCCGCTTCCCAACGACCCCGAAGGCCTAATGCCGCGCACGCTGGCAAAGGCCGAAATAGGCGACGTTTGCGTTATAGAGGGCTGCGGCGCATACTGCTCCAGCATGGCCACAAAAAACTACAATTCGTACCCCGCCGCCCCCGAGCTTATGCTCGAGGAAAACGGCGCAATAAGGGTTATACGAAAGCTTCAAACCCTAAGCGAAATTGTAGCCGACGAAATATAAAAAAGGCGCGTCTATGGTTGAAAGCACTTCGCATATAAGAGTAAGGTTTTCGGAAACCGACGCAATGGGCGTTGTATACCACAGCAACTATCTTAACTGGTTCGAAGTTGCGCGCGTAGACCTTATGGACAGCATAGGAATGCCCTATAAGAATTTTGCCGAAAACAAAATACACCTGCCCGTTGTCGAGGCGCATTTGGAGTATAAACGCCCCGCCAAGTTCGACGACAAGCTTGAAATTACGGCACGCATAGAGGAAACCCCGACCGTTAAAATAAAGGTGCAATACGAAGTTTTGCGCGGCGGCGTTTTGCTTTGCAGGGGGTATACTACCCACGTTTTCATAGGCGAAAAAGGCACGCCCGTAAAGCCTCCAAAAGAGTTCTTGGAAAGGCTGCGCGGGCTTATCGGAGAGCGGTAACGCGCAAAAAAGATGAAAGGCGTCGCCGCAATACTGGTATTTGTTTTGCTCGCCGTTTTCGGGACGACGCTTAGGGTGCAGTCGGCCTCGGCAAGGGCGCCGCACGCCGACGAAGCCGAACAGGCCTACACCTTTTACAGGCTCTACAACACAAACGAGTATAAATACAACCCCAATGGCCCGCACGGCCCCGTGCTGTATTATTGGGCATACGCCTGCCAAAAAGCGCACGACTTTTTGGGCTTTAAAAAGGTCTCGAAAGTTGAAATTAAAACTTTGCGGCTATACCTTTTGCCTGTGTTTTTGGCAATGCTTGGGGCGTTTTTTTGCTGCCTCGGCAAAAAATACGGCGCAGTTTGCGCCGTAGCGTGCGCCGCCCTTTGGTGCTTCTCCGGCCTTTCTGCAATATATTCGGTATATTTTGTGCAGGAGTGTTTCTTTTCGCTCTTTGTATTTTTGGGCGTTTTATTTGCCTATAAATTCGCCGAAAAGCCCGAAACGAAAAACGCGGTTTTGCTCGGCATTTTTTGCGGGCTTTCGCAGTCTTGCAAGGAAACTTTCGCCCTTGTAGCCCTCGCCATGCTTTTGCCGTTTTTATGGGTTTGCTGCGCAAACAAAACTCTTTTTACAAAGCCGTTTTTTAAAAACGCAGCGTATGCCGCAATATCGGCAATGACGGTTTACGTTGTGTTTTACTCGTCTTTTTTTACAAACTTTTCGGGCGTTGCCGACGGTCTTTTAAGCTACATGCACTTTGCCGACAAGGCCGAAAGCACGGCGCACTCGAAGGAGTTTTTGTATTACGCAAAAATACTTTTGGGCGACCCCAAAAACCGCATATTTATGGGCGAAAGCGCAATTACAATACTTGCCGTTTTTGGCGGCATAACCGCCTTTGCAAAGAAAGACGCTTTTGCAAAATATTGCACAGTGTTTGCAGCCGTTTATTTTGTTTTGCTTTCGCTTATTGCATATAAAACACCGTGGCTGCTTATGTCGCTTGCGGCATTTTTGTGCCTTTTGGCGGGCTACTTTATTTCCGCGCTATGGAATGCAAAAAACAAATTTGCAAGGCTTCTTGCGCCTGCCGCGTTTGTTGCGGCCATTTTCTTTCAATACAGGCAGGCGGGTTTTGCCGCAGTACGCTTTGCAAACGACCCGCGCAACACATTTACCTATGTGCACACTTTAAGCGACTATAAAAATTTCGAGAGCCTTGCAAAAAAAATACTGGCCGTAAAGCCGAAGGCCTCTTTCGAATTTTTTGCCCAAAATTCGCTTTGGCCAATACCCTATCTGCTTTTGGAAAACAACGCCCTGTTTACCGACACTGCGCGCAAAACCGACGCCGATGTGGCCGTTTGCGATTCCGACAAACTAAACGCATTTATCGACAAAAACGCGTATCAATTCGACTTGTTCGGGCTGCGCGAAAACCTTATACTTAGAGTATACATAAAAAAAGAACTATACGAGAAAGCCGTTTTAAAATGAAAAAATTTGCGATAATAATGGTTTCCATTGCCGCCGTTTTGGCGCTTGCAATTACCGCGCTTTTTACCGAAAGCGTGCAGACAAAATTGGCGAACAAAATTTTGTCGGAAAACTTTTCGGGCTCGAAAGTGCAGTCGGTAAAAATTCTGCCGAATTTTGCGAAAATAGAAAACGCCGAGATAGACACAGATTCGGCTACGCTTAGCTTCGACAGCCTGACCGTTAAGTATTCGCTGTTTAGTGCAATTTTCGGCGGCGAAATAAAGATTGAAAATCTCGACTTTTGCAACGGCGTTCTTTCCCTTAAAGAAAAGCCCAAAGCGGGGCAAAACGCCGTTGCCAACCCCAAAAAAACAGGCACCGTTGCGGCAGAAAGTGCACCCGCAACTCCCGAAAACCCTACAAATGGAAAAACAGACCAACCGCATGCCCGCAAGGCGGCAAAAGGCTTCGGCTACAAAATTTCGCTTTCGAATGCAAACGCAAGCCTTGCCCTGCGCGACAAAAATGCCGACTTATGCCGCGCCGAAATCTCGGTTAAGGATTTTTATGCCGACAAAAACTTCGCCGTTCAAACCCTCGTTTTTTCGGCAAAACTAAATTCGGCAAAAACGCCCGATTCGATAACCGCGCAAGCCTCGCTAATGGAAAGCGCCTCGGGCAAAACGCTAAACGCGCTGGCGTCTTTAAACGGCAAAGACCTTTTTAAGGCAAACGGCCGGCTCGACAAAAATTTAAAAAGCGCAAACCTTTCGCTTTCCTGCAAGGCGACGGAAAACGACATTAAAAATTTTGTGCCTTTGCGCGGCGCAAAATTTGCGTGCGACATTTTCGCAAAGCTAAACGCACAAAACGGCTTCGGCGACATCTCGGGGCTGGCAAGGGTTTTGGTTGAAGGCAAAGACCTTGGCAATTTAAACGAAAACCTTAACCTTTTGCGCGAACCTAAGTTGGACGCCGTTTGCGAATTTGCGGGCAACATGCAGGCGCTGCAAATTTCGTCGCTATCGGCCGAGATTTTCGACGACAGCAACCCGCTGGTAAAAATTTCGCTCGAAGAAAACGCCGTATTTAACTTTTCGGACAAAAGCTTTGCAAGCGCCCCGAAAATAACGCTGCAGCTAAACGAAATCCCGCAAAGCGTGTTCAAAAAATTCGCGCCAAATGCGGACTTTTCGGTAAAGAAAGTCGGAGCTGTTTTCCTGCTTACGCCCGACTTGCAAAAAAAATCGCTGCTTATAAAAACGCAAAAAAGTTTTTACGCCGAAAACATTTCGCTTATAAAAGACGGCCGCGAACTTCTCCCAAACGAACTGTTCTTTAGCTCGGATTTTAGCGCGCAGGTAGCTTTCGACCTTTCCGAACAAAGGGCGTCGGGCAAGCTGTATTTGTCGGCTAACGGGCAAAACGGCATAGGCAACAACTTTTCGTTTTCGGGCAAAAACGGGGTTTTCGAATTTGCGGTAGAAAGCACAGGCAACATAGGCGGCTTTTTAGGCGCCGAAGATTTGTCCGACTTTTCGGCCAATATTGCTGGCTCTTTTAAAGACGGCGTAATTTCGCTGAAAAAGTTTGACCTAGCGCAAAAAGACAACAACTCGACCAATGTTTTTGAATTTTCGTTTGCCGGCGACATAGACACAAAAAATCCGCTACAAAAAGATTTCGACGCCACCGTTGGTCTGAACAAATTTCCCCTCTCAACGCTGGGGCGGTATATTCCCGATTTTTCGGCAAAAACGGCTTCGGGCAAACTGGGCGCAAGCAACAAAAACGGCGGCCTGGACTTTTCGGGCGACATATCCGCCGAAAATATTTCGTATGCGAAAGACGGCAAATACCTGATAAAAAATACGGGCGTAAAAGCGGCATTTTTGGGCAAGCTAGGCGGCAAACAACTCTTTGCAAAAGCCGACAAACTTTCGCTTTCGAAAAACTCGGCCGAATTTTTCGACGCGTCGGGTCGGGCAAACATTTCGCTGGAGGGCATGGCACTTAAAAGCGCGTCGGCAAAGGTCAAAATTTCGCTGCCAAAGTTTATGGACATTGCCGCAATAAGCGACTTTAACAACTTCCTTTCGGGCCTTGCCGAGCTTTCGGTTAAAGTAGACGGCAAAAATCTGGACTTTTCGGGCAAGCTCTTTAACCTGACGCCGAAAACAAAGGCTGCGAAAATCGAAACAATGGATTTGTCGGCCGAAATAAGCGATTTTTACAATCCCAATTCGGCAAAACTTAAAACGCAAATTTTCTCGAAGCAGGGAAATTCCGACATGGAATTTACCGCAAAAAAATCGCAGCTAAACGACTATAAATTAACGCTTGATTCGAGGCGTTTGGAATGCGCGCATTTTGCGGTTTTGGCGGAATTGTTCAACAAGCCCGCGGGGGCAAAAAGCGCAAACATAGCGGCAAAAACAAAAACCCAGTCAGCCGAAGCGAAAGCGCAAAAACAGCCGCAAAATGCGCGCGCCGTTGCCCCGAAAGCCTCCGCACAAAACATTGCAACACCCGCACGGCAAAAGGCTGTTTGGGATACGGGATACTCGTTTTCGCTTTCCTCGCAGCTAAACGAAATTTATTTTAACGAAAGGGAAATTGCAAAATCGCTAAAGCTTTTTGCCGAGCTGGACAAAAATGCCGTTCGGGTAAAAAGCCTGGATTTTATATCGTTTAAAACGCCCTGCTCGGCAAACGCAAACCTTTTGTTTGCCGACAATATCTACAATTTAAACGCGCTAAAATTCTCGGCAAAGAACGCCGATTTTTCGGACTTTACAAAGTTTGAAAATTCCGAAGCAAATATGCTAGACGGGCTTTTCGACATAGATATTTCGGCTTCGTCAAAAGCGGACAGCCCGCAAAAACTTGCCGAAAATATCCTTGCAAAGCTGTCCGTTAAAAACACAAAGGGCGGCATGCTGCGCCTTATAGACCCCGACTCCAATACGGGAGCTGCAATGGGCATTGCCCAAAGCGCGCTTAAGATAGGCGCTGGGCTTTTGTCGAACAGGGTAAAGGAGACAAAGGGCATAGAGGCCGTATATTCCATGTTCAGAGAGTTTAAATTCGACAGCTTCCTGTTCGAGCTTGAAAGGAATACGGACAAAAACATAGTAATAAAGAGCGGCGAGATTGTCGGCAAAGAAATCACCATTTGCGCCGACGGCAAAATGGCGTATGCGGAAAAGCTGCCCTTTAACATGTATCCGCTTAGCGCAAAGGGCCGCGTTTACGTAAAGAACGGCGACACCGAATTTCTCTTTAAAAAGCTCGGCCTTATAAAAAGCGCAACATCGCCCATAAACGGCTATAGCACGGGCCCCGAATTCGACGTTTACGGCAATTTGCAGTCGCCGAAAAACAACCTTTCCGACATTCTAAAAGACGCAACCGCCGCGGGAGCCACCTCTATTATAAACTCGTTTTTAAAATAAAAATATATGGAAAACAAAATTACAACACACGATATTTTGCAGGCAAAAAACACGCGCAAGCTTGCAATGATTACGGCCTACGACGCCCTGTTTGCCCGCTTGGCCGACTTGGGCGGAGCCGACATGATTTTGATAGGCGACTCTGTAGGCAACAATTTTCTCGGATTCGACAGCACCATACCCGTAAGCCTTGCCGATATGCTGCACCACACAAAGGCGGTTGCAAGGGCAAATACAAAGGCTTTGGTTGTAGCCGATATGCCTTTTTGCGAGGCAAACTACTCTTTCGACAGGCTGTTGGATTCTGCAAAATCGCTTATCCAGGCGGGGGCAAGCGCGATAAAAATTGAGGGCGCAGGCTCTATTGCCGAAAAGATTGCAGGGCTTACCGAAGCGGGCATTGCGGTTGTAGGCCATATAGGGCTTCAGCCGCAGCAGTTTTTAAAACTGGGCAAATACCGAAAATTCGGCAAAACCGAAGAGGAAAAAAACAGGCTTATAAGCGGGGCAAAGCAGCTTGAAAGCGCGGGCGTGTTTGCCATTGTTTTGGAAATGACGGACGCGGAAACTGCAAAGGCAATAAGCGAAAGCGTTTCGGTGCCCACCATAGGCATAGGGTCGGGCCCCCATTGCGACGGCCAAGTTCTTGTTATGACCGATATGCTGGGGCTAAACGACTTTTCCCCGAAATTCGCAAAACGCTACGCAAATTTAAAAGAGCAAATCGTAAACGCCTATTCGCAATATGTGTCGGAAGTCAGAAGCGGAAAATTTCCCGAATAGCCGAAAAGCCTATTATGTTGCCTCCTCTAAAATTCACGGCAGGGGGCTTTTTGCCGCGCGCGACGTAAAAAAAGGCGAGCGCATAATAGAGTATTTGGGCGACAGAATTTCGGCCGACGAAGCCGACAGGCGCGGCATTGAATACGAAAAAACCGCGCACGAAACGGGCAAGGGAGCAGTCTACATTTTCGAAGTTGACGACGACTTGTACATAGACGGCAATTTCGACTATAACGACGCAAAATACATAAACCACGCCTGCCGCACAAACTGCCAAGCCGTGGAGGAAAACGGACGCATTTTTATAGAAACTACAAAAGACGTTTTAAAAGACGAGGAGTTTTTATACAACTACGGCTACGCTTTTGAGCACTTTTTGGAACACCCGTGCAAATGCGGGTTTCCCGAATGTTGCGGCTATATTATAGCCGAATGCGACAGGCCAAAGCTAAAAAAAATGCTTAGGGGCAGGCGCCCGAAATGGCTTAAAAAACGCCCCGAAAACGGGAGCGAAAAATAGGGGTTTGCCCGAAAAAAATCAAACCGCAAAACCCAAAACTTTTCTGGCGTTGTTTTCGAAAAAGTCGGGCAAAAAGCTTTCGGGCAGGTTTTGCGCGGCTTCGTCTTTAAGGGTTTTTATGTCGGCTGTTTTTTGGGTTTTTGGATACAGCCTAAGCGAATAGTCGCTGCCGAAAAGCAGGTTGCCGCCCGAATTTTCGAACGCCGTTTGCCAACGCTCTTTGCCGTATAAAAGCGGGAAGGCTGCCGTGTCGAAAAAGGCGTTCTTTTTTGCGAATTTTCGGCGCAAAATTTCGCCGCCGGCCAAATGCGCAAAAATAAAGTTTACATTTTCGAATTTGTCGGCAAGCCCGAAAGCGGCGTTATTGTCGGTAAAAATCTTGCCGCTATACATTTTGCCGAACGGGTCGCCCAAATGCAGGCAAACGGGCAGTTTTTCGGCGTCGCATATTTGCATAAGCTTTAAAAACTCGGGGCTTTTGTACGAAAAGTTTTGAACGGCATCGCACAATTCGCCCACACCGCAAAAACCGCGGCTTCTTGCGCTTTGCAAAATCTTTTTAGAGCCCTCGAAATCGGCGGGGTTTATCGCGGCAAAAGCCGATATTCTGTCGGGATAGGCCTTTGCAAAATCAAGAGCCGTATCGTTTGCGTACATACATGTTTTTGTGTTTTGCCAATAGGCCCCGTTTAAAACACTCCTTTTTATGCAGGCGTTGTCCATGGCGGCCAAAAAGGTTTCTCTTTCGGTAAAATCCTGCAAAGTTTTGCGGTTTTGCGGAGACAAAAGCGAGCCCCAATAGGGTTCGTTTTGTTGCCCGCACCAAAGCCCAGCCGGCATTTTTAACGGCGGGAAAAAGTGCGTGTGAATGTCCGCAAAATTTGCCATTAAATGCAAAGGAAATACAGGCAAAGCACGGCGCTTAGCGCTATCCTATACCACGCAAAGGGGGCAAGCCCCCTTCTTGTTAGAAAGCCCACAAGCCACTTTACGCAAACCAAAGCGCATATAAACGAAACTATAAGCCCCACCAACAGGGGCAAAACCGAAAGCGCATTTAGCATATTTTGCCCGTCTTTGGCTATCTTAAAAAAGCTTGCCGCCGAAAGCGTAAGCAGCCCCAGCAAAAAGCTGAATTTTGCCGAAGAGGCGGGATTAAGCCCCGCAATGTAGCCGCCCAAGATGGTCATCATAGACCTGCTTGTTCCCGGCCACATTGCAACAACCTGCAAAAAGCCTATTAAAAGGCTTTGTTTTACGCTTAAATCGGACAAGTCGGTATCGGGTTTTTTAGACGCCTTTTCCCCAAGTTTTTTTTGGACAAAAAGCATAAGCAAACCGCCAGCAAAAAGCGCAAAAACCACGGGGTATACGCCGAAGAGATATTCGTCGATATAGTCGTGCAGCAAAAGGCCTATAACCGCCGCGGGCATAAAGGCCGCAATTATATTCCTTGCAAGAAACAGCCCCTTTTTGCTTTTGCCGAAAACGCCCTTTACAATTTCCCAAACGCTTTCCCAATACAAGGCCAAAACCGCCAATATTGCGCCAAGCTGTATTATAACGGCGTAGGCGTCGGCGGCCTTTTTCATTGTATAAACAACTTCTTTGCCGCTTTTTTTGCTCTGCTTTTTGTCTACAACAATGTTGCCTTTGGTGTCTTTTAGCGGGGTTTCCGAATCAAGCCCAAGAACGCTGTTTGTCAATATAAGGTGCCCCGTAGACGACACGGGCAGATATTCGGTTATGCCCTCTACTATGCCCAAAACAACCGAATCGAAAACCGATATGTCGGTTTTTTGCGCAATGTTATCGCCCGCAGCCGCCGCCTTTGTGTTTAAGGGCAAGCCCGCAGTTTGCGAAAATGAAAAGCTAGCGCACATAAAAAACAAAAGCGCGCAAAATATGTTGCCAATTTTCATATATCAATAAATTTTCCTTGAATCCAACGCGCTTTTTATGGTCGAAGAATCGGCAAAAAGCAGCGCGCTGCCGCTCGGCAAACCGAAACCTATGCGGCTTAGCTTAACCTGCGGCATATCGGCAAAAACGGCCTCCTGCAAGTAGCGGCAGGTTGCCTCGCCCTCTATGTCGTTCGACAACGCCAAAATTATTTCGGCAACCGAATTTTTTATTACAAGCTCCTTAAGGCGGTCTATGCCCAATTTTTCGGGACCAATGCGCTTTAAGGGCGAAAGCTTGCCCCCCAAAACAAAGTATCTGCCGCGCCACGCCCCCGACTTTTCTATCGAAAATATGTCGAGAACACTTTCTACAACGCAAACGGCGTCGGCACGGCGCGAAGGGTCGGCACAAATGCGGCAGGGCTTTCCGCCTTCGGAAAGCGCGCCGCACTCGGGGCACGCACTAAGCGAATTTAAAGCCTCGTCTATGCACCGGCGCAAAAGCGCGCCAAGCTCGCGGTTTTCTACCGCAATGTTCAGGGCAATGCGTTCGGCGGCTTTCGCCCCTATTCCGGGAGCCTTTCGCAAAGCCGCCTTTAGGTTTTCGAAAGCGTCCGACATAGCGCAAATTTGCTAGAACAAGCCGGGAATGCTAAAGCCGCCCGTAACCTTGCCCATTTGCTCTTCGCCCAAAGCCTTCGCCTTTGCCGCGGCTTCGTTAATGGCTTCCAAAATTGCGCTTTCTACAACCTGGGCGTCTTCCTTCAAAAATTCGGGATCAAGCTTTATGGACTTTATTGCGCCGTGGCCGTTTGCGGTAATTTTAACCGCTCCGCCGCCGCTGGAAACTTCAACCGTCTGGTTTTCGAGTTCGGCCTGAACGCCCTCCATGGCTTTTTGCATTTTTTGGGCCTGTTTTAAAAGTTTACCTACTCCTGGCATTTTATTTCCTTTTTTAATGTTTTGTTAGTTAGTGTGTTTAATTGTAATCAAAGTCATATCGTCGGCGTAAGAATATGTTGCGCCGCAAAAACGCTGAACGTCCAACAGAATGTCGGTATTTATGTCGGCGGCGCTTTCGTTGGCTACGCTTGCAATCGACTTTTCCAGCCTTTCGGCGGTAAATTCGCCGCCGTTTTTGCTTAGCGATTCGGTTATGCCGTCGGTATACATAACAAGCACCGCCGATTTCTCGAACGCAATGGTTTTGTCTTCTATAACCGTATCGAATATTTCCGAATCGACCATGCCTACCGCCATTCCCGAACTTTTAATTTTCATCGATTCGAAGTCGGTTGTGCTTTTGTCGAACAACAACGCCGGTTCGTGCCCCGCCCTTGCCAATGTTATAACCGAATTTTTCGTGTCTATAACGGCGTATATCATTGTAATGAACATATCCTCGCGCATCAGGGGCATAATGTCGGCATTAAGGGCTTTTAAGGCCTCGGCCGGGCTTTCGTGGCGGGGGGCAATTTCGCGCAATTTTGTCTGGGTAATTGCCATTATCATTGCAGCCGACACCCCTTTGCCCGAAACGTCGGCAATTACAACGCCGAGCTTTTGGTTTTTAAGCTCTATAAAATCGTAGAAATCGCCGCCTATGCACTGTTGCGGAACATACCTTACGGCAAAGTCGTAGCCGTCTATTTCGGGCATTTGTTGCGGCAGCAAATACCGCTGAACGCCGCTTGCCAATTTTAAATCGAAATTAAGGCGGTTTTTCTCGACGAGAACGTCCATGGTATTTGCGTTTGAAATGGCTATTGCCGCCTGGCTGGCTATGGCCTTTGCCAAAGAAAAGTCGTTTTGCGAAAATTTCTCGTCGCCCAAAGGATTTGCCAAAACCATAACCGCATTTGTTTTCGAGACAAAAAATATGGGCACATATATTATGCTGGTAATTTTTACGGGGCCAAAAGACGACGATACAACCCTGTTGTCTTTTGCGGCGTCTTTAATAAAAAGCCCCTCGGCGCTGTTGCCAACTTGGCCTACAAGCCCCTCGTTTGCCGACAAAACTTCGTCGGCAAAAACGGTGTTTATATATTGCGCCTTTGTGGAAAAGTCGTTTTTAAGGGGTCTTTGCGGGGGGAACAACCCTATGGTAACCGCGCTTTTCCAAGTGCCGTCGTCTTTGCGCTCGTAAATTCGGCCGCTTTGGGCTTTGGTTACGTCTACGGCAAGCTTTAGCGTGCGCCTGTAAATGTCGGGCACGCTTATCGAGCCCTCCAAGTCGGAGGCAAGCTTGCGCATGCTTGCAATGGTTACGGTTCTTTCGTTTTTAAGGTCGTCGTTTATCTTGTACAGACGCGACATTTTCTTTCTTGCAATGCAGAGCCACGCGAGGGTAAAGACCCACGCAAACAGCATACCCAATGCAAAGAAAACGATATTCATATACAAAAGCAGTTTCGCAAAAAAAGCGGCGTTATTCAACACGCTTTTTCAGAAAAGCGATTACATCTTCAAATTTCTTGAGGTTTTCGGGGTTGGCGCTTACAAGCGACTCGTGCGCCGAAAGCATTTCGGCCTGCGCCGACGGCGAATTGGCAAGCGTGCTTTGGGCACCCCCCTCTTTTGGAGGGTTTCCTATTTCAAGAATTTTGTCGAGCCCCAGGTTTTGCACAACCTCCAAATTGCGGTCGGAAATATTGCTTAAAACAACTTTGCCGCCGCTTGGCCTAAGCCTTATTGCAAGCTTTGCAATTATGCCCAAAAAGGTGCTGTCTATGCCCGTGCACCCCGCAAAATCTATGTTTACAAGAGCCTTTTTGTCCCTCACAACGGCGTCGAAAAATTCCGAAACGCCCATGCAGTTGAGATAGCATGCGCGGCCGACAATCGCCAAAGCGGCGCCGTTGCCCTCCTCGCAAACCATAAACTTTGTATCCTCAACCGACATTTGCTATTTCAAAATTTTCTTTAATACGCACTGTAAAATGCCGCCGCAGTTATAGTAGTCTATTTCAACGGGGGTATCTATTCTAAGCAGCAAGTCGGCATAGTCTACGGCGCCGTTTTCGCGCTCTATTTTTAGCGTGGCTTTTGCCGCAACCTTTACGCCGCTTTCCAAACCCTGTATTGTAAACTTTTCGGAACCGTTAAGGTTTAAAGTGTCCGCATCGCAGCCCTCGGCAAATTCGAAAGGCAAAATGCCCATGCCCACAAGGTTGCTGCGGTGTATTCTTTCGTACGATTTTGCGATAACGGCCCTTACGCCCAAAAGGCTTGTGCCCTTTGCCGCCCAGTCGCGCGAGCTGCCCATGCCGTAGTCTTTGCCCGCAAACACAAGCAGGCCCTCGTTGTTTTGGGCATACTTTTGCGCCGCGTCGAAAATAAGAATGTCGTCGCCCTTGCCGTACATTTTGGTGTAGCCGCCCTCTTTGGGGGCAACAATCTTGTTCTTTATCCTTATGTTTGCAAAGGTGCCGCGGCACATAACGCGGTCGTTGCCCCTTCTGGAGCCGTAGGTGTTAAAGTCTTTTTGCGACAAACCCTTTTCGGTAAGGTAGCGTGCCGCGGCGCTGTCGGGCGAAATTGCGCCCGCCGGCGAAATGTGGTCGGTCGTTACGCTGTCGCCGAAAATCGCCAACGCCCTAAGGTCTTTAAGAGACTTTTTAGAATCGTCTTTTCCCTCGAAAAACGGAGGCTCTTGAATGTAGGTGCTGTCTTTGTTCCAGTTGAACACATTGCCCTTTGTGCTTTGCACTTGCTGCCACAACTCGGGGCCTTTTAGGCTGGAATATTCCTTTTTAAAGAATTCGCTCTTTACGCATTTTGCAACGCATTCTTCGACCTCGGCCGAAGTCGGCAAAATGTCCTTTAAGAACACCTCTTTGCCGTCGGGCGAAACGCCCACGGGCTCTTTGTCGAAATCTATGTTTATTCTGCCTGCAAGGGCAAAGGCCACTACATATTGCGGCGTCATCAAATAATTTGCCTTTAACAGCGCGTGAACGCGGGCTTCAAAATTCCTGTTGCCCGAAAGCACGCTTGCGCAAACCAAATTGTTGTCTTTTACGGCCCCGGTAATTTCGGCGTCTATAGGGCCGGAATTGCCTATGCAAGTGGCACAGCCGTAGCCCGCCAAATTAAAGCCAAGCTCGTCCAAATAAGTCTGCAAGCCCGCCTCTTTTAAATAGTCGCTTACAACCCTAGACCCGGGGGCCAAAGTCGTCTTTACATATTCGGGGGTTTTAAGCCCGAAAGCCCTTGCCTTTTTCGCCAACAAACCTGCGGCAACCAAAACCGACGGGTTCGACGTGTTTGTGCAGCTTGTTATTGCGGCAATCAAAACGCTGCCGTCCGAAATTTCGCCCTTCGAAGTTTTGGCTTTTTTATACTCCAAATTCGGGAAGCTTGCATTGAAGGCCTCTTTTGCCATGTTAAGCTCTATTTTGTCTTGCGGGCGCTTCGGGCCTGCTATTGCGGGCTTAATGTCGGCCAAATTTACATGCAAAACCTTTGTATAGTCGCAATCGCCCTCGCGCGGTATCGAGAACATTCCCTGCCTTGTGTAATACTCTTTTATAAGGGAAACCAGCTCGTCGCTTCTGCCCGAAAGCTTCATATATTCCAAAGTTTTGTCGTCTACGGGGAAGTATCCCATAGTTGCTCCGTATTCGGGCGCCATATTCGCAACGGTTGCCCTGTCGGCAAGCGACAGTGTGCTGGCTCCCTCGCCGAAGTATTCCACAAACTTGCCCACAACCTTTTCGTCTCTTAAAAGCTTTGTCATGTGCAAGGCCAAGTCGGTTGCGGTTACCCCGTTCGAAAGCTTGCCCGACATACATACGCCCACAACTTCGGGCACTTTAAAGTATATGGGCTGGCCCAGCATGCCCGCTTCGGCCTCTATGCCGCCAACGCCCCAGCCTACAACACCAAGGCCGTTTATCATTGTAGTGTGCGAGTCGGTACCGACCAAAGTATCGGGATATAGCACGTTTTTGCCGTTTTCGGATTTTTCGAAAACAAGCTTCGCCAAATATTCAAGGTTTACCTGGTGTATTATGCCCGTAGACGGCGGCACAACCGAAAATGTTTTAAACGCCTGCTGGCCCCACTTTAAAAATTCGTACCTTTCCTTGCCGCGCTTAAACTCCATTTCAAGATTCTTGGCATACGCGTCTTTTGTGCCGAAATAGTCCATCTGCACCGAGTGGTCTATAACCAGGTCTACGGGAACAAGCGGCTCTACCAAGTCGGGGTTTTTGCCCTGCCTTTGCGCATACGAGCGCATTGCGGCCAAGTCTACCAAAAGGGGAACGCCGGTTAAATCCTGCAAAACTATGCGCGAAACAACAAAGGGGATTTCGAAAGCCCCGGGGTTTTCGGCGTTCCAATTCGCCAAATTTTCGACGTCTTTTTCGCCGGCCAAACCGTTAAACGAGGCTCTCAGCACGCTTTCTAGCACAATCTTTATGGAAATGGGCAGCCTTTTTACGTTGGGATACTTTTCGGCCAACTTTTCGAGGCTGTAAAAATACAAATCTTTGCCCGACTTTTCGGGAAACTTAACTGCGCAATCTTTAATATCCGTCATAATCCGTCTCTTCGTTAAACAAATGTTCGTGTTCAAAAGAGGCCGCATTCCCAAAAATAACGGGAACTGCAACACCCCTAAAAAGAGAGAACACCCTACTTTAATTTATCGTAAAAATCAAAGAAAAAATGGCCTTTTACAACATAAATTCAGGCAAAGCCAAAAAAGTCTTTAAAAAACGCAGCCGAGCTACAAAATTGTATTAAAGCGCAAAAATTTTGCACGGCATATAAAAAAATGTTGAAAACGGGCAAAATTCGACAATAATTCAACTTTCTTTTTAAAAACAATGTAAAGGATAATTAATATGTCTGGACACAGTAAATGGGCAACAACTAAACGCCACAAGGCCGCAATAGACTCTAAAAGAGGCAAAATATTCAGCGCATTGAGCAAGGATATCACCCTCGCTGCAAGAGCCGGAGGCGGCGACCAAAACTTTAATCCCCGTCTTCGCACTTTGGTGCTAAAGGCGAAAGCTGCCAATATGCCTGCCGACAACATCGACAGAGCTATTAAAAAGGGTACGGGCGAAATCCCCGGCGTTGTTTACGAACAGTTGTTGTACGAAGGCTATGCTCCCGGCGGAGTAGGCATTATTGTGGAAGTTACAACCGAAAACAAAAACCGCGCCGTTGCCGACGTAAGGGCGGCATTTACAAAGAACGGCGGCAGCCTTGCAACACAGGGCGCATTGCAGTTTAACTTCAACAGACAGGGTCAATTTATAATCAACGCCGAAGACACCACCGAAGAAAAGCTTATGGACGTGGCTTTGGAGGCGGGCGCCGAAGACGTTAAAAACAACGGCGACGAATTTGAAGTTCTTTGCCCGGTTTCCGAATACGACAAGTTGGCAAAGGCTTTGGAAGACGCAGGCATTAAATGCGCCGACTCGAACCTGTCGTGGATACCGACAACTTTGGTTCCGATAACCGACGCGGAAACCGCAAAGAAAGCCGTAAGGGTTGTAGAAGCTTTGGAGGACTTAGACGACGTTCAGAACGTTTACCCCAACTACGACTTAGACGACTCTTTGCTCGACTAATTGCTTTATGGGTAAAACTCTATTCGAAAAGGTTTGGGAAAAACACACCGTCAGGCAGCTGCCCGACGGTTCCACCCAGCTGTTTATAGGCACGCACCTAATGCACGAGGTTACAAGCCCGCAGGCATTCGGCATGCTTAGAACCTTGAAACTTAAAGTGCGCTACCCGAACCGCTCTTTTGCCACGGTAGACCACATTATTCCCACAACCGACACAAGCGAACCGTATGCCGACAAGTTGGCATACGAAATGCTCGAGCATATCCGCAAAAATTGCGCCGACAACAACATAAAGTTTTTCGACGTAAACACGGGCTGCCAGGGCGTAATACACATTGTTATGCCCGAACAGGGCATTATACAGCCCGGAATGACCGTTGCCTGCGGCGACAGCCACACGGCAACCCACGGCGCGTTCGGCGCGGTTGCTTTCGGCATAGGCACAACGCAGGTTCGCAACGTGTTGGCAACCCAAACGCTTTCCTTTAAAAAGCTAAAGGTAAGAAAGGTTGAAGTAAACGGCACGCTTAAAGACGGAGTTTACCCCAAAGATGTAGCACTTCACATAATACGCAAGCTTGGCGTAAACGGCGGCATAGGTTATGCCTACGAATTTGCCGGCGACGTGTTCGACAATATGTCGATGGAAGGCAGAATGACGGTTTGCAATATGGCCATAGAAGGCGGAGCAAGGGTCGGCTATGTAAACCCCGACCAAAAAACCTTCGACTATCTTAAAGGCCGCCCCTACGCACCAAAAGGCGCAGATTTCGACAAGGCCGTCGAATATTGGAAAACCGTTGCCTCCGACAAAGACGCCGTTTACGACGACGTTGTAAAGTTCGATGCAGCCGACATTTTGCCGACGGTAACCTGGGGCGTAAATCCCTCGCAGGCGGTGTTTATAAACGAAAACATACCCGACTGCGACTCCATTGCAGACCCCCAGCAGCGCAAAGACGCAAAAGACGCTTTGGCTTATATGAAGCTAAAATCGGGCACTCCCGTTAAGGGCATTCCCATAAACGTGGCATTTATAGGCTCGTGCACAAACGGCAGGTTGTCGGACTTGCAGGAAGCCGCAAAATACCTTAAGGGCAAAAAAGTTGCCAAAGGCGTAAGGGCCATAGCGGTTCCGGGGTCTCAAATTGTAAAGAAGCTTGCCGAAGCCGAGGGGCTGGACAAGATATTTACCGAGGCCGGCTTTGAATGGCGCAACGCTGGTTGCTCGATGTGCTTGGCAATGAACGCCGACAAATTGCGCGGCGACGAGCTTTGCGCTTCCAGCTCGAACCGCAACTTTAAGGGACGCCAGGGTAGCCCGACGGGCAGAACGGTTCTTATGTCGCCCAGAATGGTTGCCTCTTCGGCAGTTGCGGGCTACATAACCTACTAAAGCAAAATTAAGCTTAAAAACTTTTTAAGGGTCTGCCCGATTTTGGGCAGGCTCTTTTTTTGCGCGCATAAAAAACCTTTGTATAACCAAAAGGCCTTTTTAACGCGCTATTTGCCCCTAAAAAAGCGTGTTGAGACAATGCAAAGAAAAGTGCCGCCCCAAAGCAAAAACTCAAAAATTTTGCCAAGAACAACTCCCCCTTTACCCCGTGCAAAAACGGGCATTTTTACGCAAAAAAAGCTCTTTTTTGCCAAGTTTTTTGTTGCGCTTTACATACAGTATATATACAGTATATAGAAACGCGCAACCAATAGGGCATAGCGTCTATTTTAGACGGCAAAAAGCGTAAAAATTCCCGATTTTTTCGGGGGAAACAGCCCCATAATTTTGCGCATTGCTTTTAGGAAAAATTATATGGCAGACAACATCAATAAAAACGACACATACGATGCGTCGAAAATACAAAAGCTTGAAGGGCTAGAGGGCGTAAGAAAACGCCCCGATATGTATATCGGCGACACTAACGAAAGAGGCTTGCACCACTGCGTCTACGAAATTGTAGACAATTCAATCGACGAAGCTTTGGCGGGCTACTGCAATCTTATAAAGGTGGAATTGCATTCCGACGGTTCGTGCTCGATAGAAGACAACGGCCGCGGCATTCCCGTAGACATTCACCCCAAATACAAAATTCCCGCGCTTGAACTGGTTATGACAAACCTGCACGCGGGCGGCAAATTCGGCAAGGGCGCCTATGTAGTTTCGGGCGGTTTGCACGGCGTAGGCGCAAAGTGCGTAAATGCGGTTTCCGAAGCTTTCGACGTAGAAGTCCGCAAAAACGGAAATATCTACCACATGGCTTTTGTAAGGGGCAAAACCGTGCAAAAGATGGAGATTATAGGCTCTACAAAAGGCACCGGCACAAAGATAACCTTTTTGCCCGACCCCGAAATATTTACAACCACGCGCGAATTTAAGTACGAAATTTTGGCGAAAAGGCTTAGGGAATTGGCGTTCCTAAACCCCGGCATAAAAATTCTGCTTAAAGACGACCGCATAGACAAAGAGGAAACATTCTGCTTTAAAGACGGCATATCCGAATACGTGCAGTTCCTTAACACGAACAAGAACGTAATAAACCCCAAGGTTATATATTTTAGCGGCGAGGCCGTTGCAGACCCGGCCAAGCCCGACTCCAAAATAGTTGTAGACATTGCAATGCAGTATAACGATTCGTATTCCGAACAGGTATACGCCTACGCAAACTCCATCTACAACGTAGAGGGCGGCACGCACCTAAGCGGCTTTAGAACGGCTTTGACAAGGGTTGTAAACGCCTATGCAAAGGCAAACAACCTGCTTAAGGAAAAAGACCCTCCGATTTCGGGCGACGACTGCCGCGAAGGGTTAACCGCCGTAATTTCGGTTAAAGTTCCCGAACCGCGCTTCGAAGGGCAGACAAAAACAAAGCTTTCGAACGGCGAGGTAGACGGCATTGTCCAGAAAATCGTGGGCGAAAAGCTTAAATACGTTTTCGAAACGCAGCCGCAGGTTGCAAAGAAAATGATAGAAAAGTGCCTTGTTGCAGCCCGCGCAAGGGAAGCCGCAAGAAAGGCAAAAGAAACCATCCGCAAGGGCGTTTTAAGCAGCGGCGGCATGCCACAAAAGCTGGCCGACTGCTCGGAAAGAGACCCAAGCCTTTGCGAATTGTTCATTGTAGAGGGCGACTCGGCCGGCGGTTCGGCAAAGTCGGGGCGCGACAGGCGCTACCAGGCAATACTTCCCCTTAGAGGCAAGGTTTTGAATGTCGAAAAAACCCGCATAGACAAGGCATTGGGCAACGCCGAAATCAGGGCGATGATTACCGCCTGCGGCACGGGCATAGGCGAAAGCGGCGACGGAGCCTTCAACATCGAAAAGGCGCGCTACCACAAGGTTGTTATAATGACCGATGCCGATGTAGACGGCTCGCACATTAGAACGCTTTTGCTTACATTCTTCTTTAGGCACCTAAGGGGGCTTATAGAAAACGGCTACATATATATTGCGCAACCTCCGCTCTACAAAATCAAGAGAAAGAAGCGCGAGCAATACGTTATGAACGACGCGGAAATGAACAAAATCCTTTTGGAATTGGGTTCCGAAGACGTTGTTTTGGTAAGAAATTCCGACGGCAAGCAGTTCGAGGCGGCAAAGGTCGACAAATTGGTCGAAGCCCTCTCGAAAATAGAGGCTTTCGGCAACGGCATTGTGCGCTACGGCTGCCAGCTTTGCGACTATCTAGGCAAGGCAGATCCTACAACATTTGCGCTTCCCAAATATCTGGCAAGGATTAAAACGGGCAACAAGGAGGAATTTAGGTTCATATTCACCGAAGACCAGCGCTCGTCTTTCCTTATAGAATTCGGCAGCTCCGACGACATGTTTGCAAGCAGCATAATGCGCGAAGTTGTAGACGAAAACGGCCGCAAAATGCAGCAAAGGGTAAGCGTATACGAAATCTACGAAGCCAACACTTTGCAAAAGCTTTTGCAGGAAATCGCAAAAATAGGCTTTGTGCTGGACGACATAAAATCCTGCGCAACACCAAAGTTCAAGCTTATCGAAAACGTGGGCGAAACGGTAAAAACCCCGGTCGAAATGCCGCTTAACAGCATTCTCGAACTGGTTGCAAAAATAAGGGAGTTCGGCAGAAGGGGCTTAAGCATTCAGCGCTACAAAGGTTTGGGCGAAATGAACGCAAAGCAGCTGTTCGAAACTACCATGGACCCTGCAAAGCGCTCGCTGCTTAAAGTTACGGTAGAAGACGCGGCGGCAGCCGACGCTACCTTTACAATGCTTATGGGCGAAGACGTGCCCCAAAGGCGCGCCTTTATCGAAGACAACGCCCTAAACGCAGCCCACCTCGACATATAATAAAAAACAAGACAGGATTTTAAATGTATACCGAAAACGAAAAAATTCAGCCGTCGAGCATAACCGAGATTATGCGCAACGCATATATCGACTATTCGATGTCGGTTATAGTTTCGCGCGCACTGCCCGACGTAAGGGACGGGCTTAAACCCGTGCAACGCCGCGTGCTCTATGCAATGATGCGCGAAGGCCTGCTCTACAACAGGGCGTTCGACAAATGCGCGGGCGTAGTGGGCGAAGTTCTTAAAAACTACCACCCCCACGGCGACAGCTCAGTTTACGACACCCTTGTAAGAATGGGGCAAGACTGGGTAATGCGCTACCCGCTTATTATGCCGCAGGGCAACTTCGGCTCAATAGAGGGCGACTCGGCGGCAGCCTACCGTTATACCGAATGTAAACTTTCGGCCATAGCGCAGGAGCTTTTAAGCGACATAGACTCCGACACCGTAGACTTTGTGCCCAACTACAAAGAGTCTACAACCGAGCCCAGCGTTTTGCCGTGCGCATTGCCCGCGCTGCTTATGAACGGCTCGACCGGCATTGCAGTGGGCATGACAACAAACATTCCGCCGCACAATTTGGGCGAATTGATAGACGCGACCTGCGAGCTTATAGACAACCCCACAATTTCGATAGACGACCTTATGAAGATTATCCCCGGCCCCGACTTTCCGACGGGCGGCGTGATAATGGGCAAAGCCGGCATCGAAAGCTACATGAAAACGGGGCGCGGCATTGTAAAGACAAGGGGCGTTGCCGTTTGCGAAGAGCTTAAAAACGGCAAAGAGCAGATTGTAATAAAGGAAATTCCCTACAATGTAAACAGAGCCGCCCTTATCGAAACAATAGCGAATTTGGTAACCGACAAGGTCATCACCGAAATTAGCGACGTCCGCAACGAATCCGACGAAAATACGCGAATTGTCATAGAGCTTAAGCGAGGCGAAAGCCCGCGTGTGGTTTTAAACAAGCTTTACAAGCACACCCAGCTAGAATCGTCTTTCGGCGTGATTATGCTTGCCCTTGACAAGCGCAGACCCAAGCAAATGAACATAAAGGAAATGCTCGAATGCTACATAGAGCACAGGCGCGAAGTTATATACAGGCGCACAATGTTCATGCTTAAAAAGGCCGAAGACCGCGCCCATATCTTGGAGGGCTACAAGATTGCCCTGAACAACCTGGACGACTTCGTAAAGATAATAAGGGCGTCGAAAAGCAGGGACGAAGCCAAGATTACCCTTATGGCGAAATATCCCCTTTCCGAAAGGCAGGCAAACGCCATCTTGGAACTGAGGCTATACCAGCTTACGGGCCTCGAAAGGGACAAGATAGAAAACGAGTATATCGAGCTTATGAAGCAGATAGAGGAATACCGCTCTATCATAGAAAACGAAAAGAAGCTTTTGGGCATAATCAAAAACGAAATGCTGGCCCTAAAGGAAAAATACGCCTCGGAGCGCAAAACGCAAATTCTGCCCGCCGAGGGCGAATTTAGAATGGAAGACGTTATCGCAAACGAAGGCTGCATTATTTCGGTTTCGCACAACGGCTTTATAAAGCGCACAAGCGTAAGCTCGTACCGCTCGCAAAAGCGCGGCGGCAAGGGCGTTATAGGCTCGGGCCAGTACGACGAAGACTTTATCGAGCACATCTTTACGGCCTCTACGCACGACTATATTATGTTCTTTATGAACAACGGCCGCGTGTATGTCGAAAAGGTATACGATATTCCCGAAGGCACGCGCATTGCAAAGGGCCGCTCGCTTAAAAACGTTTTGGCCTTGCAGCCCGACGAAAGCATTGCGGCAATGATTTGCGTAAAAGACCTTTCCGAAGACAAGGGGCTTATTATGGCCACAAAGAACGGCGTCGTTAAAAAGACAATGCTCGAAGAATATAAAAACTGCCGCAAGGGCGGTATTATAGGCATTAATTTGGACGACAACGACGCCCTTATAGGCGTAGTTCTCGCCAACAAAGACGACAACGTTGTTCTTATCACCCACGAGGGCATGTCCATTAGGTTCAGCGAAAACGACCTTCGCGCGCAAGGCAGGGCAACGCGCGGCGTAAAGGGCGTAACCCTTAAAAAGGAAAACGACTGCGTAAAGGCAATCGTTATTGCCGACCCCGACTCCACACTGCTTATTGCGGGCGAGCACGGCCAGGGCAAAAGAACCTCGTACGACGAATACCGC
Organism: uncultured Opitutales bacterium; assembly: GCA_934660865.1. GTDB lineage: Bacteria > Verrucomicrobiota > Verrucomicrobiia > Opitutales > Intestinicryptomonadaceae > CAKUIA01. The sequence goes on from CAKUIA010000012.1 coordinate 37,791, forward strand.
CTGCAAAACAGGGGCGGCTCGGGCATAATTGCAATTAAAACTTCGGGTGTTGCAGGCGCCCTTTCCGTAAAGGAAGACGACGAAATTATGATGTTTACCCAGGGTGGCCAGGCGGTTCGCTCGCCCGTAAAAGACATTAGGGTTATAGGCAGAAGCACGCAGGGCGTAAGGCTTATAAACCTTGCCGAGGGCGACACGCTTATCGGCATTTGCCGCGTTGTAAACACCAAAGACGAGGAAATTGCCTCCGAACAGGCCGAAGGCGCGCAAGGCGGGCAGGCGGCCGATTCAACCCCCGAACAACAATAACATTCAATAGCTAAAAATATGGACAAGAAAACCGATTCGCTGCCAATGTGCAGGAAAACCAGCACCGACTGGCTGTTTATATTCGTATACTCGCTGGCCGCAATAATGCTGGCTATTCAGGTTTTTCTTGTCGTATTTTTAGACATTTTTTAAAATGGAAAAGAAGAACGGATTTTTGGTTGCCCTAACGCTGTTTGTGCTGGCGGTTTTTGCGCTTTCGTACATAAACTGCAGCGACATCGGGGTATGGAAAGTCGAAATTACAAGCCCGGCAGTTGTGTTTGCGCTTTTGGTTTTAACCTTCCCGAAATTCCGCTTTTCGAACTTTTCGTATTTTATAATTTCGCTGTGGATGGTTTTGCACGCAATAGGCGCGCACTATACGTTCGAAAAAGTCCCATTCGATTTTATAACAAATACGTTCGGGTTCGACAGAAACCATTTCGACCGGCTTGCCCACTTTGTCATAGGGCTAAATTCGTTCTGCTTTGCGGAACTGTTTTACAGAAACAAAATAGTTAACGGGCGCTTTTTTGCGGCGGTGTTTGGCACGCTTGCAATTATGGCAATGGCCAACGCCTGGGAGCTTATAGAATGGATATACGCCGAAATTGACGGCGGCAAGGTAGGCGCGGCATTCCTCGGCTCGCAGGGCGACATTTGGGACGCCCAAAAAGACATGCTGGCCGACAATTTGGGAGCATTGGCCGCCTCCGTTTTCTACTATTTGTTTTCGCAAAATATTTCGGCAAAGGGCAAATAATCTTAAAACAACAATCTAAACGGTAAAAGGAATTTGTTATGTTTTGCAAGTATTGCGGAGCGCAAATAGACGACAACGCCGTAGTTTGCGTAAAATGCGGCAGGCAAATTGCGCCATTAAAAGAGGGCAAAAAGAACGACAAAGTTATATACCTTCTTTTGGCGATATTTTTGGGAGCATTCGGCGCGCACAACTTTTTTGTGGGGCGCACAAAAACGGCGCTAATACAGCTCTTGATTACGGTATGCTCGTTTTTTACACTGTCGTTTTTTGTGGCGGTGTGGGCAATAATAGAGGCCTGCCTAAACCTAAATTCCGAAACGCTGTTCGGCGACAAACAATAAATTGCGCCCTAACATAGCGCAAAAAAGTCTTCCCAACTGGGAAGACTTTTTTTGTCGAATGGCAACGAACATTCCTTTCGGTTTGAGGAGCAAAAAAGCAATGCCCGTCATGGCAAGCGCCCTATTTCTTTTTTTCCTGCGCGTCTTTAACTGCGCGCAGTTTTCTTTCTATGTCCATTCCTATCTTTCTGTGCGACGCCGTTTTGTTTAGCGAATTTATGGCTTTGTATGCCGATTTTAATTCCCTTAAAATTTCGTCGTCTGCAGTTTGCTCCGGTTGCTGTCTATTCTCGTTCATAGGCGGTTTAACTCACTTTCCTTTTGTACGGTCTCCTTAAGTTTTTTCATTATGCGGTAGACCGCGTTGTTTACGGTGTTTTGCGATACGCCAAGCTCGCGCACCACCGTTTCGACGTCCATATCCTCAAGCTTTATCATTTCGAAAGCCGCGCACGTGCGCGCGTCGAACTTGTGGCGTATGGACATGTATGCGTCTAAAATCAGGCTTTCCTTAAACGCCCTTTCCTCCTCCTGCTGCAGCTCCACTTTTTTGCTTTCGGCATACAGCTTTTCGGCAGAGCAAAGCACGTCGGATTCGTCGTCGTCGATTGAGCCGAAGTTTGCGCCCTTTGCGTTTTTGCGCAAATAGTCCACAACGCGCCTTTCGCAAATGGTCTTTAAAAAGCACCTAAAGCGCGATTTCGAAGAATCGTAGATTTTCCTCGAAAAAATTTCATTCAGCGAAACGATTGTGTCGGCTACAACTTCGTCTATAACCGAAGCGGGCACGCCGTACCAACCGTGCTTGTAAAATCCGTTGCCGACCATTATTTTTATGGGCGCGTGGTAGATGTCGAAAAATCTGCGCCACGCACCGTTCCAGATTGCCATTTCCTCGGGATCGGAAAGCTTGGCTATTATTGTTTTAGGTGTATCGGGTAATTTCATTTTATAAAATGTATTTCGTTGTCCGCCGCAAAAAAATCATTCGATATGGCTGGTTAAGTGTATGATTTGCCGCAAAGGTGTCAATTTCCATAAAAAAGGGCTTTTTCGCGCGATTTTTTGCGTCGCGCCCGCGATATCAAAAAAAATGGCGACAATAAAACAGGTATCTACCCTTTTGCAAAGCGACACAACTTCGCTGAATATAATTTGGCAAAATCTCGAATTGATTTTGTCGAAAAAGGAGGCGATTTTAAGCAACCTAAACTATTACGCGCTACACATCTTCGGCACGGGAATTTTTGCGCTTTATGCAAACTACCCGCGACTGTATCTGGGCGACTTTGTAAGGCTTTGGACGCAACATTCAAACTGGCATTTAAACGGCCTTTATACCTATGCGCTTTGCGGCAGCCCGCTTTCGGGCATGAACATATGCAAAGGCTACAACACAACGCTGCGCAAGTACGAAAGGCACCAAAAAGAATCCTTCAATATTTTGGCGCACGAAGCGCAAAAAGTAGTTCAAACACGCCCCTTTTATTTGGGCGAAAATCTCCCGCAGCTTAACCTTTGCGGCAACACCGCAAAAGAAACCTTTTGCAAATCCGACAAAAAACTGTCCGAACTTGTCGAAAAGTTAAAGACCTTATGATATTTATTTTGACACAAATTCCGCCATTTTGTTAGCTTCAAAACAATGGAATGCGCCAAACCAAATATCCCGAATTTTGAAATTTTACGCAAAATTGGCGAGGGCGGATTTGGCACGGTTTACCTTGCCCGCAAAAACGGCGCCTATTGCGCGCTAAAAACCGTGCTTGTAGCCGACGCAAAAAAGGAGATTGCGGGCCTAAAAAAGTACGCAGCCATTGCCGACAGGCAAAATCTTGTTGCGGTACACGATTGGGGAATTTCGGACGGATTGCTCTATTACGGAATGCCGCTTGCCGACCCGATAGACGCCGCTTTTAACCCCGAAGATTTCAGATGGCGCGTAAAATCGCTGCAAAGCCTGATAGACGAAAAACTGGAATCGCCCGACAATAAATGGTTTTCGCCATACGAGATTTTGGCGTATATTTCGCCGCTTTTCGACGCCGCCATTGCGGTTGGCAACGCAAACCTGCTACACCGCGACATAAAACCCGACAACGCGCTGTTTTTCGGCGGAAAAATAAAACTCTCCGACTTCGGGCTGCTGCAGCTCGACAAACGCTCGCTTTCGAATATCGGAACGCCGTTTTACGCCGCTCCAAGCTGGTTTGTAGGCAGCGGCGGCAACCCCGATGTTTACGGGCTGGCCACCACTTTTTATACCCTTATAACCGGCAACTTGCCCGATACGATAGGCCGCCCCGCCTACCGCTTCCCCGAAAAAATTGCCGATACAATCTCCGGCAAAGACAGGGAACGCTGGCTGCATTGGCACAGGTGCATATTGCGCGCCATAGCCGAAAACCCCTCCGAGCGCTATCTTACAATTAGGGATTTTAAAAATGCGGTATTGTCGGAAAACTTCTCGTCGTCGCTAATCGCAAATAACGGCAAGTCAAAGAAAACGCTGGGCAAAAAATACTTGGGCGCATTTGCCCTTTGCGTCGCAATTTTTGCGGGCGCATTTTTTTGCGTTCGCCAAATTTATTTTGGGAGAGACGCTTCAGAGCATGTCGGCGCCTTTGAAATGGACGGGCAAGTTTTTAACAATATATCCAAGAACGGCTTTTCGGACGAAGAATTGGGCGTAAAAATAATGTCGCACGCGCAATGGCTTGAACACAATAAAAACATTTACGGGCAGTTTAAATCCGACTACGAAAGCGCAAAGGAATTGTCTAAAAAAACAAAAGACGAAATCGCCGCCGAAGTTCGCAAAAAATATTCGGAAGACTTCGACAGGCTCTTTTCGAAAATAACAACGCCCGCCGAAAGGGAAATCGGGCTAAAAAAATATCTCGACGCAAAAAGGGAATGGATTGCCCGCGATATCGAAAGCGAAATAAAAAACGTTTCGCGCGCAAAAGACGGCTTAGGCGATTCGCTAGAAAGCATGTCGCTTATATCCGAAAGAATGGGAAACCCGACATTGTACAAACAATATGTTTTCGAAAGCTACGAACGCTACCAAAAACAAAAGTCGTTCGAAAAAAATTTAAAGTAGCGTGATTTTTTTGCGCGCATACGCGAAATTATCGGTATGGCAAAACGCAAAAAAGTTCCGCAGGAAATCCCTCCCATTTCGGACCCTCCAATGACATATAAGGAGTTTTACGAGTATTGGACAAAAAAATATCCGATAGACAAAGGCTTTTTGTTGGATTTCGAATACGCATTGTACCTAGACCCAATAAACGGCTTTAAGATGAGAAAAGCCGTTAAAAAGCTGTCCGAAACCGCAAAGAAATACGCGGGCAAATGCAAGACAATACACATAAAACTGTGAGAACCTACTACATACACGGCTTCGCGTCGGGGAAAAACAGCTCCACATTCGGTAAAATCAAAGAGCGTATTTACTCCGCAAAGGCGCTGACATACGACAGCGCAAAAACATATCGGGAAAATATAAAATCGCTTATTTCGCAGATTGCCCGCGATGAAAGCCCGTGCTGCCTTATAGGCTCGTCTTTGGGCGGCTTTTACGCAATGCAGCTAACGCCTTTTGTGCACAACTGCTCCGCGCGCCTGCTTATAAACCCCTGCACCTCGCCGAAAAGCGCACTTAAAAAAATGCCCGGCGTTCATACCAATTTCGAAACAAAAAAAACATTTTCGATTACTTCGGAGATTTGCGATTCGTACCCGAACGATTTGGATATTGCAAAGCTTTCGCGCGGCATTCCTACCATTGTGCTTTTGTCGAAAAACGACGAAGTTTTAGACTACCGACTTGCCATGGAAAAGTTTAGGCGCTGCGCCGACATAGAATATATAGACGGCAAACACCGCCTAAGCGACTACCCTGCCCTTTTTAAAGCCCTAAAAAAGCTCGGCTGCGCCGTATCGGCGTAGACATTTTCGCATGCGCATAATTTAAAGCCCCGTACTCGGGCTTGAAATTTTTAACCAGTTTTTGCCGCGGCAAAGTTTTTTGTTTTGCATTGCCGCGGCAATGCCCGCGCTTTGCCGGCACGCGCCTTAATTTGGCGAAGTAAAATTTTATATTGACAAGATTTTGCTTTTAAACATTTGTTTAACGTTTATATGCAACGCGATTTGGAATCTATAATTTCGGGCAAAGACAACGACACCTATGCAAAGATTGTGCGTGTAGCCCTTGAGGCCTTCGCCACCGAAACGCCCGCGGCAATAAGAATGCGCGACATTGCGGGAAAGGCCGAAGTGAACCTGGCTTTGGTAAACTACCACTTCCTTTCGAAGGAAAATCTCTATGCCGAAATCGCGCAAATGATTGTCGAATACCAAAAAAAGGTATCCGCCGAATTTTTCGACAGGCTAGAACGCGTAAAAAAATCAAAATCGCGCGAAGAGGCCCGCATTCTCATAACCGATTTTCTCGCCTCGAGAATACGCTGCGAGTCGGAAAAGAACAAACATGTGCGCAACATTATCCTTATTATGATGCGCGAGGAGCTTTGCAACACGCAGGCGTACTCGCTGTTTTTAAAGGAGATTTTCCTGCCGCGCGTTTTGGCGGTTGCAAAGCTTGTGGAAATTGCCTCGGGCGGCGAATTTAAGGGGGAAAATTCCCTTATAGCCGCAAAGATGATGTTGGGGCTTACGCACTTGTTCAACACCGCGCGCACCGGGTTTAAATACGACCTTAAATGGCGCAGAATAGGCAAAAAGGAGGCGGCCCGCGTAAACGCCGTCGCCGAAAAAATAGTGGCTAAAATTTTAAAATAATTCCAAAAAATGAATCGTAAAAATCTGAAAAACATTGTGTGCGCCGCGTTTGTTGCGGCGTATATGTCGTTTACAAGCGGCTGTTCAAACGGCGCGCAACAGGCAAAACCCGAAGAGCTGCCCGAAGTTGTAGCCGCATTTCCGATAAAAAAAGACGTCGTTTTGGTAGACGACTACACCGCGCGCCTGGCCGCGGCCGAATCGGTAAAAGTAAGGGCGCGAGTCGGCGGCTATCTTGAACAGGTAAATTTCAAGGAGGGACAGCTTGTAAAAAAAGGCGACCTGCTTTTTGTGATAGACCCGAGAACATTCGAAGCCGAATTGGCGTCGGCAAAGGCCCGCGTTGCCGAAGTTCAGGCCAGGGTAAAGCTTGCCGACACTAATTTAAAACGCGCAAAGGAGCTTTTTGCGGCCGACGTTGTTTCGCAGGAGGTTTTGGACACGCGCAACTGCGAAATGCTTGCTGCAAACGCCGCGCTTTTAAGCGCGCAGGCGGTTTTGCGCAACGCGCAGTTAAACCTCGATTTCGCCTACATTCGCGCCCCCATTTCGGGAAGGATAAGCGAAAAGCTTGTAGACATAGGCAACCTTGTTGTGGCCAATTCCACCGTGCTTACAACCATAGTAAAATACGACGTAATCCAGGCGTACTTCGAGCTTAGCGAACGCGACGTTGTAAACTACCGCGAAGCGGGGCTTTTTAAGCAGATAAACGTCGACGCGGGAACCGGGCCCAAAGTAGACCTTAGGCTTTTCGAAAACACCGACAGGGCATATTCGGGCATTCTAAACTACCGCGACAACCAAATCAGCGAGGAAACCGCAACGCTGGCCATGCGCGCCGATTTCGACAATGCCGACGGCGCCCTTACCCCCGGCATGTTCGGCACAATTTCGGTTGCAGGCGAAACCCTGAAAGACGCCATTCTCGTTCCCGAAGGCGCCATAGGCACCGACCTTGTAGGCCGCTATGTAATGGTTGTGGACAACGACGGCAAAGTGGCATACAGGCACGTTGACGTAGGCCGCCTATACGGAAAATTCAGGATAATAACAAAAGGCGTTTCGCAATCCGACAAAGTTATAATTGCGGGCCTGCAGCGCGCCGTAGAAGGCGCAAAGGTAAAAGTCAGAATCGAAAGCGTGGAATAATGAAAAGCAATATTTCGCACTTTTTCATAGACCGCCCCGCGTTTGCAATGGTTATATCCATTGTAATAACGCTTATAGGCATTGTGGGCTATTTTCGACTTCCCGTAGCCCAATATCCGGCGGTTGTTCCGCCGTCGGTTGTAGTTAGAACAAGCTATCCGGGAGCGTCTCCCGAAATTTTGATGGACACCGTTGCCGCCCCGCTCGAGCAGGAAATAAACGGCGTGGAAAACATGATGTATTTTAACAGCCAGTGCAGCGCCGACGGCTCCATTATGATTACGGTTACATTCGAGGTTGGAACAAACCTCGACATAGCGCAGGTTCAGGTGCAAAACCGCGTTGCAATGGCGACGCCGCGCCTGCCAGAAGAGGTGCGCAACATAGGCGTAGTCGTAAAAAAGCGCTCGCCCGACATGCTTGTTAGCATAAACCTTATTTCGCCCGACAAGAGCCGCGACAAACTGTATCTGACAAACTACGCCATAAGCCAGATGAACGACCGCCTTGCCAGAATACCCGGCGTAGGCGATCTGGAAGTGCTGGGCCCGCACGAATACAGCATGCGCATTTGGCTAAACCCCGACAGGCTTTCGCGCTATAACATGACGCCCTCGCAGGTTGTAAAGTCGCTGCGCGAGCAAAACAAACAGGTTGCGGCCGGCAAGCTAAACCAGGCTCCCATTGCCAACCCCGACTCCGCGTTCGAGCTTACGATAAACACAAAGGGCCGTTTTTCGACCCCGAAAGAATTCGGCGACATCATAATAAAATACTCGCCCGACGGGAAAGTCGTAAAACTAAAAGACGTTGCCCGCATAGAGCTGGGCTCTTACGACTACACTACCGATTCATACCTCGACGGAAACCCATGCGTCGGCATTTCAATATACCAGCTTCCCGGCACAAACGCGCTCGACGCCGCCGAGAAAATACGCAAAGAACTCGACGAAATGAAAAAAGACTTCCCCTCGGGCGTCGACTACGAAATTACAATCGACAACACGACATTCATAAAAACGTCCATAAACGCCGTATACCATACGATTTTCGAGGCGGTTTTGCTTGTCGTATTCGTAATTTTGCTGTTTTTGCAAAGCTGGAGAGCTGCGGTAATTCCGCTAACGGCAATTCCCGTTTCGCTGATAGGAACATTCGGGTTTATGGATATGTTCGGGTTTTCGGTTAACAACATTTCGCTTTTCGGCATAGTGCTTGCAATAGGCATTGTAGTAGACAACGCCATTGTTATAGTTGAAAACGTAGAGCGAAACATGAAGCTAGGCATGGACGTGCGCGAGGCAACCCGCCAGACAATGAGCCACGTGCAAAACGCATTGATTGCCATTACGCTGGTGCTTAGCGCCGTGTTCGTGCCCACGGCGTTTGTCGAGGGCATTTCGGGGCAGTTCTACAAGCAGTTTGCTTTGACCATCGCAACTTCAACAATCATTTCGGGCGTCGTTTCGCTGACGCTTTCGCCGGCGCTTTGCGTGCTGCTTATAAAAGACAAAGGCCAGCGCCCCGATTTGCTTACGCGCGCCATAAACTTCTGCTTCGGCTGGTTTTTTAACGCGTTTAACAGGTGTTTCGAATGGACGGCGAAAAAATACGGAATGTTTGTAAAGGCAATTTTGCGCTGCAGCCTTGTAATACTTGTCTTATATGTCGGGCTTATTGTCCTTACCGGCTATCTTTTTTCTATTACCCCGAAGGGCTTTATACCCAAACAGGATAACGACTACCTGCAAATTTCGGCGCAGCTGCCCGAAGGGTACACCCTGGAGCGCACCGACGAGGTTATGAAAAAAATGCAGAAAATCCTTGCGGGAACCGAGGGCATTAGGGAATTTATGTGCGTGGTAGGCCTAAACGGCGCAACGCGCACGCGCTCGTCCAATTCAGGCGCGCTGTTCGTGCGAATGACGCCCAAAAGCGAGCGCATGAAAAAGGGCCTAGACGTAAACCGAATGATGAAAATCATTTCGCAAAAGGTTTCCGAGGCTTTGCCCGAATCGTCTACATTCATACTTACGCCGCCTGCCGTGCGCGGCATAGGCGTAGGCGGCGACTTTTGCGCCCAAGTTCAAGACAGAACGGGCCGCGGCGTGCGCGACATAGAAAAATATACGAAGATAATAGCCGAACGCGCGCGACGCACCGCGCCCATTATGAATGCGTTTACAACATTCAGGGTTTCGTCGCCGCAGCTTTATTTGGACATCGACCGCGAACGCGCGCAAAAACTGAATGTCCCGATTTCGTCGATTTTCGAAACGCTGCAATTCAACCTGGGCTCCATTTACGTCAACGACTTCAACATTCTCAACCGCGTCTACCGCGTAAAAGCGCAGGCCGACACCGACAAGCGCAGCGAGCTGCGCGACATCTACAACCTAAAGGTGCAGAATGTGCGCGGGGCAAACGTGCCGCTGGGTTCGGTGGCAAAAATACGGCGAATAATAGGCCCCGACCGCGTATCGCGCTACAACCTGTATCCCAGCGCCGAAATAATCGGCAACCTTGCCAAAGGCTATAGCACGGGGCAGGCAATGGCCGAAATCGACAGAATTGCCGCCGAAGTGCTGCCCGACGGAATGGGCATAGAATGGACCGATTTGGCCTTTCAGGAAAGGCGCGTCGGCAATACGTCTATCTACGTATTTGCACTGTGCGTAATTTTCGTATACCTTATGCTTGTGGCTTTGTACGAAAACTGGAAACTGCCCATGTCGGTAATTTTGGTAGTCCCGCTCGTTTTGTTGTTCGCCATTTGCGGCGTGCTTGAACGCCACCTAGACAACAATTTGATGACGCAAGTGGGATTTATAGTGCTTATAGGGCTTGCGTGTAAAAACGCGATTTTGATTGTGGAATTTGCGAAAATCAGACAGGAAAAAGGCGAAGACGCCGCAAGCGCGGTTGCAAGCGCATCGCAAAACAGGCTAAGGCCTATTTTGATGACGTCGTTTGCGTTCATCTTGGGCGTAGTGCCGCTTGCATACGGAACGGACGCCGGCGCGGAGCTGCGCGAGGCGCTGGGAACGTCGGTTTTATTCGGCATGATAGGCGTAACATTCCTGGGATTGATATTTACGCCCGTATTCTTCTATGTCATTCGCAAAAATTTTAAAACTACAAAAAATGCTTAGAAAAAACATAACAAAATTTGCACTGCATTCGGCCGCAACGGGCGTTTTAACGCTGTGCGGCTGCACAATGATTCCCGAATACGAAAACCCAAACAACACTTTCGGCAGGGAAAAATTGGAGGAGCCAAAATTCAAACATGCAGCAGAGCTTTGGAAAAGCGCAAAACCAGCCGACGACCTTCCAAAAGGTGAATGGTGGAGCGTTTTTGGCGACGAAAAGCTAAACGGGCTTATAAAGCTGTGCGACAAGAACAACCCCGACATTGCCGCGGCATTCCACCGAGTGGAACGCGCGCGCGAGGCCGCCTTTATGAGCCAAAGCGAGCTTTACCCGCATGTGGCGTCGGCCGACTACTACAAGCGCGACGGCCGAACCGAAAACCAGGCACCCGTTGCAACGGGCACATACTCGTCGTGGGTTGTCGGGCTGGGAACTACCTGGGATTTGGACTTGTTCGGCAGAATACAAAGCCTTGTTGTGCGCGACCGCGCTTTGGCACAGGCCACCTACAACACCTACCGCAACCTTATGCTTGCCCTGCACGCCCGCGTTGCAAGCGAATACTTTGCATTGCGACAATTCGAATCGGAAATAGAACTGCTGAAAAAGACATTGGACGTCCGCAAAAAACAGAGCGAATTCGTCGCAAAGCGCAAAATGCTGAAATTTGCAAGCGGGGTGGATTTGTCGCGCGCAAAGTTGCAGGAAAGCGAAGCCGCTGCCGAGCTAAAGTCGCTTTTAAGACGGCGCGACGCATGCGCAAACAGGCTTGCAATTCTGGTGGGCGAATCGCCGTCGAAGTTCAAAATAGAATGCGAGCCGCTGCGGGAATCGCTGCCGAAAATCCCGTCGGTTGTGCCCTCGCAATTACTGGAACGCCGCCCCGACATTGCCGCGGCCGAGCGCGAAGTGTTTGCCGCAAACGCGAAAATAGGGTCGGATACCGCGGCATTTTTCCCGACAGTTTCAATTACGGGCGAAGTCGGCTTTGGGGCAAATAAAATCGAAAATCTTTTGGGCGCAAGCTCGCTGGCGTGGGGCGTTAGCCCGCAAGTGTACATACCGGTTTTCCAGGCGGGCAAAATATACGCGCAAAAACAGGCAGATTTGGCGCTCTATCGGGAAAGCGTAGAACGCTATAAATCGAAAGTGTTAGCAGCCATCGAAGAAGTTGAAACGGCGCTTTCAAACCTGTCGAATATGCGCGGCGAATACGCCGAACGCGTAAAAACAACAAACTACGCAAAACAGGTGCAAAGCTTTACCCGGCGCGAATACGAGCTTGGCAATCAAGACTACTTTGCCGTAAGCGACGCGCAGCGGCAGGCCCTTTTGCACGAGCGCGAACAGATAAAATTGCTGGGCGCAAGATACCGCGAGTGTGTTGTCTTGGTAATGTCGCTGGGCGGCGGGTGGACATCAAGCACGGATACTCCTCCCCCAAACAAGCATATGTACGAATCCGCAACGCCAAAGCCCGATTGCGAATAACAAAAAAATCCATCGGCGGGCGGCATAAAAACCGCAGCCATTTAGCAAAGGAATAAAAACACCATAGCATTTATTTGCCCGAAAAAGTTTTATCCCTTCAACCAAAAAAAACTTCCAAGCCATCTTGGAAGTTTTTTTACGATATTTGTCCGCCACCAAAACAATCAATATTTGCCGATGTAATCTAAAAGAATGCCCCGAACCGGATTTCGATTCGGGGCACGATTTTTACTAACTATAAATCAGACTTAGAATTTAAATGTTCAGATTGCAATAGACATCGCCCGGAACTTTGGCCGCTTAGCCGAGACATGCGTGCCAATCTTTGTCGGTGCCATATTGCTTACAAAACATATATTTTACATTTGCAAACCCGCCGCCGAATGTTTTGCACCCGGCGGCAGGCGCTTATTGCATTAGGTTAGAACCTGAATTGCGCACCGAGATTCAAGCCGTGGGCGGAATATCCGCTACGCAAAGTGGCGCTGTAGTCGACGAACACCGAAGCGGCATCGTCGAATTTGTATTGCAGGCCCAAACCGAGAACCGCAGCGTCTCTGCTAACTTCTTCGCCTTCAAACTTTGCCGATGGCATATAGCTTGCAGCCTGTGCAATCCTGTAGTCGACATCGTAGGAATCGTCGGCAAATTCGTGCGTCCAAAATGCGCGTACAAGAGCCGAAAAGTTGCCTGTGATATCGTATTTAACTTCCAAACCCAGCATTGTTCTGAAGTTGAGGAAGTCGTTGCTTTCTACGCTTGCATTGTAGATACCAGCGCCCTTTTCGTCTGCCGCGTCTGCATTGGAGTATGCCAAGTTGTACATCAACATTGGCTTTATCGACAAGCCTTTTGTCGCAACGTCGGAGAACGTGTAGGCAACGCCGCCCAAGCTATAGAACGAGTTGGAATCATAATCGGCAGTCGCCGTTCCGAGAGCCGTCTGGCGCGACGTTTCGTTCCAGCCGTGCGAATAGCCGAGGTTCATGAATATATCAAGCGGAATCTGGTCGAGAGAATATTCACCGTATACGTTTGCGATGAAGTTCGCCGAGTTTGCGTCCGCGTTGGCGTCGCCGTCAATCTTGTTGTAGGTGCCGCCAAGCGACAGACCTGCAAATAGGCTCTTGGAAAAGTCTCTCTCTATTGCGGCAACACCGCCTGCCGACCAGAAGTCGAAGCCCGCAGCATTTGCGCCGCCGTCTTGCGAACCAAGCATGTTTATGCTTTGGAATTCGGCAACATTTGCACCGGCTTTCTCGATTGTGTGTTGCGTGCTATTTCTCTTAACGTCGGCCCTGGAGGCAAGTCTAAACATCTGAACGGTGTTCATGTTTATCAGCGCTTCGTTGTTCAACTGCGCGATGAACGACTCGGCAGTGGGCAAAAAGCCGTCGAGATTGATGCTGGTATTCGAGCCGGAGGCAGCCATACCGAGTGTTTCCACATCGCTTTTGAAGTCGCGGCGGGTTTGAATGTCCGCTTCGCGTGCAAGGGCGTCTTCCTTCGTTTCGTTTTCCGAAGCTTCGATTGTAGCAATACCGTCGAGAGCCGCACCCAAACGGGCGGAATTTGCATTAGCCGCCTTGTTTTGGAAGTACGAAAGCCTGTTTACTTTCATAGTTACATTTTGATCTGCGGTATTGTCGACCGAGTAGCTGAAGTTGATGCCATCGCCGTCGAGCGAGCCGAGAGCGTTTACATCGTCCTTGTTCATGCTCGATGCGGTGTTGTCTTTGTCAAACTTCTGGAATGCCTGGTCTGCATTTAGGTCGGCAAGCTTGCCGAGATCCGTCTTGTCGTTTACCAACATTGTTGCGTTGCCCGCAAATTTGTTGGCTCTAACCGACGCCAAGTAGCTGTTCTTCATTTCGGCTTTTTTTGCCGACTTTTGAGCGGCAGTCAAGTCCATTGCGTCTACGCTTGCTTCGATTTCGGCAAGTTTTGCATATTCTACGGGGATTGTGATTTTTGCCACATTGCCCGCAGCATCGGCAGTCATTGCAAGGTTTGCATCGCTTGCCAATTTTATTGAACTTACGCCGGTAAGGTCGCCGGCAACAACAAAGTTGCCGCCGTTTACGCTCATTTCTCCGCCGGCTTTAACATTGCCTTTTATATCGGTACGGCCTTCGACATTAACATTAAGGTCGCCACCCGTTTCAATGGCATTGCCGTTGAACGCCGTTTTAACAACTTTTTCTGCGGTATCGTCCCACGAGACGTTTACATGTTCAAAACGTTGGGTTTCGGCATTGAATACATTCTGTTTTGCGCTTACAATCGCGCCGTTGCCGAAGCTTACTTCGCCGTCGGTTGAAACCAGGCCCTTTGCGTTCGAGGCATCGTTTGTAAACGAATCTGCAACCGCATTAAGAGTGCCGTTTACGACGAGGTTTTTCGTTTCGGGGTCTACCGCAATAGCCGTACCGGACTTTGAATTTGCTTCGTCTACAACAAGCTTGTCCGTTGCAGTGTCAACTTTGTATGCCAAAACCGCTTTGGATTCGGCGGATACGGTTCCGTTGATTGCGCCGTTTATTGCATTTGCCTGAACGCCTGTGGCGTTGCCGCCTTCGGATTTCGCCGAGACAGTGCCGTTAATATCGCCGTTAATGTCGCCGTATACAAGAACGCCGTTAACATCGTCGGTTATTACGCCGGCAACATAGTCTTCTTTGTTGTGTTGTTTTACGGATTTAAGCGCGGTATTTTCGGCCGAAACCGTACCGTTGATATCACCGTCAAACGAATTTGCGAACATACCCGTAGCCATACCGCCTTCGGATTTTGCCGAAAGGTTGCCGTTTATGTTGCCGATAACTTCGGCATTGCCCGCATAAATTGCGGAAGCGTGGGCTATGGAGGAGTTGGCTTCGTCGATTTCCTTTGTATCTTTGCCTTCGCTGTCCTTTACATATACAACGTTGGCTTTGGATTCGGCGGAAATATTACCGTTGATATTGGCACCGAGCCTGTCGGCCACTCTGATACCCTTTGCGTTGCCGCCCAAAGACGCCGCAGAAACGTCTGCATTGAAATCGCCGACAACTTCTTTTTCGAAAGTTTTTTCCGAAGAGGAATCCATTGCATATTTGCCGTCTTTGTCGGCCTTCAGCTCGACAGTGGCAATTTTATCCGTTTTTTCGAACGTTTCATTGCCGTTGGCGTCAATATATCTGGGCTTCCACTGTTTTGTAATATCCTTTTCGGATTCGTCCTTGGCGTACTTTTGTTTTAAAGAACCATCGTCGTTGAACGCCGATTCTTCCGTGCCGCTTTGGGCTTCTGTAGTTGTGTAATCGTACTGTTTAAGAATTACACGCGTGCCGATTTCAATTTTCCCTGCATCGATGGCAACTGCATCGCCGCCGACTGCCTGGGCATTGAAACTACCGTTTAGGGAAACATTGCCCAATTTACCTGCAGAAACCAAATTCTCGATTTGAATCGGAGCAAGCGTTTCCTTATCGGTCATTTTTTTGGCGTCTTCATTGGGAACGATGTAGGCGTTGTCAACAACCAATTCGTTGCCAAGGGTAATATCGCCGCTGAACGCGGTTGCATTGCCTTTTGCCGCGATTTTCCCGTCAACAGCCGTACCCGACACTGCAGATGCGTTGATTGTTGCCGAAACATTGTTTGTCAGTTTTTCGGGCAAGGTTTTAACTATATCGAGAGACTTAGTTTCTTCGTTTCCGATAACTATTTCGCCCCTTATGGCTGTTGCGTCAACAACAGTGTCGGTATCAAACCCTTCGGCGTTTGCGCTTGCGCTTATGTTGGCGTTTACGCCGCCAAGAGCTTTATCATTACCATTCCGTTGGTCGTTTTTATAACCGCCAAAAGATATGTCTCCTTCAATGGCCGTAGCATTGCCTGCCGCAAATGTCTTTGTTTTGCCGTCGGCAGATTCGGAAATCTGAGCTTTCTTTGCTTCTGCAGTAGCCTCTATGGACAAATCGTTTTTTCCATATACATCGCCTTTTACCGCCACTGCATTGCCGCCTTCGGAAAGTGCCGAAGCCTTTACGCTTGCGCTATCAATGCCGTTAACGTCAATGGCAATAGCATCGCCTATTGTAGCAAGCTTTGACTTATCCTGTTGGTCGAGCATTTGCGCCTTAGACACGGCCGAAGCTTCCAGCGAAGCTACGTCAATATCGCCAGCCTTAACGGCAACAGCATTGCCATTTGTTGCAGCTGCACTTGCCTTTATTGTAGATTTTCCGTCGTCTGAATAGATGCCTTGTTCTACCAATATGGCATTTGCGTCGCCTTCGGTGGCCGTGGCATCTGCTTGAAGCACTACATTTTTGCCGTATATAGCAGTGGCCTCTATTGCGTTTGCCAAAGTTTTACCCTTTGCTATTGCCCTTATTTCAACATCTCCACCGTTTTCGGACGTTGCATCAAGAATCGTGTTATATTTACCTTCGCTATCGTCAAAAGCAAAAACGTTCGATTCTCCGCCGTTAATGGTTCCAACTTTTACCGCACGTGCCTCGCCCTTTTCGGCTACCGCCTCGGCTTCAAGCTTGAAATTTGCGGCTTCCACTGCGGAAATTTCGGCCTTGTCTGCATCGATTTTTCCAACCTCGGAAACGCGGAAAGATTCTTTCTTCGAAAGATTGATATCTCCCGCTTCAAAAACCGTCGCGTTGCCTTCTTCCGAAACGGCTTTCATTTTTAGATCAACCGACGATGGATCTACTTTTATGGCTCCTTTGATTGCCTCTTTTTCGTATTTGACATCGGATTTTACAAAATCCAACGATTCGGACAAATCTGTTATACCCAGACCGTCCTTGTCCTGCGAAAGGGTGATATCGCCCTTCATTTTGCCATCGTAAGACCCGACCCAAATATTTTTGGTTTCGGGATCTTCCGTTACCGTCGAACTTCCGCTATCGTCGGCTATGGCGTACACGCCCGCAGCCGCATAGAAAAGCGAAAGCAACACTGTACGACCCGCAATATACACGGGGTCTTTATGTTTCTTTATTCTCTTCATACTACTTTCTTTTTAGGTTCACCTATTGTTAAGAAAAAATTTCCACACATTTATTCTTATGCCGGCAGTATGTAGTATTGAGAATACTATACATGGGTGGTTGTTCGCTAACATATTGATATATAAGACAATCCACAAAAAGAAATAAAGACTGCCCGCAAAGAATATCTAACGAAATAATCTAAAAATAAATGTCGGCTATTTTTATTCCAATGATTCTAAAGAATTTTAGATTTTTTATTTGACATCGGTATTCTCAATACCATGAAAAACGAACTTATTTCCGCAAAAACGCTGCTTGAATGCAAAGGCATCTCACTTTTGGACGCGGCAAGATTAATATGCAATGCGCTTGATTGTCTGCCGAAAAATTCAATGCTTACCCCGGTTCAATTCTGCTCGAAAATAATCGAAGAGGGAAAACGACACATTCGCACTGCCGAAATGCCGGTGGCAAAAGGTTTCACTCTCTATTTGGAATCCAAGCGGCATTTGCGCAAAGACTCTTTCAACGACATTCGCTATTTAGGCAAACGCCTGCTAAAGACAAATCCCGAACTTGGCAAACGCAATTTTTCGGAGCTTAGCGTATCGGAATGCGAAGAATGGCTGAATGCGGCGTTTACTACAAATCCGCAATTCAAGCAAAGCGCGAGTCAATTCAACAAGGGGCGGACAATGTTGCATGGGTTGTTTGAATTTGCCCTACGCCGCGAATGGTGCGAAAAAAATCCAATAAAGAAAATCGAACGCCGAAAGGTAGTCGAAAAGGAAATTCAGCCCCTAAAACTATCCGAAACAAAGCGAATAATAAAAACCGCACAAAAAGAAAGCTCTGCCTACGCCGTAGCTGCCGCGCTTTTAGTCTACACGGGCATTCGCCCGCGCGAAGTGCGCAGGCTAACTTGGCACGATATCGATACCGAAGAAAAGACAATTACAGTCCGCTCGCAGTGCTCTAAAACGGGAGGTGTAAGACAAGTGGAAATCCCTCCCGTCTTAAACAAACTTTTGATTACCCATAAATTAAAAAACAATTCTCCTATTTGCCCGACAGACTGGCAGCGCCGCTGGCGCAAAATCCGCGACAACTCCGGCTTTCGCGGGCGTTGGGTTCAAGATGTTTTGCGCCATACCTACGCCAGCTTCCATGCCAAGCACTATGCCGACTTGCCACGCCTGCAGCTTAATATGGGGCACCGCGACTTATCGCTTCTTCGTTCGCGCTATGTAAACATGCACGGCATTTCACGCACCGAGGCAAAATGCTTTTTCGAATCCAAAGAAATTGGCATATAACAAAAAAAATATGAAACAAAAAAACCGCTCAACCTTTCAGGGCTGGCGGCTTCTTCGTTTGCCGTGTTTAACACGGTTCGCTTTTCAACAACCATCTGGCGTCGCAACAATCTTGTTTGTCGCATTTTTTGCCAAACTTTATGTTCAATTTTTTGAGCATAAAAACATTGAGCTTTTGCATTGCAAACACTTTGCTGAAATTTTTTAACGGAACGGCTACTTTAAAATTTTGCGTAAATACGCAGAAATTTAAAGTAGGTTAAAATGAACAGCGCACGCCCCATATTCGGTCGATGTCGGACAAGCCATCGTAAACACAAAAGATTCAAGAGGGACAAGCAAACGAAAGTATTTTGAAGTCGATTTTGTCTGCAATTCGGGGTTCAAACGCTATTATATCCAATCGGCTTTGGAATTGCCCACGAAAGACAAGGCCGAACAAGAGCTGCGGTCTTTGCAGAATATAAACGACAGCTTCCAAAAAATGGTGATAGTCGGTGGAATTGCCCCGACATACCAAAACGAAAGCGGCATTATAATTATGAACGTTTTTGATTTTCTTTTAGGCGATTCAAAACTTTTTGAGTAGCAAACTGCGCCGAGCTTAATTCCTGCGGGCCTTTGCTACGCAAAAATCCCATCATCGTTTTGCCTGCAAAAAACCCCGCAAGCCTTGCGGATTGCGGGTTTTTTATCTGGCGTCGCAACAACCTTGTTTGTTGCAACATATTGACCTATAAGCAATAGGCGTTTTAACGTTATCTTTGCAGAAACGTGAAAAGGCGTCTATCTTGCGAAAATTTTTGGGTCAGTTTTTTCGTAAATTAAGAGTTTAACGGTTTGTCTCATTTTTTACAGAACTTTTTGTCCGATTCTTTGAATCGTAAAAACATTGAGTCTTCACATTACAAGCACATTACTGAAATTTGCTTTGAGGGGAGATCTGCTTTAAATTTTTGCGTATTTACGCATAATTTTAAATTAAAAGCTTGATTTATCCCTAACATTGCCATTTATTTTCTAAGAAATTGCGTAAAAACGCAGAAATTTAAAGTAAATAAAAATGAATATAGCGCGCCCCATATATTTGCAAAAGCTCATCGACCGCAAGCAGAATGGAATGATTAAGGTCATTACCGGAATGCGGCGTTGCGGTAAATCTTTTTTGTTGTTTTCGATTTTTCGCGAGTACTTAAAACAGAGTGGCATTGATGACGGGCACATTATAGCAGTAGACCTTGAAGACCGTCGCAACAAGCAGTTGCGCAATCCCGATACGCTTTTGGATTTCATCGACAAAAAGATGTCGGGCAAAGGAGTCTATTACATATTGATAGACGAAGTTCAGATGGCGGCTGAATTCGAAGATGTTTTAAACAGTCTTTTGAAGAGGTCAAATGCCGACGTTTATGTTACGGGCAGCAACGCGAAATTTCTTTCGAAAGACGTGATTACCGAATTTAGGGGGCGCGGAGACGAAGTGCGAGTTCGCCCGTTGTCGTTTGCGGAATTCCATTCCGCCAATCCGCAAGAGGACAGAACCGCAGCGTTGTCGGAATATATGGCTTACGGCGGGTTGCCGCAAACGGTTTCGATGAAATCGGCTACGCAGAAAGAGGACTACTTAAAAGATTTGTTTTTGCACACCTACCTTGTGGATATAAAGGAGAGATACCGAATCAGAAACGATG
Organism: uncultured Opitutales bacterium; assembly: GCA_934660865.1. GTDB lineage: Bacteria > Verrucomicrobiota > Verrucomicrobiia > Opitutales > Intestinicryptomonadaceae > CAKUIA01. The sequence continues at coordinate 57,819 of CAKUIA010000012.1, forward strand.
AGGACTTGGAGGAATTGGTACGGGTTGTCGCGTCGGCAATCGGCGGGCTGACGAATACAACCAAGTTGCAGAACACGTTCAATTCCGAAAAGAAAAGCAAGATTTCAAACGCCACGATTAAGAATTATCTTGATATGCTACAAGACGCTTTTCTTGTAGAAAAAGCTACGCGCTACGACATAAAAGGGCGCAAGTATATCGGCACGCAATCTAAATATTTCTTCGAAGACTTGGGCGTCCGCAACGCCGTGATAAACTTTCGGCAGTCGGAGGAATCGCACCTTATGGAAAATATGATTTACAACGAACTGCGTATGCGCGGATATTCGGTCGATGTCGGACAAGTCACCGTAAATACAAAAGATTCAAGTGGAACAAGCAAACGAAAGTATTTTGAGGTCGATTTTGTCTGCAATTCGGGATTCAAACGCTACTACATTCAATCGGCGTTGGAATTGTCCACGAAAGACAAGGTTGAGCAGGAGCTGCGGTCATTGCAAAATATAAACGACAGCTTCCAAAAAATGGTGATTGTAGGAGGAACAGCCCCGACATACCAAAACGAAAACGGCATTATAATTATGAACGTTTTCGATTTCCTTTTGGGTGATTCAACGCTTTTTGTATAGCTGATTATATCATCTTCCCCCTTCAGATTTTAGTCTACATTTTTCGGGCGGCGGGGTATTTATTCCCTGCCGCCTTTTTTTGGGTAAATTTTTACTCAATAATACATAGCTTTGTAAGCTATTTTTTATGAGTAAAGAATATTACACATTAAGAGAACTAATAGACAATAACGGCGGACTTTTGAATGACGAAAGTCTGCATTTTATAGCCAAACACGGCTTGCTGTGCGAGTTGTTGCTTTGCGACAATCGGCTTGGGGAGGAGGCGTTCTTGGCGTTGCCCGCGATGGGATATGCGCCAAACAGCAACGAGCTTGCGTGTTATCTGTATATGCGCGACGACCTCGATTGCAAAATGATGTCGGCTCTAAACCTGTCCGACGCAGTGATGTTAGAGTTGCTGTGTCTTGACCTCTCGCTTTTGCCTGCGGTAAGGGCGAAGGGATTATTTGGGCGAATCGACGAAGGGCAATTTGCGAGGATTTTCATCAACGCGTATCGCGCGGCGGAAAGCACTGAGCTTGTTGCCGAGTTGCAAAAGCGCGGATGGGCTTTTATGGACGCGGTAATTTTGGACTGCCCTGAGATAATCCCCACACTCGAACGAATGGGTGCGGATTTAGAGCAGTCGCGCTATGCCGAGTATTTTTCGAAGTAAATTTTGTGAGTAGGAGAGATTTTCGAGATGAAAGAAAAAATAGTTTCTACAATCAAAACGAGCGCGGGAGAGTTGCAACTTTCAGAAGACGCGCTTTGCAAACACACGATATTTATCGGCAGCACGGGCAGCGGAAAGACAACTTCGCTCAACGTGCTTCTTCGAGATATCATCGGCTACAATGCGAATGACGAAATGCAAAAAGTCGGCTTGCTCGTCTTCGATTTAAAGGGCGACAACACGCTTTTTAAAATCCGAAAGTTGGCTAAGGAATGTGGACGCGAGGCTGACGTTATCGACTATTGCGCCGACTCGCAGTTTTACTTCGACCCGCTCGGCGGCTTGGACAGTTTCCGCAATATTCCCGAATACGTCGAACGGCTTTACAACATCTTCCCATTCCAGAGTAGCGAGGTCTATTGGGAGCAGTCGTTAAGAAAGCGGTTCAAGACCGTGCTGACTTACTGCTTATTCCGACACGGAAGGATGACGTTTAAACTGTTCTTGGAAGAGCTGCGAGAGTTTACAACGGCGGATTCGACAAACGGTAATTGGCGCGGCGTGATGGATTCTATTGAGATGGTTTTGCGCGCGCTCGAAAAGAAGTCGAAAGGCACAGTCGCCGAATCATATGAAATCCTACGCGAACTTTTAGAGAACACGCGGGCGGGCGTTAACGAATGGCAACATCTTGACCCGCGAACCAAGAGCAACGAGCTAAGCACGATGACGAACCTGGTTTCGAACTTCGGCAACCCAATTACTAATGGGCACATTTTCGAGGGGAAGAGCAAGATGCGCTTGGACGTTGGCAAACTTGTGTGTGCAGGAAAGATTGTCGTGGCTTCGTTCGACGGCATCTCCAACAGGCAGTCGGCGGCGGCAATTTGCAAGCTCTTAAAGAGCGATGCCTACGGACACATTCAGACACGTCAAAATCCAAGCCGGCTTGTTGGTATTGTAATGGACGAGTTCCCGCTTGTGGCAACAGATGGCGAAAACATCTCGGGAGACGGCTTCAATATGCAGACAATTCGCTCAAAGCGCGGCTTTGTGATTGCCGCCACACAGGGACTTGTCGGGCTTGATTTGGCAATCGGAGAACCCGCCCGTCGCAGGCTTATGACGAACTTCAACAACGTCTTCGTCTTCAAAAGCAACGAGCGCGAGGTGCTCGAACTGGTTGAAGATTTGAACTTCTGTGAACCGCCGCAGAACAAAATCGGGTTCGGTAGTAATACCATTTGCGAAAAACGCGAACCTATAACGCTTGCCAATGCTCCCGCGGGCTACGCCGCGATAAAACTTGCCGACGGCTTCCAGTCAAAGGGTCTCGTTGAAATCGAGCGTCTCTATGTTGATACACCGCCAATGCCCGAAAATAGGCGCGAATCGGAAATCGACAAATGCGCAAAGGTTCTCCGAACCTACTTAAAGACAATCGATTTTAACGCCTGCCTTAACGGTAAATTTTTAGACAAAGACACTTTATAATCTATGAAATCCCATCATTCAAAATCATTTTCGCGATACCTGCGCGAAATCAAAATCAGATACAAACGCGAATCGGCAAAACGAAGCTTTTTCGTAGCTTGCGAACATTGCGACCTGCCGATTCTCCACACGTCAAGGTTGCTTGCCAACAAACAACTCGCATACGAAAGGAACTAAAATGGACGAAAAACTTTTTCACGCACACAAAGACACACACAACCCGAACAACCCTTATCCCGAGTTTGTTCGCCAAGCGGCAAAACGCACGAAAGTACCGATTGAGCTTTTGACGCGCAAAAAATATTGCGGGAAATCCGCTAACGGCAAAGGAGACAATCACCATATCTTGGATAAGTCGCTTTTCCCCAAGAAAGGAACGCCTACTATCAGCGTTTCAAAAGAAAAACACTTCGAACTTCAATGCCTGCTCGCCCAAGCCACAACCCTACAAGGCTATATGGACTACGAACAAGCCCTGAAAGCCGAATGCCCCGAAATCCAAAACCCCATCGCCCAAATCTACTGGCAACGCATAGAATCCCTCCATACCCCGTGGCGAATTAGGCTGACAGTGTGGGCAAAGAAGATTTTTAGGGTTTACGTTGTTATATGATGGCGGGTGGGGGAATAGAGAAAATTACAGATAGGATATTGGGATGCCTTAAATGTATTATTCGGAGTACAATTTTTCTCCTAGCGCCTCTATTTTCGCCATATTTGACTCTAGGATATTAAGTATTTCTTCTTTTGTTTGCACATTTAAAGCCATTTTATAATCTTCGTTATTGGGTAAGAGAATTCCCAATTCGCTAAAAGCATCTAAGATTCGCATCGATCTACCAAACCCGATATCAGCGGCTCTCATTGCCACACTAGAAGTACAATAACCTTTCTTTAACATTGCGTCGATAATTTTCATTAATACTGTTTTTTTTGCTTTTTTCATTTTACGCCCAATTGATTGTGATTTCCTATGCATACCGAAACTCAACCATGGTTTCAAGATAATTTATTGACAAAATTATAAAAAATATCATCCTGAATAGGCGTCAGGATTACCGTTGCATGGAAACAATAAACATTCAAAACATAGAAGACAAATGGAAAAATTTTATTTGTGAAGAAAGCGATGTTCCCATCATAGGATTACTGCCGTTTCAAGGCCACGAAAAAAAACTTTTCTTAAATTGTATTGAAAATATTCCCGTTGCGACCGAGAAACGTATCGTAGCGGAGTTATGCAACTTATTAGACAAATATCCATTTTCGACATCAATTTGGATTGCAACAATCGCTGCTGAAACATACGCAAATGGTGATTTTGGTCTGGGTTTTCCGATGGACTTGGGCTATCCCAAACACTAACAGACCCCATAGCGAGAAAGGAATTATATTGTAAGTTTTTGGAAATATGCAATATATGCGACTTTGTCCAATATTATCCTAAAAAGCAAAAAAGAACGAGTTTTGTTTCAGCATTCCTGTTTTACGCGGGATTCCCAATTTGTTATAGCAATAAATTAGCCGAAGCCATTTTGCAACTACACAAGCGAAATCTGCTACCTCATCCAGAAGATGATGAAGCCGCAGAAATATTATTAGATTTGCTTCTTGATTATTTTAAAAACTCTCCGATACAAATGCTGAGAAGGTCTTTACTATCTGATGCGGGTATTCTCGTTGTGAAAACCGCATTAGATGTGTTGTATACAGGAGACTTTAAAAAGGTAAACATAAAGTTTGGCGATGCATTAAAAAAAGCGTTTGATAACGTTCCTCAATCGAAATTATTTTCTAAAAAAAATTATGCTGCAGCATCATTGAGACTAACGCATGATTTAACGGGATTTGAAATATATTGCCCGAAGCAGTATGACTTAGATGAAGATTCATCATTTGGATGGAAAATAAACGATGATATTTTTAGGCGATCAAACAGGGATGTCTTCATATATCAAATTTCGGAGACTCAAAACGAGGTTAAAGTAGAACCGATTGGACTTAGATGCCACCATATTCAAACGTTTAATATTGAAAAATTAAGAAGTCCAAAAAATGAAATATTGTTCTTTGACAGAAATTCATTAAAATTAAAAGGACGTCCCATACTATTAGATACAGATCAAACCGAAATAGCACCAGGGACCTATTGGATTTTAACACCACACGACATATCATGTCATGACAGTATAGAAAATATCTCCATTTCAAAAGCAAATCTTTTGTCAATTGATGTACTACCCGGAAAGATTATAGAACTATTTAGGGGCAACGAAAAATGTATCACTATAAAATCTAAGGCGATACCATCTATCTTTCTTTCTGATTCAAATAAAATTATTCGAACTTATAACGGAGATCCAATCTTATTTGGGCCTTCAATTTCTATCGATGTATGGGACACATCGGATTTGTCAAAATACGATGTGGTTGTAAGCTATAATGGGCGAGAAGAGCGAATAGATATTCCTCATGTAGATGCAAAAAATGAGTGGTTTTTTGAAAGCATAGACATATCCAGTGTGTTGGATGACTCACGCGATATCCTCTCGGAAATTACGGTTTCGCTTGAAAAGAATGCTCGAACTAAGGTAAAAAAGGAATTTTTATATTTGCCAAATGTAACATCTTGGGATGGAACAAATTTAGTGTTTTCAAAGCGTGTATCAAACTTACAAAGAAGGGGCTCTATCGGTTATGACATTAAAGATAATAAAGTCACGGTCTTAGAAACACTGTCCCCTTTTAGAAAACTTGCTTTTTGTGTTGCGGGAGAAGAAAGAGTTTTGATTTTTAAAAACAGTGGAATATTTCTTCAACAAATAAAAAGTAAACCCGGACAAAGGGATTATTCTGAATATATAGATGTAGGAAGCGAAGTCTTTTCTTCAAAAAACGAGTTTACTTCTATAAGGATATGGAATTTTACAAATCAGGATCGGAAGATTTTTAAATGCAATGAGTATGCATATGATATAAATAGCGAAAGTTACATTGATATATCATTACAAAATCTTTTGGAAAGATTCCCAGCAGGAGGAGTGGTCGATCTTTCTGTTCCTGATGAAAGACCAATTAATGCATTTAAGTTTAGAGCTGCCCCGGAAACTATCGATTACAAACACGCCTTAAATATTGATACCTTTTATTTTAAATCCCCAATAAAAAAATTTAGAGTAAAAATCATTAATCTGATAGATGGTGAGTCGATAGTTTTCCCTGGAAATGTTTTTCATGAAGAGTCTGCGATTGAATTAAAGGCGGATAAAATTCCTACTATTGTTGGAAGAAATTATTCACCAACCAATAATACACTAGCGGATGCCTTTTCTATCGAAATCCCGAAAGAAAATTGGTCTGAAGGGATATGGGCCGTATTTGTAGAAGTCGCCTTTTCTGAATTTGGAGTTTTCGAACCGCTTAACATGCCAACAACGAAATCCGAACCTAATAGGTATGTTAAAATTATTCGCAGTTATTGCATAGAAAACGAGAACTCAATTTTAAGTCTTGTCCAAAGAACGATAGACTCCGATCAGAATAGTAAGATATCTCTTCCACAAAATCCACAAAACATTATTCCAAATCTCATACAACTTTTGTTAAGGATTAATAAGCTTGGGATTGAATCAAATCCAGGCATTCGGAAGTGGAGAGATGCAATAGAACGCAAAACGGTTAACTATTTAAAATATGACATTAAGGCTAACTGTAATTTAGACAACGTTACTCCTCTTGTTGCACTATCCTCAAAATCTCCGTCTAGATATTTAACAGCCATGGAAATTATGGCTGCCCCTGCGCGATATTACAAGTCTATAGCCGACAATATCAACGAACAAATCTTCTCGCTAAAAATCTGCGGAGATTTAGATGATTTTACATCAAATTATGAAGCTTTCGCATGCGGATTGTTATCTTACGAATTCATTGGTTGCTATAAAAACATTTCCGAAGAAACAGAAGATTTTATCTCATTTGATATAAGGAAATTTTACGATAGCTATAAAATATTAGAACATCGCGTCGAATCAGATTTTAATATCTATGAAAAATGTGATATATTGTCAAAATCGCATTGGCGCAGAGCTTGTGAATCTTCTTTTTCGCGAAGGTATCAAGCAGGATCAGATACCAAATCAAACTTTTCGTTCGTAAATTCATTTACTTCGCGGTCTAGTGATTTCTTAGAAAAGCTCCATAAAATAGCCTCTTCAGCTCCTATCCCAGAAACCATTTGGGATAACATTCTTCCAGAATACGAGGGAACATATCACATAGACAAAAATATCATAAATTTTGCATCTTTATATGCATTTGCCTGTCGGTTGGCGGGAGCACAATTTATTTCCTTTTCAGACTGGACAGATGTATTATGTGCTGAAGGAATTTTCAAGAACATAGAGGATAAAGAATGCGTCTTGAAATGCATGTTTTTTACGTACAAAGAGATTTTTGCTTTCTTTATAATATTTTGGGAGACGATAATTAAAACATACAAAAACACGACTAAAAATGAACCCGATAGAACTGTCATATAAAATAAAAGATTCCCTTAGCCGGTATCTACAAGCTGTCTTACCAGTTTCCGGTAAATATCCAAAACTTTCTTCTGCAATAAATGAAGTATTGAATGAACCGGATCGTCTATTAAGAGGCCCATATGTTGAATCATTGAGCGATTTTGAAAAAGGGGCTTCTCTTAAAGATCTTGTCGAGGAAGGTATCTTAAATGAAGAATTGGCAAGTTTGAAAACATCTCAACCTTCAATATACAACCGTGCATTGCATAAGCATCAAGAAGTCGCTTTACGCTCAATTGTTAATGGCAAAAATGTCATTGTTTCGACCGGGACTGGCAGTGGAAAGACCGAGTGTTTTCTATACCCTATATTAAATTCACTCTTAAACGATGATAACCTTGATGAGCCAGGAGTACGAACAATACTAATATATCCTCTAAATGCACTAGCTAATGATCAACTCTACAAACGCATAGTCCCATTTTTTGTAGGAGACTTTGCGAAAATGGATATAAAAGTTGGACGTTATACAGGATTAACCCAAAAAGGAGGTAGAACTGAAGAGGCAGAAAAGATATTGAGCGCGGAACCTTATTTCCGAGAAAAATTGGGCTGGGAATCAATTCCTGAGAATTGGTTGCTTACGAGAGATGAAATGCTGAAATCTCCGCCGCATATTCTTATTACGAATTATGCAATGCTTGAACACTTATTGCTTTTCCCCAAGAATGCACCTCTTTTCTTCAATTCAAAATTAAAATTCATTGTATTAGACGAAGTTCATACATATACAGGAGCGCAAGCTTCAGAAGTCGCATTTTTGATTCGAAAGTTAAAACAAAGACTTAATGTAACGAAAGTGCAATGTGTAGGAACTAGCGCAAGCTTTGGAGATGAGTCAAAAGACAAAGATGTTTTAAGCTTTGCATCTGACCTCTTTGGAGAACCATTTTCTATGGTGATTAGAGGAAAACGAGAACCGCACGTTTTGCTAAGAACTCCTACAAAACATCCTTTTTCTTTAACCGCGAAAGAATGGATAGAATGCGCGAAAAATATAGACAATATCGCACCAAATGTAATTCTAGAAAAATATGCAGATAATATAGAAATGCGAAAGCTTTCTGATATTTTCCAATCTAACAACGGGAATCCTCTCAGCTTCAAAGCATTGGCATACCAGATATTTGGAGAAGACGATAATTCTTATGAAGCTCTTTCTGCAATGATAACAATCGGAATAAAAGCGAGAAAGTCGGAGGCAGATTTCCCCCTTTTGCCCGGACGATATCACATATTTTTGAACGGAATAGACAATATTACTATAACCTTATCTGACAAAACAGATGAACATTTTAACGATATAAAAATCGGGAAACAATTTTTGGATGAAATCGGAATTCGTTTTTCTTTACTTACATGCAGAAAGTGTGGACAACCGTATATAGAAGGCTTTTTGGTAGGAAACAAGCTATTACCGTATCCACGTTCTTCCTCTGAGAAAGCTTTACGTCGTGTCTTTTTACTAGATAATAACAGCCATGTCGAAGACGAAGACGATTCTGTGGGCGAATCAAATGTTGAAAGCGTTGTAATAAATCCTATTACAGGGGAATATCGATGCAAAACAGGGGTAACTCTTTTTGAAGTCAAACTAAAGAAAGATGATGAGTTGGGCCGAAGCTTTCTTCATAAATGCCCGGCTTGCGGAGGAACATCCGGAACGAATGTTGATGTCATAACCAAATATTCCCCCGGCGATTTCATGTTTTCAACAGTAGCCAGCGATTTGTTGTATCAAAGCCTGCAAAAAAAGAAAGGTCACGAAGCTGAAATTGGAGAGGGGCGGAAGCTTATTGTTTTTTCTGATAACAGACAAGATGCCGGTCAGTTTGCCTATTCATTCCAAAAAACCAGCGAAGATTTACTTCTTCGTAGGCTCATGATGAAATCCATTTTAAATAACAACGATAATCTATCCTTCAACACGCTAAGAAATGAAGTATGTAAAATATTAGGGAATAAATACCCATTCCTTGATGATAAAGGCGACGTGTATCAAAATTCTAGCGATGCATCTGCATTCCTTTTGGGTAAGATTGCGAGTGAATTTTGTCTCCCTACGGGAAGAAGAAATTCATTAGAAGCACTAGGACTTGTTAAAATTTCAACTTGCAAATCATATCTAGATAAAGCTAATAATGCATTTAAAGACGCACTACCTTCAGCTCTTTTTAAATATAGTTCAGAGATACTAGAAATACTGATAGAATCTATTCGTCGTAACCGTTGCATATCGGACCTTTCGCAAGTGAGAATGGATGATAAACATATTTGGGGTGATTCATTTTCCCATGATGGGTTCCGTTTTTCATTAGTTCCTGAGAAAGATAAAAAATATAGGTTTTCGTGGCTCCCAAGCTATGAAACCGGGAAAATAAGACATAATAGACGTAGCTTTTTTCTAAGAAAGATTCTAGACAATTCATTTTCAAATAATGATGTTATAGATATTTTGAAAGCAGCTTATTCTTCTCTTAAGGAAGCTGACATAATAGTATCTTCATCTAGAGGAAATGTCTTAAACGTAGATAGTATAATGTTATCCTCTGGAATGGAAGCAAAACTCTATATATGCGATAAATGTGGAAGGAAATTTTTCTACAATATAAGCGACAAATGCCCGTCTTACAAGTGTACTGGGAGCTTAAGAGAGCTTTCGGATGAAGAAAGGCAACAAGAATATGAAAACAAGCACTATATGAGGATGTTTCTAGCTAAGGACACAGAATATTCGAGTAAAGTTGTACGAGAACATACTGCAGCGATAAATAATGATATAAGAGAAAAAATAGAACAAGATTTTAGAAAGGGTAAAATCAATGTATTGAGTTGTTCAACTACCATGGAACTAGGTGTGGATATTGGAGAATTGGAATCCGTTGTTTGCCGAAATGTTCCGCCCACAATTCAAAATTATCAACAACGTACCGGTCGAGCTGGACGTAGAGCTCAAGGTGCTCCCATATCAGTTACCGTTGCTAGAAACCGTAATTTTGACCAGACAGAGTTTAATGAAGTAGAACATTACTTATCTCAAACTCCATCGACCCCGTTTGTACATTTGCTAAATAAGAAGTTATTCGAACGGCATCAATTCTCTATTATTCTTTCTGGGTGGCTGAAGACGTTGTTAAAGGACAAAAATAGTTCTCCATCGTTAAAAGATTTCTTTGGTGAATCGTTTACAAAAGAAGAGGAAAACAAGTTTATAACCACTTTGAACGATTGGCTTTCTCTCCCTGGGAATGATTCCCTAAGTAAAGCAATTCGACTGTCGGAGTCGTTACCTGGAGAATTATCAAAAACAGAAGTTGAGATGAAAGAAACTTTTGGCGGCAAAATAATGGAGGCTGCAGCATGGTACGGCGAAAGATGGAGATACTATGATGAAAAGACCCGTGAATGTGCAAAACTTAGCAAATTTAAAACTGCCGCATACTGGGAACACATGAAAGAAAAATGGAGCGAACAGTTGTTAATAGAACAATTCCCAAAGCTTGGGTTAATACCAAGTTATACATTCCCTGTAAATAATATCCAACTTGAAGTGTTAACGGGAGAGAGCGGTGATAGGAATAAAAACCCATGGGACAGAGAAATTCAGTTGAATCGAGATGCACGATTAGGAATTTCAGAATATGTACCAGGAGCCAGAGTTATTGCGGGTGGAAGAATGTGGGAGTCTTATGGAGTTGGTCATTACCCGAAACACTTTATGGCTACACAGCTATATTTCTTGTGCCCTGAGTGTAATAATGTTGAAGTTTATCAATCTTTGGATGACGTTCCAACCAAATGTAGGGCATGCGGAGCACATATAGAAAAAACAAAAATCAGGGCATTTATTGAACCGAAAAGTTTTGTCACATCAGCAGAAAAGCCTAATGGAGAAACCCCAGATTTAGTCCGCTTGAAACCTCCACCTTCTCAAGAATCTAGGTTATTAGGCGGAGCGGCAGACGATGCCTTTACCTCAACTAAGATATCCGATATAACTTGGGCTTATCAGAATTCCATAGAGGGGAAGATGTTTATCGTCAACAAAGGATATGGTGAAGGATATATCCGATGTGGATGTGGGTATGCCAAAGCTGTAAAGCGAGGTCAATTACAAAAAATAATGAAAGATAAGCACAAAACTCCCTATGGGGAACATTGTAAAAAACCTTTTTGGGAAAACAAAGGGAAACCGGAAGATTTTGCCCATGTGTATAATACCGATACGCTTCAAATACGTTTCAACAGAACGCTGCCTCCGCCTCCGCCAGAGTTAACAGATGAAGAGAAATCACAATGGACACACTCAATGTGCGTAACATTGGTTGAAGCCATTCGACTTGGCACAATACGGTTGATAAATATAGATCAAAGAGAGCTTAGTGGCACATATAGACTTCATGCAGGAATTCCTGAGGTTATATTGTACGATAGTACTCCAGGCGGAGCTGGATACTGTACAATGTTACAATCATGCGATATTCAATCCTTATTGGATGCTGCATGTTTTAAATTAGAATGCAAAAATGAATGCTCTAATTCTTGCCGGTCATGTTTACAATCATACGACAACCAAATCTTATGGGATTTCTTAAGAAGAAAACCTATTTTGAAATGGTTAAAAGAATTTAAATGAATGGTTTTATAATTCATAGAAAAAATAAAACTTCGTCAGATTCAGTAAGAAACTTTATATCTATACGTTACAGAATTTGAAATTTACCAACAGTTGGACAGCTTTCTGCCCAACTGTTGTATTTATGTAGGTAGATGTTTCGCTTTATCTTGAGTTCTCTTACAAATCGATGTCATAGCTGATTGTTTTGCAGGGAGGTTCTTCAGGAGGTTCTTCAGGAGGTTCTGGGGTGGTTGGAGGTATGGACTTGGTCGGAGCGGGATTGTCTGTAGGGCGAGTATTTTGTTGCGGCTTGGGGTAGTTCGTTATGGGCGATGGGGTGATTTTTGGTTGAGGGTTAGGCGCCGGACGGGTGTATTGTGGCTGCGGTTGAAGCGGTTGTTTCGGTTGCGGGGTTCGGTGTGAGGGTATTGCGGTGGCTGTTTGGCGTAGTTGCTCTCTATCATATATAGAGGGGCTGGTAGAAATTGGTCTTGTGGGGTGGGTATTGTTTTGCGCGGGCGATGAACTTTTATTCATTTTCGCGGGACGGTTTACAATCTGCCGTTCTCGTGCGGCGGGTTGTTGTGAACGCTGCGGCTGTGTATGGATTGGGGTATGCGGCTGTTGTTGCTTTGACGGCACGTCTGTTTGCGTTGGAGATGTATTATTGAGGCGCGATGTTGGTATTACTACCTTTCTTAGTTGAGATTGTGCCTCAATCGGCGTAAGAGTCGTCTTTGTCTGGATTGGTGTTTTGATCTTATCGGGTTTGGAGAGATGCGGTAACGGTTGATGTTGCGATTGTGTCCGTTGGGGTAACGGGATTGTTTGGTCGGATTGTGTTCTTGCCGAAGCTTGCGGGAGGGTATTTGTAATTTGATTTTTTACTGTAATTTTCTTCAACCCGAACGAGCGTAGTAGTGGCATCGCGTAGTCTTCTTTGCGGGGCAATGTTGTTTGGTCGTTCGAAATCAAAACAATCTTTGAACTTGTCGCGTTTACGGCTTTTATGAGTTTAAGGAAGTATTCGCAGCCGATAAAATCTGCGTTATCTAATATAAAGATTGAAGGAGATTGAATTTTGCCGATTTCGGCAAAGCGCGTCGGGGCGACATTAAAATTCTTGCGAACACGTATGCGACTGGCGTTTAAATAGACAATCGGCACATTATTGGCATCCGCGAAGTGGTTCAGATTTTTAGTGAACGACGCCCCGCCGTCGTCGTTAACTTCAAAGATGGCACTCTGTTCGGAATACATATTTTGGTATCGGGCATCGGGGATTTCAATATCGGAAGAAAACGAGTCAAACGTGCGCGCTGAGGCTTTGGCAAATTCTTTTCGTAATTCTGTGTGCAAAGGCGGTTGATTGTCCTCCACCCCGCATAATCGGGCCGCCCAGTTTGCGATTTTGCAAAAAAGGTTTTGGGGCGTTTGTAGGACTTCTTGTTTGGTATTAATACCCTTCGGCGATGGATGTTTTTGCGGCGTTTTACCAATCATTCCTCGGGCAACCTTTGTTATCTGTTTGCCGCAGGCAATTTTTATCTCTTTGCGAATGCGTCTTAACGCCGCTTTTGTCATACTGTCTGGGCGTTTGGGCTCTTTAAAGAGATTGGCGATTCTTGCGATTGCGCGTTTACCGTATTTCTTGTTCGGATTTTTTGCCTGTAATTCTTTTGCTTTGCTTTTTATCTGCTTGCTCCGCTTGCTGAACCTATCGCACAACGACTGTGGAATTCCCGCGATGACCACTTCACCTTTTGTATCCAACGATGCTTCTATGCCTTTGCCTTTCAGGCGATCAACAAGCTTTTGGCGGTAAATCAATGTTGCTATTTGCGACTCGTTGTAGATTTCCAGCGGGTCCAAGGCTTTGTATTTTTGTTCGTTTTGGTCGTAAGTTAGATTAAAAATTTCGTAATGGCTGTGTAGTTGCGGGTCGTCCGCCCTGCTTAAAAGGTGCGTGATTTTCACGCCAAGAAAACTTCCCGTAGGTATGGAATAATTCGCCCCGTTCTTCCGAATTCTTACCATCGCCTTTTCTTCAATCCAACGCATGGCTTCGTCCGCCGCCTCTTCGTGGATTGTCATGAAATCGTTGTCTTTGCCGAGCATGTACACGGCAAGAATGGAAAACGCTTTGGGTGCTGAGATGCACGCGCTGAAAATTTGGCGTTTGCATTCCCGCGGTCTTAACTTTGCTTTCGTAAGCGGGTGCTTGTTATCCAAGACGGATTTGAAGACATCCGCGGGGGAGCATTTTTCTATGCCAAGCTTCCCTGCAAGCTTGCCGAAAAGCTTCGCGTTTGTGCCGTTGTTCTTGTCGTAGCAGAAGTACCCGAGCAGATCGTTTTCAAAATATCGAACGACCTGCTCCTTATTCATAAATTTTGATATTGTGAACATGCCTTATGAGTTTAGGCATTTCTTTTTTAAACAAACTTTGCGGTACTGACGGCTACGCCGTCTTAAATATCACGGGGTTTTTCTCGCGGGGATGCGTTGCATTCCCCGCTCGATGGGGACGCTACGCGTCCATTAATTATCTACTTGTTTCGGAGTGCTACACTAACCCCTCCGACTTCCGTCGGAGGGTAGAGCCCGCAGTTGTTGCCGTAATTTGGCTCGCCTAAATCAGGGCGAAATACCCCCTCCAGAAACCTTCATGCCCTTCCGTTTCCCTGCTGATTTTACCGAAACGATCGTTCCGCTAACTACCCCCCCCTGAAACTTTTTTGGGAATTTTCGCAAAGCCGAAGCCTTTTTCCTATAATAAGGACTATGAATCGTAACCCTAACAATAAAAAAGGTATCCCGCAACAAATTGCGGGAAGTGTAGAAAACATAAAACACGCGATTGTGGAAACCCGCAATCACGTCTTAAATGCGGAGAAATTCGTAGAGAAAGGAAAAAGTTGCATCTTTGACTTGTGCATAGAACTTGTCTTGCTTGCCCGTTCGGCGAACAAAGCCCCCACTTATCGGTGGTTGTGGAAGGAGGTGTTTTGTCTTGATCAGAAAGAGGTCTGTCCCATAAAGCCAGACATATACAAAATCGCAAAGTCGCTCGGAGAAGTTTGCGTAAAACTTCAATCGCCGCGAAAGGAAAACTTACGCAATGTTGGCTGCTCACGTTGGCAGACAATACGAAAGGCGTTGAGCCGATATCCTAAAGACAAACGCGAAGTCATTTTGAATTCGTTGGCATCCGCCTCTTTTGACGAATGCGGGAAGGCATTGGCACAAAAGGTCAACGCTACCGCAGCCGCCGCAAATATACAACCCGTGCAAAAAGAGAAAAGTAAACTCCAAAAGGTGAGGGATTCTTTTAACACAACACTAAAAACTATAACGGACGATACCCAGTTAAAAGCTTTTGAGCTGTATATAGCTAATTTCAATGTTCCACAGTCTGCGATGCAAAACGATACTGCCGATGAGGAGGGAAAAGCCACCGCTGCGCAACCGCAAGAACCGTCGCCCGAAAAATCGGCTACGCCGAATCAAACGCCAATGGAGGAAGACTTGGGTATTTCAATACCAAACCCCATGAACGAAACCCCTACCATAAACACCCCCGCTACTACTATTCAACCGCAAGAAAACCCAACAGAGCCGTTTCCAATTCTTGACGGGCTTAGCGACCGTGAAAAGGCGGAAAAGATTCGGGTGTGGCTAACGAGACTTGAAGGGCGCGAAGCATACAAGCGAGATGCAAATGGCTATGAAATGAAAATCGCGTGGGCCGTCGCAAAAGAAACGATACCCCTACAAGAAGTTGCCACACTTAAAACCCACGAAGACCTTCGCAAATTGGCGGAAAATTTTTACCCTGAAAAACGTTAGACGTGAGTTTTTCAAAATTACATTGCAATTCGGCTGGCTCGGATAAAGTTCGGGTTGTTGCCGAATTGTTCGCGCGAGCCGCCCACAGACTGGACGGTCGCAAAATAATAACCGCCGCAAAGCAAATAGAACATAAAACACAGTATCGCGGTCAGACAACGGAAATTGCAAAATCGTTGAAAGGTTCGCGTTCAACACGGTACAGGAATGCCCGAAAGATAATTAACGGCATATCGCAAGGAGGAATTGCAAATGGGTGATTTTCTCCGAAAAATGATTTTGCAAGAGCGCAAGAATAATGACGTAAACGCCCAAATAAATGCGCTTGTGTATTTGCGTGTGTCTACCAACAGACAGGCGGCAAAAGAATTTTCATCCATTGACGCCCAGCGCAAGATGGTTGACGAATATGTTTCGCGGAATCCGAAAATACGCATTGTTGGCGAATATTCCGACGCAAAATCGGCCAAAGATACCAACCGGCGAGGTTTCCGCGAAATGCTTGCACGTATCGAACAGGGTGGAATTGACGCTGTAATCTGCTACAAAAATGACAGAGTTTGCCGCAATAAAACTAATTTTGCGGAACTAAAACAGTTTCTAAACGAACACGATGTCAGACTTATTTACAGCAATGATTTTTCCTCCGACGGTAGTCCGACAGGCGATTTTGCCGAAGACATTACGGTGAATCTTTCCGAAATGGAGCGGCGGAAAATTTCCGAGCGCACCGCCCACAAATATTTGCAGAATCTAAAACGCGGATTCCGTTCAGGCGGTGTTGTTCCGTTTGGCTACAAAACGGGGCGAACAGCTTGCTCGATAGAAATAGACAAGGTAAATGCGGAGATTGTCCGCAAAATTTACTCCGAATTCCTATCCGGCGAAAAGCCGTCGGAAATTTCCGCACACCTTACAAAACGCTACGGGAAAATTCCGTTGCGGAAAACGCGTTCGGGGCGTCAACTCGGTGGCAAGCCGTTTAACGAAAATTTTGTCCGCAAGGTTTTGGCAAATCCGATGTATTCGGGCTACAACTACATCAGCCTCGGGGTGGAAAATTCGCGACCAAAATACGAATTATTTAAAGGAGTCCATTCGCCGATTGTTAAAAAGTCGGAATGGGACAAAGTTCAGGAAAGCCTCTATTGTATCCCCAAACAAAGAAAGAGCGCGTCTGTAATTCCGAACGAGGAATATTTGCTGAAAGGCTATCTGCGGTGTGCGTGTGGCAGTATGGTGACGGCGGCGTATACTGTCCGCAAAGGGCGAAAATATCCGTATTACATTTGCTCGCGCCGCAACAAGGAACATTCTGCGTGCGAATGCAAGGAAGGTGGAATTGCTCTTTCCGTGTTGGAGGGGGTTGTCTTTTCGGCGATAGGTTATTTTATGCGAGAAAAACTCTCCTCGGTTTCCCGCAACGGAGAATATCGCGAAGAACTGGAACGTAAAATAGCGGCATTGAGGACAGCCCGAGAACGGTTGCGCAAAAAAGTCGCCAGTGCAAACGACGAATATTTATCCTGTACTGACGAGTTGATGAAAGCGCATTTTAAGGAATCGCTTCGAATGCTTGTTGAAGAGGAACGAAATTTGGAGCGAAAGTTGGGCGATACCGTAGAAGAGCAAAAGTTGCTCTCCGCGGCAGACACTGCAAACCAATCGCGGTCTGTATCGGCAAATATCTGCGATATGGATTTGCTGCAAAGTAATCTTATTCCCGAAGAAAAGAGAACCATTCTTGAAAACGCGATAGAAGGTCTTGTCATTTCGTCCGTGTCGCATAAAAGCCGTTTTTGCCGCGAAATGTCTTTGAAGGTTTTTCCTACACACGAGCTTGACGGGGTAATTCCCAAGTGTGATTTGCGTTTTATCGTGGATACATCAAGGGGCAAGTCGCTTTGGAAAATAATTAGCCCTTTTGAGATGCCGTGTAGCGCATTGATGGAAATGGGGAAAGAGCAAAAGTCCAAAACCGCCCGCCATTTTATTTGCGATGTTTTGGAGTGGCGGCGCGAAATTGAAATGCGGAAGATTACCGCAACGCGGTTTTGTACCGAGCATGGTATTAAGAAGTCGTTGTTCAGCCTAAAATACGGATTGCTCAAAAAGCTTTCGCCCAAAGTAGTGGAATTTTTAGCTAAAACGGGTTTCCCCGAGATACCCCAAAGAATGAGCTATCGCAAAACATCGGAGCTTGCAAAATTGCCGCAAAGCGAACAGATGGTAGAGCTTCGCAAAATTTGCGGAAATTTGAATGTGCCAGTATAGCAAACGAGAAGTTTAACACTTTGTCTCATTTTTGCGATTATGGCGGTTGAAGATAATCCCGATTTTGCCAAAAAAAGCGTTTTGGATTCGAACCCCGTTAAACTATCTCAAGTCAGATTTTGGAGTTGGATTTTGCGGAAACGGGGCAACTGGCTTGCACGGTGGGAGTTAGTTACATTTTGTTAGAAATCAATATGTTATCCACAGTGGCGCAGCTACGTGCTGACACAAAAAAAAACCGCTCAACCTTTCGGTATCGCGGCTTCTTCGTTTGCCGTGTTTAACACGGTTCGCTTTTCAACAACCCTCTGGCGTCCCTGTGGGGATTCGAACCCCAGTCGTAAGAATGAAAATCTTATGTCCTAACCGGGCTAGACGACAGGGACGTAGCAGATTGTTAAAGTCCCCTATAGTGCGAAAAATTTTTTGCATTGCAAGCTTTTTTTGAAAAAAATTTGTTTTTTCATAAAAATTTTTTGCGGGCGTTTTTTTAATTGGCTTTAATGCCTTTGTTTTTGCGGGTTTTCGCCATTTCGGGCAAAAAAATAAGGCCCTCTAAGCGGGCCTTATTTTGCGGAAAAATCTTAAACTTTTATATTAGTCCCAACCTAGGGGAACTTCCAGCGCGATAATAAAGCGCTGTTCCGTTTTAACCGAGCTGCCGGCATTGATACCGTCGTACTGGAAGGTATATCTTGCCGCCAAATCGAATACGGGAGTTGGCGATACTACCAAGCCCAACATAAAGTTGAATGTATATTCGCCGCCGTTTGTAAGGTTAATTTCGCCCGCCATTTTGTTTTCGATTCGCATCCATTCGTGGAATTTCCAAACAAGGTCTTCGCCGGCAGTCATCATTGCAACATAGTGGTCGGTGTAGTTCTTTGCCTGTATATACTTTAAACCGGGACCGCCATATACGTTAATTATCAGGCTGTCGTCCAACATTTTAAATGTATAACCTGCGCCGATGATTTCGTTTATTTCGTGCTCTATGCCCTTAACCATATCTTTGCGGTAGGTAAGAGTGTTTGTAAAGAACCAGCCTTCGTCGGTGTTTAAGTCGCGTCTGTAAACTGCGCTTGCGCCGTACTTATCGGTAGAAGTATATTCGGGACCAGTTACGGGGCTTTCCCTCGTATAGTCGTAGTAGGCGCCTAGGGCAAGAGAGTCTTTATCCCACTTTCTGTCGGCATTAACGCCAAGCGTATACGATGTATAGCTAGAATTTGTTTTCTTGTAATCCATACCCGCCCTGAATTTAACTTTCCAGCCGGCAAGGTAGGGGTTTACGGCTTCCACATACTGCTCGCGCCAGGACTTTTCCACCGTGCTTTGCTGGTCGTCTACCTTGGCTTCTTCGGCCGCCAGCGACTGCGAGGCGCTTGCCGTACCGCCGCCGCCCATAAGGCTTATGGCCTTGCTTTCAACGCTTTTTGCGGCTTGCGGCTCCATTCTTTCGGCAATCATTTCGCGCGGAACGCTTAAAACGCCGAATGCCGTTTTAACCACAACAGTGTCGGTATCCGATTCCTGAACTGCGCCGCTTATTTTGTCGCCGTTCGACAAAACAAGGGTTGTTGCCGATAGAATATTCGCCAAAAACAGCGCAGCAATAGACAACAGTATTTTTCTAAACATAATGCTTTAAATATTTTTAAAATCGTGGGAAAATCTAACAACTGCCTTTATGGGTAGTCAACATATTTCCGCAAATGATAGACGAACTTTTAAAAAACTTTAACCGCAAAGGCTTTAACGCCGTTTACTTTAAAGATGCGCAAAGCGCCGTAGACTGGCTTTGCGGGAACATCAACAACACAAGCGTGGGCTTTGGCGGCTCTGCAACAGTAGGCCAGCTAAACCTTATAGAGCTTTTGGCCGAAAACAACCGCGTGTTTGCCCATGCAAAAGACGGCCCAAGCGCCTACCAGGGCGCAAGAAACGCCGAAAGCTATATTTGCAGCGCGAACGCCATAACAAAAACGGGCGAAATTGTAAATATAGACGGCCGCGGCAACAGGGTATCGGCAACATCGTACGGGGCAAAGCGCGTATTTTTTGTTTGCGGAACAAACAAGATTGCCCCCGACATTGAAAGCGCAATTTACAGGGCAAAAAACATTGCAGCCCCCTTGAACGCCAAAAGGCTAAAGCGCAAAACGCCGTGCGCAGTAAGGGGCGACAAATGCTACAACTGCCAAAGCCCCGAAAGGATTTGCAACATAACAACAATTATTACAAACCCGCCATTTGACATGCAGGTATACCTTGTGCTGATAGAGGGCAGCTTCGGGTTTTAGCGGCGCATAAAAAAAGCGAAAAAATCCATACGCAAAAAAAGACGGCACATTGCCGCCTTTTTGTTTTTCAAAAAACTGCGCGCTTTTAAAGCGTTTTTAAAAACTCCAAAAGTTTGCGCAACGCCTTGCCGCGGTGGCTGATTTCGTTCTTCTTTTCGGCCGGCATTTCGGCCGTTGTGCAGCCGTATTCGTCGCAATAAAACAGCGGGTCGTAGCCGAAGCCGCCGCTGCCCTTCTCGCCGTGGTTTATGCGGCCTTCAACCTTGCCCGAAAACGAATGAACCGTGCCGTCGGGGCAAATAAGCGCCAGTTCGCACACAAAGCGCGCCGTTCTTTTGTTGTCGGGCACGTTTGCCAAATTTGCCAAAAGCTTTTTGTTGTTCTCGGCGTCGGCATTTGCGCCCTTTACCCCCGCATATCTTGCAGAATGCACCCCAGGGGCGCCGTTTAGGGCGTCTACAACAATGCCGCTGTCGTCGGCCAAAACATAGGCGTCTTTAGGCGCAATTTTTTTTAGCGCCGAAGCCTTTAAAAAGGCGTTGCCCGTAAAGGTTTCGGCATTTTCGTCTACATAGGGCATTCCGCCCAAATCGGTTGCCGACTTTAAAACCCAGCCCGAATTTTCTAGCATTTGCGAAAATTCGGAAAGCTTGTGGGCGTTGCCCGTTGCCAAATATATAACTTTATTGACCTGTTTTTTTCGCATCGCGTTTCTTTGTTAGAAGTCTTGCCTTAGACAGCGCAAAATTCGGTTCCGAAAATTCGCTTTTGCCCTCGTTTTTAAGAATGCCGTAAACCGCGCCCATTTTTGCGTCTAGATAGTCTACGCACGAAACGAAAACGGCTTCGGGGGTGGCGGGCAAAACAACCGCGCCCCACTCTATTTCGCCGTGGTGGCTAAGCATAATGTGCTCGAGTCTTTCGCGCGAATCGTCGTCTAAACCGCATTTTATGGCGGCCTTGCGCACAAACCTGTACGACAGCACCAAGTGCCCCTCTAAAAGCCCCGAACGGGTTTTATTGAAAGTTAAATCCTGCGCATATTCTATAACCTTGCCCGTGTCGTGCAAAATAACGCCCGCTAGCGCCATATTTCGGTCTATAAAAGGATATAAATCGAACAAGGCGTTTGCCGTTTTTGCGCACGAAAGGGTGTGCTCTAAAAGCCCGTGAATGTAGGCGTGGTGCATACTTTTTGCCGCCGTGCTTGTAAAGAAGTTTTCGGCTACAACGGGTTCGGCAAAAACGCTTAGCACTGTGTTTTTAAGCGGCTCTTCGCTTATGGTGTCGATAAGCGCAAAAAGCTCGGCTTTCATTTGCTCGGGGTCTTTGTCGGAAACGGGGCACAAGTCTTTTGCGTAGGGCTTTGCCTCGTCTTTGTCGAGCTTTTCAAGATATTCAAGCCTGGGGCTGAACTTGTCGTTGTAATAGTCGCAACGCCCCGAAATCCTGAAAATGTCGCCCGCCGTCGACGATTTTACGACGCCGAAAAACGCGTTGTCGCCGAACACCATAAAGGTTATCGAGGCGGATTTGTCGCCGAAATCGGCAACCAAAAAATCCCCGCCGTTTTTGGCGATTTTGGTTTGAACGTCTTTTAAAACGGCAACGGTTTCGAACGAGTCGCCCCTGCTTAGATTTTTTGCGTCGGCAATTTTCATAAAGTGTTTTTCCTTTTTTCCACCAATGCCCTTACAACATTTTCGGGGGCAAAGGCCCTGATTTTTTCGGGCCTAAAATTTGCAACCTCTTTTATGAGAGTCGAGCTCGTATAGAAATATGCGTTTGAAGGCATAAGCAAAATCGTTTCTATGGAATCGTTTAAGTGCCTGTTCATTTGGGCAAGCTGGAACTCGAACTCGAAATCCGAAACAACCCTAAGGCCGCGTATAAGCGCGCAGGCGTTGTTTTTTTCGGCAAAGTCTATGGTAAGCCCGTCCAAAACCGCAACGTCCACATTCGGCATATCGGCTATGTTTTCCTCTATCAGGCGAACCCTTTCGGGTATGTCGAACAGCGGTTTTTTGCCCGAGTTTTTGGCGACGGCAATAATTACCCTGTCGAAAATCTCCAAGGCGCGTTTAAGAATGTCGAGATGCCCCAACGTTATCGGGTCGAAAGACCCGGGGTACACTGCGGTTTTCATGCGAGTATTTTTTTGTTGTAAAGAGTATTGTGTGTGCAATAATGTGCCAAAATATTTTTAGTACAAACCTTTTTTAATGAATTTGCCCAATATATTAACGCTCGCAAGAGTTGCGGCAAGCTTCGCGGTGTGCGTGGCTTTGTGTATCAATGTCGAATGGTTTGCCCTTTCGGCGTTCGTGCTTTTTTTGGCGGGGGCCGTTAGCGACTGGTTCGACGGCTACTTTGCAAGGAAATATTCGCTTATTACAAACTTCGGCAAGTTTATGGACGCTTTGTGCGACAAGATAATGATTTTGGGAATTGCCGTTGTAATGATTGCCCTTAACATTTTCGGCGAATACAACCTTATTGCGGCCTTTTGCGTTATGCTTACGGTAACGCGCGAATTTTTTGTCAGCGGCATAAGAATGATGGCGGCAAAAGAGGGCGTTGTGATTGCCGCCGAAAAAATGGGCAAATACAAAACGGCCTTCCAAATGGTTTCGCTTGGCGCGTTTATTTTGGCGAATTCGGTTGTAAAAGACTTCGACGCCGCCGACACCTTTTTTTGGACGCTCTGCCGCGATGTGGGCGTTGTAATGCTTTTATTGTCGACATTTTTGGCGGGGCTTTCGGGCGTAAACTACGCGGTAAAATACAGAAAACTTTATTTGTAAAAAATGTTTAAGCTGAATAAATTTTTGGCGTTGTTGGGCAAAGAGCGCATTGTTGCCCTTGCCACCCTCGGCAAAATCGGCTCGCTAAAAGCCCCCGGAACTTTCGGCAGCCTTGCCGGGATTTTGTTTTTTACGGTTGCCCTTTTCTACGCAAGTTTGCCCGCGCTGGTTTTATATTCGCTTGTTTCGGCCTATATAGCCGTGGGCGTTTGCGACTTGGCCGAAAGCTACATAGGAGTTAAAGACCCGCACGAGGTTATTTTGGACGAATTTGTGGCCATACCCTTTTGCTTTTGGGGAATTCCCCTTAATTTTGAAGGCGCGGGCAACTTTATAATTGTGGCCTTGGCTTTCGGGCTATTCAGGCTTTTCGACATAACAAAACCGCTTTTTATAAACAAGCTGCAAGAGCTTAAAGGCGGCCTGGGCTGCGTTGCCGACGACATAGCCGCCGCCCTTACGACCTGCGTTTGCCTGCACGTTATAATAAAGCTTTTTATGTAGCAAGCGCCCGAATTTTGCGCAAAAAAATGCGGGGCAATCCAATGGATACGCTCCGCACTTTTGTCTTGTAAAAAGCCCCGTTTACAGGCTCGATTCCCTGTATTCTATTTTGGTATCCAGCAGCTTAAAGAACACGTCGCCGTCGGGGTTGTTTATGCGCGACAAAATCGCGTCGGCGCCCATTTCGCCCATCTTGCGCGTGTCGGTTACCGCCGTAGACAAAGTGGGGCTTGTAATCTTGCTCATTTGAATCGAGTCGTACCCGAAAAACGAAATTTGCGCGGGAATGTTATATCCCAATTTTTTTGCGTGGTTCATAAGGGCAATGGCCAAATTGTCGTTGCACGAAAATATCGCGCCGTTTTGTATGCCCTTGTCGAAATTCTTGTCGAATATTTCTATTGCTTCGGCTTCGGTATCGAATTTGTCGAAAACCTTTGCGTTTTGCACCGCAAATTTGGAAACGGCGTTTTTAAAGCCGCCGAGACGCTCTTTTGTGTTGTAGTCGTCGTGGTCGAAGGCGAAATAGGTTAAATCTTTTGCGCCTTTTAAAAGAGCCGTTTGCACCATTCTTTGGGTTGCTTCAAAACCGTTTGTAGTTATGGAATCTATGCCGCTTATGTAGGTGTCGAGCGCAACGCATTTTACCTCCGAAGCCTTTATTATGTCGGCCGCCGCCTCCGGGAAGCCGCCCAAAAGAACAACGCCGTCTACCTTGCCGTATTTTATGCAGTTTGGCGGGGTTTTTGTTTCCACGTTTTCGGGCGTAAATTCCGAAATCAAAAGCTCGTAGTTATATTCCGACAACCTTTTTTGCAGGTTGTGCATTAAGTTAAGGTAATATTCGTTTTTGAATATGTCGGTATTTGAGCGGTAAAACACAACGCCTATGGTTTGCGTTTTGCCGGTGCGCAACATTCTAGCCTTAAAGTTTACCGAATAACCAAGCTCTTTTATTATCCTTTGTATCTCGGTTTCGGTTTCGGTAGAGTAGTTGCCTTTTTTATTTAAAACATTCGACACCGTGGCCGTAGAGCAATGCGCCCTTTCGGCTATGGTTTTTAGAGACAATTTTTTGGTATTGGCCATTCTTATTTTCGTTATCACCTTAGGTTATCCTAATTATCGTTAACTAAGGCAAGTAAAAAGTTTTTGACAAGCCGGGCAAAAAACAAAAACATTTTGTTTATGAAAAACGTTGCATATATATTGGGGCTTTTGTCCGCATTTTTAGTTTCGTGCACAAGCGCGAATTCGGCAAACGACGAAAATACACATTCAGGATTTACGCAAATAGACCAGCCCGTAGAAACGCAAGCTGCCCCGCAAGTGTTAAGCGACGGCGATTTCGACTTTTCGAAAATTAAAGGCCACCCGAGAATTTTCTTTAAAGACGCCGAAATAGACTTCATTAAAAATTCGCTGAAAGGCAACAAAGTAGCCAACCGCTACCATAGCGAAATAATTAAATCGGCAAAAGAGCACCTAAACGCCCCCAAGCTTGAATATAGGCTAGACGCTTCGGGCAGGCGCATTTTAAGCATATCGCGCGAATTTTTAAGGCGCATTGCCTTGCATGCCTATGCCTACAAGTTTACCAAAAACCCCGCATTTTTAGCGGCGGCAGAAAGGGAAATGCTTAACAGCGCCTCTTTTAAGGATTTTAACGACAGCCACTTTTTAGACACCGCCGAAATGGCT
The DNA here is from genome assembly GCA_934660865.1 of uncultured Opitutales bacterium. Lineage (GTDB taxonomy): Bacteria > Verrucomicrobiota > Verrucomicrobiia > Opitutales > Intestinicryptomonadaceae > CAKUIA01. Next base: position 83,236 of record CAKUIA010000012.1, read on the forward strand.
CTTGCCCTTAGCGTTGGCTACGACGCCCTTTACAACGATATTAAGCCCGAAACAAGAAAGGCGGTAGAAACAGCCCTTATTGAAAAAGCGCTAAAAAAAGCCCTTGTTCGCAAACATGTGTTCGGCGGAAAGGATAACTGGAATCAGGTTTGCAGTGCCGCAATGATAAGCGCCGCCATTTGCGTATTCGAAAAAGACGAAACTTTGACAAGGAAAATATTAAGGGAATGTTCTACATCTCCCGTAAGAACCCTAAACGAATATGCCCCCGACGGCGTATACCCCGAAGGCCTCGCCTATTGGGATTTCGGCACGGGCTTTCAGGTTTTGCACATAAAGGCGCTCGAACGCGCTTTCGGCAAAGATTTCGGCCTTTCAAAAGCGCAAGGCTTTTTGGAATCGGCCGAATACGAAACTTTGGGAATGTCGCACACGGGCAAAATTTTTAATTTTAGCGACGCCACCGAAAACTGCCAAATTTCAAGCGCAATTTTTTGGTTTGCAAACAGGTCAAACAACTTGGGCGTGTTGTCGCCAATAAAGGAAATGGTTAAAGACCCCAAGTGCGTAGGCGAGCACGGCATTACAGTAAAAACTTCGTTTGCAAGGCTGCTGCCTCTTTTTATGGACGACATAGCCGCAGTTGATTTCGATAAAATTCCCGAAAAAGCTACTCCCTTTAAAATAGGTTTGGGGCCCTGCTCTATTGCGCTAATTAGGGGCACTATTGACGGCCAACCCGTATTTATTGGCGTAAAGGCGGGTATCGACGCCAACAACCACGGCCACGCCGACACGGGCTCTTTTGTTTTGGATATAGGAGAAAGTCGCTTTGTAAGCGACATTGCAATTTTGCCCTACCATGCTATGGAGAAAAACAAGATAAACCTTTGGAACAAAAAACAGGATTCCGAAAGGTGGCGTCTTATTAGGTATACAAACTCTTCGCACTCTACCCTTACGGTAAACGGCAAGGTACACAATGTGTATGCAAAAGCCCCCATTGTCGGCAAAATAGACAACGCCGCTTGCCGCGGAGTTTTAATAGACCTAACCGCCCCCCTTGCACCCGAAGTAGAAAAGGCAACGCGCGCAATAAAGCTTATCGACAACAAAAAAATAGAAATTACCGACACAATAAAAGCCCCCGAACAAAAAGACGCCGAAGTTGTATTTTGCATACCAACCCAAGCCGAAGTTAAAATGGAAAACGGCGCAATCATTTTAAAAAGGGGCAATAAAATGCTGAAAATTTCGGCAACTTCGAACGCAAATACAAAGCCCGAAATGTTCGACAGAAAGCCCATAAACCCCAAAGACTACTTTTTGGACAACTACTTTTTAACGGGTTTTAAAAGCACGGTAAAGAAAGGGCAAACAGCCGTAATTAAAACCGAAATTACGCCTTTAAACTAGTTTTGCCCAAAACAATAAAAGCGGCGCAATACCTTTGGGGTTTGCGCCGTTTTTTGTTGAATTTTTTTGACAGTTGGCGGCTTAACTTTTTTAATCGGCAAAGTATGAATATGAAAAAACGTATATTTACTTTTGCAGCCATTTTGTTTGCGACTGCAATGGGTGCAACATCGCTTTACGCAAATCCGAAAGTGCAACCCGAAACGGAGGAAACTTTTGCGCACATTCCGCAGGCGCTAAAACAGGCGCGCTGGCTGTGGCCGTATCCGGCAAGCTGGTACGACATTCACAACAGCTACGCCCTTTTTAGGCAAACTTTTGAATTGGGCAAAATGCCCGAAAAGGCAATTTTATACATCAGTGCCGACCAGCAATATATGCTGTATATAAACGGCAAATACGTAAACCGCGGCCCCGCCCGAGCCATGCACGAACACTATAGCTACGACGAAATAGACGTTTTGCAATATCTAAAAACGGGCAAAAACCTTATTGCAATACGCGCCTACAATTCGGGCAAAAGCACATTTTCGTATGTGCACCAGGCAAACGCCGGTGTAATTTTTGCGCTTGAAACCGACGGCAAAACCAAAACGGTTTCGTGCATGCCGAAGACAAAGTGCATACGCGAAAACGCAAATTATAGGGATAGCGTTTCACAATCTCTGCAGCTAAACTACCAAGAGCATTTTGATATGAATAAGGCCGAAATCGGCTGGCAAAGCTTGGATTACGACGATTCGAACTGGGGCAAGGCCGAGGGCGACCGCGCCTACAACGCAATGCCGTACTACAATTTGCAGGCTCGCGGAACGCCGATGTGCGACACAAACATAATAAAAAACTTTACAATTTTGGCGAAGGCAAAGGGCAAAACGCTGACCGAAAGCGACACATTCCGCAACATTTGCGAGCTTTACGATTTGGAGAAAACAAACGGCTTTAAAAAGGCCGAAAATGCCCCCAAAATAAACGTTGCAAAAAATCCTATGGGCGAATTTACATCGCACATTGTCGATTTCGGCAAAACCGTTGTAGGCACGCCTATTTTGAAAATAGAAAACGCAAGCGGCGGCGAAATTGTCGACATGGTTTTAAGCGAAAAAATCGACGAAAACTTCAACATAGACAACCTCTATAAAACGCACAGCAAACCCGCGGTTTCGAACAGGCTTATATGCAAAAAGGGCTTAAACGAACACGAATTTTTCTCTATTTGCGGCTTTAGGTATATGGAAATTAGGGTGCGCAAAAACAACAATTCCGAAATTTCAATTACCCCGTCGCTTAGGTGGTCTAACTACCCTTTGGGGAGCAATGGCGTTTTTGAATGTTCCGACAAGCTTGCAAACGAAATCTGGAAAGCTTCGGTGCATACCCAGCGCTGCTGCGCCATGGACGGCTATGTGGACACCCCCTACCGCGAACAGGCGCAATGGTGGGGCGACGCGCGCGTGCAGTCGTGGAACACATTTTTTATTTCGGGCGACGCGCGCCTTTTAAGAAGAGGCATAAACATATTGTCGCAGCAGACTTTGCCCAACGGCCTAACCTACGGGCACGCCCCCACAATGGCGCACACCTGCATTTTGCCGGACTTTTCGCTTGTATGGATTTTAACGCTATACGATCACTATTGGCAAACGGGCAGCGCCGAGGCATACACAACGCACCGCGACACCGTTATGGGCATATTAAACTATTTTAACGGTCAGTTCGACACAAACGGCCTTTTAAAATACGACAAACGCTATTGGCTGTTTTTGGATTGGTCGCCCATACAAAAACAGGGCAACCCGGCGGTCTATAATTTGCTTTATTTATACACAATGCAAAAAATGCAGCAGCTTTGCGAGGAAAACGGCTTTAAAGACGACGCCAAAATGTTTGCCGAACGCGCCCTAAAACACGAAACTGCAATTATTTTAAATTTACTGGGCCAAAACGGCTTAATACACGACGGCATTTTGCCCGATAAAACCCTCAACAAAAAATGCGGCATACACGCGCAAACATTGGCAAAAATGTGCAACATAAACGGCTTTAACTTCGAAAAGGCCTTAAACGAAATTCTGCTTCCCTTTGTAAGAGAAAAAACTCCCGTAAGGGAATACAACGCAAAGCGCGACAAACCCGTGCCCTCTTCGTTTTGGGTTATATACCTTTTGCAGGTGCTCGACGAACAGGGCAAATACGCCAAAGACATTTACGACTTTTATATGCGAAACTGGGACATTATGGCCGAATACGGCGGAACTTTTGAAGGCTATCCCATAACTTCCAGCTCGCGCTCGCACGCATGGACGGCGCACCCCGCATTTATGCTGCCGAGAATTATCGGCGGCGTACGCCAAACATCGGCAGGCTGGAAAAGCGTAAGCTTTAAGCCCGCAACGTTTATCGACAATGCCACAATAGTATATCCAACCCCCAACGGCAAAATTAGGGTAGATATAGAAAACGGAAAGGCAAAACTGTCTTTGCCCGACGCCATAACGCTCGACAAATAAAGCGCTCATCGTCAAAGATAGTGGAATGGATAAAAAAAAGGAGGGCAAAGAAGAGAAAAAATCTCTTACAATGCCCAGT
>CAKUIA010000013.1 GCA_934660865.1 uncultured Opitutales bacterium
GCTCAATGTTGAAAAGACCTCCCATACTGCCATTTGCATTTTATTTTGCAAGCCTTTTTTTAGGGAAAAAGAAAAATTTTTTAAGATTTCTTTAAAAATTTTTTGCCCTAAAATTGCATCTACTTGAAAACGAACAAAATTTCGCCATAAAACGGATATCAAAAAAATTTTGATTTTCTTGGCATTTAGTATCACCAAGCACCATTTCGACTATACTTACTATCACTTTTATGAAGATTTTTTGAGAATTTTTTTAAAAAGCAACACCCTTTTTTGCACCAAAAAAGGCTTCTATTTTTTTATTTTTTGCAAAAAACGAACTATTTTTCGCGGAAAATTCCCTAAAAAAATACTTTCTTTTTAAAATTTTGCGCGCATAAAAACACAAAAAAATTGCCTAAATGCCAGTAAATATGCGGCATTTGCGGTTTGCAAGGCGCAAAACTTGCATAAAAAAAAGCATTTTCTTTTTCGTTTTTACAACATTTAGAGGAGCGAAAAAAAACAAAATGTCGGGCAAAACAAATTCGCCCAAAACCAAGCATTTATGCGGTTTGTAAGCCAGCAATAAAACTTTTTTAAATACGCATTTAAAAAAAATTTCGGGTGTTTTTTGTTTTTAGACGAAGTATTTATCCGCAAATTTTATGCGCGGCAACCGCGCACACAACACCCGCAAATGCGCATAAATACTACTCAAAACAACTGTTTTTCGGAAAATTTTGCGCAAAATATTTACTTTTTTTGCGCAAACAAAATTTACAGCTGCATTTGAATATCCACCCTGTCGAACATCGGCTTTATGCCTTTAATTTCGACAAAGCCAAGTTTGCGATACAGTGAAATTGCGGGTTTTAGCTTGGTGTTGCTTTCCAAATATATTTTTTTAGGCGAAAGTGTTTTTGCCTTTTCTATTGCAGCTTCGCACAGCTTTCTGCCAAGCCCCATGCCTAGATACTTTTCGTCTACCGCAAGTTTCGCCATTTCGTAGGCGTATTCTGCCGTGTTTATTTTTAAAAGCGAAACCGTGCCCGCAACAACGCCGTTTACGAGGGCAAAAAATATATACCCGCCCTTTTCCACTATTTCGGCTTTGGGATTTTCGAAAACTTTTTCGTCTACACTTTCTATTTTAAAATAGCGGGTAATCCATGCGCGATTTAGCGATACAAAAAAATCTTTGTATTCGTCTTTATATTCTACAATCTCTAAAGTATCGCTATTCATAAAGCTTTGCAGTTAATCTTTATTAAATTGGTAGTATATAAAAATAGCGATTGGAAAAATTTTCAAGAAAAAATTTCGGCAAAGAAAAAACAGCCTAATCGCATTTTTATTTGCAAAAAAACGGGCTTAAAGCGCAAAGCCTTAAACCCGTAAAAAGATTTTATGCGGTATATTGACTAGGCCTTTGCAAAGGCCACAACTTTGTCTACCGTAAAGCCGAAGTGGTCGAACAACTCCGAACCGTTTGCCGAAAAGCCGAAGCTGTCGGTTGCAATGCAACGGTTGGCATATTTGTACCACGGCAAGCTGGACCCCGCTTCTATCGAGATAACGTCTGCACATTCGGGCAACACCGAGTCTTTGTACTCTTGGCTTTGCGCTTCGAACAGCGACATGCAGGGCATTGAAACAACCCTTGTGCCGGCGCCCAATTTTTCGGCCGCAGCCAATGCCAACGAAACTTCCGAACCGGTTGCAATTAAAATGCGTTCCAAATCTGTCGTTTCTTCCTTAATTACGTATGCGCCCTTAAGCAAACCTTCGCGCTTATATTGTGACGAAACGCTTTTAATTAAAGGCAGGTTTTGGCGCGACAAGATAAGGGCTGTAGGCTTTTTGGAAGCGTATGCCTGCGCAAAGGCCGCGGCCGTTTCTTCGCTGTCGGCGGGGCGTATTACCTGCAAATTGGGAATTGCGCGCAGCATTGCAACCGTTTCTACAGGCTGGTGTGTTGGGCCGTCGAAACCTACGCCGATTGAGTCGTGCGTAAATATGTATTGAACGGGAAGCTTTGCCAAGGCCGCTATGCGGATAGAGCCCATCATATAGCCCGCAAAAGTAAGGAATGTTGCACCCGACGGCATAAAGAAACCGTCGTAGGCAATGCCGTTCATAATACCGCCCATCGCGTGTTCCCTAATGCCGAACCAAATATTGCGGCCAGCGTAGTTTTCGCTAGAAAAGTCGCCGCCGTCTTTAATGTAGTTCTTTGTAGAGCCGAACAAGTCTGCCGAGCCCGTAACAATAGTCTGCGAAAGCGCCGCGATTTTGTTTAGTACAACACCGCCGCTTATGCGCGAAGCGCTCTTGTCGTCGGCGGCAAATTCGGGAACGGCCTTCATTATTTCTTCGGCACTTTGCAACGATTTTTTTGTAAGGCAATCGTCTATCTGCGCCGCTTTGTCGGGATTTGCCAGCGCCCAGTCTTCGAACTTCTTGTTCCAGGCGTCGTATTTTTCGATACGCTTTTCGTTCAGTTTTTCGAAATATTCCCTAACTTCGTCGGAAAGATAAAAGGCCTGTTCGGGAAGCCCCAACGCCTTTTTGGATTCCGCCGCAAACTTTGCGCCGCCTTCGCCGTGGCCTTTAGATGTGCCTTCGACTTCGGCAATGCCCTTTGCGATTTTAGTGTGGGCAATAACAATCTTGGGTTTGCCGTTGCGCTCGGCCTTTGCTGCCGCCAAAACCTCGCTTAAAGCGTCCAAATTGTGACCGTCTACTTCGTATACCGAAAATCCGTACGATTCGAAACGCATTTTTGCGTTGTCGCTAATCGTCTTGCTTGCGGGGGCGTCTAGCGTGATTGCGTTCGAGTCGTATATAAGAACCAAATTGTCGAGCTTTAAATGCCCCGCCAACGAACAGGCTTCGGCGCTAATGCCTTCCTGGAAGCAGCCGTCGCCTGCCAGGCAGAAAATTGTGTGGTTGAAAAGCTCTTTGCTCCATTTTGCGGCCGCCATTTTTGCCGACATTGCAAAGCCCACTGCGTTTGCAACACCCTGCCCCAACGGGCCCGTTGTGGTTTCCACACCGTCGGTTTCGCCGAATTCGGGGTGCCCGGGGGTTTTAGAACCCATGTGGCGGAACTTGCTTAAATCCTCAACCGATACGTCGTATCCGCATATGCAGAGCCATTCGTATAGAAACATACTGCCGTGGCCGGCGCTTAATATAAACCTGTCGCGGCCAAGCCATCTGGAGTCTTTCGGGTTAAAATCCATTATTTGCGAAAACAAAACGGCACCTATTTCGGCGCAGCCCAAAGGCAAGCCCAAGTGCCCAGAATTTACCGCCGCGACGGCGTCTATAGCCAAACCGCGTGCTTCGTTTGCAGCCTGTTGTAAAATTTTATTCGCTAGATTATTCATAATATCGATTTACCATAATAAAAATTTTACGCATATTGCAAGTATTTTTAAAAAGAAAAAGCTTGATATAAAAGCGGCGTTTTTACAGACTAAAAGCTTTAACATTACAAATTTTAACAGATATAAGATGAGCGATTTGAATAAATTTAGAGGCCCGCACCAATCGAAGTACAAACCGATTTCTCCCGATTCCGACGTATTCGGATTGGAAGGAGTAAAAGTTCCCGACCCGAACAACGTAAAGAGCGCCGACGAGCGCAAAACGGTTATAGCCGACGCAGACTTTGAAAATCTTGACTTCGACGACAGGGTTTGGCTTTGGTGGCGCGAAAACAAAAAATCGGTCATTTTGGCTGTTGTAGTGTCTTTTGTGCTTATAATTGGCGTAAATGCCTACAAGCTTGTTTCGCACCAGGCAATGATTGCCGAGCAGACCGCATACAACGCCTGTTCAGACGCCAAATCGCTTGAAGAATTTGCCCTAAACAACGGCGGAACGCTCGGGGCTGTTGCAGCATTGCAAAGCGGCGACGACCTCTTTAAAAAAGCAAAATTTGCCGAAGCAAAAAGCTTTTACGCCAAGGCGGAAAAAGGCTTAAAAGGCAACCCCCTTTTGGGAAGGGCGGCCCTAGGCGTAGCATTTAGCGAAATCGCGTTGGGCAACAAGGCCGAAGGCAAAAAAGCCCTTGCAGACATTGTGCAGAACGCGCAGGTAAACGAAGCGTTTAAAATTCAGGCGCAATACGAATTGGGCGTAATGGAATTTGCCGACGGCAACAAAGACGCCGCAAAGAAAACCCTGCAGGCGGTTGCCGACAACCCCGCTTCGGGCATGTACGGGCAACAGGCAAACAGCTTTATTTTAATAAACATAAAATAGCAAAAGCGCAGTTTTAAACACTAAAATGCGGCTAAAGTTTTTTACGCCGCATTTTTTGTAGACCCAAAGAAAATTTATGAACAAAGACGAAATTATATCCACGCTAAAGGCCGTAAAATATTCGAATTTCGACCGCGACATTATCTCGCTTGGAATGTTGAAATATTTAAAGTGCGAAAACAACGAGATAGACGCCAGAATTTTTGTGGGCAAAAACACCGCCGAGGGCGAAAAGACGGTGGAAAAAATCAAAGCCGTTTTGTCGCAAAAATACCCGTCGGCAAAAATATCCGTTTCGCTTCTGGCCGAAAACCCCGACGCGCAGGCAATGCCGCAAAACAAAGACGACGTTTTAAAAGACGTTAAAATAAAGATTGCCGTGGCCTCGGGCAAAGGCGGCGTAGGCAAAAGCACGGTTGCCATAAATTTGGCAAGGGCCTTTGCAAGAATTTTCGGCAGCGGCAACGTTGCCCTGATGGACTGCGATTTATACGGGCCAAGCGCGTCGCTTTTGGCGGGCGAAAAAAGCCGTTTAATGTGCTCCGATTCCGGCAAGATTTTGCCGAAACTTACAAACGGCATAAAAATGGTTTCGATGGGGCTTTTGGTGGACGACAACCAAGCCCTTATTTGGCGCGGGCCCATGGTTATGAGCGCGCTGAAACAGTTTGTAAACGACGTCGACTGGGGCAAGGCCGACGCAATGGTTTTAGACCTTCCCCCGGGAACGGGCGACGCCGTGCTAAGCGCGGTTCAGCTTATGAAGATAGACGGGGCTGTGGTTGTAACAACCCCCAACGAATTGGCGTCGATTACCGCGCTTAGAGGCAGCGAAATCTTCACAAAAACTGACATCCCTATTTTGGGCGTTGTCGAAAATATGGCGTATCTCGAAATGCCGGACGGCTCTAAAAACTACATTTTCGGGCAGTCGTCTACCGCGCAGAAAGTGGCTGCCGAGCTTAAAAGCGAAGTTTTGGCCGAAATACCGATAGACAAATCGCTGCAAAACTTCGGCGAGAACACGCAAAGCGAAAACAGCCAAGCCCTTTTCGACAACATTGCAAGGGCAATTATAGCAAAAATAAAAAAGTAGCTTGCAACGCAACAAAAAACAAAAAAGCCCGACAACTCCCAAAAATTGTCGGGCTTTTTTTGCGCGGTTGCAGAATATAAAATTTCGGCAAAATCCTATTACTTAAAAATCCTAAAACGCCTGAACTTGCCTATTTTTATGTTGCGCAAATTAAGGCTAATTTTCCTGTTCTGCATAAGCGACGAAACCAGAGAGGAGGCAATGAACACAACGCTTATAACGGCCGCCAAATCGTCGGAAACCTCGGCAAAGGCCGAATACAGCATTATGAACGAAAGCGCGCCCACGGCCCAATATGCGCCGTTTTGCAGATACGGGAATTTGTCGAGAGTTTTGTGCTCGACAAGCACCACCGTTAGCGACCTTACAAACATTGCGCCCACGGCCAAACCTATGGTTATTATTATAACGTCTTTCGACAGCGCAAAGGCCCCCAACACGCCGTCCAGCGAAAACGATGCGTCTATAAGCTCCAAATATAAAAACGACACCAGGCCCGCATACGCCGCATTCTTTGCCATATTCGCCCTTTTGTCGAAAAACGAGGCGACCGCCTCTATTGCAAAGTGCAGCAAAATGCCCACCGTGCCCGACAAAATGGAAACAAGCCTTTGTTCGGGCTGCAAGAACACCTGCAAAAGCCCCAAAAGCAAAAAGCCGCAAATTTCCTTCGAAAACGGTATTTTGCCGATTTTTTCAAGCACAAGCTCCGGCATTTTAAGCCAGTGTGCCTTGCCCTTTTCGAACATAAAGCCCAAAAAAAGCATAAGCAAAAACATAGAGCCGAAAGACGCAATGGCGTAGTGGCACGCCGACAGGTGCGCGGAATATTCGTCGGGGTTGTGCAAAGCCAAATCTATAACCGATCCCATCGAAATTTCGGCGAAAACGGCAACCAGCAAAACGGGGAACAAAAATCTCATTCCGAACACCGCAATTAAAATGCCCCATGTAAGGAAACGCCTGCGCCAAGCCTTTGACATTTTCGAAAGCTTTACGGCGTTTACCACCGCATTGTCGAACGATATGCTAATTTCAAGCAAAACAATGGCCAAAACGCTTACCGCAACCGCAACGCCGCCATGAAAATATGCGTAAATTAGGCCGCCAATCAAACAGACAATATCGTATGCAAAAAACCGTATCATTTAAACAACGCTACATACCGCAAAAAAGTTTGCAATATTTATCGAAAAATTTGGGCATAAAAAAACTTCGAAAGCCAAAGCTTTCGAAGTTTTATTGAAATCGTTTTAGACTATTTGGATTTTTTCGAATAAAACTCGGTCATTACCTTTAATTGGTAGTCGTATTCTTCCTTCGAAATTCTGCCCGCTTTGCGGAGGGCGTCTAGCTTCATAAAGTTGTAGGTAAAGTCGCCGAAAGAATCTTTGCCTGGGTATGCGGGCAAATATTCGGGCTTAAGCTGCGCGTTTACGTCGGCAGGAAGAAGCTTCTTGTAAAAGCCAGTGTCTACCAAAGGACCGAATTTTATATACGGATTTTCCGCCGTGGGAGAAAGCGTGAATGTTTCGGCCAAATAGCCCTCTTTCTGGAGTTTTATAGTGTAGGTAGAGTCGCTTATAAGCCTTGTTGTGCAGGGAGTAGTCCCCACCTTTTCGCCGTTTACAAAAACTTCGGCGCCCTGGGGATTGGAATTTACTGCAACATCTTCGCCGTAGTATGTGGAACACGCCGAAAATAGTAGCGCCGCAAAAGAGAGGGGAATAAGTATGAATTTTTTCATTTTAGCCTGTGTAAAAGTTATGTCTTAAAAGTGCTTGTAGTAAAGCATTGTAAAAGGTGCGCGTCAAGCATATTTTCGCATATATGCGGCACAAAGTTAAACACTGCTGCAAAAGCTTTGGCCGCATGCGCGCAAAAATACGCCCTTTTTCGCATTCCTATAGCTTGGAAAGCTCGGTGGAACGGTTTTTGGCGGCAACAAGGCATTTTTCGACAGCCTCGCGTATATTGTAGTCTGCCAAAACCTTTAAGCCGGCCAAAGTCGTGCCTCCGGGGCTTGAAACCGCGTTTCTAAGCTCGGCCGCCGACAATTCGCTTTTCTCGAGCAAAGCCGCCGAACCTATCAATGTTTGGTAGGTCAGTTCCTTTGCCTCTTTTTCGTTAAAGCCTATTTTTATTGCGCCCTGTATCATGGCGTCGGCTATTTCGAAGATATAGCCCGGCCCGCTGCCCGAAAGCGCGGTTACGGCGTCTAGCTGCGTTTCCTCTACGGGGATGTAGCGCCCCATGGCGGCAAAAATGCCCTCTACCTTTTGCCTTTGCGCGTCGCTTAGCGGGTTTTTACTTGCATAGCAGGTTATGCCCAAGCCTATTTGGGCCGCCATATTGGGCATTGCCCTTACAATATTGCCGGCTTTCGGGAATTTTGCCGAAAGCTTTTCTATGCAAGTTCCAGCCAAAATCGAAACCAGAATTTCGGGAGAGGCATTTTCGGCCAACTTCGAAATGCCCGCAAGCTGCTGCGGTTTGCACGCCAACGCCAAAACGTCGAACTTGTTTGCAAAAAATTCGCCTTCGCCAAGCAGCGCAATGCCCGTTGCCTGCGACAGGATTTTGCCCGTATCGTCGGAGCCGCAAATGCAGCAGATTTCTGACGGGCTAACGCCCTTTGCTATAAGCCCCTTTACTATTGCGGACGCCATTTTGCCCGCGCCTATAAAAGAATATTTGTAGTTCATATCGTAAAAACTTTGTGCCTTTTAGGCTGACAGAATTTAAAAAATTGTCAACAACGCCCCGCAAAATTAGTTAAAACCCGAAAAATTTTGTTGAAAGCGGCTTTTGTTTTAAAGTAGTGTAAAAGGCATATGAATAAATGTTTTTCTATTATTTTGCAGGCACTTTGCCTGTTGTTTGTATGCGGCTGCCACAGCTCTTTGGTTGTAAAGGAAGGCGCCGCCTTTAAAGGCAAAAAAAGCTTTTACGTGCAGTCGCCTAAAAATCAGGACTACGCTTTTATGCGCAACACCGCCGACAGGGGAAAAGCCCTAAACGGCAAAATGGTTGAATATATAATAGAGGTGTTGTCGGAACGCGGTATGGTTTGCGTAAACGACATTTCCGCGGCCGAGGTAATCTTTACCCCCGTATGGGGCGAATCGCTTGAATTCGACGAAAACGCACATTCTACAACACCGCAGGCGTCGTCTACACTCGAAATTCAGGCGGCGTTTAAACCCAACCAGGAATGGCAATGGCGCGGCTTGTCTACCGAAAGCATAACGGCATACAACCTAAGCGAAACAAAAATAAAAGAGGCGGTAGACATGTGCCTTGAGGGCTTCCCCCCCGAAGACCACCCCTCTGGACGCGACGTATACAAGGCAAAAGAGGCCGAAAAAAAGGCAAAAGAGGAAAATCCTTTCGAGCATATTGTTGTAGAAGCGCCTAAAAAAGCCGAGGCTGCAAACACAAAAGCCGAAGCCAAAAAGGCCGAAACGGTTAAAAAGCCCGCAAAGGTAGAGCAGGTAGACAAAGACAATCCCTTTGCCGACATTGTTGTTGAAAACCCCGACGCCTGGAAAAAGTTTTCGATTTACGACGACGCCCCCGAAAGCGCGGCCAACGTTGAAAAGCGCGAAAAGGCCGCAGCGGCCCAAAAGGCAAAACAGGCGGCCGAAAAAAGCGGCAAATAGCAAAAGCCTTTTTTATATATTATAGAAAAACCGCAACAAAAAAAGAGAGGTTTCCATATCCTCTCTTTTTTTTGTTTTCCGACAAAGCCGCTTTTATTTCGACATTTCAAGCATTTTTTCGATTGGCTTGCGCGCCTTTTCTATAACTTCGGGCGAAAGCTCTATTCTAGGCTCCAGGTTTTTAAGGCATTCCAGCAGCTTTTCGGGAGTATTGCGCACCATATTGCGGCACTGTTGGCAAAGCTTGCCCGACGATGGAGCCGCAATAAAGGTTTTGTCGGGAACTTCCTTTTGCAGGCGGTGTATCATTTCCACAACCGTTGCAATTATGAATTTGTCGGACTTGTTTTCCCTGCAAAAAGCAATCATCTTTTCGGTGCTGCAAACGCAGTCGGCCACGTCTCTTACAGCCTTCGGGCACTCGGGGTGGCAGATAATCGGGGCATTGTCGAACGCCCTTTTCGTCTCCAAAAGCTCTTCGGGCTTGTACTGAACGTGCGCCCAGCAATAGCCGTTCCACAAAATCATATCCCTGCCCGTCTGCTCTATAATCCACGAGCCCAAATGCTGGTCGGGGCAAAAAATAATCTTCTGGTTTTTGTCTATCTTTTTTACCAAATCCAGCGCGTTGCCGCTTGTGCAAATTATGTCGCTTAGGCATTTCACTTCGGCCGAGCAGTTTATATACGACATTACAATGGCGTCGGGGTGCTCTTTTTTAAGCATCGCCAATTCTATAGGGTCGCACAGCTCCTCCAGCGAGCAGCCCGCCGCTTTGTCGGGCAGAACAACCGTTTTTTCGGGGTTTAAAATTTTTGCGGTTTCGGCCATAAAATCTACGCCCGCAAATGCTATGACATCGGCGTTGGCCTTTTTTGCGGCTCTCGACAACCCCAAAGAATCGCCGACATAGTCGGCTACGTCCTGAATTTCGCCCGAAACGTAGTTGTGCGCCAAAATTACGGCGTTGCGTTCTTTTTTAAGGCGCAAAATCTCCTTTTGCGTTTCGGTAAGCTCCTTTTTTGCCTGATTTTTGTACGGCGGATATACTATGGCTTTCATTGTGTCAAATAAGGCAAATAATCTTAACAAGACACTTCATAAGTCAAATAAATAATTTGTTTATTAAGGCTTGAAAAAACCGCCGCATAAACTAAAGTTATCGGAAAATTATCTGCAACTTTTAACATCAACAACAATAAAAGAACCATCATATAATGAAACTAAAAACATTCCCTATCTTTTTGGCGTTCCTGTGTATGGGCTTCGGCGATGCCGTTGCCACATTTGTAGGAAAAGCAAAAGACACCTTTAGCCTTACAAATTTCGAAGCCCAGCTCGTTTCCTTTATGGGCTTTATAATGTTCGGGCTACTTTCGGTGCCTATGGGCATTATCCAAAACAAGATCAGCAAGAAAAACACTTTGCTTATAGGCCTTTTGCTTGCGTTTATAGGCGTTATTTTGGTTCTGATATTGGGCGTTCACAGCTACGCGGTGTTCCTTACCGCCGTTTTGCTTTTGGGAGCCGGGGCCGCAATTTTGCAGGTTGCGGGCAACCCCATTATGCGCGACGTTTCCGAAGAGGGCAACTATTCGAGCAACCTTTCGCTGGGGCAGTTTATAAAGGCAATAGGCTCTAACACGGCTCCCGTGGTATTCTCCGTTTTGGCTCTGTTGGCGGGTGCAAAAGCCACGGGCTCGGCCGAGGCCGAAGCCGCAAAAAGCACCTTTGAATGGGACTTGGTATTCACCATTTTCGCAATAGGCTTTGCGGCAACCATGCTTGCGGTATTCAAGCTAAAGATTAAGGAAACTAAAAGCGAAAGCACGGTTACAGTAGGGTCATGCCTCTCTCTTTTGGCAAACCCCTATGTTTTGGCAATGGTTGCGGGCATATTCGTATATGTCGGCGCCGAAAACTGCATATCAAACGGCATGCCCATCTACTTTACCTCGAAATTCGGCGTTGCAAGCGACTTGGCAACCCAGTATGTAACATACTTTTTCCTTGCAATTATGGCAGCCCGTCTGGTGGGAGCCGCAATTTTGCGCGCAATAAAGCCCAAAACGTTTTTGATAATAAGCGCAGCCGTTTCGCTGGCGGGCTTTGCAATGCTTTTGCCCGAAAGCAAAATCCTTACAACGGTGGCATTGTTCGTTATAGCTTTGGGCTATGCAAATATGTTCCCGCTTATATTCTCCATGGCCATCGACAAAATGCCCAGCAAGGCTAACGAGCTTTCGGGGCTTATGGTAACGGCCATTGTAGGCGCGGCCATTTTGCCGCCGGCAATGGGCATTGTTGCCGACGTTACAAAAAGCAACCTTATAGGCTTTGTTGTTCCCTTTGCGGCAATGGTATACATCTTGCTTTTGTCGCTGTTTGTAAGCGACAAAAAAGCCGAATAGTTTTTTATAAAAAACAAATCCCTTAAATATGAATTACGAAAACGACAAAAGAGTTGTTCTTACACTCGACGCAGGCGGCACAAACTTTGTGTTTGTTGCAATGCAAGGCGGCAAAAAAATAGGCGAATCGGTAAGGCTGCCCGCCGAGCCGAAAAACCTCGACAAGAGCATTGCCGCAATGAAACAGGGCTTTAGAACCCTAATAAACAATTTGGGCGTTCAGCCATCGGCAATAAGCTTTGCGTTCCCCGGCCCCGCCGACTACCCGCGCGGCATAATCTACAACGTGGGCAATTTGCCGGCATTTGCAGGCGGCGTAGCCCTTGCCGACGTTCTTAAAGACGAATTTAAAGTTCCCGTATTTATAAACAACGACGGCGACTTATTTGTATACGGCGAAGCCATTGCGGGCCTGCTGCCGCAGGTAAACAAGGCTTTGGAACAGGCAAAAAGCAGCAAGCGCTACACAAAGCTTTTCGGCATAACTTTGGGCACGGGCTTTGGCGGCGGTTTGGTTGCCAACGGCGAGCTTTACATAGGCGACAATTCAAACGCCGGCGAAGTTTGGCTTTTAAGAAACCGCGTTCGTAGCGACTGTTTTGCAGAGGAAGGCGCATGTATTAGAGCCGTGCAAAAGGCGTATGCAAAGCGCGCAAATTTAAGCGACTACAAAGCCCTTAGCCCCAAGCAAATCGAAGACATAGCCCTCGGCAAAATGGAGGGCAACAAGCAGGCGGCCATAGACGCCTACAACGAAATGGGCACGGTTATAGGCGACGCGCTTTCTACGGTAGCCACATTGCTAGACCCCCTTATCGTTATAGGCGGCGGGCTTTCGTACGGGCACAAGCTGTTTATGCCGGCCGTTATAAGGGAAATGAACGGCACAATTAAAAACTACGACGGCAAAGACTTTGCAAGGCTTGCCCAAGTAGCTTTCAATCTGGAAGACCCCGCGCAATTCGCCCAATTCCTAAAGGGCGAAGAGAAGGAAATTTCGGTATACGGAAGCGACAGGAAAATCTCGTACGACCCCCTAAAGCGCATAGGCATTGGCGTTTCGAGGCTGGGCACTAGCGAGGCTGTCGGCATTGGAGCCTACGCCTTTGCATTGAATAAAATCGACAAGGGTTTGTAATACAAAAAACATTAAAAGAAAAGGTCTTTGGAAATGATTTTCAAAGACCTTTTTTTGCATTCTATTTGCCGCAAATTTTACACTTTAAAAAACAAAAAAATGCGCCGCAATTTTACCTGCGGCGCATAAAAACAAAGCTGCAAACAAATACATTTATTCGTCGGGGAATAGATATTTACGGTCTACCGCCTGGGCGGCAACTATAACCGCCGTGCCGTATATGTCGTTTACGGTTGCGCTTCTCGAAATTTCGGCGGCGGGCTTTTGCAAACCCGTAAGGATTTGCCCGTAGTAGCTCATTTGCGGATTGGTAAGAATACTCATTCTAACGGCCAGGTTGCCCGCGTTTAGGTCGGGGAAAATCAATACGTTTGCAGAACCTGCAACCGAAGAATTTACCCCCTTAAACTGCGCGTAGTTTTTGCTTAGGGCAACGTCTATCTGCAATTCGCCGTCCACTTCAAAATCGAGATTTTCGCGCACAACCCTTTCGTGCAACAGGCCGGCCGCGGCCTTCATCTTTATAACATTCGGGTTTCTTGATGTTGCCGACTTCGAAGAATAGCTTAAAAACGCCACTTTCGGCGCCTTGTTTGTTATGTGCTTTGCCAAAAATCGACAAGGGTTTGTAATACAAAAAACATTAAAAGAAAAGGTCTTTGGAAATGATTTTCAAAGACCTTTTTTTGCATTCTATTTGCCGCAAATTTTACACTTTAAAAAACAAAAAAATGCGCCGCAATTTTACCTGCGGCGCATAAAAACAAAGCTGCAAACAAATACATTTATTCGTCGGGGAATAGATATTTACGGTCTACCGCCTGGGCGGCAACTATAACCGCCGTGCCGTATATGTCGTTTACGGTTGCGCTTCTCGAAATTTCGGCGGCGGGCTTTTGCAAACCCGTAAGGATTTGCCCGTAGTAGCTCATTTGCGGATTGGTAAGAATACTCATTCTAACGGCCAGGTTGCCCGCGTTTAGGTCGGGGAAAATCAATACGTTTGCAGAACCTGCAACCGAAGAATTTACCCCCTTAAACTGCGCGTAGTTTTTGCTTAGGGCAACGTCTATCTGCAATTCGCCGTCCACTTCAAAATCGAGATTTTCGCGCACAACCCTTTCGTGCAACAGGCCGGCCGCGGCCTTCATCTTTATAACATTCGGGTTTCTTGATGTTGCCGACTTCGAAGAATAGCTTAAGAACGCCACTTTCGGCGCCTTGTTTGTTATGTGCTTTGCCAAATTTGCGGTTGTATATGCAATGTCGCAAAGCTGGTCTTGGGTAGGCTCGGGTATAACGCCGCAGTCCGACATAAACAGACACCCCTCGGTTCCGAATTCGGGGTTTTTGGTGTCTAAAATTATTATCGAGGAAACGCTTTTAACGTTTTTCTGCATGGGTATTAGCTGAAGCATTGGCCTTAGCGCGCTCGACGACGCCAAAGTCGCCCCCGAAACCATTGCGTCGGCTCTCGAGGTTAAAAGCATCATTGTCGCGTAGTAATTGTGGTTTGCCAGCATTTCGGCCGAGTCGGTATCGCCAAGTTTTTTAAAGCGGCGTATGCCGTCGAAAGCCTTTAAAATTTCGGGGTAATCGTCCGACTTTATGGGGTCTATAACGCCAATGCCGTCCATTCTTACGTCGTTGGCGGCGGCCAAGGCCGATATTTCGGATTTGTCGCCCAACAGAATTGGAACGCCCAACTTGCGCGTTGCAAACTGGCGCGCCGCTTTTATTATGCGAATGTCGTTGCCTTCGGGGAACACAACCCTTTTGGGGTGGTTTTGCAACCTTACCGATAGTGTGCTTAAAACTGGCATATTTGCTTTCTTGTCTTGTAAATTAAAGTTAATTTGCGCCTATGAAAACAAAATTTTTTGCTTTTGTAAAGCACCAAAGACCGCGCAAAAAAAACTAGTAGTTTGTAGTGTATAAGTTTTTGTCCACACACTCTATAAAGCGGCTGGGCTCGCACATATCGTATGCCCCGTTTTTCATTACCGTGCGGGGATACGCAATATACAGCAAGTCCATAGCCCTTGTGCAGGCAACGTAAAAAAGCCTGCGCTCTTCGTCGATGTCGCCGTCTTCTATGCAGCGCTGCAAAGGGAAAAGCCCGTCGCAAACCCCTATTATGAAAACCGCCTTAAATTCAAGCCCCTTTGCCTGGTGTATGGTCATCATTCTAACGCAGTCGGGCCTTTGCTGCGAACCGTTTTCGGCCTCCGAAATTTCAAGCGACGCGCTTTCCAAAAAGCCCGAAACGCTGTTAAAGCGGCTTGCATATTCGGCAAGGGTGTCGAAATCGTCCACCCTTTCGTCCCAATTTTCGTACTCGCTTTTCATGGCTTGAACATACCATTCAGGGCATGCCATTTTTATAATCTGCGCCATTTTTATGTCGGAATAGTCGTCGCCCTTCGGGGAAGCTGCGCTTTCAAAAAGGTCGCCTTGTACGGCCTTTTTGGGAAACCCGTCTTTTTTGCCGTCGAAAGCGCGTATTGCCGAATATATTTTAAACACGCTTTCGGCTATTTGAACGAAGCTGTCTTTTGCCTTTTTTGGCACGCTTGCAACAACCGCGTCGGCAAGCATTGCCTCGGCGAAGGGTACCGAATTTTTTTCGGCGTAAAGGGCGGCTTTGTCGAAAATCTTTTGCGCGCTTTTTGGCCCTACCCCGTCGAGAAACCTCATAAAGCGCGAAAACGAAATAAAGTCTTTGGGGTTGCAGGCAAACCTTAAAAGCGAAACTGCGTCTTTAATGTGCGCATATTCAAAAAACTTAAGGCCGCTTGTAATCACAAAGGGAATCGCGTCGCGCTGCATTACAAGCTGCATTTCCAACGCGTGCCTGTGCGCCCTATACAAAATTGCAATGTCGGAAAACTTGCACGGGGCATTTGCCCCATACGTTAAATCCCTTATTTTGTCGGCAACTGCAAGCGCCTGCCCCCTGGCGTCCATAGCCCTTATTATGTGCGGCTTGCCCAAACGCTCCCTTACGGGGCTAAGCTGTTTTTCGTATACGCCGAACTGCGGCATTGCCCTTAAAACGTCGTTTGCAAAGGCCAAAATTTCGGGCGTGCTTCGGTAGTTGTCCTCTATCTTGAACACCTTTGCGTTTTCGTAGCGCTCCTTAAACGACAATATGTTTTCTATGTTCGCGCCGCGCCAGGTGTATATGCACTGGGCGTCGTCGCCCACCGCGCTTATGCGCTTTTGCCCCGAAAGCCTGTCGAGAATTTCCGACTGCAAAAGGTTTGTGTCCTGATATTCGTCGACCAAAACGTTGCAAAATCTATTGGAATATTTTTCGGCAAGTTCGCCGTTCGAATTTAATGCGCGCAAAAAGAAAATCAGCAAATCGTCGAAATCCAGAACGTTGTTTTTAAGCTTTGCGCCTTCGTAGGCGGCCGCTATTTTGGCGATATCGTCGGGCGGGCACTCCAGCCAGCTGAATTTGTCGTACATGGCTTCGCCGTAGCTTTTAAGAGTGTTTGCGCTGTAGCTTATAATCTCCTTTAAAAGCTTTGTTTTGGGGTTGCGCTTGTCGGCAAAAAATCTCGGAAACTCGCTTTCAACCGCGGCCTTTAAAATCTTTTCGGAATCTTCGGCGTCGGCAATCGAAAAGGAGGGGTCTAGCCCCAATTTTTGGCCCTCTATCCTTAAAAAACGCGCGGCAACCGAATGGAAGGTTCCGCCCCAAAAGGCCGTAGCTGGCACACCCGTAATTTTTTCGGTTCTTTGCAGCATTTCGCGCGCCGCCTTGTTTGTGAAAGTAAGCAGCAAAAGCGAGCTTGGCATTAGCGAATACTGCGCCATTAAATAGGCAATGCGGTATGTAAGCGTGCGCGTTTTGCCCGAGCCCGCCCCCGCAAGCACCAAGGCGGGGGTATCGGGCGCGCACGAAACCGCCCGAAGCTGGCTTTCGTTCAGTTCTTTTTCGAAGTCGGGGATTTTCCGCAAAACGGCCACTTTTGCCTACTCGATACTGGCTATAAAATCCAGGGCCGCCGTATAGCCGTACGCCCCCATTCCGCTGACTACGGCAACGCACTTGGCTGCGGTTAAAGATTCGTGCCTGAAATCTTCGCGCTTGTAGATATTCGAAATATGCACTTCAACAAATTTCATTGTAGAGCCGGCAATGGCGTCTCTTAACGCCACGCTTGTGTGGGTAAATGCGCCGGGGTTTATTATGCAATATTCAACGCCCATATCCGTATAGTCTTCGATATGGTCTATAATGTCGCCTTCGTGGTTGCTTTGGAAATCCAAAATCTCGCAACCTATCGAGGCGGCGTATTTTTTCAGCGCCTCTATAATGTCGTCTAAAGTTTGGCTGCCGTAAATTTCGGGCTCTCTTTTGCCGAGCCTGTCGAGATTTACACCGTTGATTACCGCTATCTTTTTCATAATTGTTAAATGGTATTATCCGTCTTTATAAATTTATGTTCAAGCCCGAATTTTTCGGCGCAAATTTTGGCCAAATTCTGCACGCCGAAAACTTCGCTGCAATAGTGCCCGCACGAATACAGGTTTATTTTGTTGTCTCTGGCGTAGATATAGTGATGCTCCTTTAGCTCGCCCGTAATAAAGGTGTCGCAATTAAGAGATTTTAAGTCGCCTATAAAATCGCCCGCGCCGCCCGAGCAAATTGCGGCGCTTTTGGGTTTTTCAGAGCCGAATTCAAACGCCTTTAAGGTGTTTGGGAACATTTCTTTTAGCGAAGAAACAAGCGTTGCCCTGCTTTTTTTGCCGCAATCGCACAAATACCCTATTTCAATACCCATGCACTCAAAACACGCCCGCTTTATTTTCAGGCCGAGCAGCTTTGCAATGG
Organism: uncultured Opitutales bacterium; assembly: GCA_934660865.1. Taxonomy (GTDB): domain Bacteria; phylum Verrucomicrobiota; class Verrucomicrobiia; order Opitutales; family Intestinicryptomonadaceae; genus CAKUIA01. Next base: position 17,408 of record CAKUIA010000013.1, read on the forward strand.
AGGCGTTGTTGCCGAATTCCCTGTTTGCGTCAAGCGGCAGGTGGCACGAATACACCGCCAAATTGCCGTCGATTAAGGTTTTCACAAACTCGTAGTTTAGCTTTGTAAAGGGAATTTTCCTGTCCCAAAAAAGACCGTGGTGGACAAAAAGCAAATCCGCCTTCATTTTAACAGCCTGCTTTATCTCGAACAACCCGGCGTCTACCGCGCACGCAATTTTCGACACTTTGCCCGAATTTTCGCACTCAAGCCCGTTCAGCGCATTGGGATAGTCGGCGGTGCAGTGTATGTTTAAGATTTTGTCGGCGTATGCCGTTATTTCCTTTAGATTTGCCATACCTAAATTTCAAAAAACACGCCCTTTTATGCAAGAAAATTTTGGGCAAAATAAGTGCATTTAAAACTTTACAAGCAAAATTGCCGTGCTTTACTTTCGAACAAAACCCGCAAATAATAAAATATTATGAAAAATATAAAAACCGAAGAAATTTCGAAAAACCCCGTAAATTTAATCGGCAAGGACTGGATGCTTGTATCGGCGGGCGACAGAAAGTCGTTTAACGCCATGACGGCAAGTTGGGGAGGCCTGGGCTTTATGTGGAACAAGCCCGTGGCGATTGCAATGGTAAGGACAAACAGGCACACGTTTAAATTTTTGGAGGAAAACGAATTTGCAACGCTGTCGTTTTTCGACGAAAAATACCGCCCGCAGCTTAAAATGTTCGGCTCTACTTCGGGAAGGGACATAGACAAAACCGCGGCAAGCGGCTTTACCGCGCAGTTTACCGAAAACAACGCCCCCTACTACAAAGAGGCAAATCTTGTTTTAGAGTGCAAAAAGCTGTACTCGCAAATGCTCGAAAAGCAGAATTTTGCCGACACCCACATTCCCGAATTGTGGTATGCAAAAGACGACTTTCACAAAATGTACTACTTTGAAATCGTAAACGCATTCGAGCTGTAATATGGCAAAGCGCGCCCTGTGTTTTTTGGGCTTTTTTCTGTTTTCGGCAATATTTCTGTTTGCCCAAATAGACAAAGGCAAAGTCTACATATTGTGCAACGCCTCCGACGGCGGGTCGGTTGGGCTTGCCGAAAACTACGCCGAGCTTAGGAATATCCCAAAATCCAACATAGTTTCGGTTCAAATGCCCCTGTCCGAAGAAATTTCGTGGGAGCAGTTCGACAAAATATACCCGCAAATTGTAGGCGGCCTTGAAAAGGCGGGAGCGCTGCGCTCGCAAACAGTAGGCGGCAAAGCCGTTTTAATTTCGCACGACATAGACTTTCTTGTAAGCTGCCTGGGCGTTCCTTTAAAGGTAAAGGAAAGCGCGCCCGCAAAACAGCTCGACACCGACAAGGCTGCGTTCGATTCACTTTTGTCGGCAATGTTTTTGCCGCCCTACAAAAAAATCGCAAAAAACCCGCTTTTCGGCAAAAACGGCAAAGACCTGCATAAAAGCGCCCAAGTTGTAAGAACCGCGCGCCTGGGCGCAGGCAGCTACAGCAGCGCTTTGCAAACCGTAAAAAACGCCATATACGCCGAAGAACACGGCCTTATGGGGCGCGCCTATGTAGACGACTCGAAATTCATAATAAAAAAAGGCGGCTATTTAAAGAAAGTGCAAGACATTCTAACCGACTTGGGCTTCGACGTATCGGCTAGCCCCGAAACTCCGCTATTTGGCTTTACAGACAGGTTCGACGCCCCTGCCCTGTATTTTGGCTGGTATAGCGAAGTTGCCTGCGGGTACTTTGCCATGGGCGACTTTTATATGCCCGAAGGCGCGGTTGCAATGCACCTGTTTTCCTTTTCGGCAAAGACGCAAAAAAGCGGGTGGGCCGCAACTTTGCTCGGCAAAAACGCGTCTTGTACCGTAGGCAATGTATACGAGCCCTACTTGGGGCTAACCCACCGTTTCGATATGTATTTGGCGGCTCTTTGCTCGGGCAAAACGGCGGGCGAAGCCGCGTATTTTTCGTCGCCTGCACTGCGCTGGCAAAACATATTTATGGGCGACCCGCTGTATACCCCATTTAAGCGCAAGTTGGGCGAACAGCTAAACGACATCGAAAGGGGAAATTCCACCTTTTACAGCCAGTATGCGGTAATAAGGGCAATGAATATGCTTGCGGCAAAATCGGGCAATGCGGCAAACGCCGTAAAACTCGGCATAGCGTATGCAAAAAAACTTAACGACAACACCGCTTTGCTCTTTAAAATAGCGCAGCTAATGCAAACGCTGGGCGACAACAAAAACGCAATGCTTTTTGCCGAAAATGCCGCAAAAACGCTTACTGCACCAAACAACCCCTATTTTGGGCTTAATTTTGAAGTTGCAAAATTCGCCTCCGCTTTGGGCAACAACAAACTCGCTTTAGAGCTTTGCAAACAGCATATTAAAGCGCATAAAAACGGCAAAATATATCTTAAAAGCGCCCTGCCGCCTGCAATAGAATACGCAAAAAACACAGATACTGCTACGGCGCAAGAATATGCAAAAATGCTCGAAAACCTGAACAAGCTCTAGCGCAAATCTTTTCGCCGCAAAAGCGGCGCAAAAAATATTCTTGAGTAAGGGCTATGTTTCGTATTGAATTTTGCGACATAAATTTATGATAGACTTACGAATTTTAAGAGAACAACCCGATAAACTGCGCCAAAAGATTGCGCTTAAAAAATTCGACTGCGATTTAGACGCAATCATCGCATTCGACGAGGTTAGACGCAATATTCTGTCCGAATTCGAAAACGCGCGCGCCCGGCAAAACGCCGAAAGCAAGGCTTTGGCGCATTTGCCCAAAGGCTCGCCCGAATTTAAGGAGGCAATTTTAAAGCTTAAAGAGGTTTCCGCAAACGTAAAGACCCTAGAGCAAAAAGCCGACGAAGCCGAAAAAAAGTGGAAGTCAATGCTGCTTACAATCCCCAATATGCCCGACGACAGCGTTCCCGTTGGCAAAAGCGACAAAGACAACGTTACCGTCTACACCTGGGGCGACATAGACGCAATCAAAAACGCGGTTCCCCATTGGGACTTAAAATTCTTCAACAAGCTGCTTGACTTCCCCCGCGGGGTAAAGGTTACCGGGGCGGGCTTTCCCTTCTATGTAGGCGACATGGCAAGGCTTGTTCGCTCGCTTTTGGCTCTCTTTTTGGAAGAGGCAAAAAACAACGGCTACGAAGAGGTTATGTGCCCGATTATGGTAAACACCGCAAGCGCAACGGCAACGGGGCAGCTTCCCGACAAGGAAGGCCAAATGTACCACGACAATCAGGACGATTTCTACATGGTGCCCACCGCCGAAGTTCCGCTTACAAACTTTTTCAGAGACGAAACTTTCGAGGAATCGCAGCTGCCCGTATACAGGTGCTCGTACACCCCGTGCTTTAGGCGCGAGGCGGGCTCGTGGGGCAAAGACGTTAGGGGCTTAAACAGGCTTCACCAGTTCGACAAAGTGGAACTCGTAAAATGGGTAAAGCCCGAAACCAGCTTCGACGAGCTCGACAAACTAAGGCGCGACGCCGAGGGCATTCTGCAAAAGCTCAATTTGCCCTACCGTGTTTTGGCCATTTGCACGGGCGACATAGGTTTCCCCCACGCAAAGCAGTTCGACTTGGAAGTTTGGGCGGCTGGCCAAAAGAAGTGGCTTGAAGTTTCGAGCTGCTCGTGCTTTACCGACTTTCAGGCAAGAAGGGCCGGCATTAGATTCCGCCCCGCAAACGGCGGCAAGTCGGAATTTGTGCACACCCTTAACGGTTCGGGCCTGGCAATTCCCAGAGTTTTGGCGGCGCTGCTCGAAAACAACGTGCAAGACGACGGCACCGTAAAGGTTCCCGAAGTCCTTAAAAAGTGGTACGGCAAAGACTTTATAGGCGACTAAACAAAACGCAAACTATCAACGATATATTTACTATTATGGCAGAAAAAGAATTTAAATACCAAAAGATGTTCCCCTTGGGGCCCGACAACACAAAATACAGGCTCCTTACAAAAGACTATGTAAGCACGCTAAGGATTGGCCCCCTTCAGATTTTGAAGGTAGACCCCAAAGGGCTGACTTTCCTTGCAAGAAACGCATTCAAAGACGTTTCGTTTAAATTGAGGCCCGCCCACCTGAAAATGGTTGCCGCCATTTTGGACGACCCCGAAGCCTCCGACAACGACAAGAGCGTTGCCCTTACAATGCTAAGGAACGCCGAAATTGCCGCCCAGGGCGTTTTGCCCTTCTGCCAAGACACGGGAACGGCAACCGTAATCGGCAAAAAAGGCCAGTATGTATTCACGGGCGTAGAAGACGAAGAATTCATCTCGAAGGGCGTTTTCGACTGCTACACGCAGGAAAACTTGCGCTATTCGCAAAACGCCCCGCTTAATATGTGGGACGAAGTTAACACCCGCTGCAACCTGCCCGCCCAAATAGATTTGTACGCCACAAATTCCGACAAATACGAATTTTTGTTTGTCGCAAAAGGCGGCGGCTCGGCCAACAAAACTTATTTGTATCAGGAAACAAAGGCGATAATTACCCCCGAAAAGCTCCTGCCGTTTTTGGTCGAAAAGCTAAAGAGCCTGGGAACTGCCGCCTGCCCGCCCTACCACGTTGCGTTTGTGATAGGCGGCACCAGCGCCGAAGCCTGCCTAAAAACCGTAAAGCTTGCCTCTACAAAGTATCTTGACAATTTGCCCACGCACGGCAACGAGCTTGGACACGCCTTTAGAGACGTTGAAATGGAAAAGCAGCTGTTGGACGCCGCGCACAAATTGGGCATAGGCGCACAATTCGGCGGCAAATATTTCGCGTTGGACGTGCGCATTATAAGAATGCCGCGCCACGGCGCAAGCTGCCCCATAGGCTTGGGCGTTTCGTGCTCGGCCGACAGAAACGTAAAGGCCAAGATAGACAAAGACGGCATTTGGCTTGAAGAGCTCGAATCTGACCCCGCCCAATACATTCCCGAAAGATACCGCAATGTAGACACGGCACAGGGCGCAGTTTCCATAAACCTTAACAGGCCCATGAACGAGGTTTTGGCGGAATTGTCGAAATACCCCGTAAAGACAAGGCTTAGCCTTAACGGCACTATTATCGTTGCGCGCGACATTGCGCATGCAAAGATACGCGAACGCCTGCTAAAGGGCGAGGGAATGCCCGAATACCTAAAGCAGCACCCAGTTTACTACGCTGGCCCCGCAAAAACTCCGCAGGGCAAACCCTCGGGTTCTTTCGGCCCGACAACCGCAGGCAGAATGGATCCTTACGTAGATTTGTTCCAGTCTAACGGCGGCAGTATGATTATGATTGCAAAGGGCAACCGCTCGCAACAGGTAACCGACGCATGCAAAAAGCACGGCGGCTTTTACTTGGGTTCTATAGGCGGCCCTGCAGCCCTGCTTGCCGAAAAGAACATAAAGAAAGTCGAACTTGTAGAATACCCCGAATTGGGCATGGAAGCGGTATGGAAGATAGACGTTGTAGATTTCCCCGCGTTCATTCTTGTAGACGACAAGGGCAACGACTTCTTTAAGCAGCTTTAATTTTTTAAGGCGAAAAACCGAAAAAAGCCTTCCGCATATTTTTTTGCGGATGGCTTTTTTTGTGCCCCGAAAACACCCCTAAAAAAAACTTTTTTAATTAAAGCTGCAAAAAAACCGCAGGTATTGGGCCGCTAAAAAATCTCCGAAAAACTTGACAGATATTGCGCATTTTTATTGAATATAGGCCATATGAAACGCATTACTATTTTTACCGCACTACTGCTGTCGGCATTGTCGGCATTTTCGCAGGAAATGACAGCCGAACAAAAGGCAGCCCTACAGGCAAAGGCGAACACACTCTTTCCCAAAGATTCGGCCGCCGCCCAGGATTGGATTAAAAAGCAATCTATGTCTTTCGAGTCGATAAGCTATATGAACATAGACGGCATAGGCGAAAAAGAGCTAAATTCCATTAAGGCGCAGGCCGCAAAAAAATTTCCGAACGAATATACAAAGCAGGAGGAATACATAACAAACAACGCCACTGCAATGGCGTCGGTTGCGGCTCTCGGCGACGGTATAGACCCAAAAGTATTTTCGGAAATAAAGGCGGTTGCCCTAACCGAATGCGGCGACGACATTACAATGTTCTCGACCTACGTTGCCAAACAGCTGGAGGCAAAAAAGTATATAGAAACCATAAAGCCCGCCGAAAAGGAAGACCCTTTGACTTTTGCGGTAACCAAGCAGGTGCTCGAAAAGACATTCCCGTACAACTACACAAAGCAGCTTGCGGAGCTGCAAAAGAGAACGGGCATGCAGGAAACCGCGCAAAAGAAGATAGACAATAAAAATGCCGCCACCGACGGCATCGACCCGAACTCGCCCGGGGCATACAACGTTTTGGGCAGAAAAATATTTACAAAGTGCTCGCTAAAAACCTCCGAGCAAAAACCCAGCGTTGCAGTTGCCGTAATGTTCAAGGGCAAAAAAGGCATATTGTGCCCCTTTAGCTGCTATAAAACCGACAATTTCGACCTTATAACCTCGGGCGGCGACCGTCCCAAAATAAATGGTATATACGCCTGCAAGGAGGAACCCGTGCTTTTTATCGAGGTAGAATCGTTCCCAGAGGGAATGCAGCCGATAGAAATAGAGGACGAGCAGGAGGTAAAGAAAATAATAACCCAGCCCCTGACTTTGGCGGGCATGTATTCGGCCTCGCAAATTACGTGCTACCAAATTTCGGTTGCGTCGATACGCGACAACGACTACCTTTTAAGCGCAAAAACGCCCTACTCTTTCACCCCCGGCGTTCTGCTTATAGACTTTGCAAAAAACAAACTGATAAGCTTTATGCTTGTTAAGGAAAAGAAAATTCCGCTTACCGATTTGGACAACCGTACCGAAGCTTTGAACATACTAAGAAGACAGGAGTCGCGCACAGAGGAAATCCGTTACTACCCGAGGCTGGACACCCTTAATTCGTTCGAGCCCCTTGTTCCGCAAAAGCTGAAGGAACAGGCCGAATATTTGGAAAACCTGAAAAAGTCCAACGACAACCTATACAAAGCCTACACCCTAAATTCGTTCGACAAACTAAGGGGCGTAAGCCTGTTTAACAGGGCTATCTCCAAATACGAGTCAAAATTCTTTTCCAGAAGCGATAGCGCAACATTTAACAGGGAAATGCGCGCATACCTTAGCGACGTAATAAACGTAATGAAGAAAGACATTAAGGAAAAAGACCCCGAAACTTTCTACTCGTCGCTAAAAGACGAAGTGCGCCTGCAAACCCAAAAAAGGCACTTAATTATAGCCTATTTCGAGAACAATATGCGCAAGGGCAATGTAGAGCCGCTTATACCGTCCGACGTAAAATCGTACAGGGAAAGAATGGTGCGCGACGGCAAGCGCCGCTAGTGCTCGAAACCGCGCTCGGTTAGCAAACGCCTATTATTGTTTTCAACCAAAACAAGCCCTTCCGAAAATTCCTTTCGGGGGGCTTTTTTTATGCGGCCTATTTCGTAGATTTCCGAGCCGAATTTTTTTCGGAAACCTTCCTTTAATTTTGCAAGGCTGCCTTTGCCCCTTACGCAGAACAAAAGCTCGTAGTCTTCGCCGTCGCACAGGGCCTTTTTAAGGTTGTTGCCCTTGAACTTATAAACGGGTATTTGCCCGGCGTACAGCTCGGCATACAAGCCCCTGCAAAGCAAATGCCTTAGGTCCGAAGCAATGCCGTCGCTTATATCCATACACGAAACTACGCATTTGTTTGCCGCCAAAAAACGGCCCTCGGGCACTTTTGGGCGGAATGTTAAATGCCTTTTGCTTTCGTACGAAGCCCCCAAAGGGCCGCTAACGCAAATATAGTCGCCGTCTTTTGCACCGCTGCGCAGCATTGCGCGTTTGTCGGTGCGGCCTATCAAAGTAAGGTGCATCGAAAAAAAGTCGCTTTTAACCGAGGCCAAATCGCCGCCTATAATTTTTACATTATACTCTTTTGCGGCGGCCGCCATTCCGCGCAAAAACGCCCTTAAATATTTCATCGACATATTGTCGCACACAACGGCGCTCGTTTGCGCGTAAAGCGGAATTGCGCCCATTGCCGCTATGTCGGAAATATTGCGCTTAATTATTTTCGTTCCCGCCAAAAACGGGTTGCCGTCCGTATCGAAATGCCTGCCGGCAATAACGCAGTCGCTGGTAATAAGCGCCTTGTCTTTAAGGGTTTTATAGTCTACAACCGCGCAGTCGTCGCCCGGGCCAAACGGAGCTTTGGGCGCAACTTGCCCGAAAATCTTTACGGCCTGCGCTATTGCTGCCTTTTCTTTTACAAACCCGAACGAATCCTTTAAATCTACTGCTGTAAATTGCATATCGAAATCATCAAAACATTTACAATGTTAAAGAGCGAATGAACCAAAATGTTCAGCCTTATGTCGCGGTATTTTTCGTATACCGCGCAAAATAAAACCGACAATGCCGCAAGCGAAACAAACGCCTCTATGCTAAAGTGTATTCCCGCAAACAACAGCGAAACAAGAACCGCGGCAAACAGGTTGTTAAACGCCCCCTTTAAAATTCTGTACAAATAGCCCCTAAATAAAAGCTCTTCCGAAATGGGGGCCAAAACCGCGATGGACAAAAACGCCATTGCATTTTCGGCCACCCCCGAAGCCGAAAGCCAAAGGTCTATGCTGTTTTGCATTTCGTATTTTACGCCCAGCAAAAACAAAACGCCCTTCCACAAAGCCATTGTTGCAAACACAAGCAGCAACGCCAAAAGCGTATATTTTGCGGCTTTCGCAAAAAGGCTTCTTTTGGGCAAAGTAAAGCTAAAATCAACCCTGCAAAATTTTGCATACAAAATCAGCCACACCGACAACGCCGCCTGCAGCACCAGCGAGGATACTATAACGCAAAAGGTTTCGCCGCCGCCGAAAAACTTGGAAGATACGGCAAGCGAAACGTAGTAGACCCCGAACAGACCGAAAAAGAACCCGAAAAAGTCGCTTGCTCGTTTAAAGGCGATGCAACTTAGGTTGTCTGGGATAATTTTCGGCATTATTCAATGTAGGCGGGCTTTCCGTTTACGTAGGTGGCCTCTATTTTGCCCGTAAGCTCTTTGCCGAACCACGGCGAATTTTTCGAGCGCGAAAGGCTTTTGTCGTAAACGTAGTTGCGCGACAAGTCGGCTATGCAAAAGTCGGCGGGCATGCCGCACTGCAAAGATCCCGCGTTTATGCCCAAAAGCTTTGCGGGCGAAATAGTCATAAGTTTTATCAATTTCGACAATTTCATTTTGCCGCTTAAAACAAGGGTTTTATAGCAAACCGAAAAGGCCGTTTCAAAACCTATCATTCCGCACGGGGCATAGTCGAATTCCACGTTCTTGTCGGCGGGCGAATGGGGGGCGTGGTCGGTCGCAATAACGTCTATGGTGCCGTCGCACAAGCCCTTAATTACCGCCTTTACATCGTCTTTCGTTCTAAGGGGCGGGTTTACTTTGCAGTTTGTATCGTAGTCTAAAAGACAATCGTCGGTAAGTGCAATATGGTGCGGCGTGGCCTCGGCGCTTACGTTTATACCCGCCTTTTTCGCGTTTCTTACCAAGTCTACCGAATATGCGCTGGACAAATGCTGCATGTGAACGCGCGCGCCCGTATATTTCGAAAGGATTATGTTGCGCGAAACTATAATGTCTTCGGCGGCGTTCGGCCAACCGCCAAGCCCCAACTTAAGGCTTACCAGGCCGTCGTTCATCTGCCCTTTCGCAGTCATATCCGCGTCTTGGCAGTGGTCCATAACAACAAGGTCGAACATTTTTGCGTATTCTAGCGCCTTTAGCATAAGCTCGTTGTTTTGAACGCACGAGCCGTCGTCGGTAAGGGCAATGGCGCCCGCGTTTTTAAGGGTGCCTATGGGGGCAAGTTTTTTGCCCTCCCTATTTTCGGTAATGCACGCGCTTAAATACACCTTAACCGCTGCCGAAGCCTTCACTATTTCGCTTACAAGCCTGAATGTCGAGGCCGAGTCTACGCAAGGCTTTGTGTTCGGCATTGCCAAAATGCTTGTAAAGCCGCCTGCAGCGGCTGCTTTTGTTCCGCTTTCTATTGTTTCCTTCGCAGTCTGGCCGGGTTCTCTTAAGTGGCAGTGCACGTCTACAAAACCGGGGAACACAAATTTGCCCTTTGCGTCTATAACCTTTTGTTTACCCGATGCTTTTTCGACAAAAACGCCGTTTTTAACAAAAAAATCCCTTTTTTCTTCAACCGAGTTTGCGGGGTCTACAACGGTTGCATTTTTAATTATAAGGCAATCCATAAAATTATTTTCCCTTCTTTGTAGAGGCTAACATGCACAAATACAACACGGCCATTCTCACGGCAACGCCGTTTGTAACCTGCTCTAATATAACCGAGCGGGACGAGTCGGCAAGTTCGCTGTCTAGCTCCACGCCCCTGTTTATAGGCCCCGGGTGCATAATAATTGCGTTCTTCTTAAGGTAGCTTTCCCTAAGCTTGTTAAGCCCGAAAATAGACGCATATTCGCCTATGGACGGGAAGTGTATAAACGACTGCCTTTCGTGCTGTATTCTTAAAAGCATAACAACATCGGCGTCGGAAATGGCTTCCTTTAAATTGTGGACAACTTTTACCCCCATTTGCTCGAACATTTTTGGAACAAGCGTTGAAGGCCCCGCCAGCGTAAGGTTTACCCCCTGCTTTTTAAGCGCATAAATATTCGAGCGCGCAACGCGGCTAAACAGAATGTCGCCTAAAATTGTAACGTTTTTGCCCTTTAGGTTCTTGCCCAAATGCTGGCGCATTGTAAAAGAGTCTAGCAAGGCCTGCGTAGGGTGGGCATGCGCGCCGTCGCCCGCGTTTATTACGGGAACTTTAACCCTTTTCGAAAGATATTCGGCAGCCCCCGCCGCGCTGTGGCGCATAATAATCATGTCGGTGCTCAGGGCCTCTATGTTGCGGGCGGTGTCCCTAAGCGTTTCGCCCTTTACAATCGACGACGTCCCCCCCGCAATGGAAATTACGTCGGCACCCAGCCTGTGGGCGGCCATTTCGAAGGCCGTACGCGTTCTGGTGCTGGGTTCTAAAAACAAATTAACAATGGTCTTGCCCTGAAGGAACGGAAGCTTGCAACCGTCTTCCTTTATAAGAGCCTTAAAAAGCTCGGCCAGCGAAAATATTTGCTCCATTTCGGAAAGGCTTAAACTCTCTATGTCGGTTAAATCTTTCCTTGTCCAATTTATATTTTTAAAAAAATCGGTATTTATCATAAAAACAAACTGTGCTTTACATAGATATAAAAGGGCAAAAGCCGCCTTTTGTAAAGCTACTTTTTAGCGTTTTGCAGTGCGTTTTTATAGCTTTGCAAGTCGCCTACAATTTCGCCGGCGGCAATTTCTTCGGCAAAGTATGCGCTAAAGGGCTTTTGCAAAAACCTGCAGCAGTGCAAAACAACGGTGGCCCTTTGGTCGGGGCTGCGCACAAGCCTGCCTATTGCCTGTTTTATTTTGGCCGCCGCCTTTTTGGAATATACCTCGTCGAAAGCTTCGCTTTTCGACATATCCCTTTTAATAAGCAAATCCATTTTCGCGTTGCATACCGCGTTTAATTCCGAAAACCCCACTCCCACAACCACGGCGGTGTCTACCGCGCCTCCCAGAATGTCTACGCTTTCCGAATAGGAACTGGCCAAAACCAAAAACAGCGCGTTGCAGTTTGCAAGCGACTCTTTTATAAATTCAACCTGCTGCAAATACGTCAAATTTTTGCGCTGCATTGCAACTTTAATTTCGGGGCAAAGGCGGCCTAAAACATCGGCAACGGCGCGCGCATATTCGTACGAGGCAAAGAAAACCGCAACGGGCTTTTCGGAAGCCTTAACCGCCTCCAAAACCCTGTTTGCAGTGTCTTCGTAAAACAGCGCCCTTGTTCTTGCACTTGTGTTTACGCTTTTGTCTATAATGTATTTATAGCACGCTTTTAGCCAGTTTGCCACGGCTTTTACCTCGAATATTTCGGGGTAAACTTTGTCTATGTCGCCGGCGCTTAAAAGCAGCGTTTTTTTAAAGGAATCCAGCACGGAGCACACGGCCGCCGTAGCGTCTATGCAGTCTATTTTCAGCGTTTCGCCGTCGCACGTCCACAAAAACCCGACATACCCGCAAGAGCAAAGCCTGTTTAAAAAGCACAAATTCCACAAAACCTTTTTTGCGGGAACGGCAAATTCGTCAAAATTTATCCTGTAAAGATTGTCTACAACCTGCGAAAGGCAGCTTTTTACGCAGGCAATCTTTTCGCAGGGCACGCTTCCCTTTGTGCAAAGCACCGTTTCCATAAGCAGCTCTACGGCCGCGCGCAGGCTTGAATTGTCGAAAATCAGCGCCGTCCTTAAAACCGAAAGCTCGAAAAACGAAACTTGCCCCGAATATGCAGATTCGGTTCTTTCAAGCAAATTGTGCGCTTCGTCTACAATAAGCATTGTTTTTTTCGGGTTAAAAAGCTCTATGTTTTCGAGCACCGAGCTTACCGACGGCGAAAAAATGTAGTTATAGTCGCAAATCCATATTTGCGAATACGCAAGCAATACCTGCGAAATCGCGTATGGGCACACCCCGTATTCTGAAGCCGACTCCCTTATTTTTTCGAGCGATGAAAAAGCCCCCTTAAAATAGTTTTTGTGCGAAAACGAAAAGTCGCCACTTTGCGGCGCATATTCTATTTGGCAGTTTTCGCAGTCGAAGCAATATTCGCCGTTTAAAATGTGCTCGGCGCGGTTCCTTAGCTGGAAAACCCTGGGGTAGTCGGCGTTTTTTAAAAACTTTTTCAATTCGCCCACAAGCTGCATTTGCCCGCTGCTTTTCGAGCTAAGGCACACCGCCCTTTCTATTTTTGCATCGCGCATAAGGGCAAGCATTGCGTCGAAGGCTATTGCCGTTTTGCCGAACGCCGTAAAGGCCTTAAACGACACAACCTTGTTGTTTTTAATAGCCTTTTTAAGGTTGTCGATGGCATCTTTTTGCCCCTCGCGCAGCGTTTTAAAGGGAAGCGTTATGCCGCCTAAAGCCACAGTCTTGCCCGCCGCTTCAAGCTCCGACAAATACTCCGTAAACTCGGCCGCACGCTGCATAATCGCGTGTTCGGGATTTTCGTTTACGGCAAATTTTTGGCGGCGGCCCGTGTCGGTATTTACATACAAAAGCTCGCCCGAACACCTGCATTTTTTTGAAAGCGCAAAAAGGTATACGCAAAGCTGCACTTTGTGCGGCAGCTCGTAGCCGTCTAGGGGAAACTGCCTTCGGGTGGTTTTGATTTCCCTTGCAACAAAAAAATCCCCCTCGTCGAAAAGCTCGTCGGCCTTGCCCGCAATGGTAAAATGCCAGCCTTTGCAGTCGAATTCGGCCTTAAGCGGAACTTCGAACGCAACGTTTTGCGCCGTTTGCGAGTCTTCGGCGCGAATCGCCCTGTGCCAATAGTTGCCCAAGTAGGCGGCCCACACCGAAGCCTTTGCGCTTTCCTTTGCCGAACGCAAAGAAAAATCGAACGCCGAAAATTCTCCGGCGCTCATTTTTATTTTTTTTGCCTTTAAGTTTATGTCCAACTTAGAATTTCGAAACGCTGTCTACGGCGGCGGCGTCCCTTTCTTCGGCCTGGGTTTTGTAGAGCTCTTCCATATACTTCCTAAGCATTTTGTCGAAGCGCGAGTCTATAACCAAAAGCCCCGCGGGCACGTTAGACTTGTTCAACACAAGCTTTGCCCTTAATGCGCCGTCGCTGCTTATGTAGTTAAAGCCGAAAGCCGTATTTTCCTGATTGGGAATTGCGCCCATAATGCGAAGCTCTTTGCCCTTTAGGTCTTCCACGCTTTTCACCGCAACCGAGTCTATGGAAGATGCCGCCTTAAGCGTTTGCTCGTTTTTTGCGGCATTTTTAAGCGCCTTTTGCTTTGCCCTTTCCTTGTTGTTTAGCTTTGCGGTTTTTTCGGCCGCGCGCCTGCGGTCTTTTTCGACCTCGTTTTTGTAGCGCGCAAAAGACTTCTGCCTTTCGTCCGAAATTATCGACGTGCGCAAATCGGCCGAATAGCCCGACGACTTTGCAACGCTTTCGGGAACGACAAACTCTATTATCCTGCTTTTTGGCTTCGGCAAAACCGCCATTAGCTGGGCAAGCGCGGGATCCGACGAAACGTAGGTTTTCGCGTCGTCTTCCGAAGGCATGTCGTTTTTCTTTATAAAGTTGTTTGTGGCAACCCAGGCGGTGCCCTGCGCGCGCTTCGAAATCATCGCCATCATAAGCCTTGCCAGCTCTTCGGGATACATAACCGGATAGCGCGTGTAGTACTCCATAACCGAAACGTCCTTATAGTATACAACATGAAGCTCCCAACCGTCCAAATCGTTTTGCTTTAAAACGTCCGACGACGTTGCCGCAGCCAAATCCGGCCTTTTAAAATAAAACTGGTGGCTAATTTCCTTCGGCATAATAAGCAGCATATTTTTGTAGGGCAGCTCGGCAACCTCCCTGTCCCTTTCCTCGGGCTTGTCGTATAAAATGCAGCCGCCGCTTTTCATCAAAAGGCGGTTTTCCATAAGCTTTCTGTTTTCGCCAATCTTTGCAAAAAGGCCTACAACGGCAAATGCCATAACAAGGGTCGCAATAAGTTTCTTCATACAAAACAGCATAATCGGCGCGCCCGATTTATTGCAATAAAAAAGATTGTTGAAAAAATTTTGCCCCGCCCTTTTATTTAGACAATGGAAAAACTACCTGTAGAGGGACTAAAAGAGCGCATATTAGGCGACCTAAAATCGGGCGTAAACCGCTTCGTAATAAGCGCACCGACGGCCTCGGGCAAATCCACAAAGCTGCCGCAAATATTCGCCGAAAGCGAAAAAATAACGGGGCAGATAATAGTATTGCAGCCGCGCAGAATTGCGGCGCGTTTTTTGGCCAAAACGGTGGCAAAACAAATGGCAGCTAGCCTCGGCAAAGAGGTGGGCTGGAACATACGCTTCGACAAAAACTGCTCGGCCGAAAGCAAAATAGTGTTCGAAACCGAGGGCATTTTGGCGCGCCAGCTTTTAAGCGAAAAAACAATGCAAAATGTCGGCGCCGTGATTTTAGACGAATTCCACGAAAGAAACCTTTATTCTGACATTTCGCTTGCCCTTGCCTTAAAACTGCAGACCGAAAAGCGCCCCGACTTGGTTATAGCAGTCTGCTCGGCCTCTATGGACGACGAAGCCCTGTGCGGCTACTTCGGCAAAGACGCCTGCACAAAGCTTGAATGCTCCTCGCGCCTATACGATGTAGACATTTTGTACGCCCCGAAAAAATCGGCCGACGACAAAATATGGGATATGGCGGCGCGCCAGTTCGACTATTTGGCAAGAACAACCCAAGACGGCAATTTTTTGATTTTTATGCCGGGGGTGTACGAAATAAACCGCACAATAGGCGCAATGCTTAAAATGCCCGGCTCGCGCGGAATCGAAATTTTACCGCTGTACGGAAATATGCCGATAAACAGGCAGGACGAAATCCTGTCGCAGGGCGCAAGAAGAAAGGCCATTGTAGCTACAAACGTAGCGGAAACTTCGCTTACAATAGAGGGCGTAAAATATGTGATAGACAGCGGGCTTGCAAAAATCGCCCGCTACGACGCCTCGAGGGGCGTAAACACCCTGTTTTCGGAAAAAATCAGCATGGCCAACGCCGTGCAGAGGGCGGGCCGCGCGGGCAGAACTTCAAACGGCGTTGCAATCAGGCTTTGGAGCAAAAGTCAGGAGCAGTTTTTCGAGCCTTTTGCCAGCCCTGAGATAGAGCGTATGGATTTAAGCGAAGTTGCCTTGTGGGTAAAAAGCGCGGGTATGTCGCTTGAAAACCTGCCGCTTTTCGAAAAAGCCCCCGAAAAAAATCTGGAATTTGCCTATCAAAATTTAAAGTCGCTAAACGCGGTAGACGCCCAATGCAACATAACAGGCGACGGCCGCATTTTGGCAAAATTCCCCACGCAGGTAAAATACGCAAAGCTGCTTTTCGAAGCCTGCAAGCGCGGCTGTTTGCGCGAGGCAGCGGCGGCGGCGGCCATTATCGACTGCGGCAAAATTATGCTCGATGCCGAAAACCAGTATAAAGAATCGGAGCGCAGCGACATTTTAGCCGACGAAAAGAGCGAAATAGCCCAAATTGCAAAGCTTTGCCAAATAGCCAAAAACAATTCGTACGACGAGCGCTTTTGCCGCCAATACGGCATACACGCGGCAAACGCGCGCAAGGCCGAAACTTTGGCGCAGGATTTGTATTCAACGGCCCAACGCGCATTCGGCGAAAATACGCACCAAGCAGCCGACCGCAGCGACGCCCTTGCAAAATGCGTTATAAGCGCCTTCAGCGAAAACCTGTGCGCAAGGATAAACGACGCCCAGCTTAGCTGCCAAATTGCAAACGGCAAAAGCGGCGTTATAGCAAAGGCGTCTAAAAAATTTGCCGAACACCTGTTTTGCGCCCTAAATTTGCAGGAGCAGCTTGCACAGGGCAAGGCAAGCATTGTTGCAAGCATGTGCGTGCCCGTTTCGGTAGGGCAGATAACCGATGTTTTCGGCGGGCAAATAACCGAACAAATAACAAACTGCATAGACGAGCGCCACAAGCGCGTTATATGCAAAGTGCAAAAAACCTTTAGGGGGCTTGTTTTAGAGCAAAGCCAGCACGACTGCACCGACAAGGAGGCCTGCGCCAAAGTTTTGCTGGACGAAATTTTAAAGGGCAAACTGGTTTTGGAAAACTTCAACGAAAAGGCGCAACGCTTTATAACGCGCGCAAATTTTGCCGCCGAATGCGCCCCAAAATACAACCTGCCGAAGATAGACGACGAGGCCCTGCAGATGGTTTTTGCCGACCTATGCTACGGCAAAAGCTCGTATACTCAGCTAAAAAATGTCGAAGTTTTGCCGCATATAAAGGCGTGGTATTCTCAAGAGCAGCTTGCACTGATAGACTATTTGGCCCCCGACTTTATGGAATTTGCAAACCGCAAAAAACCGTGCTACATAGAATACAATCTGCCGATGAAACAGGCAACGCTTTCGGCGTCGTTTAAAGACCTGTACAACTTTAACGCCGACAAAATAAAAATTGCCGACGGCAACGTAAAGCTTACATACCAAATCTTGGCGCCCAACTACAGACCCATACAAAGCACGCAAAACCTTGCCGAATTTTGGCAAACTTCTTGGAAATCAATAAGAAAAGAAATTAAAGCGCGCTACCCAAAGCATTTTAAAAGCGACGCCGATTATGCCTAAAAAACTACATTTTTGTATTATTTTTTTACAAAAATTTAAAAAAATATGTTGCCTAAAGGCGCAAGTTTTATAGAGTAAGGGTTTTTATAAAAGTATATCTTTTTCGATTTAACTTATAAACACCATGATAGATCCAAAAACAATAAAGAACAAAGCGTTGTTGGCTTGGGTAGACACAATCGCCAAGCTCGCTACGCCCGACAGTATCCATTGGGTAGACGGTTCTCAGGAAGAGGCCGACTCGCTCTTCAAGCTTATGCTCGACAAGGGAGCATGCGTAAAGCTTAACGAGAAGAAACGCCCGAACAGCTATCTGTTCCGCTCCGACCCGCGCGACGTTGCCCGTGTGGAAGCACGCACATTCATCTGCGCAAAAACCAAGGAAGACGCAGGTCCGACAAACAACTGGATGGACCCGAAGGAAATGAAGGCCAAGCTCGACGGTCTTTTCAAGGGTTGCATGAAGGGCAGAACAATGTATGTTATTCCCTTCAGCATGGGTCCCGTTGGCGGCCCCATCTCGCAAATCGGCGTTGAATTGTCCGACTCGCCCTATGTAGTATTGAATATGCGCATTATGGCAAGGGTTACCCCCAAGGTTTACGACTTGCTCGGCGAAAACGGCAAGTTCATTCCCTGCCTGCACTCGGTTGGTATGCCTTTGGCCGAAGGTCAAAAAGACGTTCTTTGGCCCTGCAACCCCGAAAACACCTACATTGTTCACTTCCCCGAAGAACGCGCTATTGTTAGCTTCGGTTCGGGCTACGGCGGCAATGCCTTGTTGGGCAAAAAGTGCCTTAGCTTGAGAATTGCTTCGGTAATGGGCAGAGACGAAGGCTGGATGGCCGAACACATGCTCATTTTGGGCGTAAAAGAACCCTCGGGCCGCAAGTCGTATGTAACGGCCGCATTCCCCAGCGCCTGCGGTAAAACAAACTTTGCAATGCTTATTCCCCCCGCGGAAATGCGCAAAGAAGGTTGGGAAATTACCTGCGTAGGCGACGATATTGCCTGGATTAAACCCGCTGCCGACGGCAAGCTTTATGCAATCAACCCCGAAGCCGGTTTCTTCGGCGTTGCTCCGGGAACAAGCATGAAGACCAACCCCAATGCAATGATTTCGTGCTCGAAAGACTCTATCTTCACAAACGTTGCCCTTACAGACGACGGCGATGTATGGTGGGAAGGTATGACCGACGAAAAGCCCGCGCACTTGATAGACTGGAAAGGCCGCGACTGGACACCCGCTTCGGAAGAAAAAGCGGCACACCCGAACAGCCGTTTCACAGCTCCCATCCGCAACTGCCCGTGCATAGACGAAAATGCGGAAAAGCTCGAAGGCGTTCCGATTTCGGCAGTAGTAGTTGGCGGTCGTCGTCCCAACGGTATGCCCTTGGTATTCGAAGCCTTTAACTGGACTCACGGCATCTACTTGGGCGCAACAATGGGTTCCGAATTGACGGCTGCTTCCGAAGGTAAAGTTGGCCAGCTTCGTTCCGACCCGATGGCTATGTTGCCCTTCGCAGGCTACCACATGGCAAGGTATCTCGAACACTTGGTAAAAATGGGTAAAGGTTTGGAAGTTACCCCCAGAATCTTCCACGTTAACTGGTTCAGAAAGACAAGCGAAGGCAAGTTTATGTGGCCCGGTTATGGCGACAACGCACGCGTGTTGGCTTGGATGATTGGTCGTTGCTACGGCAATGCACACGGTAAGGAAACTCCGATAGGCTTTATGCCCGGCTACGAAGACCTTAACTGGAACGGTCTCGACTACTCGAAGGAAACCTTCAAGCAGCTAATGTCGTTCGACAAGGAAGTTGTATCGGCTCAGCCCTTAAAGCCCGAGCTTTACGACGCATTGCCCGACTCTCTCAAAATCGAAAGAGCCGCCCTTCTCGAAAGATTGGCAGACTAATTTAGCAGTCATACTAAAAACCAAAAGAAGCTCCGAGCAATCGGGGCTTTTTTTGTGCGCGTTTAAAGACATTTTTTGTTGCGCTCTTTTCGGGGAAAGCGACTGCATATAGGCGTAATACACTAAAAAGCCAAACGGGCCTTGCACTGCCCCCTCAAAAAAATTTGCGCGTTTTTTGCGCATAAAAAAGGCTTTTTTGCCAAAACAAAAGCCCTTAATTATTCTTGACTAATTAAGCTTAGTAAAGATAGTATCTTCGCTGATATACATTTTGCATTATATAACGAGTTTCAGAAGGAAAATAAATGCTGATTAAAGAAAAGACTAAGACAACCGGTATGTTCAGATGGGTAATTTGCTTTTTGCTCTTCTGCATAACAACAATAAACTATATGGACAGGCAAATTATAGGTTTGCTTGAGCCCGACTATTTGGCAAAGGAATTTGGCTGGAACGAAATAGACTACGCCAACATTACCGCGGCATTCCTTTTTGCCTACGCCATAGGCCCCGTGCTTATGGGCATTTTTATAGACAAAATAGGCGTGCGCTACGGTATGTTTGTTGTCGCGTTTTTCTGGAGCTTGGCAACGGCAATGCATGCGGCCGTTCACGAATTTAACATTTTGGGCCTTACAATTACAAGCACACTGGGCTTTATGTTCTGCCGCGTATGCCTGGGCATTTTCGAAGGCGGCAACTTCCCCGCGGCAATTAGGGCGGTTTCCACCTGGTTTCCAAAAAAAGAGGTTTCGCTTGCAAACGGCTTGTTTAATTCGGGCAGCAATATGGGCGCAATAGTAGCCCCCGTAATAGTCCCCATTTTGGCGGTTCAATTCGGGTGGAGAATGTCTTTCCTTTCGCTCGGTGTAATAGGCGTTATTTGGGTGCTGTTTTGGCTTATGTTCTACAATTCTCCGCGCCAGTCTAAATATGTAAAGCAAAGCGAAATCGACTATATAGAATCGGATTCCTCCGCCGAAGAGCAAAAAAGCGACGAGCCCGAAAGGAAAATTTCGTGGCTGTCGCTCTTTAAAAACAGGTCTGTTTTGGCGTATGCGGTTGGCATGGCAATGAGCTCGCCGATTTGGTGGTTCTATTTGTTCTGGATTCCCAAGTTCCTAAAAAAAGAGTTCAACCTTTCGGTTATGGACCAAATGCCGATGTTGGCCGTAATTTACCTTATTGCGGCAATCGGCAGCGTTGCAGGCGGGGCAATATCTTCGTGGTTTATTGCAAGGGGCAAGTCGCTTAACTTTGCAAGGAAAACTTCGCTTTTAATTTGCGCGCTTTGCGTGTTGCCCGTGTTCTTTGCGCCAATAGTTCCCAACGCATGGGTTGCAACTTTGCTTGTCGGCTTGGCGGGCGCCGCCCACCAGGGTTTTTCGGCCAATCTCTACGCCATTGTTTGCGATGTTGCCCCCAAAAAGGTTGTCGCCTCGGTAACCGGCATAGGAACAACAATGGCGGCCGTTGTATCGCTTTTCTGCTTCCTGGTTGTAGGCCACGTTTTAGAGGCAATGGGCAGCTACACGGGCATTTTTGCAGTGGCTTCGGTAGCCTATGTCGTCGCAACGCTTATAATGCAAATAATATCGCCCAAGCTCGACAAAATAAGGGCTTAACCCCGCAAAACAAAAAACTGTATTTCAACAAAAAGGCGGAACAAATCTTGTTGTTCCGCCCTTTTTTATTTTTAATTTGCAATGCTTAAAAGCGACTTTTAAGCAGGCTATTTCGTAAGCTTAAAGAAAAGGTTGTCGCCCTTTTTCATATCCAAATCGAGCACCGATTTTTGCCCCAAATCTTTTTGGTTGAATATGTCGTACACCTTAAAGGTTCCGTTTAAGTTTACGTTGCGCATACCGTCGCTTTGGGCGGTAATGGAAATATACTTTTCGTTTGCGTAAACGGCGGTGTTTGGCTGGCAGTAGATATGCACTTTGGCCAGCTTTGCGGCATGCAAATATAGCTGCCACGGAACAAAAGTTGTCGGTATAAACATATTGTTTTTGCGCACTACAACGGCGGGCGCGCCGTTTTGGAATTTGGCCAAAACAATGTCGCCTTCTTCCGCAACGGGGGCAAGCATAGGCAGCGTTGCCCCTTCGCCGAATGTCTGCGGCAAGCCCGCATTTAGCCCCTCTTTTGTGGCAATAAGCCTGCCCGACATTTTCACTTCTTCAACCTCAAAGCCCGTAAGCTCTTCTACAGCTTCAACCGAAAATGCGTTTGCGCCTTTGTCTATATAGGCAGGCAGCCAAACCCAAACGTTAAACGAATTTTTGCAGACATTTGCAAGGGGTTGCCTTTGGGCTTTGTCCATTGCAATGGTTGCGGCAAAAATTTTCATCGGGGCATTTACCCTGTTTTTTATAACATCGCTTAAAAGATAGTGCCCGAACGGGAACGCGCATTTGTTAAGCTCGCCGCGGCCGTACCTAAGCGTTCTAGACGTTGTCTTATACGACGCCGTGTTTAGCCCCACATACGCCATGGAAGCTTCGTCGCAAATAAAGGCAACCGGCGGGTTGTAAGCCGCCAAATCGCTTTCTGTTGCGCTTTGCGCCAACTTTATTTGGTCGAACAATTTTTGGTCGGCAAACCAGCCCTCGCCGCCCAAGTCCATAAACCAGTTTGCAAAATTGCGCACATACTCCTGCGCCAAGTTGCGGCGCAAAACACTAATTGTGTCTTTTTGCGTAAGCAATGTAGGCTCTATGCCGGGGTAGTCGCCCTCTTTGGGGGCCAAGTAGGTGGAAGTATCGTCTTCGTCCAGCCAAATTTTGCCCGCCGCCGTTATAGATTCCGCCGCACCCATTACGGTTTTGCCGTCGCCAAAGCGCCTGTCGCAATAGGAAATAGGCCCGCATAAAATATCTATATTCTTGTTGTTTAAAATTCTTTCCAAACCGTAGTGCCCCGAGCTAGACGGGCCTTTGGGCGAATTCGAAAGCTCCATAGAATACCCGTAGAAAGCCAAAACAAGCCTGTTCGGCGCGCTTTCTTTTGCCGCGTTGCAAAAAGTTTCCAAAGTGTCGCACAATGCAACCTGCATAAATTCGTTGTAGTCTATCAAATCTTGGTCTTTTTGCGGGTTTAAAATATAGTCTTTTGCCGACAACCGCCTTTGCACGCTTGGCACGGTTGCAGTTTCCATTTTAGCCGATGTGTCTTTGCGCGAAAGCGCGTAGGCCTTGTCGTCTTTATATTTGTTTTTCAAAAACTTGCGCCACTCTTTTTGGGTTGCAATGTCAAAGCCGTCGTTGTGGCCGCTCCAAGTGTCGCCGTAAAACCACTCCTGATTGCGCCCGTTTGTGATATGGTAGCCCGCAATGTTGTTCGGATAGTTTTTCTCGGTAAACTCTATAATGCGCTTTATGGTTTCTACACCGTCTTTGCGGTAGTTTTCGGAGCTAAGCGAAACATATTTTTTGCTCCTTACGGGTTTGTTATGCTGAAAATATGTAACCATATCTTCGTGGTGCGATTCCCTCCATTTTGCGGACGGGTATAAAAGCAGCCTGGGGATAATTCTGGCATTGGGGTTTGCCGCAATAATTTCGTCGAATGCGGCCTTGTATTCTGTTAGGTCGAAATCTCCGCCGTCGTTCGCCCACGGCGTATAGATTGGGAATGTGGCAAAATCAACCCCCGCATTTTTTGCCATTGCAACCTGCGCCGTAATGCAGTTTGCGCCAAATCCTTTAATTAGGCGGTAGTCTTCAAACTGCTTTCTTAAGCCCATATTAAGTTTTACGGGCCTGTTAGCCTTCAAGCTTACCGAAATTTTGTAAGTATCGTTCGCCTTAACGCTAATGCCGTTCATTATTATATGAAAGCCCTCCATTTCCTTGGGCTTTCTTTTGCCTACCAGGCAACAGAAAACGTTTTTGCCGTCAACCTTGGCGTTTTTAAGAACAAGCGGCAGGTCTTTGCGGTTTTTATCTTTGCACCAAAAAGTTATGTCTTTGTCTAAAGCTTCGCCCGAAAAGTCGAAAACTTTTTCGGTTTTGCCTGTTGTAAGGTTTTCTATCTTAACTTCCGAAAAATACAAGTCGGTTGCCGCAAGCCCCAAAAACCTGACGTGTATTGCGCATTTTGAACAATCGAATGTGGCGGTAAATTCTTCGGTAAAGGTGCGCCACGAAGTATCGGCCTTTACGCCAGTTGTTCCTCCGTAAACCGCATACACCATTTTAGAGCAAATGGGCTTGCCGTTTGCCGTAATTTGGGGAACCGAATTTACAACTTCAACCTTGTAGTTGTCGGCAAAGCACGGCGAAAGCGCAATGCCCATCAATGCAAATAAAATATGAATTTTCCTCATAAGTTAAACGATTACATTTTTGCTTGCACCTGTCAAGCCTAAGGCAAAAAAGGCGCGCATAAACACAATGCGCGCCGGGCAAAGTTTTCCGATTTTTGCGATTAGTCGGCAACTTTCTTTATGTATACGCCGTAAATTTCCAAGTTGGCGTTTTGCCGCCAGTCGAAGCGCAAGTCGCACCCGTTGTTTTTGTTTTCAAAGCGCAAATCTTTTACCTTAAAACTTGCAACCTTGTTTTTGCCGGTGCCCGACATTTCAAAAGTACCCAATTTCTTAAATGCACCCTTTGGAGCGTGCTTGCTTGCCGAAAAGCCAATGTCTGAAGAATCGTATAAAACGCTTACCATGCAATCCATAGAATCTTTATAGACTACCGCAATTTCGTAGGTGCCCTTTGGCGAATTTTTAAACTGCATTGGCGCATTAAAATACATCATACCAAGCGGCTTTGTTTTCTTTGCACTTCTATACAAAATACCGTTTTCGTCCCTAATTTCGTCTATAGAGCCTTCGCCGTGTTTTAGCACCGGGGCAAATTTTGCAAAATCTTTTAGGTCCACAGAATTTGCGTCTTTTGCAACAGCATTGCCGAAAAAGTCGGGTATCGGCAAATTGTCGCTTTTAAACGGAAGCGCGGGCAAACCGTTTTCGCCGTACAGGTTGCCCAAAGCCGTTGTTTTAAACATATACCTTACGGCAACAGGCTTTAAAACTTTGTCGCACTCTACAACAACTTTGTTGCCTATAATTCGCGCTTTGGCGTCGTAAAAAACATTGTCTTTTCCACAAAGCTCGAAGCCCGAAACGGTGTCGGCCGGCACAATCAGGGCGTCTTTGTCTTGCCCGAACATAGCGCCTTTGGTTCTGTTTATTGTAAGCTGTTTTGTAGTCAAAAGCTTTGTGTTTTTAAATACAACTTCGGCAGCATTGCCTTTAAACAAAACCTTGTCTACTTCGGGCGAAGCCAACGGCTTTTTAGCATCTATCGACTGCGCCAATTTGGCCAGTCTTTCGCCTACAATTTCCTTTTGCTGGGGGTGAATGTCGCCTATTTCGCCTATGTCGAAAGACGAAACTAAATGGGAGCTTTTGCATTTTTTTACCGCGTTAATTTGCGCCTGTTTTAGATACGCCCACGCCCTGCCCGTAATGTCGCCGTCTACGGGGCGGAAAGTCGAAAGCAAAACGTTTATAAACGGAATTTCGTGGCGGTTAAACTCGCTTCGCCACGAAGTTATAAGCGAGCAAAAAAGCTCTTCGTAGCGCTGCGCCCACATAGAGTTCGATTCGCCCTGCCACCAAACAACGCCCTTAAACGTGTAGTTGCGCAAAGGATATATCATTGTATCGTGCAGGGCATAGGCGGGGTAGTTGCCCGAAGTTAAAATGTCTTTTCTTGTAAGGTGTTTTGCTTCGCTGCGCGGCAACCACGACTGTATTCTTGTTGCCCCAACGGCCGACATAAGCATACCTACGGGAACGCCGGTATCCTCCTGCAAATGTTTGCCGAAATAAAAGCCTGTTGCCCCGAAATTGTTTATTGATTTATAGTTTGCAAGCTGCCAGCCGTTTTTTGTTTCGGCGTTTTCGCGCAGCTTGTAAAAACTTTCGGGCTGTTTGCCGCGTGGAGTAGCCACCGTAAACAAGCGCAAATTTTCGTTGCAATAGTCGCGCTCTTTTTCGATTTTTGTAAGCAAAGAGTGGTGCGCTATGGGGGTAGCCATATTCGATTGGCCGCCGCAAAGCCAAACATCGCCAACAAGCACGTTTGCAACGGCTATTTTTTTGCCGCCCGCATTTTGCGCCGCCAGCGTTTTGCCGTTGCAATCGGCTTTCATCGGGGCTAAAACGGCCAGCCAATTACCGGAGGAATCGGCTTTGCAAACAACCTTTTGTTTTGCAAATTCAACCGTTATTTTGTCGAACGGTTCGCTTGTTCCGAAAACCGAAACGGGCATATCGCGCTGCAAAACCGCATTGTCGCAAAAAAGCGAGTTAAACTTTAGTTCGCCGTACGCGAAACACGAAACAAAAAACGCCAATAAAACAAATACTGCTTTCATTGGCGTTAAATTCAATCTATGTATTTATTTTATAGCAAGCCCCATTTTTTTCTCAGGCGGTTTTCCCACGGCGAGAAAAGCAGCTTGTCGGCCAAAAGCCCTATTACCACAACTACAAGCATAATTGCTATAACCTGCGCCATATCCGACAACTCCCTGCCGTAGTGCAAAAGCTGGCCAAGACCTACGCCCGTAAGTATTGTTACGTATATTTCGGCGGCCATAAGCGAACGCCAGGCAAAGGCCCAACCCTGTTTCATACCGCCTACAATGCTGGGGAAAGCCGCGGGCATTATAACGTGAAGCCAGGTGTGCAAGCCTTTCGAACCCATTGTTTGCGCCGCTTTTATAAATATGGGGGGAATGTTGTTTACGCCGTTTTCGGTGCTGATTATAAGCGACCAAACCGTGCCCATTAACACTACAAAAAGCATTGCGCTTTCGGTTTGCCCAAACCAGATTATTGCAAGGGGCACCCAGCATACGCTTGGCAACGCCTGCAAACCCAGGGCAACAAGCCCGAGCGTGTCTCTAAAAATCTTTATTTTAGCGCACAGCACACCAAGCGGAATGCCCACAACTACGCCGATTAAATAGCCGATTAAAAGCCTTTTTATTGTTACAACAATCGCTTTCGGCAGCATAAGGGTAATTGTCGCTTCGTACAGATATTTTGCAACGTCTACGGGGCTGGGCAAAATCATCTTCGGCCAAATTCCCGCAAGGCATACCAAATACCAAACAAGCACAATGCAGCCCAAGCCGAGTATCGAGAATATAAATCTTTTAAAAAATTCCTTTTTCATTTTAGTCCTCCGCGTTGCCGTCAAGGTGGTTTTTAAGAGCCGCGGTAACCGTCCTTGCATATTCCGAAAGCCTTACATCGTTAATGTCTCTGGGTCTGGGCAAATCAACCTTAAATTCCTGCGCTATTTTGCCTGGGTGCGGCGAAAACAGAATAATCCTGTCGCCAAGGCAAACGGCCTCCCTTATATTGTGGGTAACAAAAACTATGGTTTTGCGGCGAACCTGCCAAATCTTCTGCAAGTCGGCGTAAAAGTTTTCGCGCGTCATGGCGTCTAAGGCGGCAAAAGGCTCGTCCATCAAAAGAACGTTCGGGTTTGGCGCCAAAGCCCTGGCCAAGGCAACCCTCTGCCTCATACCGCCCGAAAGCTCGTGTATGGACGAATGCGCAAAGTTTTCAAGTCCCACAAGTTTTAGATAGTATTTTGCAACCTCGCGGCGCTCCTTTTCGTTAAGATTGGGCTTTAGGCGCAAGCCGAACATAACGTTGTCGAAAACGTCAAGCCACGGGAAAAGCGCGTGTTCCTGAAACATAACCATGCGGTCGCGCCCCGTGGTGGTAATGGGCTTGCCGTCTATATACAAGGCGCCCGAATCGGGCTTGTCCAAAGCGGCAATAAGGTTAAGCAATGTAGACTTGCCGCAACCCGAAGGCCCCACCAGGCATACAAACTCGCCCTCTTGAATATGGAGGGATACGTTCTGCAAAGCCACAACATCGGCGGCTCCCTTTTTGTCGGCCTTAAAAACGCGACTTACGTTTTCTATAAGCAGCTTTGAAGGCTGCACGTTTTCCAGCTCGGCTGCTACCCTACTTGACTGTTTTTGACTGGGCATTTTTCAGAATAAATTTGTCTATGTCGACTTTGCCTTTTATGAACCCGCACGAAAGCGCGTCGTTCATAAAATCGTTCAGACTTTTTTCGTTTATTTGGTGGGTAAACTTAATGCGCTTCCAGGCGTTGTCTACCAACTCCGGGGGAATTTTGCCCTTTGTAAGGTTTTCCAGCGCCTTAAGCGTTAGCGCCTTGGCCTCTTTTGGGTTCGCCAAAATCCACTCGGTAAGCTCCTTGTTTGCCTGCTTTATTTTGGCCGACAATTCGGGCTCTTTTTCGAGCATTTTTACGCTGGTAGCCAAAACGGTTGTAATGGCGTCGTTTTGCTCTAAAAACACCTTTGCCGAAGCGTTAAGCTCCAGTCTTGAAACCCAGGGTTCTACAGTCCAAACGGCGTCCAGCCTGTTTGTCTTAAAAAGAACAAGTTGGTCGGGGTTGGAGGTAGGCACAATCTGCGCGTCTCCGCCCGAAAGGGTTACATTTACGCCGTTGCGCTTTAGATAGGCACGGCAAACAACGTCTTGCGTGTTGCCAAGCTGGGGGGTTGCAATAACTTTTCCCTTAAAGTCTTTTGGCGTTTTTATCGTGCTGAGGGGCTGAACGAGCAAAGCCGCCCCGCCCTCTACTGCGCCAGCCAAAAGGCGAATGTCGCTTGTGCCCGATTTTACATAGGCGTTAATTGCAGGGTTTGGGCCGACATAGGTTACGTCTACACTGCCCGCAAAAAGCGACTCCATTGCGCTTGGGCCTGCATTGAAAACGCGCCATTGAATTTCCACATTGTCGCCCAAATATTTTTCGAACCAACCTTTGCCCTCCAAACTAAGCTGGTGGGCAATAAGCGCCTGCGCATGCGTAATGTTGGGAAAGTGCCCTATTTGAACCACTTTTTTGCCGTTGTCGGGCTTCGAACAGCCCGCCAAAACGCAAAGCGACAAAAGTAAAATATACGAAAAAAGTTTTTTCATTTGCTATATGTTGTTGCCGCACGAAGGAAGCTGCGAAAGAGCCATTGCAATTTCTTCGGCCTGATATTGGTAGTTCTTTAGTTTGCCGGCAAAGTAGTCGATATAGGCCGCCATATCAAGGTGGCCGTGCCCCGACAAATTAAAGATTATGGCTTTCGATTCGCCCGTTTTTGCGCATTCCCTTGCAATGTCCATTGCAGCCGAAATGGCGTGGGACGATTCGGGAGCGGGTGTAATGCCCTCGTTTCTTGCAAAAGTTACGGCGTCAGCAAAAACGTCTAGCTGGTCTTTGCGTACGGCTCTCATTAAGCCCAAATTGTAGATATTGCTTACCTGGGGCGCCATACCGTGGTAGCGCAGGCCGCCAGCGTGAACCGCAGGGGGTATGTAGCGGCTGCCCAAAGTGTACATCTTCATAAGCGGAGTTTCGCCCGCAACGTCGCCGAAGTCGTAGGCGTATTTGCCGCGAGTCAGGCTCGGGCACGCCGCCGGTTCTACACCCACAATTTCAACCTTTTTGCCGCCGCGCAACTGTTCGCCCAAGAACGGGAACGCCAAGCCCGCAAAGTTCGAGCCGCCGCCGCAGGCCCCGACAATAACATCGGGATAGTCGTTCGCCATTTCCATTTGCTTTAGGGCTTCCAAACCTATAACGCTTTGGTGCAGCAAAACGTGGTTCATAACCGAGCCTAGGCAGTATTTCGAAGTAGGGTCTTTCAACACAACCTCCAAAGCCTCCGAAATTGCAATGCCAAGCGACCCTTTGCAGTTTGGGTCTTTCGCCAAAATTGCGCGCCCCGCCTCGGTTGTTGTGCTCGGCGATGCAATAGCCGTAGCCCCGAACAATTCCATTAGCGCCTTTCTGTAGGGCTTTTGGTCGAACGAGCATTTTACCATAAACACTTCGCACTTTATGCCGAAAATGTTGCACGCCTGCGCCAACGCCGAGCCCCACTGGCCTGCGCCCGTTTCGGTTGCAATGCGCTTTGTGCCCTCTACATGGTTTTGGAAAACCTGCGCCAGCGCCGAGTTTGTCTTGTGCGAGCCCGAAGGCGAAACGCCCTCGTATTTATAATAAATTCTGGCGGGGGTATTCAGCGCCTTTTCAAGCCTGCGCGCCCTGTGCATGGGCGACGGCCTCCACTGGCGCAAAACGTCTCTAACTTCGCGGGGAATGTCTATCCAGCGTTCCTTGGAGTATTCCTGGTCCATTAGCCCTTTTGCGAAAATCCTGCAAAGCTCCTCTTTTTGAAGGGGTTTGCCCGTTGCCGGGTTTATGGGCTTGGGCGTGCTTCTCGGCAAATCCGCCTCTATGTTGTACCACTGTTTGGGCGTTTGCTCTTCGTCGAGTATGTATCTTACTTTGTTGTCCATATATCTAAAAATTTTGGTTGTTATCTTGCAATTATCTGAACGGCGCCCTGCTCGGTCGGCGACTTTTTCATGTCGAATACAATCTTTTCGGGAACGGCGCTTTTTTCGGGCGCGTTTTGGCTGTAGGCGGGGAACGACACTACCTGCGTGTTCAAATCAGCCTTTTGGGGCAACGCGGTGATAAGGGCGGGCTTTGCAAAGCAGCCAAATTCGTTTGTTTCAAACTCTATTTCAAGCGGCGCTTCGCCCAAATTCAGCCCGTTTACTATAATCGGTGCGCCCTCGGGCACGCTCTGTATCGAAACTACCCTTGTTTCGTTTAGCCTTTCGGGAGTCGAACACGCAAAAAGCAAAATTGCGGGCAACAAAAAAATTGTGTAAATTTTTCTCATAAAGCGTTAAATTCAAACAGCTATGATACGAAAAATCAACAACTAAAAACGCTACTTTGCCGCGGCCGCATTCAAGGTAAAGCGCCTTTTTAAAGAGCTTTGCAGCCGCGTATCGGCGTCGAACTGCATTGCATACGCCAAGTATCTTGCAACAAGGTCGTTGCGCAAATTTTTTGCAACCGAATTTTGCGCGACAATCCCCATAAGCCCCTTTACGGTGTTTTCCCTGTCGGCATTGCTTTTTATAAGCGAGGCGTCTTTTGCGACTTTTCGGGCAAAATCCATTTGCGCTTCGCTTTGCATAAAATCCAAAATTTTTCTAAACGGCTTGTAGGTTCCGGTCGCAAAAAATTCGCCCCAAAGCAGGTCTATGTCGGCAACCGACAAGGTTGCGGAATACGCGTCGAAGGAAAAGTCGCACTCGTTTCTAAAATAGTTTTGGTAAAAAACCTCGTCGCGGCAAAGCCTGTTTTGCCCCACCGCTTTTGCGCCGCAAATCGCAAAAAGCGCAAGCGTTTTTATGCGCATATCCGGGTGCATTTTGTCGAAATCTTCGTCGAGCTTTTCAAGCAAAAATTTGTGTTTTTTAAACGCAAATTTAAAAAATGAGCAGGCAAAGGGGTTAAAGCCGCGCCAATTACCCTTTAAAAAAAAGTTTAAGTCTTTGCAAAAAAATGCGGCGTATAAATTTTCGGGCGAAAAGTTTTGGTTAAAACCCGAATAAAAATCGGCAAGCGATTCTATTTTTATATCGGGCCTTACCCACTCTTTTAGCGTAAATTTCGAGACGCACTGCGCAGTTTCGCGCGAAACGTAATTTTGCGCCGAAAATGTAATTTGGTAGTCGCCCGCAATATCCGACTTTTCCATTTGCACGGTAAACGAAAGGGGCAGCTCGATATAGCAGCCCGCCTTTTGCTGCACACCGCTAACGTAGTCGTCGAAAACCGCTTTCGCCGCGCTGTTGTCGCATTTCGAAACGGTTATAACGCATTTTATTTTAAAGGCGTCGCCGTCGTTTTTTGCCGCGTTATAGGCCATTGGCACATACAAAAAATCCTCGCCGGCATATACCGTGTTTACATAGGCTATTTTCGCGGTATTAGGCGGCGACTTAAACCAATAGTCCATATTCTTGTCGCCGAGCGTAGTATACGAAACTACGCCGAATTTGCCGTTGTTGGCATCGGCATTGCCCGAATTTGCGTCGGCAAAAACCCCGCCGCCGAATGCGGCAAACGCCAATGCAAACACTAACGCAAATCTACGCATTTTTTGCGCGCTTTTTTGTCAACAAAGATTTGTCGAGCTTAAATACGGGGTCTTTTATAAAGCCCAAAGCCTTTTTTATGTAAAGCGCCCTGAAAATGTCCCTTTCCTCGCTTGTCATATCGTAGCAGGCCGCCTCGCACATAAGGTGGGCGCACTGCACGCCAAGCATTAAAAAGTTTACTATCTTGGCCTTGTTTTTCGTAAAATAGCCCATTGCAAAGCCCAGCCTTACCGCCGACAAGCACTCCAATGCCTCGGCCGAATTTATAAGCTCGCAATACAAAAGTTTGCCCCAGGCCCTGCCTATTTTGTCGAACAAAACCGCGGGGGTGTCTTTTAAGAGCTTTTTTCTGGCGTCCAGCTCGAAAGATTCAACCTTCTTTGCCATTTCGGTTACTTTTGCGATAATTTCGGCCTCCGAAAGCCCCATTGTGCGCTGGTTCGAAAGCTGGTACATAGAGCCAAGCGACTCGCTGCCCTCGCCGTTTGCGCCCCTTATTACTATGCCAAGCTGCGCAAGCCCGCGGGCGATTTTCTCGATTAAGTCCGACATTTCAAGCGCGGGCAAATGTAGCATAACCGACGCCCTCATACCCGTGCCCGCATTGCTGGGGCACCCGGTTAAATAGCCGTATTTTTCGGAAACCGCATAGCTTAGTTTGCCCTCAAGCTCGCTGTCGAATTCGTCCAGTTTTTGCCAAATTTTGTCGAGCGACAAGCCCTGCTGTATAGACTGTATCCTTAAATGGTCCTCCTCGTTTACCATAACAACGCAGTCGAGGTTTTTCGACATAAACACGCCGCCGACTTTGTTTTTATTTTCGCAAAGCTCCTTGCTTATAAGCCTGCATTCGAGTAAAAAAAGGCGCTCGCTGTCGGTTAAATCCGACATCGCAAAAATCTTTGCGCCCCTGCCTTTTTTTGTGTTTTTTAGGGCGTTGCAAACCGTTTGGTACACATTCTCAAGTTCGTCTTTCGACGCCGACGAGATGAATTTTGCGTCGGACAAATTGCGGGCGAGCCTTATGCGCGAGCTTACAATTACGGGGGTTTCGTTTATATTGTATATTCCCGCATCGTTTTCTATCAAAAATTTTATCATTACTTTTTCGGGCTTGTGGGTTTTAGCTCTTTTATTTTGTCGCGCAATACGGCGGCGTCTTCGTAGCGCTCTTCGGCTACGGCCTCGTTAAGCTGCTCGTTAAGGTTTTTAAGCAGATTTTTTGGAATCTTTTTTTCGAGAACTTTGGGCATTTTGCCGCAATGCCTGTTCGAGCCGTGCATTTGCATTAAAATTTCGTCGAACTTGTCGGCAAAGGCCTCGTAGCAATACGCGCACGAAACCCTGCCCGTCTTTTCGAAATGCGAAAATTCGGCCTCGCAATTCGGGCATTTTTTTGCGGCCGAACTCCTTTCGGGCTGCTTACCGCTTTCGCTTTCGGCGGTGTCTAAGGGCACATTCTGAGCCTGCCCCAAAGCCACTTGCGTGTTTACCAATGCCTCTATCTGCGCAGGGTTTTCCTTTGCGCATTTTTCGCACAAATGAATTTTAAACTTCTGTCCGTTTATAATTTTGGTTATGTGAACAGTAGCCTTTTTTCCGCAAATGTCGCACTTGTAATCCGCCATAGTTCTACTACATTTTCAACAGTTCTTCGGCAGAAGGTATGTCGCGTATAATCTGCGAGGGCATCGGGCCTACGCCTATATACCTTAAATTCGGAATGCGCGTTGGCTCTTTTCCCCTGTTTGCCAACCTTACAATGGTCTTAAAGCAAAATACGACATAGTCTTTAGCCTCTTTAGGCAAATCGGCAAAACTGCGCACGTTTGAAATGTCTTTTGTAAAGGGCTTTAATTTGGCGTATACGGGAACAAGCTTTTTCCTTAGCGTGTCGTTGCGGGGAACATACTCGTACTCCTTGCCGGTTTGCGGGTCTTTATAGGCAACGCAAACATTCAAATCTTCCCAGCCTTCCTCGCATTTAAGGGCGTCTAGCTTGTTTATTATAAGGTCGTCGTAGCCGCCGTAGCGCAGGGTGTCGGCCTTTTCGACGCAGTCGAACCAGCCCACCATGCGCTGGCGCCCCGTGCTTGTACCGAACTCAAGCTTTTTAAGCTTTTGCGTAAGGGGCTTTTCGTCGTCCATTTTTGTAAGGAACAAGTGCGTTCCCACTTTTGTGTCGTACGCCTTGCAGCACCCCAAAGTGTGCACGGGCATTACGGGCAAGGCCGCGCTTTGGAAAAACTCGGGAACCGTTGTATGCGACGCCGTAACATTGGGCGCAAAACCGTGGCGTTTGTCCAGCCAATAGGCCTGGCCGAATTCGCCTATTATGTAGCGGCCCTCCTCCAAAACCTTTTGGCAAAGCTCGCGCACGTCGGCAATGTTTTTGGCCAATTTTTGCCCGGCGTTCCAATAAACTTTAACCGTTTTTTCGATATCCAATTCGAAGGGTTTTTTGCCCTTGAATACCGAAAAGTCGAATTCGGACTTGTCGAACACACCCTGCTCTATTGCGGCGGCGTTCGCCCTAAGCTCCGCATTTGTAAGTATGTCGAAAAATCCGTCCCAATCGCTTTCTGAAACCTTGCAAACATACTTTATAGTGTCGCAAGCCCTAAGCAGCTGCCCCGACAGTTTCTTTTCGAAATCGGCATAATCGCCGAGAAAATCGCTATACCAAATTTGGAACTGGCCGACTTCGTCCATATACGAGGGGGTTATGCCCCTGCCCGTAGAGCCGCGGGGGGCTTCCTTTAAAACGTTGACCCTGTATTTTTCCCAGGCCAAATCCAAAAGCCTGTGGCCTACGTCGCTTAAAAGCGTGCGCTCGTCTATAACAAGCCTCGAAAAGATGTTATAGCCCTGTCTTTCGAGCGGTTCGCCCTCCCAAATAAACTTGCGCGGGTCGGCAACAACGCCGCAGCCGATAGCCAAAAACTCTACCGACTTTTCTATCACGCCAGCAGGCAAAAGGTTAAGTTTTACGTTGCCCGCCGTATGCCCCGAATTTGCGCCGCCGTTTACTTTTATAACTATGCCGGCAATGTCGTCCTTTTTGGTTTGAGACTTTAATTCGTCTATTACTTCGTATACGAGACGGCCTTTGCCTTCGTCGCCCATGCTGATGCCCGTGTCGGCAATCAACTGACTTTTAAATTTTGTCAACGCCATATTTTTAAAGTATATTATGATTCCGTTAAAAATAAACTTTCAGTTAATCCTATAAAAATCGTCTTGTAAAGCTTTCTTTATTATGTATTTTTTGCGTTATGAACTTAAGACAATTCGTATATATGATTTCGGCGGCGCTAATTGCGTTGCCTTGTTTTGATTCTTTTGCGCAAAGCGCGCATTCAAAAACGCCGATGATAAAAAGCTGCAAGGGCCTTGTAGTTACCGGTTATCAGGGCTGGTTTAGAACCCCAAACGACAACAGCCGCCGCGGCTGGGTGCACTGGAACGGCAAACTTAGGGAATTTTCGCCGAGAAGCTGCACCATAGACTTTTGGCCGTATACAAAGGAATACGAAAAGCTGTACGACACGGGCTTTACAAACCCCGACGGCACTGTTGCCCAGGTATTTAGCTCGTACGACTACTCTACCGTAGACACCCACTTTAAGTGGATGAAGCAATACGGCATAGACGCCGCTTTCATGCAGAGATTTTACGGAGCTACCGTCCACAACCCCAACGACGGGCGAACCGTTATAGGCAACGCCTACAAAGCCGCGCAAAAATACGGGGTGGGCATAATGGTTATGTACGACATTTCGGGTATGCCCAAAGGCGAAGTAGCCCAAAAGCTTATCGACGACTGGAAATATTTTGTAGACACCGTAAAGATAACGGGAGGCGACAACAACGTATATGTAAGGCACAACAACAAACCCCTTGTATGTGTTTGGGGCATAGGCTTTAACGATAGGCATTTTTCGCCCGAAGAAAGCGACATAAACAAGTTTTTCGACTTCTTAAAGAACGACGAAAGATACGGCAACTGCTCTATAATGATAGGCGTGCCAACGGGCTGGCGCACTCTGGATACCGACTGCATAAAAAACCCGAAGTTGCACGAATTTTTAAAGAAGTATGCCGACATTATTTCGCCCTGGAATATAGGCAGGTACAGCATGAAAAACGGCGTGCACCGCTGGTCTAAGGGCGAATTGACAAAAATGGTCGAAAAGGACATAGCCTGGTGCGAGGAAAAAAACAAAAGCTACATGCCCACAATATACCCCGGCTTTTCGTGGTACAATTTGCAGAAAGTTGAAGGCTTAACGAACAATGCCCGCCTAAACCAAATCCCGCGCGAAAAGGGCAAATTCTTCTGGAATATGGCGGCCCAGGCGGTTGAAGGCGGAGCCGAAATGCTCTATTATTCGATGTTCGACGAAGTTGACGAAGGCACTGCAATCTTCAAAATATCGAATACCCCGCCCTCTACCGAAGGCTGCCCCTTTGCCGACTTAGAGGGTATGCCCGAAGACCACTACCTGTTCCTTGCAGGCAAGGCAAAGGAAATGCTTAAAAGCGGCTCGGCTTTGCCAATGCCGAAAAGATAAATACCGCAAAGCACAAAACAAAAACGGCGCAAAGAAAAAATCCCCTTTGTGCCGTTTTTTTGCAAACATAACCCTATGCAAAGCACCTAGCGGGTAATTACAACCTTGCCGCCCCTTTGCGACATTGCCGCAACTTTCAGCGCCTCTTTTATGTCTTTAAGCTGAAACCTTGCAGAAACGGGAGCCTTTAGCTTGCCCGCCTTTATGTAGCCGAAAATTTCGTCAAGCACCTTTTGTATTTCGTCTTTTGTGTGGATGCGCTGCCACTTGTCCCACCAAAAGCCCCTAAGGCGCAAATCGTTGAAAATCAAAAATCTGGTCGGGAACCTTACGGGCTCGCCCGTCATGCCGCCTACGGTTACAACCGTGCCGGAATCGGCCATAACTTTTATCATATTCGAAACGCTGTTGCCGCCTATTTGGTTTAGGCCAAGTTTGGGCAATGGATACGTTGCCCTAATCTTTTTGTAGTCGAACTCGGCTTCGTCTACAACAACCGTTGCCCCTATGTCTTTCAACGCTTTTTCCCTTTCCTTTGCGTTGCGCAGCATATTTATGGTGTTGATTTTTCTTTCGGCGCAAAGCTGAATCATAAAATAGCCGAGCGCGCTCGAAGCCCCGTTTTGTATAATCCAGTCGCCCTCCTTTAACCCGCAAAAATCGCGCAGCACGCGCAAAGCCGTGGGCGGGTTTATAAAGGCCATGCACGCGGCGTCGTAGTCTACGCCCTCGGGCACGCTGTATAGCGAATCGGCGTCAGCCACGCAATATTCGCGCCAAGCCCCCTGTTCGGGCGGCATTCTTACAATGTCGCCAACCTTTAGGCTGCAAACGTTTTTGCCTACGGCTTCAATTTGCCCAATACCCTCGCGCCCGGCAACTGCGGGCAGCTTTTTTAGCGTGCCGTACGAGCCGCCAATCATGCCCATATCCGACGGGTTTATAACCGCCCTTAAAAATTTTACAAGAACCTGGGTTTCGCCCATTTCCTCGAGATTTATTTCGCTATAGTTTACCTCTTGCGACGGCGTTCCGTATGCGTTGTAGACGGCGGCGAATGTAGTTTTCATAATTTGCTATTGTGTATTTTGTTTAAATGCTATTCTTTTGTAGGGGTATGAGTAAAAACAACCACCCTTTTTTAAGCAAGAAACTTCCTCCCGATTGGACTGCAATGCAGGGGAAATTTCTTAAGACAGATATTTTAATCGCCATAAAAGAGGCAAAAGACAACTTTAAAAAAATAAAATCGCAAAAAAAGTTAACCTACAACAACTGCATTAAGGCCTACGAAAACGCCGAAATAAATCTGGCAAGAGCCTGGAACTACGCAAACCATTTAGACTCGGTTAACGACAACCCGCAGTTGCGAAAGGCAATGAATGCGGTTTTGCCTACGGTTACAAAATTTTTAAGCTCGTCTACGCTCGACGCAAAGCTTTGGAGGCAGATAAAAAAATATTCGCAAAGCTGTGAGGCGAAAAAGCTAAAAGGCAACAAGGCGGCGGCATTAAGGGAAATAGTAAACGAGTTTGTCGACAGCGGCGCCGAACTTTGCAAAGACGACAAAGCCAGGCTAAAAGAGCTGGACGAACAACTGGCAAAACAGGCAAAAAAATATTCCGAAAACGTATTGGATTCCACCAACGAATTTTCGCTTTATTTTGAAGACGCAGCCCCCCTTAAGGGACTGCCCGAAAGCGCGCTTGCCCTGGCCCGCGAAAACGCCAAAGACAAAGGCAAACCGGGCTATATGCTGAAACTGCAAGCGCCCCTTGTAATTGCGGTTCTTAGATACGCCGAAAGCGAGAATTTGCGCAAAACAATTTGGCAGGCCTACACAAACATTGCAGTTTCCGGCAAGTTTTCAAACGAAAAGCTTGTAGGGCAAATGCTAAAAACAAGAATGCAAATTGCAGCCCTTTTCGGCGAAAAAAACTGGGCCAACTACGTCCTAAAAAGGCGCATGGCAAAAGACGGCTTTACAGCCCGCGCCTTTATAGAATCTTTGCACGGCAAAATAGAAAAATACTTTTCAAAAGAGGTAAAAGAGCTTAAGGATTTTGCCAAAACTTTGGGCGAAAAAACGCTAAAACCGTGGAATAGCTCGTATTATTCCGAAAAGCTTAGGGCGAAAAAATACGACTTCGACGAAGAGGCATTGCGCAAATATTTCAGGTTTGAAGACTGCCTAAAGGGAATGTTCAAGCTAAGCGAAAAGCTTTACGGCCTTAAAATAAAAAAGTCGAAAGCCGAAAACGTATGGGCAAAAGACGTGGGCTTTTACGAAATTTTCGACAAAAACAACGTGCATATATGCTCGTTTTATACCGACTTTTTCCCCCGCTCTACAAAGCGCGGCGGAGCCTGGATGAATATCCTAAGCCAGTATTCAAAAAACAGGCCCGCAATCTGCTTTATAGGCGGCAACATAAATGCGCCGTCTAAAGGCAGGCCCTCGCTTTTAAACCACGACGAACTTTGCACGCTGTTCCACGAATTCGGGCACCTGCTGCATTTTTCGATGATGACTATGCCCGAACTTTCGCTGCGCGACGTTGCCTGGGACTTTGTGGAACTACCCTCGCAGATTATGGAAAACTGGTGCTGGAACAAAGAGTGTTTGGACACGTTTGCAAAAGACTACAAAACGGGGGCGAAAATCCCCCAAAAGCTCTTCGACAAAATGGTAAGGGCAAGAAAATTCCAGGGGGCAATGGCCTTTATGCGCCAGCTTTTGTTCGCCGAAAGCGACTTGAATTTGCATATCGACACAAAAAAATACCTCGGCAAAAACCTGTTCGAACTGGCCGAAAAATCGGTCGAAAACTATAAAATAGGCTTCGCCGAAAAAGCCCCGTCGCACCTGTACAAATTCACCCACATTTTCGGCGACGATGTAGGCTATTCGGCCGGCTACTATTCGTACAAATGGGCGGAATTGCTCGACGCCGACGCCTTTTCGCGCTTCGAAAAGGAGGGAGTTTTCAACAAAAAAACGGGCGGCGATTTTGCCGAAAAAATATTGAAGGTTGGCTGCAGCGTTGCCCCCGACGCAGCTTTCAGAAACTTTATGGGGCGCAACCCCAACCCCGAAGCCCTTATAAACAAATGCGTGGAAAAATAAACAAAGTCGAGCTTATGTCGCCCGCGGGCGACATGGTATGCCTTAACGCCGCAATTAAAGGCGGGGCAAACGCCGTATATTTGGGGCTGAAAGGCTCGAATATGCGCGCGGGCGCAAAAAACTTTTCGCTTGGCGAACTAAAACAGGCGTGCAAAATCTGCGCAAAAAACGGCGTCAAAACCTATTTGACAATAAACACAATCTACTACGAAAACGAGCTTGGCGCGCTTAAAAAAACCGTAGAAAACGCGGCAAATGCGGGCGTAGACGCCTTTATTGCATGGGACAACGCAGCCCTGGGCATTTTAAAGGAAATGGGGCTAAAGGCCTTTCTTTCGACACAGGCAAGCGTTTCGAACTCGCAGGCGATTTTGCAGTACTACAAAAATTTCGGCATAAAAAGGTTTGTGCTTGCAAGGGAATGTACGCTAGAGCACATAAAGGCCATACGGCGCAATTTAAAAAAGGCATTGGGAGCGGCTGCAGACGAAATCTCGATAGAGGTTTTTGCGCACGGTGCAATGTGCGTTTCGGTTAGCGGCAGGTGCTTTTTGTCGGAATTTATGTGCGGCAAAAGCGCAAACAGGGGCGAATGTTTGCAGCCCTGCCGCAGGCTCTACAAAATCAGCGACACATCGCCAAGCGGCATAGAATACGAGCTCGGCAACAACTATGTGCTAAGCCCCAAAGACCTTTGCACCCTGCCCTTTTTGGACCTTTTGCTGGACGCAAAAGTAAATTCCCTTAAAATAGAGGGGCGCAACCGCAACGCCGAATTTGTGTACGAAACAACGCGTGCCTACCGCACGGTTATAGACGCCTACTACGCAAAAATGCCCAAGGCGGAATTTGAAGCCCTGAAAAAAGAGCAAACCGCCAATTTGCAAAACGTGTTTAACCGCGGCTTTTCGGAGGGCTTTTTTATGGGCGTTCCCCTAAAAGACTGGCACAGCAACTGCTCGGGCAACAAATCAAAGCAAAAAAAACGGGCTTTGGGCAGAATAACAAATTTCTTCGGCAAAATTTCGGTTGCCGAAATACAGCTAAATTCGGGCAGCCTAAAGCGCGGCCAGCTTTTGCAGGTAGAGGGCGAAAAGACGGGCTTTGTGCGCTTTGCGGCCGACTCCATGCAAATAGAGCTAAAAGACGTAGACTTTGCCGAAAAGGGGCAAAAAGTTGCGGTAAAATGCCCGCACAAACTGCGCCGCGGCGACAACGTATACACATTCGCCACCGCTTAAATTTTGTTTGACCGCTTTTTTTAATAATACATTCTTTATTGGCAATGACTGACATTTTTAAGAGAATCTACAAAACCGCGCTTTTTGCAGCCGCAACATTTATGCTTTTTGCATGTCTGCCCGAAAGGGAAAGAATGATTACCGTCGAAGACGAGGAAGTGCCCGAAGAAAGCGAGCTTTCCGAAACCGACGGCATTTTGGGCGTAAACTATCAGGGCAACTCGCAAATTTCGTACTGCCGTTTTGAATATCTAAACAAACATAAGGCAACCTATTTGCCCGAAAAGCTGCTGGGCGAAAAAGCCAATTATTTCTACCCCACCTACCTTAGCAACCCCGACAAAAAAGCGGGCATGTACTGCTTCTTTTGGCTTGAAGGCCCCATCTATTTGGGAATGGGAACAACATTCGAGCTTAGCGTAGCGGCAAACAAGTCGCCTAAGGTAAAGACATACAAATTCATAGTGCCCGAAACGCGCCGCATTGTAAGGGAAATAAAGCTGGGCATAACTGGAGCCGACTGGCCCGACAAAGACGAAAAGGTTACCGCCTGGAAGCTTGTTGTAAAAAACGCCGCAGGCAAGATTATAACCGAAAAGCACTCGTGGCTTTGGTCCGTCAAGTAGGAAGCTTTATATGGCAAACGTCGAATGGGCAAGCCCCGAAAGGCTCGGCGTTAAATTTGCGCCGAAAGATTTTGCCGAAACCCTCGACGGCGGGCAGTCTTTTTGCTGGTATAAAAACGCCGACAATTCCTACTGCGGGGTTTTCGGCAACGATGTTGCAATGCTTTTTTTGGACGGCAAAAATTGCGTTAATTTTTGCGCCCCGAAGAATGTTAATTCAAAAAAACTTAAAGGGCGCCTTTTAGATTATCTAGACGCCGGGCGCGACTACGAAAAAATTAGAGAGCGCCTTTTTGCAATAGGCGACAAGTGCCTAAACGAGCGGCTTTTGCAACAGCCTACATTGCGCATATTAAGGCAGGACATAGACGAAACGATAATCTCGTTTATATGCAGCTCAAGCAAGCGCATAGTGCAGATAAAGCAGTGCGTTGGCCTCTTAAGAAAAACTTTCGGCAAAGAAGTTTGCGGCGGTTTTTACACGCTGCCTACTTTCGAATCTTTGGCAAATGCCGATATGCAAAGTCTAAAAGACTGCAAACTCGGATTTAGGGCGGCCTATCTTAAAAAGACGGCTCAAAAGATTGTAGGCGACAATTTCGACACGGGCGCGCTCCTTGAAATGCCGTATAAAGAGGCAAAAAGCTACCTTGTTTCGCTAAGCGGAATAGGCGAAAAGGTTGCCGACTGCATTCTCCTTTTCGGCGCGCACCGCTTCGAGGCTTTCCCCGTGGATACCTGGATAATCAAATCTATGAAATCGCTTTACGGAATGGAAAAACCCGCAGACATACGCAGGTTTGCGGCCGAACATTTCGGCGAAAACGCAGGCTTTGCGCAGCAGATATTGTTTGCCGCCTCGTAATGGTATATGGACGAAAATTTTATATTAAAATCGAAATATGCGCCTGCGGGCGACCAGCCCAAGGCCATAGAAACACTGTGCCAAAGCCTTAACGCAGGCAACAAATATACTACCCTTGTAGGCGTTACGGGGTCGGGCAAAACGTTTACAATGGCAAACGTGATAGCCAAGCTTAACAGGCCTGCAATTATAATTTCGCACAACAAAACTTTGGCCGCCCAGCTTTATTCGGAATTTAAGGCTTTTTTCCCCGACAATGCGGTTGAATATTTTGTAAGCTACTACGACTACTACCAGCCCGAAGCCTACA
The DNA here is from genome assembly GCA_934660865.1 of uncultured Opitutales bacterium. Taxonomy (GTDB): domain Bacteria; phylum Verrucomicrobiota; class Verrucomicrobiia; order Opitutales; family Intestinicryptomonadaceae; genus CAKUIA01. Next base: position 59,416 of record CAKUIA010000013.1, read on the forward strand.
TTCCCCAAACCGACACCTACATAGAAAAAGATTCGGCCATAAACGACGAAATAGAAAAACTGCGAATTTCGGCGGCAAGCTCGCTTGTAAGCAGGCGCGACGTTATTGTAATAGCCAGCGTTTCGTGCATATACGGGTTAGGCTCGCCCGAAGACTTTAAAAAGATGATGGTGCCCCTAAGAAAGGGCGTTTCGCTTAAAAGAAAGGATTTTCTGGAAAGCCTTGTAGGCATAAACTACACCAGAAACGACACCGTTTTAGAGCGCGGTTCCTTTAGGGTTAAAGGCGACATTGTAGACGTTTTCCCCGCCTATTTAGAGTCGGCCTTAAGGGTTGAATTTTTCGGCAACGAAGTGGATTCGCTAAAGGTTATAGACCCCCTTACAAGCTCGTTTATACGCAGGCTCGACAGGTTCGATTTGTATCCTGCAACGGCGTTTATAACCCCGCGCGAAAACATAGAAAGAGCCGTTCCCGCAATAAGGGCCGAAATGCTGGAACAAGAGGCTAAATTTGAACGCGAAAAAAAGTTCATAGAAGCCCAGCGCATAAAAATGCGCACCGAGCAAGACCTGGATATTTTGCTGGAAACGGGAACGTGCTCGGGCATAGAAAACTATTCCAGACACCTCGGCAACCGCGCCGCAGGCTCGCGCCCGTGGTGCCTGCTAGACTTTCTGCCCAAAGACGCGATTTTATTCATAGACGAAAGCCACGTAACCGCCCCGCAAATAAAGGCGGCCTATTTGGGGGATTTGTCGAGAAAACAAAAATTGGTAGAATACGGCTTTAGGCTGCCCAGCGCGCTCGACAACCGCCCCCTTAAGCAGGAGGAATTCGAAAAAGTTACCGGGCAAACCGTGTTTGTTTCGGCTACCCCATCGGAATACGAGCTAGGCCAAAGCGCGGTTGTTGCCGAGCAAATTGTGCGCCCCACCGCCCTGCTCGACCCCGAAATGGTTATACGCCCCATAAAGGGACAGGTGGAAGACTGCGCCAATATGATAAGCGAATACGCAAAGCGCGGCGAAAGGGTTTTTGTTACAACCCTTACAAAGGCAATGAGCGAGGAGATTTCGCAATACCTAAGGGAAATAGGCATTAGGGTTGAATATCTGCACTCCGACATAGACACCATACAGCGGGTGGAAATTTTGCGCCGTTTAAGGCTTGGCGAATTCGACGCGCTTGTGGGCGTAAACCTTTTGCGCGAGGGGCTTGACATTCCCGAAGTTTCGCTGGTTTGCATTTTAGACGCCGACAAGGAGGGATTTTTAAGAAGCGCCACCAGCATAATACAAACGGCGGGCAGAGCCTCGCGCAACAAAGACGGCCTTGTAATTTTATACGCCGATACCATAACAAAATCTATACGCGCCGCCCTCGACGTTTGCGGCAGGCGAAGGGCCCTGCAAAAGGAATACAACCTAAAACACAACATAACGCCAAAAACGGTTAGCCGAAAAATAGAGGCTTCGCTTGTAAAGGCCGAAAGCAAAAAGCCCAACGCCAAGCTCGAAAAAATGGGCGTAAGCGAAAAAACCGCCCTTATAGAAGAGCTTAAGGCCGAAATGATGAAAGCCGCCCAAGAGCTGAAATTCGAAAAGGCCGCCCTAATAAGAGACCAGATAAAACTCATAAAAAAATCGCAAAAATAATTCTTGATTTTTAAAAGAAAATCATCTTTTTTATCTGTAAATGGAAAGAACAGCGCACAGAGCAGAACGGCAACAGCAAACGGCAAGGTTTGTTTCGCCCTTCTTTTTTGCCTACTACTATTACTTCAAGAATTAACAAAAGGTTCTCGAACTTAGGCGCATTTTTACACCACAACAATTTTAAAAAGCTCGGGAACAAATAAAACCCGGGCTTTTTTTATACAAAGAAAAACACACAACAAAAAATGAATACTAAAGCAAAAGCATCTATAGAACAAATCCAGCAAAAATGGGTTGGATACAGGGAAAACCTGAAAGTTCTCGACTGCACAATCCGCGACGGCGGCCTTATGAACGACAGCAATTTCGAAGACGCCATCGTTAAAGCCGTTTACGACACAATATGCGCTGCGGGCGTAGACTATATGGAATTCGGCTACAAGAATTCCGACAAAATCTACTCGAAAGACAAGTATGGAGCATGGCGCTTTTGCAGGGAAGACGACATCAAGCGCATTGTAGGCGACAAGGCCCACAATTCGCCCAAGCTTTGCGCCATGGCCGACGCCGAAAAAAGCGAGCGCAAAGACATTCTAAAAAAGAAGGACAGCCCGCTTGATATGATTAGGGTTGCAACCTACATCTACCAGGTGCCGCTGGCTTTGGAAATGATTAAAGACGCCCAGGACAAGGGCTACGAAACAACCGTAAACCTTATGGCGGTTTCAACCGTAAGGGAGCAGGAGCTAGACGACGCGCTACAGCTTTTGTGCGCAAGCAAGCCCAATGCGATATATTTGGTAGACAGCTTCGGCTCGCTATACGGCGAACAGATTTCGTACCTGCTAAGGAAATACTCTAAATTTGCAAAGCAATACGGCGTTGAAGTCGGCATACACGCGCACAACAATTTGCAGTTGGCTTTTGCAAACACAATAGAGGGTATAATTAGGGGCGCAACCCTGCTGGACGCAACAATAGCGGGCTTGGGCCGCGGTGCCGGCAACTGCCCGCTGGAGGCCTTGCTCGGTTTCCTGCACAACCCAAAATACAACATTCGTCCCGTGCTTGAATGTATAGAAAAACACATTGAGCCCTTAAGAAAGAAGCTAGGCTGGGGCTACGACTACCCGTACATGATTACGGGGCTGTTAAACCGCCACCCGAGAGACGCAATGAAACTTTGCGAAACCGGACACCGCCACGAAATTGTGGATTTCTACGATTCAATGACAAGCCAATAGCAAACACAAAGCCCCGCACTGTTGCGGGGCTTTTTTGCGCAAAAACAAAACGGAAACTACTTTGCCAAACGCGCGTTGTACATTTTTTCGCCTATTTGCCTGAAAACTTGCGTCAACTCGCTTTTCGGCGTGTCGCAAATATCCACTACGCCTATGTTGTAGTTTTCGCCGTCGCTGCGGCCGCTAACGGGCTCGTTTACGTATTGAAACCAGTGCGCACCCACAATTTGCGGATTTTCAACGGCGCCTTTTAGGTAGTTTCCAAGCATTTTAGCGCAATCGGCCAACGAAGCGCCTTCAACTAAACCGCCGCCAAAAACCCCGCTGTCGGCCGAGCCGAAATGGAATTCGCCTATAATTACGGGCTTGTCGGCACACCCTTTCGGCAAAGCAAAATCCGCCACCTGCTTGCGGTATAGGTTAAAGCTTACAACATCGCAATATTTTGCAGCCGACATTATAACTGCGTCGTTTACCCATTTTGCGTCGTAGGCAAAGCGGCAGCCCATATATAAAATTTGCGGGTTTTGAGCCTTTACGGCTGCTTTGCAAACCTCGAAATATCTGTCGTAAAACATGCTTTCGCACTCCGACAAATCGGCCTGCGAGGCCTTTGTTTGGGGGACAAAGTCGCGTTCGCTTAAAAAGTCGTTCCAATTTTTATACGAAGACGCCCACGCCCTGTTTAGCGCCGAAATTACGGCGTATTTTTTCTTTAAAAATTCGGCAAAGGCCATTTTTGCGGGCTGCGTTTTCGGGCACCTAAGCACCGCCATTGGCAGCAAAAGCTCCTGCGACTGCCAGGGCAATTCGTTGTCGAAAAACACGCCCAAACAATACCTGTTTTTCATCAGGGCGGCGTTGTTTTTACATTCGGCAAAAACAGCCTTTTCAAATTCCTTGTCGTAAAAGTCGCGGGGCTTCGACCAATAGCCGGTCAGCTCGGCCTTTGTGTCTAAAACCGCACCCGCGGCAGTGCTAAGAATCAAAGCGTAGGGCATTTTCGCCTTTTGGGCGGTTTCGTAGCAGCTCCACGCGCCAAAGGTATTCATATTCCATGCCGTAAACCTTTTTCTTGCAAGCGACGCTTTTTTTGCCTTCGAGCAAATGCCGTATTTTACGGCAAAGTTTTTGTCGTAAAAATTAAACTCGTCGTGGGCTGCCGCATATTCGCCCATTCCCCAATAGGCGGTATAAACATATTTTTTGTCGGAAATATCCTCGAAATACGATTCCCTGTTTTTTGTCGGGCTCGACACATTCGCCCCAACGCAGTCTACGCCAAGCGACCAAAACAGATTGCCCTTCGGGGTAATAAAAAACCATTTGCCGTTTATTTTTTCGGTTCTAAAATATTTCGAAGCCCCGTAGTTTTTGCCCCTTACAACGCCGAAAAATTCGTCGAATTTTTGCGTTCTTTTGGCAATCCATTTCGAGCAAACGGCGTCCTCTAAATTTGCGTTTAACTTTAGCTGTTTGTCCTCCGAAATTTTGGAGCTCCACTTGCCGTGTTTATACTGCCCGTATTTGTCTACAAAAGGCAAAAAGCTACCGCTTGGCATTTGCGCCAAATCCATATTGTAGGCCAAAAAGTCGGGGGCGCTCGGTGCAACTTTCATAGCCTTAAAAGAATCTTCGGCAAGCAAAATGCTGTTGTCGCTTAGTTTTATGCGGTCTACCGACAAGTTGTCTATAACGATTTTTGCCGATTGCATGGACGTTATCGAAACATTTGCCCTTAAAAATTCCTTAGGAACTGCAACTGCAACATTTACCGAAAGCTCTTCGTTTTCGGCAGTGCCGAAAACTTTTGTGCACAGCCTTTTGCTTTCGCCGTCTGCCGCTATGGCGTCTACAACAAGAAAATTGCAGCCGTTTTTTATTCCCAATTTTTCCACCCTATATTTAAACGAAAAGCGGTAGACATAACCCGACGGCAAACCGTCTTTAAACATATTAACTGCAACGGGCCAACCGCTTTGCCCAAGCGTGTTTAGCCTTAGCGAAGCGGCGCCCTCTATGGCGTTTTTGCCTCCGACTTTTTCCTTTTTTGCATTTGCAAAATCGGCGCACTCAAACAATTTCGAGGCTTTAAAATTTTCGAAGTTGTCGAAAAGCACCGGTTCTATATCGGCAAGGCACACAACACTTACAAAAGCGAACAATACATATATAATCTTCATCTGCAAACGAAGCTAACAATATGCTTAAACAAATGCAAAAACAAAATAAAGCGGCAAGAAAACCGTCTTATTTACCTATTAACAGAAATCATAAAATCGAGTAAAAGCGCCATACTGCAAACAAACTCTATTGCAGATAAAACAAAGCCTTCTTTTGCAATCTTGCAACTATTTCCTCCAACAAAGACATACAAAGCCAACCCCAAACACCCTATAACAAACATAAAATTGCAAACAATACAAAGCCGCCTTTTTTGCAATCCTACAAACACTCCACTAACAAAGTCCAAAAAATTGCAAAGCATAAAAACTTAATCAGGCAATTTTGTAAACGCACTATAACAGTCTATCTCAAACAACAAAAAAAGCCCGATTTTTCAATCGGGCTTTTTTTGATAAATATTTCGTTAAATTAGTATTTAACCGAAACGTTCAACGATACCAAGTGTTGGTTGTATGTAGCCGACGCCGACGTAGACGAGTTCATCAAGTAGTTATAATCGGCACCAACGGTGATGTATTTGCAGGGTGTGTATGTCAAACCGATGTTTGCGCTGTATTCGTCGTCGGTACGGTCGCCGTACGATTCATACTTCGAGTTTTCGTATCTTAACGAAGCCCTTGCCGCAACAAATTCGGTTATCGCATAGCGCGAACCCAAAACAACGCCTGTGTTTACGATGTTCTGACGAGATGCACCACTGTTGAAGTCTCTGTAGAAATCGAGTGTTGTTACCAACTTTTCGGTAACTTGGTATGCCAAGTTTGCGCTCATTGTAAAGTTCCAGCTGCTCGAATCGTCTACAAGTGCGTCGTTCATTTCGCGGTTTGTAGCACCGAAGTATAACGAACCCGTCAACTTTTCGAAGATTTCGCCGCGAACGTTTACGCCAACAAAGTGGTCGTCGCGCGAGCTGCCGTAGAGAGCAGCCGAAATGGGATCGCCGCCCGAGAATGTTGTTCTACGATATTGATACGAAAAACCTGCATTTATCTTTTCGGTTACCTGATAGAGAATGTTCAGGGGAACGGAAATGCAGTTGTTGTCGGAATACGTATTTGTGTATTCAAGGAAGTGTTGGCGGTAATACCTAATAGACAATTCGCCCATAAGCTTATCGGTGAAATTGTAGGTATTCATAAAGCCCGCATTGTAGGTGTCGTAACGAACCTGGTCTCCGCCAGTTATACCGCCACGGATTGTGGCACTGTTTTGCTGGAATTGCCTGTACGAAAAGTCTGCATCGCCGCGGTAGCGTTCGTCTACATAGCTTACTTTTGCAATCACGTTCGCCAATTCGTTGTTCAAGTGCGACTCGCTTGCATAGCGGTTGATGTCTTCAAAGAACTTTATGTTGGCCTTAAATTTGCTGTTTTTGCCGTAGTCCAATTCGGCACCCAAACGGACGGTCAATACATAGTCGTCTACCTTGGGGCTGTTCGCTGCGCCTGAGCCGAGGTATACGTTGCTGTCCCACTTACCGATTACTGCGCCTTTAAAAAAGACGTCTACTTCATCGCCGATAGTTACAAGAGGAGCCGCATTTGCGGACGCCGCCAAGCCCAATACGGCCATATACATTGCTATTTTTTTCATTCGATAATTCCCTTTAAGGTTGTTGTTATTATGAAATTTGTTGATAAAAAGTGTCGTTAAAGCTTTGTTAAATCGGCAGTTATTGTCTTATTTTTTGGACCGCATTGTCAAGCGAAATTTAAAATTTTATACATTTTACCGCATTTGCTTTGCACACATACTCTATGTCGGAATCGTCCAAAATCATAAATGCGGTCGAAAACGCGTCGGCCAAAAAGCCCGAATCGGCAACCGCATATATAAATTCGGCGTCTTTTTTCGGGGCGGTGCCCGCCATGGGGTCTATAATGTGGTGCCCTTGCACCCTAATCCCAGACCCCGCCAAAGCCTGCCCGTCTTTTAAAACAAAATTTTTGTCCTCTCCGTTTAAAAGAACTTTCCAGCCGTCCGAATTTTCCGAAGCCCCGATAGCCAGCATTGTGCTAGACCCGAAATCTATAAGCGCGTTTTCTATAGACCACTCGTCTTTTAACAACTCGGCAATTTTGTCTACCGCATAGCCCTTGCCTACCGCACCGAAATCCAAACACCCTTCGCCTGTCTTTTGGGCTATAAAGTTGTAGTTGTCTATTTTTAGGGTAATCCTCGAAGGTTTTTCGTATTTTGTCTGGTTTTTGGCGTTTGTAAAGAATTGCCCCATGCAAACGTCTACAGCCCCCAGCGTTTTTTCGTATACTTGCCCCGAAAGAGCGAGACATTCGGTTGAATATTCGCCCAGCCTTACATAGTCGCCCACCTTTGCGTTGTTTATCGCGTATATATCCGAACCCGCCTTATACATGCTAATTTGCTCTTCTATGCGCTCGGTTAAAAAGAAGGCTGCCTGCGCAGCGCTTTCGGCATATTTGCGCGAATCGGCGCAAATTGTAAGAGCCAAACTTGTGTTCATCAAATCCTTGTCGAAATTATAGGCAGTCATATATAAACCCCATAAAACCACGGCACAAAAAAACCGCAAACATAAAATTATGCCTGCGGTTAAAACCGAGATGGTGGTCAGGGGCGGAATCGAACCGCCGACACAAGGATTTTCAGTCCTCCGCTCTACCGACTGAGCTACCTAACCGTTCTCTCAATTAAAGTTGCCTATTCTCCATATTCGTTTTGTTTAGTCAACACAAAAAATAAAATTTTTGAAATTATTTTTTTAATCCGTTGTATTTATTGTCAAACCGCCGTCGTTTTATGTTTGACCGCCCACCCCCAAAACAGACTAATATCGAATTTATCATGATACGTTTTTCGCAAATTTTCGTTTCGGCAATATGCGCCGTTTTGCTTGCCTCGGCATGCAGCACCGCAAAACCCGAAAGCAGTGCCGCAGAATACAAGCCGGCAGCTACAATGTCCGACAGCATAACGGGATATTGGACAGTTCCCGACCCCGACACAAACAAGACCGACGCCATTGTGATAGGCTACCAAAAAGACGGCGTTTTCTACTACAGAATGGTTGCCGTCTACGACGATTCGGGCAAGCTTACCGATACGGCCGCAAACTGCACGCAAAAGGCCAAAGGCATAAAGGGCAACCCAAAAATGTGCAGCTTCGACATGATTTGGGGGCTAAAATTCGACGGCAAAAAATATTCGGGCGGGCATATAATAGACCCCGATTCAGGCAAAGTATACAACTGCGAAGTTTGGTACGACGCGGCAAAGCAAAGCCTTGTAGTACGCGGCGAGCTTTGGATATTCGGCGAAAATATGAATTGGTATAAGGCCGAAAACATTCCAAACGGCGCAAAAGTAAACCCCGCAAATTTAACCCCTTTTACTTTCGAAAAATAAAAAAATGCTTACATTTAAAACGGCAACTATAGACGACATTAAAACAATACAATCCGTCGCTGCGCCCGCCTTTAGCGACGCCTACAAAAACATACTTACGCCCGAACAGACGGCGTATATGCTGGATATGATGTATTCTAAAGAATCGCTTACAAAACAGCTGCAAGGCGGGCACATTTTCTTTATCGCCTACGAAAGAGCAAAACCCGTCGGCTATGTCTCGGTAGAAAGGCAATCGCAACAACTTTTCCACCTGCAAAAGATATATCTACTAAGCGAATGTCGCGGCAAGGGCTACGGCAAAATGCTTTTCGAAAAGGCGCAAAACTATGCCCTAAGCCAATGCAGCGGCGAATGTGTTATGGAGCTAAACGTAAACCGCAACAACAAGGCGCTGGAATTTTACAAAAAAATGGGCATGCACATTGCCGAAAGCGGCGACTTCGACATAGGCGGCGGCTTTTATATGAACGACTATATAATGCGCAAAAAGCTGCGTTAATCGACGCTGCAAAAAAGGCGCAGCCCCGTTCGCACTGCGCCCTTTCTTTGTTTTTGCGCCAAAAATCAATACCAATATTCGCTTAAAAGGTTTTTAAAAAAGCCTTTGTCTTTGTAGAATTGCACCGAAATTTTCGCCTTTGTATTGGGCTTTATTTTCACGCTAAAGCCGCAGAACGAATATCCCTTAAGGGGCAAATCCCTTTTGTCTGTAATTTTGTTTTCGAATACGGCAGCGCAAACGGGCACATTGGCCTTTATCTTTGCAAAGACTTTTTCGCCGCCAAAACTTAGCTGTATCACCGAATCGGAAAGAATTTTAACCTGCGCCCTTGTCGGTATGTTAAACACATATTCCACTTCGCCGTCCAAAGTTTCGATTTCGTCGAAAACTTCGGCTTTTGCGGAATTTTTAATGTATAGCGTTCTATAGGCGGTTTTTAGTTTTGTTTTATACAATTCCGACAAGTCGAATTTTACGCCGCTTTTTTCTGGGGTGTCGTATTTTTCCACCATCGCGCCAAAACCGTCTACATTCGGCTGAACGCCCTTTATGTAAAACGAGCTGTGCGAGGTATCCTTATAGCATAAAAGCGACCACCTTTCGCTTTCCTGCGTCAAAAAGAAAAGCCTCTTTACCCCCCTGCTTTCCAGCTCGGCATAGCCTACTATGTTCGGATCGCACACAAAGCGGTTGCCGTCGAAATCCAAAACAAACGAGCCTACGTCCATATGTCCGTGCGAATTCGAGGCCTTGCCGCCCTTTGCAGCCAAGTAAATGCCTGTGCCCTTTTTCCAATCGGTTCTGCCCATAAAAAGGTGCTGTTTACCCTTTGCAAAATAGTTTTTTTGCTTTGGCAAAGCAAGATTTTGGCAGTCTATATTTGCAATGCTTTTCATAAGCATGGGCAAATTAAGGTTAAACTTGGGCTTTATTTTGCCCGTTTGCACATCGTTAAAATAGTCTTTATATTGGTATAAAAGCGAATTGTCGTTTAAGTAGTCGGCAAACCAAAATTGCGGAAGTTGCGGGGCCTGCAACACCGTGTCGTAGCAGTCGCCGTAATTAAAGGCAAGCATACTACAGCCCGTCGAAAACTGCATAAACTTTGCCGAGGCGAAAATTTCGCCGTGCTTTTCCATACCCAAAAGCGAGCCGTATGCCGTCTTTGCCGACTGCATAAGCAGAACTTCGTAGCCCGTGCCGAACTCCCAATAGCCGGCGGCTTCCGGATACGCTCCGTCGGGCTTGTATAAATCGAACGACTTTGCGTTCATATCCAGACAGCGCAAAATTATTTTTTTTGAAAGCTCGGGGTATTTGTCGAACAGGGCAAGAGCGCCCATAAAAATGCCCGCGTTGCAAACCTGATTCCAGTTGTTGTGTATGCTAAGCCATCTCCACCAATATTCGGGGTGATTTTTGTCGTACGTAATTATAAGCGCCTTTTCGTAAACGGCCTTTTCCACAATCTCCAATGTAGACTTGGGCAAGTCGTAATAAAGCCAGTCGTAGCCTATTGCCATGCCCGTTGCCATTGCCGAAACGTCCAAAAAATGCCCCGGGTTCCAGCTTTTAAAAGAGGCCGCCTTTAGCATATATTTTTCGGCGGCGTTTAAATATTTTTTGTCTTTTGTAATCCTATAGGCATATGCAAGAGTGGGAATAGACCACCTGTATTCGTAGCAGGTTGCAAGCCTGTATACCACCATTTTTGCTTCGGGCGGCTCGGTTTTTGCAAGCTCGTTTGCCTTGTCTATAAGCGTGTTGTGATAGGCCTTTAACAGCGCGCCGCTTTTTAGGCCCTCTTTTATGGCGGCTTCGTCCGCCTTTGTCATAAGCAACCGAGGGTGTTTTGCTATGTTGTCCAACCACGGGCTTTCCGCAATTTTCCGCTCGGACGCCGTGGCAATGGCGTATTTTTCGTCAACCGAAGTTGCCGCAAACAAAGCCGACGCAAAAACCGCAAAACAAAAAGCAAAAATCTTTTTCATATACGTGTACAAATGTTTGCCGAAATTTTTTTCATATTAAAATTATTGTCAAAACAATATTATGGGCAAAGGCGCGCAAAAAAAGGCCGGCGCACCGAATGCGCCAGCCCCGTAAAAAACTTTAAAAAGACTGCAAAAGCCGCTTGCCGATTAGTATATAAACAGCATTTCGCAGTATTTGGGCAAAGGCCAAACTTCGCTGTCTACCAAAATTTCGGCGGTATCGGCGTTTTTGCGCACTTTTGCCATGGATTCAAGCAAGGTCGAATGTGCGGCCAAATTGTGCAGCAATTCCTCAAGCTCGTCGGCCGAAGCGATTGTTTCGTCCAGCAATGTTGCCATTCGCAAAACAAAGGCTTCAAGCTTTGTCTTTTTAAGCCCAAGTTCGCGCTGGGCTTTCAGTGCGTTGTTCAACTTTGCAACATACTCGCCTATTGCGGGTATTATGTGCGTTCTTGCAAGCTTAAGGGTTAGCCCCGCCTCGATCTCGATTTTCCTTTCGTATTCCTCAAGGAACACTTCGTATCTGGAAACAAGCTCGGCACGGTTAAACACCTTGTACTTTTCGAACATTGCAATGTTCTTTTCGTCTATATAGGGCTTTAGGGCTTCGGGAGTGGTCCTTAAATTGGGCAAGCCCCTCTTTTGCGCCTCTTTAACCCATTCGTCGTTATAGTTGTTGCCGTTAAATATAATTCTTTTGTGCTTTTTAATTATATCGCTTAAAATGCCCTGCAGCGTTTCGTGGAAATTCGCGCCCTTTGCGTTTTCAAGCTTTGTGGCAATTTCGTCGAAAGCTTCGGCAACGGCGGTATTTAGTATAATGTTCGGGCCCGCGCAGCTTTGCGAAGAGCCCGCCGCCCTAAACTCGAACTTGTTGCCCGTAAAGGCAAAGGGGCTTGTTCTGTTCCTGTCGGTTGCGTCGCACGGCAAAGTGGGCAAAGTGTCTACGCCAATTTTAAGCACGTTCGACTTCTTGCTTGTTTTTGCGTCGCCCTTTTCTAGCTGGCGCACAATGTCGGTAAGCTGTTCGCCCAAAAATATTGAGATTATCGAGGGCGGAGCTTCGTTCGCGCCCAGGCGGTGGTCGTTGCCGGCGCCCGCCGTCGACGCCCTAAGCAGGTCGCTATGCCTGTCTACGGCCTGTATTACCGCGCAAAGCGTTGTAAGGAATATCGCATTTTGGTGAGGGTCGCTGCCGGGATTTAGCAGGTTTACATCGCCAACCGAAATGGACCAGTTGTTGTGCTTGCCCGAACCGTTTACGCTTGCAAAGGGCTTTTCGTGAAGCAGGCAGGCAAAGCCGTGCTTGTCGGCTATCTGGCGCAGGGCGTCCATAACAAGCATATTGTGGTCTACCGCCAAGTTAAGCTCTTCAAAAATGGGGGCAACCTCGAACTGCGCGGGGGCAACTTCGTTGTGGCGCGTTTTAGAGGGAATGCCCATTCTCCACAGCTCTTTGTCTACATCGCTCATAAACGCCAAAATTCTGGGCTTTATTGTGCCGAAATAGTGGTCGTCCAGCTGCTGGTGCTTTTGCGGAGGCGCGCCGAAAAGGGTTCTGCCCGTCTGCATTAAGTCGGGGCGTTGAACGTAAAGGGATTTGTCTATAAGAAAATACTCCTGCTCGGCGCCGAGGGTAACCGAAGGCTCGGCGTTTTCTATGCCGAAACATTTTGCCAGACGTTTTGCCTGAAAGCCCAAAACCTGCATAGAGCGCAAAAGCGGCGTTTTTTTGTCGAGAACTTCGCCCGTATACGAGCAAAACGCCGTGGGTATGCACAATGTGGCAACATTGCCCCTGCGCTTTATAAAGGCCGGGCTTGTAGGGTCCCACGCGGTGTAGCCGCGGGCTTCGAATGTAGACCTAAGCCCGCCCGACGGGAAACTAGAGGCGTCGGGCTCGCCCATAATCAGGTTCTTGCCCGAAAACCTTGTAATTACGTTGCCGAGCTTGTCGAATTCCAAAAACGAGTCGTGCTTTTCGGCGGTAGAGCCCGTAAGCGGCAAAAACCAGTGGGTATAGTGGGTTGCCCCCCTTTCTATCGCCCACGACTTCATTGCATGGGCAACGGAATCGGCAATGGAGGAATCCAACGCCATTTTGTTGTTTATTGTCTCAAGCAGCTTTCTGTATACGGGACGGGGAAGATACTCTTCCATGGCCTTTTTGCCGAAAACATCGCAACCGAATTCCTCAACAATGCTGTAGTTTTTCGAAACGCAATCCTTTTCGGGAAGCCTTTCGGCTATTTTTGCAATCGCCTCATTTCTTATGTTCATAAATGTCCTTTTGCGCCTAAATTTGTGTTTGCGCATGTAGAGTTTTATTTGAAAGACAATTTTGTAGCATACAAATTAGCTTGCAAGTACAATTTTGAAGAAAAAACGCGCAAGTTCGCGTAAAAATATAAAAGGGGCAAAAAAGTCCGATGCCTAAATATTATGGAATGGTTTTTATATGCCCTGATTTTTGCGTTTTTCAACGCCCTTACAATGCTTATAAGCCAGCATTTTAAGCTGAACGGACACCTTATGTCGGGCATGAGGGGCATAGGAGTGGGCATTATATACTTTCCGCTGCTGTTTTTTTGCGAAATCCCAAAAAGTGCGGTGTTTTGGGCGCTTATAGCCCTTGAGGCCGCAATAAGCACCGTTTATAACGAAAAATTGTACACGGCCTCGGCAAAATACGGGGCAAGTTCTACATCTATAATAATGGTGCTTTCGGTTGCGCTGGGCATGGTTTTTTGGTGGATTATAGACTTAAACCGCTTTTTAGCCCTCATACACAACCCCATTATTCTTTGCGGCATAATATGTTCGGTTGTTTTCATTGCAGTCGGCTTTTTTATTACAATAAAAAACACTTTTGCCGATTTGCGGCTAGAACAGATAAAATTCACAATGCCCGCAGTTTTTCTGCTTTCGGTAATGATGATATGCCGAAAGGAAATAATGCTGGGCGAAAATTTCATCACCGCAATGACATACTATTGCACCGTTTCGATTTTCCTTAGCGGGCTGGCCAACATTGCATGGTTTAGGTTTGCAAAAGCAAGGCCTTCCGCAAAATCGAAAACAATTTTGTCGGCCGGCGTGCTTATGGCGGCGGCAAGCGCAATTACAATTTTGTGCGGAAACGCGTCGTCTTTGTATTGCCCCAACCCAGCCTATATAAACGCGGTTTGCCTTACAAGCCCCCTGTGGATTGTGCTTTTCGACAAATTTACGGGCAAAAAAGACGGCCTAAACTACATTGGCCTGGCCCTTATGCTTTCGGCAATGCTTGCGCTTATATACTTTGCAAATTCGCCTATTTTGCCGCCCTACCACTAATCGGACGCACCGCCCGAAAAAAACAAATCTACTTTACAAAGGCAAAATGTCGGGCAACAATGGCGGTATGAAAACATTTTTATTTACCCTTGCGGCATTTTTTGCGGTCGGCACATTGTGCGCCGAATTTAACATTACTTCAAAACCATTCGGCAAAACGAAAGACGGCAAAGAGGTTATTCAATATACCATAAGCAATTCCGACATGTCGGTTTCGGCGCTAAACTACGGCGGCGTTATAACCGAAATAAACGTGCCCGACAGCGGCGGCAATGTAGAAAACATAACGCCGAACTTTAAGACCGTTGCCGAATACGAAAATTCCACAACATATTTCGGCGCGCTAATAGGCCGCTACGGCAACAGAATTGCAAACGCCAAATTCGAGCTAAACGGCAAAACCTATAAGCTGGGCGCAAACGAAAACGGCAAATGCCTGCACGGCGGCATAAGCGGCTTTAACGACAAAATCTACAAGGTAGATTCCGAACGCGGCAAAAACTACATTGCGCTTGTCTTTACAAGAATTTCGCCCGACGGCGAAGAGGGATTCCCCGGCAACTTGGCAGTTTCGGTTAAATATGTGCTAACCGACAAAAACCAGCTTGTTTTTATATACAGCGCAAAGAGCGACGCCGACACCGTATGCAACCTTACGCAGCACACCTACTTTAACCTTACGGGCAAATTGCAGCCCATAACAAACCACACCCTGCAAATAAACGCCGACTTTATCACCCCCGTCGACAAAAACCTCATTCCCACAGGAGCCTTTAAGGGGGTGGAAAACACGCCCTTCGACTTTAGAATTGCAAAACCAATAGGCAAAGACATCTCGCAAAACGACGAGCAGCTTGCGCTGGGTGGCGGCTACGACCACAACTTTGTATTAAACAAAGACGACACGAAAGACATGCAGTTTGCGGCCTCGCTAAAAGACGCGCAAAGCGGCAGGATTATGGACGTGTATACAACAGAGCCGGGGCTTCAGTTCTATTCGGGCAACTTTTTGGACGGCAAAATAAAAGACGCCAAAGGCCGCACTATAAACTACCGCTGCGGGCTTGCATTGGAAACGCAGCATTTCCCCGATTCCCCTAACCGCAAGAATTTCCCCGGCACCGTGCTGGGCAAGGGGCAGGAATATTTTTCGGCCACAATGTATGAATTTAAAACGAAATCGTTTTTAGACAAGCTGGACATTTTCGGCCTATTCGAAATATTCGAAAAAAAGTCTCCGAAAAGTCTTGATATTTTAAAAAAATCCGTAAAATAGTACCTTTGTTAATATGAACCATTAACAATTAGAAAAGGAAAAACGAAGATTATGAAACAGATAGTATGCCCCGTTTGCGGCTATGTTATGGACCCCAACAACGTTCCCGATTTTTGCCCCCAGTGCAAGGCACCCAAGGCAAAGTTTATAGAAAGGGAAGTTTCCGCCGAAAAGCCCGCCTGGGCCGACGAACACCGCATTGGCGTTGCCAAAGATGTAGACCCCGAAGTTTTGGAAGGCCTTAGGGCAAACTTTACAGGCGAATGCACCGAAGTTGGAATGTATTTGGCAATGAGCCGACAGGCTGACAGGGAGGGCTACCCCGAAGTTGCCGAAGCCTACAAGCGCATTGCGTTCGAAGAAGCCGAACACGCCGCAAAGTTTGCCGAATTGCTGGGCGAAGTTGTAGTGCCCTGCACAAAGACAAACCTTATTGCAAGGGTAGAAGCCGAAAGGGGCGCAACCGAAGGCAAGCTTGCCATTGCAAAACGCGCAAAGCAACTCGGCTACGACGCGATACACGACACCGTTCACGAAATGTGCAAAGACGAAGCGCGCCACGGCTGTGCGTTCTCGGGCCTGCTAAAACGCTATTTCGGCAAATAAAATTTTGCCATTTGGCGAAAACAAAAAAGCTTTCCGACAAAAAACGGAAAGCTTTTTTTGCGCCGCGCACAAGCGCCTACAAACTTAGCACGAAAATCTCCAAATCGCGCAATTCGCCGTCGCTAAGCTGCGAAGTTTCGCCGTGGGCGTTGTCTTTGTTTTGCTTTAGCATGTCGAATATCGTGGGGGCTTTGCCGTTGTACAAATACGGAGCCGTCCTCCACACTTCGCGCAGCGTGGGCGTGTCGAACTTTGCGTTTTCGTAAAGGCCCGTCCCCGTCTTTACGTTGTGCATTTTCATATCGGTATAGTATTCTCCCGAATGGCACATATTGCATTTTGCCATTTCAAAATAGGCCGCCCCGTTTTCTATGCTCTGCAAATATTTTTCGTCGTATAAATAGGGGCTTGGCACCTCCCTTAAAGACGACAAATACTTGTCTATGCAAACGGCGTCCCTTTCGGGGCGCGACGCAAACTGTATGTATTTTATGCCCTTTCTTACCGCAATATACGCGTTTTTGCGTATGCCCGTTATCATCGAAGGCGGCGTAAAATGCGAATATAGCATGGATTTCGACTGCTTCGGATTGCCGATACCGTCGTTTAGCAGGTCCCAATTAAGGCCGTCGGAACGCACCTGCGTGTGGCACGTTACGCACGAAAGCCAGTTTTGGAAACACAGCGAAGCGTCGTGAAAATACAAGTCGCCGCGGCGCACATCGTTCATTTTTTCGTTGCCGCCAATGTCGATTTTTTCCGCCTTCATATCGGGAAGCGACACTTTGTTAAGCGTGTCGGAATAGTACATTGCAACAATCAAATTTCCGTTTTCGTCGAAATCCATATTGCGCGGGCCAAAGCCCTTAAGCACAACGCGCTTTTTTAGACCGTCGGCAAACGACAAATCGTTTTGCGGGGCTATTGCGCCCTTTGGGTCTTTTGCATAGTTTGCATACTTTTTAAAAATCCCGTCGAGATTCAACGCGGCCAATTCGTGGTTGCCCGCCGAAAGAACGTACAAGGTTTTGCCGTCGGGCGAAACTTTAACGCCGTACGGGTTTGCAAAACCCTTGTCGGCGTCGTCCAGCAAAAACGCAAACATAAGCTCCTTTTTTTGGGCGTCTACAACCGAGATTGCGTTTGTGCCCACCCACCCTTTTTCCACCTGCGTTGTAGGCACGTTAAAGCGGCCTATAACATGCGAGCAAAACAGGTATTTGCCGTCGGGCGAAGCGCACACATACTTGCCGTTTATGGAACCTGCGGGCAAAGATATGTTTTTTATGTTTTGCATTTTATTTGCGTCTATAACCGAAAGGCCAAGCGCAATATTCGCGTCGCGCGAGGCGTCTTTGGCCGCGGGTATTTGGTTTAGCACAAAAAGGCTGCCGTTTAAAACGAGCATTGAAAACGGGTCTCTAACCGCCTTGGCTTTGCATTCCGCCTTCAGTGTTTTAAGGTTAAATTTTAAAATCTCGTTTTTAAACTGCAAGGCCACATACAAAAACTTTGCGTCGGGAGAAATGGCAACCGCTTTGGGCATGTGGCCCACAAAAAATTCGCGCTCTACCTTCGCGCTTTGCACGTCTACAACCGCGCATTTGCCCAGCGGGGCGTTTATTAAAACATACAGTTTTTTCGAATCGGGCGAAAACACGCAGTCGCCGGTATAGCCCGAAAGCTTTACTTTGCCCGTAATTTCGCCGCCCTTGTAAAACATTATGCCCTTGCCGGTTCTGCATGTTATGCAAAGCGTGCCGTCTTCGGCTTTTGCGACATAGTCGGGGCTAAGGTAAAATTCGCCGTAGTCGGGAATATCGCCGTAAACTTCCGTCTGCCCTGATTGTTGGTCGGCGCACAGTAAAAGCGAGCTAAAACTAAAAAACGCGGCAATTAAAAACTTTTTCATAGTTTGTCCCCCATTTTATATTTTTCAGAAAACAAAGCTTCCCTTAAACAGGGTTCGGCAGTTATCCTTCGCTTTCGGCGCAACTACAACCCCTATGTTCCCGGAAACCTTTATCGGCAAAATGCTACCATTTTCGAGCTTTACTGCAACTGCATTTTTCGGCAAATCGAACAAAACTTTTTCGTTCGGCTTTGCAAAGAAATAAAAATTAAGCTCTTTGCCGCATTTTTCCATTATGTAGCTAGACGGCGTTTCGGCTTTTGTCTCGCCTATTTTAACAAGGTTAAACGCACATTCAACGCCTTCGCCTTTTGCGAAAAATCCGTCGTTTGCCACGGTATGGTTGTCTATAGTAAGCGTTGTGTTCCCAATGGCCGCGGCAATTTTTATGCCGCCGTATTGCGAAAATATTGTGGCCGAATCGTCGCCGTCTTGCTCGGCATTTGCCCATTTATGCGCAAAGTTTTGCATTGGTTCGCCTATTAGTTTCGACAAAAGCGACATTTGAATTTGCGCCGTCCAGCGCCTCCATTGCACCATTTGCGGAATTTTGGCGTATCTGGCGTTTAAATGGTTTATCATCGAAAAGCCGTAGGCTACGGTGTAGACAAGCTTTACGGGGTTGTCTACGTCCATACCCAAATTGTGGTGGGTTAGCACCACTTTGTCCCCGAAGAATGCGCCCGTTAAATTGCCCAAATTAAAGCCGTCTTTGGGAAATGCGTCCCAAGCGTTTTTATACCACGCCCCCGAGTGCATAAACGAAAACGAAAATCCGCAAAACTGTATTTCGCCGTCGCAAAGCGCCCACCAACCGTCTTCGGTAGACAAATACGCTTTTTTCGAATCCTCCATTACGGTCGACAATATCCCCTCCGGATACGCGCTCGGACTGGGGGCCGCCTTGTTGTAGTCGTACTTAAACGACCTCGAACCGCACTGGTCCTGAAAGACAATATCGCTGTTATAATCCGTAGCTGCAAGTTTTATGATGTTTTTGTTGGCGTCTCTTGCGTCTTTATGCCACATGCAGGTTGTCCAGCCCTTTGCGTGCCCGTAGCTTTCAAAATATTTTTTGCCGTTCGCGTCGAAAGCCAACGCAAAGTCGCCTTTGGCGGTAAAAGTCGGCCCTTTGGGGAAATCGCACCACCAGGTGTTGTTTGTATAGGGCATATATAAATGCCCTTTTGATTTGCAAAATTCTATAAACGCCAAATATTCTTCGTTTGTTCCGTACGACGCCCTCGGCGGATACAAATCGGGATATAGGCCGTCCAACCCCGCCCTAAGGTGGGCGGTAGTGTGTATTAGCGCGGGGTAATCCATTATAGAC
>CAKUIA010000014.1 GCA_934660865.1 uncultured Opitutales bacterium
ACCTTGTACAGCGCCGAAATGTATAGCGGAACTACGGGAATTGCCGAGCTTGCCTGCGTTACAATGGCCTTGTTTACCGAAACAAACGCCTTGCCCCTGTGCAGTTTTAAAACGGCGTCGATTTGTTCGGCGGCTTTTTCCAGGTCTTTTTTTGCCTGGCCTATTGTGCCTTCCCTGTAAATGGGGTAGGTTAGTTTTGGGCCTATGTACGAATACGCTACGCTTGTGCAGCCTTCGGCTATAACGCCCGCCTTGTCGAGGGCGTCTATCCAAAGCTTCCAGTCGTCGCCGCCCATAACTTTTACAGTGTCGTGCACTTCCTTTTCGGTTGCCACGGCAACAACAACATCTTTAATGCAGTCTTTGTCGGTGTCTACGCTTTTGGCGTGGTATTCTTCGCCGACTGTCTTTAGCACGCTTTTATACACTTCGCCCGTTTTGGGGTCTGTACGGCGGGGGGCCGCCAAAGAATATACAATTAAGTCTACCTTGCCGAAAGGGCTTGCCTTGATAGCCTGTATGGTTTGGTTTTTAATGTCGTCGGTAAAGGCGTCGCCGTTGATGTTGGCGCAATACAAGCCGTCGGCTTTTGCCTGTTTGGTAAATTCGGCGGTGTTATACCAGCCCGCAGAGGCGCAGCGGCCCTTTGCGTCGTCGCCGTTGCGCTCGAAAAACACGCCTACAGTTGCGCTTTTGCAGCCAAAGGCGGCGTTTATTCGGCTAGCCAAGCCGTAGCCCGTCGAAGAACCTATTATAAGCGCGCATTTGCAGCCGTTTTTTATTTCGCCTTTCGATTTAACGTAGGCGATTTGGTTTTGAACGTTTTTAGCGCAGCCTTCGGGGTGCGCCGTTATGCACAAAAACGATTTTACTTTTGGTTCTACTATCATTTTAGCGACTGTCCTTTAAGATTTTTTGTTTTAGCGTATTCTGTTTTGCATGTGCTCGATAAGGGCTTTCATAAACTGGTTGTTTTTGCCCATTTTGTCGCACAAGGCAACGGCTTTGTTTGTAAGGTCGGCGGCAATTTCGCGCGCCTTTTCAATTCCGTAAAGGGTGGCATAGGTCATCTTGTTGTTTTGTGCGTCCAGCCTTACGGTTTTGCCCATAGTTTCGGTGTCGGAGGTTGCGTCTAAAATGTCGTCTATAACCTGAAACGCCAAACCTATGTTGTATCCTATTTGCCTTGCAGTTTCCAAATGCTCTTTTGTGCACGATTTCGACAGCCTTACTCCCATTGTTACCGCGCTTGTAATCAAGGCCGCGGTTTTGTTGTCGTGAATGTAAACGAGCTTTTCGGGAGTCATATTCTCGCCGTTTTTCTCGTTCATTACGTCTTCTACCTGGCCGCCTATAAGCTTTTCGCTGCCTGCGGCGCGGCCTAGGTCGCGCACAAGGTCGGTTGCAATTTCGGGGTGGTCTTTATAGCTTTCGGCCAAAAGCCAAAGCGAGTATGTTAAAAGAGCGTCTCCCGCCAAAAGGGCAAGGGGTTCGCCGAACACTTTGTGGCAGGTTGGCATCCCGCGCCTTAGGTCGGAATTGTCTATTGCGGGAAGGTCGTCGTGAATCAAAGTGTAGGTGTGCAACGACTCTATTGCAACGCACGCGGGAACGGGGTCTATGTCGCCGTCGAGCATTTCCTGGGCGGCCATAAGCAGAATGGGGCGTATCCTTTTGCCGCCTGCCTTAAGGCTGTAGCGCATTGCCTTGTGCAAGTCAGCGGGCCTTGTGTCTTCCGGGGGAAGATATTTGTCTATGCCGTTTTCTACCGCCTTGCGGAGCGATTCGTATTTTTCTTTGAATTGGGTGTCGTTCATATTTTTCCTTTTTGTATTATAAATTTTTTAGCGAGTTTAAAATGCTTACGGCCGAGTCGGACCTGTTTACTATGTATAGGTGGAAGCGGTTTACACCGTGCGCCAACAGGTCTTTAATTTGCATTAAAGTCCATTCGGTGCCAACTTTGCGAGCGCTTTCGGCGTCGGGCGCGTTTTTAAGTTTTTCGGCCAATTCTTCGGGCAAATAGGCGTTCGACATTGTGCAGAATTTTTGCACCTGCTCGAACGACAATGCCGGAAGCAGCCCCGGGATTATCGGCTGGGTAATGCCGGCTGCCTTGCACATGTCTATAAACTTGTAGAAATGCGCGTTTTTAAAAAACAGCTGCGAAATAAAGTAGTCTGCGCCGCAGTCGGCCTTGATTTTTAAATGGGCAATGTCTTCCTGAAGTGTTTTTGCCTCGAAATGCTTTTCGGGGTAGCAGGCGGCATACACCTTAAACGAGGGAAATTCGCTTTTTATAAGCGAAACAAGCTCGCTTGCGTGCTTTAGGCCGTTGGGGTGCTGCTTAAATTCCGACGAGTTTTTGGGAGGGTCGCCCCTTAATGCCATAACGCGGGTTAGCCCCGATTTTTGATAAAGGGCAAGCATTTGCCTTAGGTCGTCTACCGAGTGCTCTACGCATGTCAGGTGGGGCATCATATTAAAGTTGAAAATTTCGCCCAAAAGCGACGCGTATTCTACCGTGCGTTCGCGCGTAGTGCCGCCCGCCCCGTAGGTTATGGACGCATATTTTACATTGCAGTTTTTTATCCTGTTTGCGGTTCGCAGAATCTGTCGCGCGCCTTCCTCCGTTTTTGGAGGGAAAAATTCGACGGAAATTTCCGGTTTTATATCCATAGTGTATGAATGTTGTATAAAAGTCTCTCGGCTTTTGTGTTTTTGTAAATGTAGATAATGGTAGGGCAAAAAAACAATTTTTAAAGAATAAAATGCTTGCCCGAAAAAAATAAAAATGCAAGAGTGTTTGCGGTGAAGGTTTTTTCGCCGAACATAAAACAAAAAAATAACAAGACGATGAATCAGTACATATACTTATCCCTAATTCCCGAAGCGTTAATAGCGTCTAATTTGGCGCCCGAAGAATTCGGTTCGTACTATGCAACGGGCACTTCGCACCACAACAACGCGCAGGCGATATTTTTCGAAGTGGAAAAGAATTTTGAAAGCGACTATTTCCCCCTATCAAAAATAGAGGAGCTTTGCCAACCCCACAAAGACGGTTCGCCGCACAAGTCGGTTTACCTTTCGGTTTACAGGGTGCTAGAGCACATTCCCCTAAGCGCGCTTAAAAGCCTTTATTTGACTACAAGCGACGGCAAAACCCTTAAGCTGGACAAGGGCGAATTTGTACCCGAAGACAACGTTCACCTTTACTTGTATCAGGATTTGGGCCCGGTAAAACCCCGTGTTGCAAGCGCGCTTAACCCCGCGGAATATGTAAAAAGGCTGACAAGCCCCGACAGGCTTATAAACACTCCAAAAATTGCCTTTTGCGATTTAAGGCTCGGCAACTTCGAAAAACACCCCGACATTGCCATAGAAGAAGACCTGCCGTACGCAAACATGGAGCACTTAAGGGATTGTTTGTCGCAGGTAAATTCGAAGTCGGGCAAAAACAACAAGGTTGTTGTGCGCAGAATGAACGGCGAAATTTTGTATAGAACCGTAAAGAACGGCTTTTATGTGGGCGACAACAACGAAATGCTGTTCTACCCGATGCCCTCGCGCGAAGATTTGGAAAACAAACACTTTAACTGGTGGAGAAGCGCGCTTACAGCCTTCGGCGAATAAACAATTTAAATGCCCCCTTGCACGCCCGATTTTTGTGCGGGGGGCTTTCTTGTAGATTTTTTTAACATTATTACAAAACTATTATGAAAGATATTAACGTATTGTTCTGGCTTGTGCCTTTGGCCTCGCTGATAGCGTTGTTCTTCGCGGGAATGTTCTATTCCAAGATGAAGGGCGAAAACGCGGGAACCGAACTTATGCAAAAGATTGCCTCGCACGTTCGCGCGGGGGCTTTGGCATACTTAAAACAGCAGTATAAGATTGTGGGCATAGTGTTTGTTCTTCTTACTATGTTCTTTTCTTATTTGGCCTACGGAATTGGCGTGCAAAACGGCTGGGTTCCGTTTGCGTTCTTAACGGGCGGCTTTTTCTCGGGCTTGGCGGGCTTTTTCGGTATGAAAACCGCAACGTATGCTTCGAGCAGGGCGGCTTGGGCCGCCAACAATTCGCTAGACCACGGCCTTAGGGTTGCGTTCCGCTCGGGCGCGGTTATGGGGCTGGTTGTTGTAGGCTTGGCTTTGTTCGATATTTCTATGTGGTTTATAATTTTAAACTACTTTGTAGACGGTGTTTCCCCACAGCATAAGATGGTTGTCATTACAACAACAATGCTTACGTTCGGCATGGGCGCTTCGTTGCAGGCTTTGTTTGCGCGCGTAGGCGGCGGAATATTCACAAAGGCCGCCGACGTTGGCGCCGACTTAGTCGGCAAGGTGGAAGCGGGCATTCCCGAAGACGACCCGCGCAACCCCGCCACAATAGCCGACAACGTAGGCGACAATGTAGGCGACGTTGCTGGTATGGGCGCCGACCTTTACGAATCTTATTGCGGCTCGATTTTGGCGACAGCCGCTTTGGGCGCAGCCTCCTATATGGGTTCTAGTGCCGATGTTCAAATCAAGGCGGTTTTAGCCCCAATGATTATCGCCGCCGTAGGCACAATTCTTTCCATTATCGGTATCTATTGTGTAAGGGTAAAGCCGGGGGCCTCCAGCAAGCAGTTGCTAGGCGCGCTAGGCAAGGGCGTAAATGTAAGCTCGGTTTGCATTTTAATTGCGTCTTTCTTGGTATTGCATTTCCTGGATTTGCCCAACTACATAGGCAAATGGGCTGCAATTATAGTTGGCTTGATAACCGGTATATTGATTGGCAAGGTTACAGAATACTACACTTCCGAAGCCTATAACCCCACCAAAAAGATTGCGGAACAGGCGCAAACAGGGCCGGCTACCGTAATTATTGCGGGTATGGGCACGGGCATGCTTTCTACATGCTGGCCGGTGCTTTTGATTGTTGTAGGCACGGTTATGGCGTTCCTATTTTCCGCCGGCGGCGACTTTTCGAATATGGCCGACGGCCTTTACGGCATTGGTATTGCGGCAGTTGGCATGCTTTCTACTTTGGGCATTACTTTGGCGACCGACGCCTACGGCCCCATTGCCGACAACGCGGGCGGCAACGCCGAAATGTCGGGCTTGGGCATAGAAGTTCGCCGCAGAACCGATATGTTGGACTCTCTCGGCAACACAACGGCGGCCACGGGCAAGGGCTTTGCAATAGGCTCGGCGGCTCTCACTGCTTTGGCTTTGCTGGCTTCGTATGTAGAAGAATTGCGCATAGGCCTTATGCACTCGGCCGGCAAAAACGAAACTGTAGACCAAATTATTGCGGCCTTTACCGCTCTCGGCAAGAAGGTAGACACGGCCTCGTTGGTAGACTTTATGAACGCCTACGAAGTTAATTTGATGAACCCAAGAGTTCTTATGGGCTTGTTCCTGGGTTCTATGATGTCGTTCTTGTTCTGCGGGCTTACAATGAACGCAGTGGGCAGGGCGGCAAACCAAATGGTAAACGAAGTTCGCCGCCAATTTAGGGAAATCCCCGGCATTATGGAAGGCAAGGCGGAACCGAACTACGCAAGCTGCGTTGCAATTTCTACAAAAGCGGCGCAAAAGGAAATGATATTCCCCGCAATGTTGGCCGTTTTAGCCCCCGTATTGATGGGTATAATATTCGGCGTTGCGGGCGTTTTGGGCCTGTTGGCCGGCGCATTGGCGTCGGGCTTTGTTTTGGCCGTGTTTATGGCAAACAGCGGCGGCGCATGGGACAACGCAAAGAAGTTTATCGAGCAGGGCAACTACGGCGGCAAGGGCTCTTCGGCACACAAAGCTGCGGTTATTGGCGACACTGTTGGCGACCCGTTCAAAGACACTTCCGGGCCTTCGCTTAACATTCTTATCAAGCTTATGAGTATGGTTGCCATTGTTATGGCGGGCTTTACCGTAACATTTTCGATATTCTAGTTTTTAGGATATTTTAACGCAAAAAAATGCCGCCTGTTTTTGGCGGCATTTTTTGTGTGCGCATTGCGCGCTATATATGCACTATGTTGAGTGTTTTGTATGCGCCCGGCGCCGTTTTGGTGCGGCAAAAAACAAAAGAATTGCAAACAAAACAATATATTTTCAGTGCAAACCGCGCAAAAAAAGCGCTTAAGAAAAAAACTTAAGCGCCTTTAAATTTTTGAAGTTGCAAGCTATTCTATTTCCTTGCCGAGCTTTGTGGAAATGTATTTGGAAATGCCTTCCTTTACGTATTCAAAAGCTTCGTCTACGGTGTCGACCAATTTGAAAAGCTGCAGGTCGTTTTCGCCCACAACATCGGTTTGCACAAGGTAGTTAAAGTCTATAAGCTTGTTCCAAAACTTTTTGCCGAACAAAATTATGGGCATATAAAAGGGCGTTTTTTGAGTTTTAATAAGTGTGTAAACTTCAAAAAACTCGTCTAGCGTGCCTGTTCCGCCGGGGAACACGATTATGGCTTTCGAGAAAAACAGCAGCCAGAATTTGCGGGTTAAAAAGTAGTTAAAGTTAATCCACAAATCGTCGGAAATATAGTCGTTTCGGCGCTGCTCGTCGGGTATCGAGATTGTAAGCCCCGCGGTTTTGCCGCCCGACTTGCAAGCCCCCTTGTTTGCCGCCTCCATAATGCCCGGGCCGCCGCCCGATATTATGTGGAATTTTTCGCTTTCGGGCAGCTTTAGGCAGTTTACCCATTGCTGTATTTTCGAGCAAAGCTCTTCGGCGCAGGTGTAGTAGTGCGACATTTCCACCGCGTTTTTGGCGGCCTGCAGCGCCTTTTTGTTTTTCGCCGAAGCCGATTTTGCGTAGGCTGCCTTTGCCGCCTTTAAAAGGGCGTTTGCGTTTTTTTCGGGTTTAATTCTTGCCGAGCCGAAAACCGTAATGGTGTTTTGTATGTTTTGTTCTTCGAAGATTATTGCGGGCAAAAGCAGGTCGCGCTGAATGCGCATAATCCTTTCCGACATATTCGAAAACGCGCCGTCTATGGGCTGTTGCTGGGGTATATTGTCGGTATTGGGACTAAGGCGGTTGCTTGTAATGTTTGCCGTCTGTGCCGTTTGCCTAACCTGCTTTTTTTTCATTTTGCAATAATCTCCTTTTTGTTTTTTAAACTACTTTTCGGGGGCGGTCATTTCTTCGGCTTTCGCCTCTTTTGCCTGCGTTTTGGTTTGCGCGGCGTTTTCGGGCTTTGCGTTTATCGAAGTTTGCAGGGCCTCGTTTGTTTCTTTCTTAACTTTTATCGAAATTTCGCTTATGCCGCTTTCGTTTACGCTAACGGGTACAACCTTTTCGTTAAAGCCCTTTGCGTTTATGTAAAGCGCGCCTTTGGCGGGAACCGTGAATTTAACTGGAACAACCGCGCTGCTTTTGCCTGCGGGTACAACAACTTCGGGCATAACAACCGAGCTTGGTATGTTTGTTTTTACGTCTATTTCGAAACCGCCTTCGGGGGCTTTAAAGCCCAAGTCGAATACCATATTAAGGCTTTCGCCGCTTTCTATGTTTATCTGCGCGGGCGAAACTAAAAGATTGCCCGAATCTATGCGGAATTGCCCAACCCAAATGGAGGTTACGTTGTTGCGCACTTCAACGTCGTAGCTTTGCCCGGCCTGCAAAGAGGGAACCGTAAAGTTAAGCGTTGTGCGCGAAATGCACTTTGTGTCGGCCAAAACGCCGCCGATATACACTTTGTCGAGCTTGTCGAAGCCCCTGCCCAAAACGGGAATAACGGCGCCTACGGGGCCTCTGTCGTATTGAAGCGACATTACGTAGCGCGTTGCGGGCTGCAGTTTGTAGACATCGCGGCTGAAAATCTGCTTTTCGACAATGCCGTTGCTGCCCATGTCGGACTTGTATTTCAACGTAAAGTAGTATTTTGCCTCCTGCCTGTCGGTGGGCATTAAATATTCGTACTCGTAAAAGCGCTTGCCCTCAAGCTCAGAAACGGGCTTCATTTTGCGGGGCGTGCCGTCTACTACAACAATGGGGTCTATAGACTTTTGTATTATGGAGCCGTCGTTGATATATGCGCTCATCGAAAGGGTGTAGGTTCTCGACGGGTTTTCGGGAACGGTGTCGGGGGTAAGGTTTGTTATAGACGAGCATGCCGCAAAAAGGAGCGATGCAAGTGCTATTGCCGTTGGTGCGAATTTTTTTGCAATATTTGTAAACATAGTCTTTATATTTTCTTGTATAGCCAATATAGTATTTATTTAAAATGTTTATGCAAGACAAACATTGCCGTTTTTGCGACAAAATGCGCGCTCCCTCTAAGCTGGGCTTGTATGTGCATGTGCCGTTTTGCGCAAACAGGTGCGACTATTGCGCTTTTTACAAGGAAACTTTAACGCCAAATTCTTTCGACGACTATCTATTGGGCGTAAAAACCGAGCTTTCGCTGTATAAAGATTTTGCGCCCGAAACGGTGTTTATTGGCGGCGGCACTCCCTCGTTTTTGCCCGAAAAAAAATTGGCTACCCTAATGGAAATTTTGCGCAAATACACGAAAAACGTGCGCGAATTTACGGTAGAAGTTTCGCCGCTATCCATAAACAGGCAAAAATTGGAAATTTTAAAAGAGGGCGGAGTTTCGAGAATTTCGGTGGGCATACAAAGTTTTAGCGAAAAGGTTTTGCAAACTTTGGGGCGCAAGGTTGCGGCAAAAAAGAACTACGAGGCTTTAGACTTAATTGCATCGGCAAATTTTGACAACTTTAATGCCGATTTTATTTTTGCGGTAGACGGCCAAACTACAAAAGATTTTGCGCGCGACATAGAAATTGCCGCAGAATACCCCCTAAACCACATTAGCGCATACTGCATAGAATACGAAAGCAAAACCCCGCTTTGCGCAGGGCGCATTGCAACTTATGCCGACGAAGAAAGGGAGGCCGATTTTGTTGAGTTTGCGGCCTTGTGCCTAAACGAACACGGTTTTTACCGCTACGAAATTTCGAATTACGCCAAAACGGGCTGCGAATGTGCGCACAATTTGGGCACCTGGAATATGTACGAATGGGTGGGGGTTGCAAGCGGGGCGGCAAGCCAATATAACAACATACGTTCAAAGAACATAGAAAATTTAAAGCTTTGGTGCAACGCCCTAAAAACGGGGCAAAACTTTAAGCAGGAAAGCGAAGAAATAGACGATAACGAGCTCTTTTTGTCGGCCATAATTTTCGGGCTAAGAATGGTGCGCGGCGTCGATTTAAACGAGCTGGCAAAACGCTTTCCATTGGCCGACGCAAAAAAATATATGCCCGCAATATCCGACATAGTTGCCGAAAATTTGGCGACTTTGCAAAACGGCAACTTAAGGCTGACAAAAAAGGGTCTTTTGCTTGCCGACGCCGTTGCATTGCGCTTTTGCTGAAATTTTATACAATTTTGTTTAAAAGGGTGTTTTTTTGCAAAAAAGCGGGCTTTGGTGGGTCTATTGCGCAAAATATGTTTGCGTTTTTTATAAGACGCTTTTTAATGGGTGTCTTTAATTTTTACTTATCGAAGGTATGAAAAAAATATTAGTAGCAGATCCAATATCGCCAAAAGGCGTTGAACTCCTCAAACAACAAGAGGGCTTTGAAGTAATAGAAGCGTACGGCTCTTCTCCCGAAAAGGTCAAAGAACTCATTAAAGACGCAAGTGCTGTAATAGTACGCTCAGAAACGAAGATTACCTCCGATATATTGTCTGCGGCAAAAGAACTTAAGGCCGTAGGCAGGGCGGGTGTTGGCGTAGACAATATCGACTTGAAAGCCGCAACCGAAAACGGCGTTGTTGTAATGAACACCCCCACGGGCAACACGATTTCGACGGCCGAATTAACCTTCACCCACATTCTTTGCGGCGCAAGGCCCATTCCCCAGGCAAACGCCTCCATTCAGGCCGGCGTATGGGACAGAAAAAGCTTTAAAGGCACGGAACTAAACAAGAAAACCCTGTCGATTTTGGGTATGGGCCGCATTGGTTCCGAATTGGCCAAAAGGGCAAAGGCTTTCGGAATGGAAGTTTTAGGCTACGACCCATTCCTTACCGAAGCCCGCGCAAAGAGCATTGGAGTGGAAATGGTAACTTTGGAAGACGCCCTTAAAAGAGCGGACTTTATTACCGTTCATATGCCCTTGACGGACGCCACAAAATATATGCTCGACGAAAAAGCCTTTGAAATTATGAAGAAGGGCGTAAGGGTATTCAACTGCGCAAGAGGCGGCATTATTAAGGAAAGCGCATTGTTGGACGCATTAAAGAGCGGCAAAGTTGCCTCGGCGGGTCTCGACGTTTACGAAAACGAACCCCTTACAAAAGACAGCCCCCTTTTGGGCATAAAGAACTTGGTTCTTACCCCCCACTTGGGCGCGTCTACAAAAGAAGCCCAGGAAACTTGCGGCATTCAGGTTGCAGAACTTATTAAAGACATTCTTACAACAGGTTCTATTAGCAGCTCGGTTAACACGCCTTGTGCCGATGCCGAAACCCTTAAAAAGTACGCTCCCTATTTAAACTTGGCAAACAAGCTCGGTTCCTTGCTGCAGCAAATTTGCTCGGAAAGGGTTTCGAAGCTCGTTATAAGGTTCTTCGGCAAGCTCGCCGAAGGCAACAACACCCTTATTTCGTTGGCGGTGCAAAAGGGCTATCTCGAAAAGATTAGCGACTCGGTAAACGACGTTAACGCCCCAGGCAAACTTAAAAGGCTTGGCATTGGCGTAGAAGTTCTTAAAAGCACTGTCGATACCGACTATGCCGAACTTATAGAGGTGGACGCCCAATGCGAAAACGGCGAAGTTTACTGCGTTGGCGGCACAATTATGGGCAAAACGGGCGAACCTAAGATTGTTTATGTAAACGGTCAAGACGTTGAAGTTGTACCCCAAAACTGCCTCTTGCTTTTGCAGAACGAAGACGTTCCCGGCATTGTGGGCACAATAGGCTCGTTGTTGGGCAAGCACGGCTGCAACATTGCAAACCTTACCGTAAGCCGCATTTCGGGCACGCAAAAAGCCCTTAGCGTTTACGAGCTCGACGAAGTTCCCACCGACGAAATGGTTAAGGAATTGTTGGCGCTCGACAGCGTAAGCAAGGTTAAGGTTGTAGACTTTACCAACAAGTAATGTCTATTTTATATCTATTTATAAGCCTGGCCGTAGGCTATTTATTGGGGGCAATTCCGTTTGCCGTAATAATAGCCTCGGCCAAAGGCGTAGATATTTTAAGCTACGGAAGCGGCAACCCAGGGGCCACAAACGTAAAGCGCGCATGCGGCACATTTGCAGGCAGGCTGTGTTTTGTTTGCGATGCCTTAAAGGGCTTTATTGCCGCTTTTTGGCCGTATGCCGTAGCATATTTTGGCGGCACTTTTGCGGGAATTGCACCCGTAAATATGGCCTTGGTGGGGCTTGTCGGCGCAATAATAGGGCACACTTTTTCGGTGTTCCTAAAATTTAAGGGCGGCAAGGGCGTTTCGGTTACAATAGGTGCCTTGTGCGCGGTTTTGCCGTATCCCATATTGATAGGGCTAATTCTTTGGCTTATATTCTTTTATTCTTCGAAAATGGTTTCGCTGGCGTCTATTGCAATGGCGTTTTCGCTGCCCTTTAGCTGCATATATTTCTACGGAATAAGCACTTCGCAGTTTTACGTTGCGTTGGCACTTGGCGCGTTTGTAATATACAGGCACAAATCCAACATAAAAAGAATCTTAAACGGAACCGAATATAAATTTACAAAAAAGCAATGAGCAAAATCTACAAAATAGGCTTTTTGGGCTTTGGCACGGTAGCGGGCGGTGTGTATAAGCATTTAACCGCAAACTTTTCGGATATGTGCGCAAAGTTCGGCGCAAAGTTCGAAATAGGCAAAGTTTGCGTGCGCGACATAAACAAACCGCGCACCATAGACATAGACAAAGCCAAACTTACCGAAAACCCCTACGACATTGTAGACGACCCCGAAATAGACATTGTTTGCGAGCTTATGGGCGGCATAGAACCGGCTTTCGAGCTTACAATGCGCGCCTTTAAAAACGGCAAAGTTGTTGTCAGCGCAAACAAGGCCGTAATTAGCAACAAGGGCAAAGAACTTTTGCAGGAGGCCAAAAAGCACAATGTTGCCTACTTTTTTGAGGCCAGCGTAGCGGGCGGCATTCCCGTAATCAAGGCTTTAAGAGAGGGGCTTATTGCAAACCGTTTCCCGATGATTTACGGGATATTAAACGGAACTTGCAACTACATTCTTACCAGAATGGAGCGCGAAAACGCCTCTTATGCCGCAATCATTAAAGACGCGCGCAAGCTCGGCTATGTGGAAGCCGACGAGTCTTTGGACATAGACGGCATAGACGCCGCCCATAAAATCAGCATATTGGCATATTTGGCGCACGGGGTTTGGATTCCCCTAAACAAAATGCTGGTAAGGGGCATACGCGGAATCAGGCTAGAAGATATGATTTGGGCAAGGGATTTCGACTGCAGGGTAAAGCTTATCGCTTCGGTTCGCAAAATTCCCGAAAGCGGCGCGCTTTTTGCTTCGGTATATCCGGCGCTACTGCCTTTAAGCGACGCAGTTGCAAATGTAAACGATGTCTTTAACGCCGTTTCCATTGAAGGCGATGTTGTAGGCCGCACAATATACATTGGCAGGGGCGCGGGGCAAGACGCAACCGCAAGCGCGGTTATTGCCGACATTGCCGACGCCGTAAGGTATTTAATGGGTGCTCCCCTAATTGCAACAAAAGACGACGTTCCTTTAAAATTGGCCCAGTTGCACGAAGTTTCGGGCGAATTTTACCTTAGAATAGAAGTTCAAGACAAAGCCGGCGTGCTTGCCTCTTTGGCTTCTATTTTGGCCTGCGAGCAAATTTCGATAGAGCAGCTTCAGCAGCGCAAACACGAAACCGCCGGTAGGGCTTGGGTTGTGCTAACAACGCACAAGACCGACGAAGGCTCCATCAAAAAAGTTTGCGCCGCCCTTAAAAAAGCCCCGTTTGTATATTCCGAACCTTTTGTTTTAAGGATATTTTCGGGCAAATAAATTTTTGTTTTGCAATTAAAATGCGGCAAATTCGCTAAAACGGGTTTGCCGCTTTTTTTATATTTTTTTTGACAATGGCTTTATTTTTGTGTAGGTTTTCCTGTGTTTATGAAAAACATTATTGTATATATGTGGTTATTGTCTTGCTTTGTGTTGGTTTCGTGCAAAAGCGAAGAACTTACAGGCAAGGTTGAATGTTCAGACAATGGGGTACCCCAGCTTAAAATAAACGGCAAGGTCGAACGCCCGCGAATGCTTTATGTTTCGCCTTTGTATTACACTTCGGGCAGGGGCAACAACGAAACAAAACTTACAAGCCAATTCAAAGACATTTCTTTCGACTGCGCAAAATTGTACAACAGCACAAATTCGGCAATATTCCAGTTTGTTGCGGGCGACAACCCAATGGAATATTACATTTCCAAATTCGAGATTGTAGACAAAGATTCGGGCGAAAAAACTGTAGACATAAAATTCGACGGCAAAGCCTGCGACACAAGGATAGCCTTTAAGTGCGACGATGTTTCCGCAAAGCCAAAAGTAGAGCTTAAAAACGTTGTTATAGACGGCGAAAAGGCGCTAAAAGTTGCCCTGCTTGAAAAGGCCGAAAACGTAAAACTTTTTCAGGTATATATTCCAAACATAAAGCTTGGGTTGTTTAAAAACTACCGCGTAAATATGCGCGTAAGGGCCGGCAAAAATTCCGAAAACCTTAATTTTAAATACACTTTGCTAGACAACCGCGGCGGGCCAACCTATGTCCAATACGCGCCAATGGGCAAATCATATGTAAAAAGTCAGGTAAAATTTGCAAAGGAAAACGGCAATGTAGACATTATTACATTCCCCGTAAGGGCTATGGACTTTTATTTAAAGGAAGGGCAAACGCCCGACTATTCGCTTATGGACAGCGCCTTAAAAGACATAACCGATACAAATCCAGACGCGAAAATCATTATAAGGGCGTTGATGTATCCGTCGGAAATTTGGCTTGCCGAAAACCCCGACGACACTCAAACATTTGCAGACGGCACAAAAAGCACAAAATTTCCCTCTATTTCGTCGGAAAAATATAGACAAGAATCGAAAAAAGCTTTGGCAATGATAATAGATTTTGCCGAAAAGCACTACGGCAAAAATATGCTGGGCTACCATATTGGCGGCGGCAATTCGGCCGAATGGTTCTACGGCGATTCCTGGACAAAAAAGTGGCAAGGCTACGATAAATCCACAGAAAAAGCCTGGGTAAAATGGCTTAAAAAAACATATAAAAACGACCAAGCCCTGCAAAGGGCGTGGAACAACCCGTCTGCAAAGATTGCCGGGCAAAAAGTGCCAACCGTTGCCGAGCGCGAAGAGCCAAACTTTTTAATCAATCCAAAAACCCAAAAGAAAATTGCCGACTTTAACCGCTTTTGGAACGACGAAATGGTAGATACAGTTTCCTGCCTGGCAAGGGTTGTAAGGGAAAAAGTTCCCAACAAGCTTAGCGTATTTTTCTACGGCTATGCGGGCGAATTTTCGCTTATGTATAACGGGGTGTCGTATTCGGGGCACTTGGGGCTTGGCAAATTCCTTAAAAACAAAGATGTTGATATGCTTACCGGGCCTATTTCCTACTTCGACAGAAGTTTCGGCGACGGCAAAACCACAATGGGCGCAACCGAAAGCGTAAGCAGGGCCGGCAAAATTTGGGTAGACGAAGACGACACTTCAACCTACCTAGCCCCCAAAACAAGCAAATATCCGGGCATGGAACCCGAAATAAACAATCTGGAAAAAACGCTTGATATTCTTTCGCGCAATATGGCGCAGGAAGCCATTCGCAACACGGGTTCGTGGTGGATGGACCTTACGGGAGCCGGCTGGTTTAACGACCCGAATATGTGGCAACAAAACGCCAAGTTCGACAAAATGGAGCGCGATATGCTTGCAAACCCCGCAATGTACAACCCCGAAGTTGCGCTTGTTTTCGACGAAACTTCGGGCATGTATGGGGCAGCCCGCGGAACATCGCGCCTAATGACATTGGAATTTAGAATGGCCAGAGGCTCTTTAAACCGCATAGGTGCGCCGTTTGGGCACTATCTGCTAGACGACCTGCTTTTCGGCAAGCCAACAAATTCCAAGCTCGATATTTATGCGGTAGCCTACGCATTAAATGCAAAACAAAGAAACGCAATAAAAGAGCGCGCAAAGAAAAACGCTTCGGTATTTGTTTGGGCGGCAGGCTACATAGATTTGGACAAATCCGAATTTTCGCTGGAGGCTATGAAAGACCTTACCGGCTTTGACTTTGAAGACATACAAGACGGCAAAACCCATGCGGTTGCCATTCCCACAAGCGACGGCAAAAAAATAGGCATAACAAAGCCGTTCGGCATAGGCGACGAGGGGTATTTCCCGACTCCTTTGCTTGCCCCGAAACTGCAAAAAGGCGATGTTGTTTTTGCAACCTATAAAAACGGTAAACCCGCCCTTGTGCTTAGGGGCAAAACCCTGTTTTGCGGAACTTCAAAAATTCCACATCAAATGTACAAAAAAATGGCGGAAATAGCGGGGGTTAAAACCTACACAAATTCGCCCGCCGCAGTTTACAAAAACGGCAACTACATTCTTATAACGCCAACCGAATTTGCAGACAAAGAGCTTCGCAATGTAGAAATTAACATACATTCCGACAAAGACGTGTTCGACGCCATAACGGGCGAAAAACTCGGCAAAGGCCCGTTGTTGAAGTTTAAAATGCAAAAAGGGCAAAACAAAATCTTGCGCCTGGGCAACTAAACAAATATTTTAGATAAGACATTTTTATTATTATGGAAAAATTAGCCGTGTTTTTTTCGGTTTTGCTTGCGGCGTTTTTGCTGCAGGCAAAAGAGATTAAACTGCTTACGATAGGCAACAGCTTTGCCGACAGCGCCTTTGTGTTTTTGCCCAAAGTTGCCTCTTCGGTAGAGGGCTGCTCTATTGTCATGGAAAGGGCAAACCACGGGGGCTGCGAGCTTTCGCGCCATTGGCGTTATATTTCCGAAGAAGAGGCCGATTCTTCGGTAAAAAACTACAACAAGCGCACTTTAAGGGAAATCTTAAATTCCAGAAAGTGGGACTTTATTACAATCCAGCAGGCAAGCCATGAAAGCTGGAAGGCCGAAAGCTACCAGCCCTATGCAAACAACATAATCGCTTATGTAAACAAAAACGCGCCGTCTGCCGAAGTGTTGATTCAGCAAACGTGGTCGTATAGGCTAGATTCTCCGCGCTTTAAAAAGTGGGGCATATCGCAAAGGGAAATGTACGAGCGCTTGACGGCGGCCTACATAAAACTTGCAAAAGAAACAAAGCTTAGGGTAATACCCACGGGCTATGCGGTTGAACTGGCAAGGGCAACCCAGGGCTACGAATTTAAGATGTACGACAAGGCGCTTCTTAAAACCCTAAAGTGGCCCGATTTGCCCAACCAAAGCGGCGACTTAGTCGGCCAAATGGCGTGGGACAAGGCAAAAAAAGGCTACCTATACATAAATGTCGACTCCATTCACCTTAACGACCGCGGCCGCTATTTGCAGGCGTGCGTATGGTTCGGCTTTATGTTCGAAAAAGACCCTCGTTTGATAAAGTATGTGCCAAAAAGCATTGCCGACAAAGACGCCGAGTTTTTAAGAAATGTTGCGTACACGGCTTTAAAAGATTTTAAGCAACCCCAAAACGACTAATTTTTTTGCAATTTTCCATGCAAGGCTCCGTTAAAATCCAACGGGGCTTTTATTTTATTTGCGGCGTATATAGGCTTGACTGAACAATGCTTTTAAACAAAATTTCACTACAAAATGGTCGCATTGTTTTGCGGCCGTTTTAACACACACTTTTCCCAGAGGAAGGCATATATAAATTAT
Source organism: uncultured Opitutales bacterium (assembly GCA_934660865.1). GTDB lineage: Bacteria > Verrucomicrobiota > Verrucomicrobiia > Opitutales > Intestinicryptomonadaceae > CAKUIA01. The sequence goes on from CAKUIA010000014.1 coordinate 16,916, forward strand.
GGCATTGATAGTGCAAAAATACGGCGGAACTTCCGTCGGAGACACGGTTAGAATTAAGGCCGTAGCCGAACGCGTAAAAAGCTATGTAGACAGGGGCGACCAGGTTGTAGTTGTCGTGTCGGCTCGTAGCGGCGTAACAAACGAGCTTATTGCAAGGGCAAAATCGCTTACAACTGCGCCCGACGAGCGCGAAATGGACATGCTGCTTGTTGCAGGCGAGCAGGAAACCATTGCGCTTACGGCAATAGCGCTACATTCGGTTGGCGTAAAGGCGGTTTCGCGCACGGGCAAACAGGCGGGCATTATAACCGACACCGTGCACACAAAGGCGCGCATTGCAAAAATTACCGGCGGCGACATTAAAGAGCAGCTCGACAAAGGCAACGTGGTTGTTGTTGCGGGCTTTCAGGGAGCTACCGACGAAGGCGACATTACAACCCTCGGTCGCGGCGGCAGCGACTTGTCGGCGGTTGCACTGGCTGCAGCCTTAAAGGCCGACGTATGCCAAATCTACACCGACGTAGACGGCATTTACACCGCCGACCCGCGCATAGTAAGATACGCCCGCAAAATCCCCGAAATGTCGTATAGCGAGCTTTTGGAATTGGCTTCGAGCGGCTCCAAAGTTATGCAGGCGCGCTCGGTGGAATTTGCGCGCAAACACAATGTAGTATTCGAAGTAAGATCAAGCTTTAACAATCAACCCGGAACAATAGTGAAATCTAAAGTATCTTCAATGGAAAGCCTTGTCGTAAGCGGCATAGCGGTAGACAAAAATCAGGTAAAAGTAACACTTGTAGGCCTTAGCGACAAACCAGGAGTTGCCGCCAAGGTATTCGAAAATTTGGCCGAAGCAAACATAGTTGTAGACATGATTGTGCAAAACGTAGGCCGCGGCGGAAAGGCAAACCTTACGTTTACCGTTCCCAAAGAAGACGCCGAAAAAACAAAGAAGCTTTTAGACGAAGCCTCGGGCGACTTAAAGGAAGCCCATGTAGAATCCGTGTCGGAAATAGCAAAGGTTTCGGCGGTAGGCATCGGCATGAAGTCGCATAGCGGCGTTGCAGCCACATTCTTCGGCGCATTGGCAAGGGCGGGCATAAATGTAGAGCTTATCACTACAAGCGAAATTAAAATAGCCGTAGGCATAGACTTAAAACGCGCCGACGAAGCCGTAAACTTGCTGCACAGCGCATTCGATTTAGACGACAAAACGCAGGACTAGTAAAATGAAGTTTGTTAGCACACGAGGTTCGGCCGCCCCTTTGGGCTTTAGCGCGGCGGTAGAAGAGGGGCTTGCCCCCGACGGCGGGCTTTACGTTCCCGAAACTTTCCCGAAAATAGACGGCTTTTTCGACGAATGGGAAAAGCTCGACTACCCCTCGCTGTGCTTCGAATTTCTTAAACTTTTTGCAAACGACATTCCCGAAAGCGACTTAAAAAAAGTTGTTTTTGCCTCGTACAAAAAGTTCGACGACGTTTCGGTTGCCCCCCTAAAAAAGCTGGGCGAAAAGCTTTATGTTTTAGAGCTTTTTCACGGGCCGACACTGGCGTTTAAAGACTTTGCTTTGCAGCTTTTGGGCAATTTGTACGAATATTTGCTGGCAAAGGGCAACCGAACGATAAACGTTTTGGGGGCAACCAGCGGCGACACGGGCAGCGCGGCAATAAACGGTTTGCTCGGCAAAAAGGGCGTAAACATATTCATACTTTATCCGCACGGCAGGGTTTCGCCTTTGCAGGAAAGGCAGATGACATGCACGGGGGCTAAAAACGTTTTCCCCATTGCAATAGACGGCACTTTCGACGACGCGCAATTTTTGGTAAAAAGCCTTTTCGGCGATGTGGAATTTAAACGCAAATGGAGGCTTAGCGCGGTAAACTCCATAAACTTGGCGCGAATTTTGGCGCAGTGCGTATATTATATTTACGCCTACCTAAAGATAGAAAAATCGCAAAGGCAAAACGTTTTGTTTACGGTGCCTACGGGCAATTTCGGCAATGTTTTGGCCGGCTGGTTTGCCTACAAAATGGGCATGAAAGTTGCGGGCTTTAAGGTTGCAACAAACCAAAACGACATTCTGCACAGGCTCTTTACAAGCGGCGTATACAAGCTTGGCGACGTTGTTCCAAGCTATGCGCCGTCTATGGACATTCAGGTTGCCTCTAATTTCGAGCGTTTTATTTATTATCTCGAAAACGAAAACGCCGAAAAGGTATGCGAAATTATGCAGTCGTTTAAGCGCGACAAGGTTTGGAAGTTCGACAACTTTTGCGCTCCCGAATTTTCGTCCAGCAAGATGGACGACTCTCAAATTCCGCAAACGGTAAAAGATGTATACGAAAAGTACGGCTATGTTGTAGACCCGCATACGGCCTGCGCTTTTGCCGATATAGACAAAAACAGGCTAAATATTTTGCTTTCGACGGCAAGCCCCGCAAAGTTCCCCGATTTGATAATAAAGGCGATAGGCGTAGAGCCAAAATCGCCCTTGTTGGAGGAGCTTAAAACAAGGGAAATTATTGCCGAAAATATGCCTGCAAACGAAGAAACTTTGAGAAATTATATAGAGCAAAAAGGTCTAAAAAATGGGCAATAAAATCTTTATATACGATACAACTTTAAGGGACGGAACGCAGGGCGAGGGCGTTTCGATGTCGGTGGCCTCTAAGCTTAGGCTTGCCGAAAAGATGGACCAGTTTGGCATAGACTATATAGAGGGCGGCTGGCCGGGCTCGAACCCGCGCGATATGGCGTTTTTTGAGGGAGCAAAAAAACTCAATTTAAAGCACGCAAAAATTGCGGCTTTCGGCTCTACGCGTCGCGCAAACATTGCGGTGCAAGACGACAACCAGCTTAAGCTTTTAATAGATTCGGGGGCGCAATGCCTTACAATTTTCGGCAAAACCTGGTTGCTGCATGTAACCGAAGTAATTAAAACCACGCCCGAAGAAAATCTTAAAATGATTTTCGAAAGCGTGCAGTTTTTAAAGAGCCACAACAAAACCGTTGTATACGACGCCGAACACTTTTTTGACGGCTACAAAGACAACGCCGAATATGCCCTTGCAACGCTGAAAGCCGCAAAAGACGCGGGGGCGGACTTTATATGCCTGTGCGACACAAACGGCGGCACAATGATAGAGGAATTTAAAAAAATTCTTGCCGACGTGGTAAAAAACATAGATTTGCCCATTGGCATTCACTGCCATAACGACTGCGGTTTGGCGGTTGCGCTTTCGCTTTGCGGCGTAGAGTGCGGGGCGGTGATGGTGCAGGGCACTATGAACGGCCTGGGCGAACGCAACGGCAATGCGAATTTGTGCACTATTATGGCGAACTTGTCCCTTAAAATGGGCTTTTCGCTTAACTGTTCGCCGAATATGAAAAAGCTGCGCGAGCTTTCTCTTTTTGCCGACGAAATGGCAAATATGCGCAGCGACAACAGGAATCCCTATGTGGGGGCTTCGTCTTTTGCCCACAAAGGAGGGGTGCACGCCGATGCCGCAAACAAGGTTAAGTGCAGCTACGAGCATATAGACCCTTCGCTTGTAGGCAACAAAACAAGGGTTTTAGTTAGCGATATGTCGGGCAGAAGCTCGATTATGATGAAGGCAAAAGAGCTTGGCGTTAATATAGACGCGAAAAACCCCGAAATTAAGGAGTTTTTAAACGAGCTAAAGGAAATGGAATTTAAGGGCTACGAATACGAAGCCGCCGACGCCTCGTTTTCGCTTTTGCTTTCTAAATTTTTGCACAAAGACAAGGAATTTTTCAAAGTCAGGGGCTACAGGGTTATTGTAGAGAAAAACGAGTTCGAAAAACGCATTCGCTCTGAGGCAACCGTAAAGATAGAGGTAGACGGCAACATTGAACATACCGTTGCCGAAGCCCACGGGCCGGTTGCAGCCTTGGATATGGCGTTAAGGAAATCGCTTGTAAACAAGTTCCCGCAGCTTAAAGACATTGAATTGACCGACTTTAAAGTGCGCATTCTCGACAGCGGCGCGGGCACAAACGCGATAACAAGGGTGCTTATAGAGACCAAAGACGGCGACTCGATTTGGGGCACCGTTGGGGCTTCCGACAACATAATAGAAGCTTCGTGGGAGTCTTTAAAAGATTCGGTTGAATACAAGCTGCAAAAAGACAAAAACAAGAATAAATAGCTTTGCCTTTTTATACTGTTTGTGCAACAATTTAAAGAATGTCGGATAAATACAAATTAATAGACCTAAAGAAATCCATAAAAAACGGCTTTCTTAAGTTCTTGTACGGCGTCTTTGGTTGGCCGCTGGAACGCTTCCTTAAAATTCAAAAGGTAAATAGTTGCTATAACTTTATTCTTGAACACCCAGAGCTTGGCAACTTTTTCGACAAGGCGTTGGTTTCGCTGGGGGCTTCGGTTGAAGTTTCGCAGGACGATTTGCAGCGCATACCCAAAGAAGGTCCGCTTATTATTGTTTCGAACCACCCGTACGGCGGGCTAGACGGCATTGCTTTGGGCTCTTTAATGCTGCGCGTTAGGGACGATTTTAAATTTATGGCAAACGGGCTGCTTGCCCATATGGAGCTTATAAAGCCCTATTTAATTCAGGTAAATCCCTTCGGCGGCAAAAACGCCATTAAGGAAAACATAGCGGCTTTAAAAGACACCATAAAGTTTTTAAAACAAGGAGGGGCAATCTCCACATTTCCGTCGGGCACGGTTTCGCATTTGCAACTAAAAAAAATGCAGATTACCGACCCCGTTTGGAACGAAAATATCGCAAACATTGCCAAGCGCACAAACGCAACGGTTTTGCCCGTCTACATAGAGGGCTGCAACAGCGTGCTGTTCCAGATAATGGGGCTTATACACCCGATTTTGCGCACTGTAATGCTGCCGCGCGAAATGGTAAGCCGCCCCAAAAAAGGGCTTATAAAAATAAAGATAGGCAAGCCCATAAGCCCAAAAAAAATGTCGTATTTCGATACCGACAAAGAGCTTACCGCGTGGTTTAGGCTTAACACCTATATGCTGCGCGAAAGGGCAAAAACTTCGGAAACTTCGTATTTCGATTTCGGCAGCCTTGTGCAGAATTTAGGGCGCATAATTCCCGTAAAAAAAGCGCAAATGCAGGAGATTATAGCCCCCATTAACCCCGACGAAATGGAGGCCGAAATTAAAGCCCTGCCCGAGGAAAATACTTTGATTAAGGGCGAAAAAATTTCGGTATACTACGCGTATGCCTGGCAGATAAAGCGCACAATGTTCGAAATTGGCAGGCTTAGGGAAATTACCTTCCGTTCGGTCGGCGAGGGCACGGGCAAGAGTTTTGATATAGACGAATTCGACTCGTACTACCTGCACATATTTATGTGGGACAGCCAGGAGCGCAAGATTGTAGGGGCTTACAGAGTGGGGCGCACCGACAAAATTATGGAGTCGCTTGGGCTGCAGGGCTTGTATACTACAACGCTTTTTAAGATAAAAAAAGAGCTGTTCGACAAGATAAACCCCGCGCTTGAAATGGGCAGGTCGTTCATAACAATAGAATACCAAAAAAAGCGTTCTACGCTTGCGTTGTTGTGGAGGGGAATTGGAGTTTACGTTTCGCGCAAGCCCTACTATAAAACGCTTTTTGGCCCCGTTAGCATTAACCCCGAATACAACGCGGTTTCAAAAGACTTGATTGTGCAGTTTTTGTCGGAACACAAAATTGCCACAAAGCTTTCAAGGTATGTTAAGGCAAAAAAGCCGCCAAAAGTTAAGCTAAACGCCGCCGACAAAGAGTGCGTAGTTTCGTGCAAGACCGATGTCGATTCCATATCGGCGTTGATTTCCGAAATAGAGGTAGACAACAAGGGTATTCCCACACTGCTTAAGCACTACCTGAAATTAAACGGGCAAATTTTGTCCTTTAATGTAGACCCGGATTTCGGCAACTGTTTGGACGGTTTGATAATGGTTAACCTAAGCAATACCGATTTTTCGCTGCTTAAAGTTTATATGGGCGAAGAGCAGGCAAAAAAATATCTGCAGTATCAAAAAGAACTGCAAAGCAAAGAGCAAAGCGGCGAAGGGGCGCTTGCCGCTCCGCAAAATTAAAACAAAACGCAAATTTTTGCAAAGTTTGGGCCGCTTTTTGGGTGCGCAAAGTTTTTTGCGCGCCTTTTGTTTTTTTTGCAAAGCGCAAATCTGGTTATTTTTTGCGCAAAAAAACTCCGAAAGTTTTATCGCTTTCGGAGTTTTCGTTTTTATGTATTTTGCAAATTAGAATTCGGCCTTGTGCATATCGCCGCAGTTTACAAAAGCTTCGTGGAAAGCGTATGCCTTTGCAAGAGTTTGCGGGGTGTGCCCGTGTTTTACCGAGGCCAAGTATTTCCTAAGCAAATCTCTGTATTCGGGGGCTGCAACGTTTTCGATTATAAGTTGCGCTCTTTCCATGGGTGTTTTGCCGCGCAAGTCTGCTACGCCGTATTCCGAAACCAAAATCTTTACGGTGTGTTCGGTGTGGTCTACGTGCGAGCACATGGGAACAAACGAGCTTATCAGCCCGCCCTTTGCCAACGACGGCGTTGTAAAGATAGAAAGGTAGCCGGAGCTTGTAAAGTCGGCCGAGCCGCCTATGCCGTTCATCATCTTTTGACCCATAATGTGGGTGCTGTTTACATTGCCGAACAAGTCTGCTTCTATGGCGGTGTTAATCGAGATAATGCCTATGCGTCTCGAAACTTCGGGGTTGTTCGAAATTTCCTGCGGCCTTAGAACAATCTTGCTCTTGTAGTAGTCCAGGTTCGAATATACCTTCTGCAATTTGTCGGGCGTAATTGTAAGAGACGTTGCCGAAACAAAGTTAATTCTGCCTTCTTCTACCAGGTCTATAACCGAGTCTTGCGCAACTTCCGAATACATTGTAAAGGCGGGAATTTCGGGGTGTTCGCCCATGGCCTTTAGCACCGCGTTTGCAATGTTGCCTACGCCGCTTTGCAGGGGAAGAAATGTGTTGGGTATTCTGCCCGCTCTCATTTCGGCGGCAAAGAAGTTTGCAACGTTTTCGCCGATTTTGTGGGTGATTGGGTCTGACGGCTTAAAGCCAGCAACTTCGTCGTGGCTGTTTGTCTTTACAATGCCGACAATCTTTTTCGGGTCTACCTTAACGGTTTGCGAGCCGCCCCTGTCGGATACCTTGAAAATCGGAATGGATTTTCTGAAAGGCGGGTTGTCCATTTCGATAATGTCGTGAATGCCCCTTAAAGCGGCGGGGTGGTATTCGTTCAATTCTATGATGATTTTGTCGGCCAAGTGCAGGGCGGTGGGGGCAATGCCGACCGACGTTGTAAGCACAATCTCGCCGTCGTCGCTTACATCGCAGGCTTCAACAATGGCCCAGTTGAATTTGCCGTAAAAGCCGTAGCGCATTTCCTGCGCCAAAACCGAAAGGTTCATATCAACATACTTTACGGTGCCCGCATTTATTCTTTCGCGCAGGTCTTTGTTTGTCTGGTAGGGAGCTCGGAAGTTAATCGCGTCGGCCTGGGCTAAAACGCCGTCGCACGAAGGACCTGTAGAAGCGCCGCTATATAGATTGATTTTAAAGGGTCTGCCCGCCGCATGTTCGGCTTTTGCCTTTTCGGCAATGGCTGCGGGAACCGCTTTAAGAGAGCCAGCCGGCGTAAAACCGCTTACGCAAACTTGGTCTTGGTTGTTTATAAGGCTTGCAGCCTCTTGTGCTGTCAGTATTGGGTAATTCATTTTATTTGTTGAATTTTATTTGTTTTAAATTTGTGTTTATATATGAATTAAGGGGCAAACTTTGAATATTTGCCCCTTGTTAAATATTTGATGTTTACTACATTAGCGTTGCAATAAAGAAGCCCGCTACAACGGCAGTGCCTATAACGCCTGCCACATTCGGGCCCATTGCGTGCATAAGCAGGAAGTTGCTCGGGTCTGCCTTTTGGCCTTCGATGTGCGAAACGCGCGCGGCCATGGGAACTGCCGAAACGCCTGCCGAACCTATAAGCGGGTTAATCTTGTCTTTGCTAAACAAGTTCATAACCTTTGCCATAAGTACGCCCGCCGCGGTAGATATCATAAAGGCAACAACACCGAGGAAGAGAATCGACAAGGTTTCCGTACGGAGGAATTTGTCGCCGGTCATTGTAATACCGACCGAAGTTCCCAAGAATATTGTTACAATGTTTATGATTTCGTTTTGTGCCGCTTTGTTCAGGCGTTCGCAAACGCCCGATTCCCTTAAAAAGTTGCCCAACATAAGCATGCCAATAAGGGCCGAGGCATCGGGTACCAAAATTATGCAAAATGCCGAAACAACGATTGCAAATATAAGCTTTTCCAAACGCGAAACTTTGCGCAGGCTTTTCATTCTTATCTTGCGCTCGGCCTTTGTTGTAAGCAAACGCATAATCGGCGGCTGTATAATCGGAACAAGCGCCATGTAGCTGTAGGCCGCAACCGCAATGGGAGCCATTAGGTGCGGGGCAAGCTTGTTTGAAAGGAATATCGAAGTAGGGCCGTCGGCGCCGCCGATAATGCCTATAGAGGCCGCTTCCATACAGTTAAAGCCAAGGCAGATTGCCCCGAACATTGTAAAGAATACGCCAAACTGGGCGGCTGCACCCAAAAGCAGGGTTTTTGGGTTGGCAATTAAAGGACCAAAGTCGGTTAAAGCTCCTACGCCCAAGAAGATTATCGGCGGGAACAATTCCAACAAAACGCCCCATTGAATGTAGTAGTACAAACCGCCCGTATGCGCGGCATAAGCCTTCATTAGGGGCTGGCCTTTTAAAACGTTTTGGCCTGCGGCAACGTTTATGTCTATAACCGTGCCGGAGGAGTTTGCCCAAACCAGCTCGTCGGAGGGCCTTACTGCAATGTCGCTACCGTTGAATTTAACGGTAACAATGCCGTTGCGCCAGGCAGTGTCGGATTTTTCTGCAGGGCGTACAATAGCCAACAAATTGGGAACACCCTTTGCCTTTGTTTCGGCTTTGTCTAAATCCGAGCTAAACTCGGTTTTTGTGGCCGATTGAACATTGTCCAAAAAGCTTTGAATGTCTTTTTGCGCATTAACGGGTTCGCCGTTGTCGTTAAGCTTAACAATGCGCCAAAACGCGTCGGGTTGGTCTTTTAAAACGCGGGGCAAATCCAGCTTTTGGCCTTCTTTTGCGAAAACCGCCGCAACAGTGCCGTTGTCGGGAGCAAGAATTTCGCCGGCGGGCTTGTTTACAACGCCGTTTGTGGGCAAATTAGCCAACAATGCGCCAAAGGCTATAGGTATTAAAAGCAGGGGTTCAAATTGGTGTTTAACCGCCAAATAAAACAAAACCCCAACTACAACCCACATGGTAATCATACGCCAGTCTATATAAAATAGACCGGAGTCCCATATTAGGTTCATCAAGTCGTTTAACATAAAAAGCCTTTGCTATTGAATGTTTGCCAGAGGTTGGCCTTCGGTAATATTTTCGCCTTTGCTTACCATAATCTGCGAAACCGTGCCCGCCTTGGGGGCAAAAACAAAGGTATTCATTTTCATTGCTTCCAAAGTGAAAAGCTTGTCGCCTTCCTTTACGCTTTGACCGGCCGATACGTCTACCGAAACAACCACTGCCGAAAGGGGGCTTAATACCGCGCCATCGCCCGAAGCCGCGGCCTGGGGAGCCTGCTGTTGAGCCACTTGTGCGGGAGCTGCCGCAGCTTGTGCGTTAGAGTCTAAAACTTCAATCTCTACGTTGTAGGATACGCCGTCTACTGTAATTTTTAATTTTTTATTCATTTTTAAATGCCTTTATTTTGAAGATTTATCGGAAGGGGTTATAGAGCGGATTTCGCATTTTGCGCCGTTTGTTGCAACATATACGGCCGCCGCAACTACCGCCGCCAATTTGCCGCCAACAGCTGCGTTGCTTGCCTGGGGCGCAGCTACGGGTTTTGCGGGCTGCTCTTTTACAAACTTTTTAAAGAAAAAGCCGACAATGTTTGTTATTGTCGAAAGCAGATAAAGAATTATACATACAACGCAAAAGCCCAACAACATATAGTTGCAGGTTTGCAGTATGCTCGGTTTTAGTGGTAGTAAGGCGGCTAATGTAAACATTTTTTGTTTTGTATTAAAAGTTTTTAGCTATGTTTGGGAAAGGGCTTTTGTCCTTTGTTTTTAGGGAAAGGCGGACAAATATGCGCATTTTTTTGCACAAGAGTTCGTAATTCTAAAAAAACACCTAAAATTTATGTTTTGTTTATTTTAAAGTCAATATTTTAGACTGCAAATTTAAAAAAAATTGCCGTATTTTCGGGGTATTTTTAGGGTTAAAAAATAGGCGCGCCCTAACTTTTAATCATAAAAGGATTTTTGCATTGCAACGGGTATATTTATTTATTTTGTGAGGTTTATTTTTGTTAGAAAAATTTGCAAAAAGCCAAAAAGTATTTGTACGGCGCATTTTTTGCCATGCTTTTAATTGCAGACAAGGTTTTTTAGATATAAAAAAAGCGGCTTGGCAAAAGCCAAACCGCAATGTGTTTTGTTTAATTGAAAATTAGTCGCACAAAGCCTGGCGCGCCTTTGCGGCGGCATAGTCGCGGTTCATCTTTGCGATGTTGTCCAAAGTAATTCCCTTCGGGCAAACCGCCTGACATTCGCCGTAGTTTGTGCAGTTGCCAAAGCCCAATGCGTTCATGGTTTCGACCATTGCTATTGTGCGCTTGTCCTTTTCGGGAGCGCCCTGCGGCAATAGGTTAAGCTGGGTAACCTTTGCCGAAGTAAACAACATAGCCGAAGCGTTGGGGCAGGCCGCAACGCACGCGCCGCAACCTATGCAAGCGGCCGCGTCCATAGCCTTGTCGGCAATCTGCTTTGAAATAAGAACCGCATTTGCGTCTTGCGGGGCGCCCGTTCTAATCGAGATATAACCGCCTGCCTGCTGTATAACCTCGAAAGCGTCGCGGCTGACAATCAAGTCTTTCTTGACGGGGAAATTGCCGGCTCTCCAGGGTTCTACAACAATCGTGTCGCCGTCGTTAAACTTGCGCATGTGCAACTGGCAAACCGTTGTTTTGCGTTCGGGGCCGTGCGGAATGCCGTTAATAGTCATCGAGCACATACCGCAAATGCCTTCGCGGCAGTCGTGGTCGAAAGCGATTGTGTCTTTGCCTTCTGCAACGAGCTTTTCGTTAAGAATGTCCATCATTTCAAGGAACGAGCTGTCTTCGCTGATATTGTCCAGCGAATACATTTCAAAATGTCCCTTTTCGTTGGGTTTGTTTTGTCTCCAAACTTTTAAATTGATTTTCATAAAATCTGTCTCCTGTTATATTATTTGTACGAACGTACAACGGGTGCTACTTCGTCGTGGGTAATGATTTCCTTTTGCATTACGGGTTTCTTGTTCGGGCCTTGATATTCCCAAACCGAAACGTGCGAGAAGTCTTTGTCGTTGCGCTTTGCTTCGCCTTCGGCGTCCTGATATTCTTCGCGGAAGTGCGCGCCGCACGATTCCCTTCTTTCGAGGGCGTCCATGCAAACGATTTCCGCAAATTCGAGGAAGTCTGCAACGCGGTTGGCTCTTTCAAGCTCGTTGTTGATGTTGTTTGCGTCGCCTACAACCCTTACGTTCTTCCAGAAGTCTTCGCGGATTTGCGGTATCAATTCCAAAGCCTTTTTAAGACCCGCTTCGTTTCTTGCCATGCCGCAGTATTCCCACATAACTTTGCCGAGCTGCATATGGAAGTGGCGGGGGCTGTATTGACCCTTAATCCCCATAAGTTTTGAGATTTGCGATTTAACGTTGTCGATGGCTTCGTTGTACGATTCGCCGTCGGGCGTAAGGTTTTGCGCGCCTTCCCTTGCCAAATAGTCGGGCAAGGTGTTGGGAATGACAAAGTAGCCGTCCGACAAGCCCTGCATAAGCGCCGAAGCGCCCAAGCGGTTTGCGCCGTGGTCGGAGAAGTTTGCTTCGCCCAATACGAAAAGGCCGGGGATTGTGCTTTGCAGGTTGTAGTCTACCCACAAGCCGCCCATTGTGTAGTGCGAGGCGGGATATATTCTCATTGGACGCTTGTATGCGTCTTCGCCCGTAATTCTTTCGTACATTTCAAAAAGATTGCCGTATTTGTCGGAAATCGTCTTTTGACCGTCGCGCTTGATTGCGGTTGCAAAGTCCAGATATACGCCGCGGCGCGAACCGCCAACTGCGGGACCAACGCCTCTGCCGTCGTCGCAGGCTTCCTTTGCCGCCCTCGACGAGATGTCTCTGGGAGCCAAGTTGCCGAAGCTCGGGTATTTGCGTTCCAAATAGTAGTCTCTGTCGGCTTCGGGGATTTCGTTCGGGTCTTTTACGCAGTCTGCCGCATTCTTGGGCACCCAAACGCGGCCGTCGTTTCTGAGCGATTCGCTCATAAGGGTAAGCTTGGATTGCTGGTCGCCGTGCTGGGGTATGCAGGTGGGGTGAATTTGCGTAAAGCACAAGTTTGCAAAGCCCGCCCCGCGCTTGTAGCAACGGTAGGCCGCCGTTACGCTGCAGCCCTGTGCGTTTGTCGAAAGGTAGAACACATTGCCGTAGCCGCCCGTGCAAAGCAATACGGCGTCGGCCGCAAATGCCTTGATTTCGCCCGTGCAAAGATTGCGCGTTACAATGCCCTTTGCGTGGCCGTTAACTACAACCAAGTCGAGCATTTCGTGGCGCGAATATACCTTTATTTTCTTTGCGGCAACCTGCTTGTTAAGGGCGGAATATGCACCCAACAAAAGCTGCTGGCCTGTTTGACCCCTTGCATAGAAAGTTCTGCTAACCTGTGCGCCGCCGAAAGACCTGTTTGCCAACAAGCCGCCGTATTCCCTTGCAAAGGGAACGCCCTGGGCTACGCATTGGTCTATTATATTGTTGCTAACTTCGGCCAAGCGGTAAACGTTGGCTTCGCGCGAGCGGAAGTCGCCGCCTTTAACCGTGTCGTAGAAAAGCCTGTAAATGCTGTCGCCGTCGTTCTGGTAGTTCTTTGCGGCGTTTATGCCGCCCTGGGCCGCAATCGAGTGCGCGCGCCTGGGGCTGTCTTGATAGCAAAAGCACGAAACGTTGTAGCCTTGTTCGGCCAAAGTTGCGGCCGCCGAAGCACCCGCCAAGCCCGTGCCTACAACAATAATGTTGTACTTTCTGCGGTTCGAGGGGTTTACAAGCTTCATGTGCGCTTTGTGGTTCGACCACTTTTGCGAAATTGGCCCTTCGGGGATTTTTGGATCGAGATTCATCATAATCTTTTAAATTCTTTTAAAGTTGTTGTTTATTTGCCTTGTTCGGCGGCTTTTGTTATGCAAAGCGCCGCTTTTGCCGATTTTTGGCATTCAATGCCCTTGTAGTTTACAAAAATCTTGTCGTTGTTCTTTTGGGCGTTGATTTGCTCTACAATCTGGCTTTGGGGGAAGATGTTAACGCAGGTGTATTTGCTGAGCAAAACGGCTGCGGGGTTCGAGGCAAAGCCGAAGAAAATTACAACCGCATAGAGAACCGCGATTTTGTTTAGAATGTAGCGAACCTTTTCGTTTCTAAAACCGACCGTTTGGAACATGCTGGAAACCGCATGCGAAAGGTGGAAGGCAATGGCTGCCAACGCAACTATGTAGAGAATCGAAACAATGTCGCAGCTAAAGCCGTATACAAGCATTGCGTATACGTCGTGAATGGTTTTGCCTTCGTACATGCCCGAAGTCGCAACCCATTCGAGCTTTTTAAACACGGGGTCTATATTCAAAAGGGTAAAGTGCATTAAGTGCAAAACAACAAAAAGGATTATTACGGTTCCCGTATAAATCATTGTTCTTGCCGCAAACGATGCCGCCAAATACTTCTTTACCGCGTATTTTTGCGGGCGGGCAGCCTTGTTTTCCAAAACAAGCAAATAGCCCATAAGAAGGTGTAATACTATGCAAAGGGCCATTACGGCACGGAAACCCCAAAGGAATTCCCAGGGCAAGGTCTGCAAAAAGTTTGCATAGGCGTTAATTGCGTTAGGTTCTCCCTCGAAAGTCTGCAAATTGCCCAGCATATGCATAAACAAAAACGCTACAAGCACAAAGCCCGTAAGCGCCATTACAAACTTCTTTATTAGGGAAGACGTTATTGTTGTTTTTAGGTACGACATAATCTGTGTTTTTGATGTGAAAATACTAAGACGATAAATCTGCAAAATTTTTGGAATTTTTCAACTCTTTTTTCCGAAAACTAGTCTACCTGTTGTATGTAGTCGAAATTCGACAGCAATTCGCAGCCGTTTTCGGTTATCCTTACGCAGTCTTCTATGCGGCATGCCCCTACGTTTTTATAGTATAGTCCCGGTTCGTCGGTTACTACCATTGCCGTTTTCAGAATGTTTGCGCCGGTAGAAAGGCGGGGCGCTTCGTGAATGTCCAGGCCGACGCCGTGCCCCGTGCTGTGGAAAAATCCGTACCACGCGCCGTTTTTGCAGTAGGTTTTAAAGCCCGCTTTTTCGAAGATTTCCACAACCTTAAAGTGCGCCTTGTTTGCGGCAACGCCGTCGTGCAATGTGTCTAAAACGGCGTCGTGGGCGTCTTTTACGGTCTGGTAAATCTTTTTTTGGTCGTCGGTGGGCTTGCCCTTTACAAAGGTTCGCGTCATGTCGCCGAAATAGCCGCTCGAATTTAGGCGGGGGAAAATATCCGCAACAATGGGCGTGTTTGCGTATATCTTGCCGTAGCCAATGCAGTGGGGGTCGCAGGCCTGGTTGCCCGCCGCAATTATCGTAGACTTTGCCAGCGCGTTGTTGCGCATACATTCCAAGTCGGTTTCGCGGCGCAAAATTTCGCTTGTAAGGGGCTGGCCGTTCCAAATTAAGGCTCCCTTTTTGTCTACCGAAGAATTTGCCAATATTTTTCTTATAAGCGCGTAGCACTTTGCCGAAACCATATTCGCCTTGCGTATTTCGGCGGCCTGGCGCTCGTCTTTAAAGACCCTTTCGGGGAATATTTCGCCGTCGGCTACAACAATGTCGAACTTTGTCCTGCGCAGTTTTTCCAGCATAAAGGCGGGGAAATTGCGCGGCACCAAAAATTTTTTAAGGCCAAGCTCGTTAAAAATTTCGCGTTCGTCGGCATATTCGTATATGCGCGAAAATGCCGATTCCTTTCTTGCCCTGCCAATCTCCAAAGGGCTTAAAATTGCGCAACGCTCGCCGTTTTGGGTGAAGGCGAAAAAGTCGTCGGGTATAAAGCTTTGTGCAAAATACAGCATATCCGAGCTAGAATCGCTGTTTGCGTACAACAAAATCTCTCTTTTCATATTGTAAAAAAAGTGTTGCACGCTTTTTTTTGTCGGGCAACATAAATCATTAAATGTATAAATTTTTTGCGACAATATTTGCGGCTTTGCTTTTTGCCGCCTGTACCGAAAAAACGGCAACCTCGGTTTCCGCGTTTTCGGAGTATTTCGACATGAAAATTGCCGACACCGCCTTTGCCGCGCAACTGGCCATAAGCGAAAGCGAAAAGGCAAGGGGGCTTATGTATAGGCAGGCACTGGGCGAAAATCAGGCAATGGTGTTCGTATATTTTACGCCGCAAAAAATGTCGTTTTGGATGAAAAACACAAGCATACCGCTGGATTTGGCGTTTTTCGACGCAAACGGCGTTTTGCTTGAGGTAAAGCCGCTGTACCCGCACAATTTGGATTCGGTGCAGTCGGCGTCTGGCAATGTGCTTTATTGCGTAGAGGCAAACGCGGGCTTTTTTGCAAGGCACGGCATAAAAAGCGGCGACGTTCTAAATTTGGCTCTTTTAAAAAAGGCGATAAAAAAGAGGGGCTATTGACATGTCTAAAATGCAGAAATTAACGGTGCTAATTACGGGGCTTTTTTTGGCGTCTATAGGCTGGCTTTTTGCCTTTACGCATTTTTACGGCCGCCTTAGCGACTGGCAAAAATCGCAAAACATAGATTTTACCGCACAAACGGGGGCAACAAAGCTTGGCGTATACATAAATTCGTTTACGGCTGCAGGCATTGTTTTTATTGTTTCGACATTGTTGGGGTTATTGTACATAAAGTATTCCAAAAAAGAAAAATGAGCGATTTTAACGATACAATTTGCGCGCCGTCTACGCCTACGGGCGAAAGCGCAATAGCGGGCATAAGGCTTTCGGGGCCGTTGTGCGGCGAGATTGTCGAAAAGTCTTTCGGCAAAACGGCGCAGCCTAGAATTGCGTGCCTGGGCAACTATAAGGACATTTCGCAAAAAACGGTAGACAGCGTTTTGTATGTATACTTTAAAGCTCCGGCCTCGTATACGGGCGAAGACTGTTTGGAGATTTTTTCGCACGGCAACCCCTTTATAGTTCAAAAACTGCTCGACGACCTTGTAAAAAAAGGCTGCCGCATGGCAGACCACGGCGAGTTTACCCGCAGGGCGTTTTTAAACAAAAAGCTGGATTTGTCGCAGGCGCAGGCCGTTTCGCTTTCGATTTCGGCAAGGAGCCAGGCGGCGTTGACGGCCTCGCAAAAACAGCTTGCAGGCGAGCTTGGCAAGCGCATAAACGACTATACCGACTCGCTTGTAAACGTATGCGCCCTGGTAGAAGCCTACATAGATTTCCCCGAAGACAACCTTCCCGAAGAGGACAAAAACAGGATTGTTGCCCTTATAGACGACATTTGCCTTAAGCTTTCGAATATGGTGGCAAATTCGAAGTATACAAAAGCGGTGCACAACGGCATAAATTTGGCGATAATAGGCGAGCCTAATGCGGGCAAATCTTCGCTGCTTAATTTGCTGCTTGGGTCGGAAAGGGCCATTGTAAGCGATATTGCGGGAACTACGCGCGACTTTATCCGCGAAAGGCTAAATATCGGCGACTACCTTTTCAACATAACCGACACCGCAGGCCTTAGAAATTCTACCGACAAAATAGAAAAAATGGGCGTTGAGCGCGCAAAAGAGGCCGCCAAAGCCGCGGATATGATATTGCTGGTTGTAGATTCTTCGCAAAAGCCCGATATTAGCGAGTATAAAGACCTTGTAGGGCAAAACAATACAATGCTTGTTTTAAACAAAAGGGATTTGCCCGCAAACGCCGAGGCCATGAAGCTTTTAGACGGCGTTTGCCGCGCCGAAATTTCGTGCAAAGACGCTTTGCATGCGGCGCAGACGCTAAGAGAGGCAATTTTATCTTTCGTTGCCGAAAAATACATAGTTCCGCAAAACGACGACATTCTTGTTAGTGCAAAAAACGCCCAAAATATGGAGTTTGCAATAAATTCGCTTGAATCGGCCAAAAAGCTTATTTTGGGCGATATGCCCGCCGAGCTTTCGGCTAGCGAGATAAGAAACGCCCTTGAAAATTTGGGCGAAATTGTAGGCAAAGTTGATTGCGAGGAGATTTTAGACAAGATATTTTCGAAGTTTTGCATAGGCAAATAGCTTTTTTAAGATTTTAAAGATATGTGGTTTTACATAGACGAAAACGGCGGCAAAAAAGGGCCGCTTACAACCGACGGCCTTGTTTTGCTGTTTAAGCACGGCACATTGGGCGGCGAAACAAAAGTGTGGAAAAACGGAATGGCAAAGCCGCTTACAATTTCCGAATGTAGGGATTTGCGCATTTTAAATTTCAGCGAAAAATCAAGGCGCGAGCTTTTGGTTGAAAAACATTCGGCCTCGTTTAGGGTTTTGCTGTATGCGGTAGGGTGCCTTGTTGCGGCGTTTTTATTCTACACCTTTAAAATTGCCGATTATGTTGAAGGCATAAACATTGCCAAAAACATAAAGATAGACGACGTTTACATAGATTTTCAGTGTGCCGCTACAATGAAAAAGTATCTAGGCTACGCGATTTTCCTTCTTACGTTGGGTGCGGTTTTAATGTTTTCGCGCTATCTTACAACGGTTGCAAAAATAGCCAAAACAAAAAGAACGCTGCTTACAACGCAGTTCGGCGCCACCTTTTTGGGATACAGCTTTTTTATCCCGTTTTTCAACATATTGCTGCCGTGCTACAGCGTGTTGTATTGCATAAGAATAGGCTGCGAGCGCAGGCGCCGGCAGTTTTCGGCCGAAATGCTGGTTTTGGTTTTGCTGTGGTGGTTTTTTGTATTGTTTTCGCTTTCGATTGGCGCCTATTTAATGTTTTTGTTCCCTAAGGCGACTTCGTATAATTTGTCGATGTGCATGCTCTATCTCGATTGTTTGGCTGCTATAACGGGGGGCATTGCGGCGCTTTTGTCGTGTGCGGTTTTGCATGTTATAAACAGGCTGTATGTCGTTTCGGTAGACAGAAGCAGGTAGCGTTTTTGCGCGCGTTTTAGTTTGCTTAAAAGCATAAAAAAACTCCGAAGTTTTCAGCGCTTCGGAGTTTTTTTGCAGTTTAAAGCTTGTCGATTGTAATCGTTTCGGGCTTTTTCTTCATATCGGGAATTTCGTAGGCGTATTTTAGCATTGCCGATTCCATTATGGAGCGCAAGCCGCGCGCGCCAGTTTTAAGCTCAATGGCCTTTTCGGCTATGTCGTTTACGGCCTTTTCGGTAAACTCAAGCTTAATACCGTCGTAGGCAAACAGTTTTTTATACTGCTTAATAAGCGAGTTTTTTGTAGACGTAAGTATGTTTACTAAATCCGCCTTTTTAAGCTCGTTTAACGCGCACACAACGGGAAGCCTGCCTATAAATTCGGGTATAAAGCCGAATTTTACAAGGTCTTCGGGCTGTATTTGCGACGACAACAACTCGCCGTTTGCGTTGTCGCTTTCGCTTTCCTGCGAAAAGCCCATCGACGAATTTTTCGTGCGCCTGTCTACAATGTCTTTAAGGCCAACAAACGCGCCGCCGCATATGAACAAGATATTGCGGGTGTCTACCCTAATGTATTCCTGGTCGGGGTGCTTGCGGCCGCCCTTTGGGGGAATGTTGCAAACCGAGCCTTCCAAAATCTTTAGCAGTGCCTGCTGCACGCCTTCGCCGCCTACGTCTCGCGTAATCGAAACGTTTTCCATCTTGCGGGCGATTTTGTCGATTTCGTCTACGTAAATTATGCCGCGCTGCGCCTTTTCTATGTCGAAATTTGCGGCTCTTAAAAGGTTTAGCACAATGTTTTCGACGTCTTCGCCTACGTAGCCCGCTTCGGTAACATTTGTGGCGTCGGCAATGGCGAAGGGCACATTAAGCATTTTCGCCAAAGTTCTGGCCAAATAGGTTTTGCCCGAGCCTGTCGGGCCTACAAGCAGAATGTTGCTTTTTTCAACTTCAACGTCTTTTAAGTCTTTTAAAAGCTGGCTGTTTGAATCGGCGCTTTTTATGCGCTTGTAGTGGTTGTATACCGCAACGCTAAGCACGCGTTTTGCGTCGTCTTGGCCTACAACGTATTCGTCAAGCTTGGCCTTCATTTGCGAGGGCGTGGGCAGCTTGAAGTTTTTGTCGTCGAAAGGCGAGGGGCTTTGGTTTAGCTCGGGGTTGTCTTTAAGCTTGAACATATCGCTTAAAGCCGCAACGCAGTCGGAGCATATAAAAGCCTTGTTAGCCCCGCGAACCATATTTTTTACCTGGTCGGCGGGTCTGCCGCAAAAACTGCACCTAATGTCTTTTATGTCGGGACCTTTTTTGTCCATTTAGCGTTTGTTTGGCTGGATAACCTTGTCGATTATGCCGTATTTGCATGCGTCGTCGGCGCTCATAAAAAAGTCTCTGTCCGAGTCTTTTTCAAGCTGGGCAACCGATTTGCCGGTGTTTTCGGCCAAGATTTCGTTAATGGTTTTTCTCCAACGCAAAATTTCGTTGGCCATAATCGTTATGTCCGAAGCCTGGCCGCCCGCGCCGCCCGATGGCTGGTGAATCATAACCGTAGAGTGGGGCAGCGCAAAACGCTTGCCCTTTGTGCCGGCCGAAAGCAGCACCGTTCCCATGCTTGCCGCCAAACCCACGCAGTAGGTAACAACGTCGCACTTAAGGAAATTCATTGTATCCAATATGGCCATACCCGCCGTTATGGAACCCCCCGGGCAATTTATGTATAAATTAACGTCCTTTTTTGGGTCTTCCATCTGAAGAAAAAGCAACTGGGCGACAACGGCGTTTGCCACATAGTCGTCTATGGGCGTGCCTATGAAAATAATCCTGTCCTTTAAAAGACGCGAATATATGTCCCAAGTTTTTTCGCTTCTGCCGTCTCTTTCGTAGACGTACGGTATTGGATAGTAGCTCATATTAAATATATTGTGAAATGTTAAAATTGCCCCCCGATTTTTAATTTCGGGAGGCGTTTTAAATTACTTGGCTTCCTTGATTTTAACTTCGGCCTTTTCGGCTATAAAGTTAATGGTTTTTTGCATAAGGGCGTCGCCTCTGATTCTGTTTATCAGGGCTTGGTTGCCTCTTAGCCTCTTTACAAATTCGTCGGGTTTCATGCCCGCGCGAACCGCTTCCTGCCAAACAACGCGGCTAATGTCTTCGTTGTTAACCTCTATTTTGTTGGCCTTTGCAACGCGCGAAAGGAAAATCCTCATTTTCGCCCTTATTTCGGCGTCTTTTGTGGCGCCTTCAATCAAAGAGTCTTTGTTCTTTTCGAGAACGTCTTTTGTTACGCCCTGTTGCATATAGCGCATCATTGTTTCCGACAAGATTGCGTCTCTTTCTTCGGCTACAGCGCTTTCGGGAAGGGCAAATTCAACCTTTTCCATAAGCTGGTTTACGGCCTTTTCGCGCTTTAGCACTTCGTTGTATTGGGTCTTTTCCTTTTCGATGTCGGCTGCAACCTTTTCGCGCAAAGCCTGTTCGGATTCAACCTTCAAAGTCTTGCAAAATTCTTCGTCGAATTTGGGCAATACCTTTTCCTTTACGTCTAAAACTTCAACATCGTAAACGGCTTTTTTGCCGGCCAATTCCTTTATTGCAAAGTCTGCTGCAAAGGTTTCTTCGGCCTGCTTTTTGTCGCCCTTTTTCATGCCGACAAGGGCGTTTACAACGGCCTTAACGCCGGGGGCGTTTTCGTTGCCGGCTTCTTCCCAAGTGGATTTTTGCGTGCCGTACATTGTGGCATTGGGCACAATTTCAGACACCAATTTGCCGTCTATCTTGCCTTCGTACGAAACGTTTACAAAGTCGCCTTTTTTAACTTCGCGGTCTACGCTTTCGAATTTGGCATACTGGTTTTGGTAGTATTCCATAACCTTGTCTACCTCTTCGTTTGCGGCCTTTGTGTTGTCGAGCTCTACCGAGGTTTTAAGCTCGGCGGGAACTTTTACTTCGGGGTATACGTCTACCGTAATTTCGATTTCGGCGCCGTTTTCGCCCACCTGGGGCTTTGCGTCTACAACCGAGAAAATGTCGAATTCCTTGATGTCGTTAAGGGCTTGTATGGCCTTTTGGAAAAGCTGTCTTTCGGTAGAGGCGGCAATGTCTTTTTCGAACTTCTTTACCACCATTGCGGCGGGAGCTTTGCCTCTTCTAAAACCCTGGATTGTGGCGTTTTTTACAAAGTCGGCTGTAACGGCCTGTTTTTCTTTTGCAGTTTCTGCACCGTCGAAAGAAACTAATACCTTCTTTCTGGTGTCGTTTATTTTTTCTATTTTTGTGTTCATCTGTTATATTATAAAATTGTCTATAAAAACGTTTTAAATAAAGCTTTAAATCATGGAGAAAGCCCGTGTTCGGGTCAAGTTTTATTAGCCTATTATTTTATCAAAAACGGCCTCTATTTTGCCCTGCGGGGCAATTTTTTCCAATTTCGCCTCTACAAGCGTGTTTTTTAGCCCGTTTTTGTTTAAATTTGCAACCTCGCAGTGTATGTAGTTGTCGGTATAGCCCAAATAGTTTCCGTTATCGAGCCTGTTTTCGAGCAATATTTTGCCTCTTTTGCCAAGTTGGGCCTTTGCAAAATTGTAGTGCAGCTGTTTTGCGACTTTGCGCATAAGGTCTGAACGGCGCTTTTTTTCGCAATAGGGAATTTGGTTTGGCATTGTTTTGGCCAGTGTTTTGTCGGCCGCCGAAAACGTGAAGACGTGCGCATATGCCAATTTTGAATTTTGCAGAATGTCAATGCACTCTAAAAAGTCGTCTTCGCTTTCGCCGGGGTGCCCGCAAATAAGGTCGGTGCCTATTGCAATGTCGGGGCACTGCGTTTGCGCGGTTTTTACCATATCCAAAAAATCTGCAACCGTGTGTTTGCGGCGCATTTTTACCAGCGTTTTTTCGCACAAATTTTGGACTACAATATGCAGGTGCCTTGCAAGCTTTGCGTTCGGCAAATTCATTCTCTGCAAAAGCGCTTCAAGGGCAAAGTCGGGCGGCTCTATAGAGCCTATTCTTACCCGCAAAATTTCGTCTATGTCGCAAAGGCTGTCTACAACGTCCGGCAATGTATTGTTTGCGTCTTTATACTGCGAAATGTTTATGCCCGTAATTATAAGCTCGCGCACGCCGCGCTTTGCAAGCGAAATGGCCTCGGCTTTAATGTCTTTTAGCGGGCGGCTGCGGGCCCTGCCGCGGGCACGGGGTATTATGCAATACGAACACGCATTGTCGCAGCCGTCCTGTATTTTTATGTTGCTTCGGTCGCTTAAAATGGTTGTTGCCGCATTTTCGGTTTCCGTATTGGCCTGCGGCACGGGAAAAGGCGACATAAATACCTTTGCCGCATTTTCGGGCGGGTTGTTGGCTATTATGTTTGGCAGGTCAAATTTATAGTCGTTGCCTACAACCCATTTTACGTTTTCTATCCCGCACAGGGCGTTGGCGTCGGTTTGGGCGTAGCAGCCCGTTAAAGCCACGTTTGCATTGGGGCTTTTCGATAAAAAATGCCGCACGTTGTTGCGCGTTTTTGCCCTGGCTAGCGACGTAAGCGCGCAGGTGTTTACCACAATTAAAGACGCGTTTTCGGGCGAATTTAAAACTTCGTAGCCGAGCGAGCCGAAAAGGTCCTTTAAGACGACAGCCTCGTATTGGTTAACCCTGCAACCCAAAGAATGTATAAAAACCGTATTCAATTAGCCAACTAAAGATTAAACAAAGGATAATCTAAAAGTGTTAAAATTTCGTCAAGTATTGTTTAAAACAAAAAAGCCGCTCTTTTGTTGAACGGCTTTTGTTAAAGGCTAAAACTTTAGGCTTATTTGCAGCGCAACCGTTTGGTTGTTGCCGAAGTAGTGCCCCTTAACATTCGCGTAGGGGGTTGTTGGCACTTCGTCTACGTTGGTATTGCCTATAAAGAAAAGATATTGATAGCCCAAATCCATCGAAATTCTTTCGTTAAACACATAGCCGAAGCCGCAGGTTAGCCAAAGCCTGTCGGCGCAGGGAATGCGCGCGGTTCTATATTCGTACGAGCGTATGGGCGTTTCGTCGAAAGCCGTGCCTATTCTTAGCACCAAATTTTCGTTAAAGTCGGGGTAGTAGTGCACGCCGAAAGAAATTCTGGAAGTGTCTTTCCAGTTTTCGTATCTATACGAGGCAAACACGGGGCTTTTTATGTCGAGATTTTCGAATAGCGACCACATTGTGTAGGTGTAGTCGGCCATAACGGCAAAGTTGCTAAGTTTGCCCCAAAGCCTTTGATACCAGCTTATGTTGAAGGTATGCGGGGTATCTATTACGGTGGAAACGGGCGCGGTTA
Source organism: uncultured Opitutales bacterium (assembly GCA_934660865.1). Classification (GTDB taxonomy): domain Bacteria; phylum Verrucomicrobiota; class Verrucomicrobiia; order Opitutales; family Intestinicryptomonadaceae; genus CAKUIA01. The sequence goes on from CAKUIA010000014.1 coordinate 40,523, forward strand.
TGTTGCCCATTGTGCCGTTGCCGCTAAGTTCCTGCGAAACGGAGCTGCGCCAGGCGAATGCAAAGCGGCCGTCTTTTGCGTAGTTTACCGCAAAGCCTATGTTGCCGCCAACGCTCCAAGAGTCGGCGGTAAGCCTTATTCTTTGGTTTGTTATGGGCCTGTCTTGAGTAAGTTTTGCGTAGAAATATTGCGCCGAAATGCCGCAGCCAACCGAAAGCCAGTCGTTTACCTTGTAGCAAACAGAGGGGTTGAAATCTACCGACATCAAATAGCTTGTTATTGCCATGTGTCTGCCGCCCCAAAATTCGGGGTAGTCGGTGCTAAGCCCGTAGGGAACGGTTACGGAAAGGCCGCCGTAAAAGTCTTCCGAAAATCTGTGCAAAACAAACATATTTGGCAGCGGCGTAATTGGCGCGCAGTTTTCTATTGTGCCGAAGTTTTCGCCCAAATAGTTCGAGCTTTCCGAAGCGTCTAAGCTTAAGTTAGGTATTATAAGGTTTGCGGAAATATCCACCCTTGTTTCGCCTATGTTCAGGTTTGAATATACCGCGCTTGCAATGTTCCAAAAGGCGGCAGATGCGTCGTTATTGGCGTTTGCGCCGGCGCCCGCTACGGCGGTGCCCAAGTTTGCGGCTCCCTGCTCCAAAATTTGGAAGCCCGAAGCGTATGTGTTTGTCGAAGCAAAGCCTATAAATGCCGCCGAAAATGCAGTTAAATACCTAAGTTTTTTTATCATATAAACAAAATAATGAACAAACGTTCACCGCAAGTCAATGCTTAAGTGAACATTTGTTCATTTTAATGCAATGCGCTTATTTATAAACGGTTAAATATGTATAACAAAAAAACGCCCAATGTAAAAAAGGGCGTTTGGCTTGTAAAATATATGAATTTGCCTAATTTTTTTTGTCGAAGAACGACAAGTCCCATTTGTCTTGCCAGTAGAACACGGGGGTGTCGTTTTCCCACTGTATTGGCAGAAATATGTACCTGCCGTCTATGGCGTCGTTCGGGTTCCAGCGGTCGCCGACATAAATAAACGAATCGGGTTTATTCTCCACCTTGATTACCGCGGTGCTTTGCGAGCGGAAAGTTGTGTCGGCGTCGGCATTGGGGGCAAATTTTGTTTCGGGCTGGCCTTTGCCGCGGCAGGGGTTGCCAAGCTCGTACCACGGGCCCATTATGTTGTTTGCCACCGAAACCCGTCCGGCATTGGGCGCCCAGCCAGTGCAGTGCGACGAAAACATATAGTATTTGCCCTTTGTTTTAAAAAGCGCGGGGGCTTCGTGGTATTGGCCTACAAAGTTTAGCGTGTATTTGCCCGTAAAGTTTAAAAAGCTTTCGTCCAATTCGGAAACAATAAGTGAAGAATTGCCAAGTGAAGCCGATATTATATAGGCTTTGCCGTTGTCGTCTAAAAATGCGGTAAAGTCGCGGCTATATTGGCCCTCCTTAAAATGCCTTGCAAAAATGTCGTTGGCCGTTCCGTTTTTTATCGAAGCTCCGTTAAAGGTCATTTCGCTGTTTTGCTTTCCCGATTTTACCAGGTCTACAAGCTCTTCGCTTGCATTTTGCGGCAAAACGTTTGCGTGCAGGCGCTGTGCTTTTACAAATTTATACGGGCCTTCTACGCTGTTTGCCACGGCAAAGCCAAGCAGCGACGAAGAATAGTCGGGGCTTTCCTTTTCTATTGCGTTCAAGCTCGGGTCTTTTGCGGTTTTTCCCTTTCTGGGTTCCAAGTGGAAAAACATTACGTATTTGCCCGTCTTTTTATTGAACAAAACTTTGGGGCGCTCGACTATGGCGCCTACAAAAATTTCGCTTTCGGGGTTGTCCGACATTTCAAGGGCAATGCCCATATCTTTCCAGTTATATAAATCCTGCGAGCTATAGCAGTGTACGCCCAAAACGGATTTGTTGCCCAAAACGCCGCCAAGCTTGTGTTCGCCAAACATATAGTATTTGCCGTTGTCGAAAATAAAGCCGGCCCCGTGGGCGTTTATGTGGCGGCCGTTGTTGTCCAGCCAAATTTTTGACGGGTAAAAGGCGTTGTATTCCTTTATTTTTGCCGAATTTACGCTTGGGCTGGTGCAGCCGCACAATAGGGCGCCCAGCGCAAATATAATTGCCAGTTGTTTTTTCATATTCTTATTCGAAATTTGCGGGATATTGCAGTAGTGCATAGGTTAAAGCCGCCGCCATTCTTTGGTGGCCCTTTGCGTTGGGGTGAAGCCTGTCGGTGTCTTTATTCGAAAAATATTGGTAGTGCTTGGGCTCGTTCGGGTAAAGCCCGCAAAGCGAATTTAAGTCTATTACGGGTACTGCCCAAATGTTTGTCGCTTCTTTTACGGCCTTTACGTAGTCGTCTATAAAAAGCCCCAGGGCGTTGGCGTAGCTTTCGTCGGGTTGTATGTTTTTGGGGCCGAATTTGGCGTAGCTACGGTGAATGGGCGTTAACAATATAATCTGTTTTTCGGGAAATTCGCTTTTTAAAAGCGCCATTAAAACGTTAATTCTGCCTTTAAGCGTGCCTTTGTCCAAAACCAAGTTGCGGTGTTTTCTAAGTTCGGTTTTGTCGTCGGCTTGTACTTTTTTATAGTCGTACGAAAACCATTCGCCTATGGGAACGGAGCGGTTAAAATCGTTTGTGCCCGCAAACACAATAACTGCGTCTATGTCGGGGTGATCTTGTTTTGCAAGCCTTGCCTGCGCCGTAAGCCCCGAAAATTGGCTTCCGTTTATGGCGTATACAACGGGTGTAATGCCCAAAGTTTCCTCCAAAAACTGCCAATAGTTCTTTTTTGTTCCAATGTGGGCTTTGTCGGAAATCGAGTCGCCCAAAAACGCAACTTTTTTGCCGTTCCACTGGCATTTTATCTGCGCAAACGAGCAGGCGCAAAAGGCAAACAATGCAAAAATTGTAAATAGTTTCATCGTATTTTTTGTTTTTTTATAGAGTTCCGAAAAGCCTGTCGCCCGCGTCGCCAAGCCCGGGCAAAATATAGGCGTTTTCGTTCAAATCGCGGTCGTGTACGCCAATGTATATGTCTACATCGGGATGGGCTTTTGTTAAAGTTTCTTCGCCTTGGGGTGCCGAAACAATGTTTAGCATTGTAATGTCTTTTATGCCGCGTTTTTTTAGCATTGTAATTGCGGCCGCTGCACTGCCGCCTGTTGCAAGCATTGGGTCTAGCACAAAAACTTTGCATTTGTCGGCATTGGGGGGCAGTTTGCAATAATATTCTACAGGCTCTTTTGTTTTGTGATCTCTATACAAGCCGATGTGGCCCGTGCTTGCAAAGGGCATAAGCTCTAAAAGGGCGTCTACCATGCCAAGGCCGGCGCGCAAAATGGGCACAAGCAAAACGGGGGTTTCAACAAATTCGCCGTTGGTAGTTTCCAGCGGAGTTTTTACGGGGCTTTTTTTAAGCGAAAGTTTTTGCGTGGCCTCGAACCCTATAAGCAGCGAAATTTCCCTGACAAGCCTGCGAAACTCGCTTGTGGGAGTGTTTTCGTCTCTAAGCATCGAAATTTTATGCTTAATTAAAGGGTGTGTCATGTAATGGATTTTGCCGTTTAACATAGCAGAAAATGCTAATTGTTGCGCATTTAACTACAAGCAAAAAAGTGAGGGGAGTTTCTTCAAAAAAAAATGCGCAAAAGTATGGCATAATTGTCGCAAACTTTGCGGCGCGATATAGCGTATTAAAAAATGCGCAAAGCTTTTCGGCCCTGCGCATTTTGCAAATAAATTCTATGCCACGGGTTTTGCGGCGGGCTTTACTTTTGCCGAATCCACTTTGGGGATTTTGTCGTAAAAGTTTGAGGCGCGCTCTACAATGTTAAAGAGGTTCTTCGAAATTTTGCGCATGGCTTCAAGCAATTCCAAATATAAAATGCCGACTTCGGGGCGGCATTTGCCGTTTTTAATGCGCTCCATATGCTCGGTTTCAAGGCGGCTTAGAGTGTCTACAATGTCGCTTCTAAACATATCCGAAATCTTTTGGGCGTCGGGGGTTTTCTTTTCCAAAAGCGAAATCGAAAATTCCGCCAATGCGTTAAGTTTTTGGCAGATTTGGTTGAACTCGTTTTCGGCTTCGGCGCTGAAAGAATATTTGTTTTTAAGCATTCTTTCCATTACAGAATGTATTACAAAGGTAAGGTCGCCTATACGTTCGGCGTCGTTGGTGCAGTGCAAAAGAACGGGTATTTGCTCGGCCTCGTTTTGGGTAAGGTTCTTTTGCATTAGCTTGGCGAGATATTCTGTAATGTCTTTTTGGCGAATGTCTACGTCGTTTTCGCGCTCTTCAAGCTGGGCAACCATGCTTTTGTTGCGGTCGTCGTTTTGGTTGTACATTTTCAATGTGCAGTCTACCATCTTCCACGACTTTTTAAGCATTTTGCGCAACGCCCCCGCAGTTTGCGCCAAGGCTATGGAGGGCGCGTTTAAGAAGTGCGGTTCCAGCCTCTGGTATTTTACCTTTTCCTCCCTTACGGGCACAATCTTTTCGCAAATTCTCGCCAATAGGGGAATAAATGGGATTAAAATTATGGTTGTGCAAACATTGAAAATTGTGTGCGCGTTTGCAATTTCGCGGGGAACATCGCCAGCCTTGCACGACATTTTTACAATTTTAAAGAAAATGGGATCGCCCGAAACGGGAATGTAAAGACTTGCCACAACAGCGCAAACGCCCACAACATTGAATAGTGTATGTGCCATTGCCGCCTGTTTTGCAACGCGGTTTGCGGGAATTGCCGCAATTTGTGCCGTTACCGTGCTGCCTATGTTGCTGCCGAAAACAATGGCCGTTGCCGTATAGATATCTATTAAACCGCTGGCACCCAAAGCCACAACTATGCCCGAACATGCCGAAGAGCTTTGTATTATCAGGGTTGCAACCAAGCCTATGCCTATTGCGCCGATAAGCGAGAAAAACGGAATGTGCCCGTTTTCGGGCATACACTGGAAAGTTTGGAACACCGCCATAAAGCTTGGGTTGTCGGAAAGCGACTTAAGGTCGTTCGACATTATCTGCATGCCGAAAAACAAAAAGCCCAAGCCTATAATTGTTTCGCTCCAGTTGCGAATTGCCGGCTTGGGTATAAAGCTTACAACTAAACCCAGCGTGATTGCGGGCATAATAATCCAGCTAATGTCGAAGGCTACAAGCTGGGCGGTAATTGTTGTACCTATGTTGGCTCCGAATATAATGCCTATTGCCTGAACCAAACTTAATAGGCCTGCGTTTACAAAACCTATAACCATAACCGTTGTGGCGCTAGACGACTGTATTACCGCCGTAACCGTAGCTCCCGTAAGGATTGCCACATATTTGTTCGACGAAAACAGCCCTAAAATTGTGCGCATTTTTTCGCCCGCAACGGTGTTTAAGCCGTCGCTCATCATTTTCATTCCGAGAATGAAAATAGCCAAACCTCCGATAACGTTAAGTATCAATTCCATATATGTTGTTTTTGGGGGTATTGTTGCAATATCGGCGCAAAGTCGGGCGCAAACATTGTTATAATAGTATAAGCTTTTTATTAGATTTTATTCTTTCGCTTTTGTCAAACGTATTAGGAGAAAAGAAAAAGGCGCACCGCAAGCAAATGCAAGTGCGCCCTTTTTTTTGTGCGGCGTTTAAGCCGAAATTTTAAGGCTAAAATATGCCGTTAACAAACTTAGAAAATCCCTTTAGGGGAATAAGCTTTATAACAAAACCGCCGTCTTTTGCCATTTTTACGGTAAGTTTGCCGTCTTTGGGTGCGTCTATTTTGCCGATTTTGGCGTCGGTTGGGGTTTTGTCGGCGTTAATGCTGTCGAGCATGGCTTCTATGGCATAGCTTTTGTTGGGCATAAATTTCGACAAATCCAGCTGGATTTCCTTTTCTTTGCCCGCGCAAATGCCCGCAATATACCAAACTTCGCCTTTTTTGCGCGCAACAACAACATATTCGCCAAGCTTTGCGCAAACGGGTTTAGAGTCGTCCCAAGTGGTGGGAGTAGACGCTATAAACGAGGTAAATTGCGGGTATTTTTCGTATTGGGTTGGGCTGTCGCACAACATTTGCAGGGGGGCGAAAAAGAGGGTATACAACGCGCCCTGGTGCGCCCTGGTCCCTATCGAGGCTGGTGAATCGAAATTGTGCGTATAATATTGTTCGTTTACGTTGTTTATGGCCCCTGGGGTGTAGTCGATAGGCCCTTGCAACATTCTTGTCATAACCAAGTCTACATTGTGCGAGGGTGTTGTAGACTGCCTTTTAAATTTGTTCATTTCAAGCCCCAAAACCGCTTCGAAATTTATTACGTTGGGGAATGTTCTGTTTAAGCCTGCGGGCTTTGCGCAGCCGTGAAAGTCTATAACCATTTTGTTGTCGGCCGCAATTTGCGCAAGGCGGTAATACAAATCCATTGCGGTTTGGTCGTCGCGGTCGAAAAAGTCTATTTTAAGGCCGTCGGCTCCCCAGCTTTTCATTAGGGGAATTGCCTTTTCGCCGTACAGGTTCATAGACTGGCCAAGGCACCACAATACAACTTTAACGTTCTTTTTGTGGGCATAGTCTACCAACTTTTTTACATTCAAAAACGGCTTGCCCGAAATCGCCATTTCGTGCACATCGCCGCCCATTTTGCCCACGTCTTCGCCCACAAGCCAGCCTGCGTCGAACAATATGTATGGAATCTTGTATTTTGCGGCAAAATCTATGTAGCGAATGTATGTCGCCTCGTTTACGCCCGTTTTAAAGTCTACATTTTCAAGGCTCCAGTTGCTCCACCATTCCCACGAGCACGTTCCAGTTGTTATCCACGAAATATCGCTTAGGCGCGAGGGTTCGGCCAATTTAAACACGGTGTTGTTTACCGAAAAATCGGCATCGTTTTCGCCTACAATAAATGCGCGCCACGGGAAGCTGCGGGTGGCGTCGGTTTGGGCGGTAAAGTCGTCGAATTCGCCGTGCTTTACCATAAAGTTCGAAGCCTTTACCAAATTTTTGGGGTGCTTTACAAAGGTGGATTTAAGACCGTCTTTTACCTTAAACCTAAGCATCGGGTACGAATTTACGTCGCTTTCGACCACCGCAAACGAGGCGTCTTTGGTTTTTACAATTACGGGCAGCAAAAGCTGCTTGTCGTTTTCTGAGCTGTTTATGCGGCTAAGCAGGCGCTCGTACGAGCTCATTGTATTGCTTTCGAGCATGCCTATAATTGGAGTTTTTTCGGGAAGGTTTATGTCCAAAGTTTCCGAAAGTACTTTCATCTTTTCCTTGCCCAATTTCGATACAATGCGGTAGGCAACCGAATCGTTGTAGGCGCGCAATACCAGTGTAAAGTTTCCGAAATCGGCCTCTATTTGGTTGTAGTTGTCGCGCAATTTCGAAACTATGCCGAAGGGAACGTCTATTTCGGAATCGCTTGATACGCTTTTAACCGATTTTAATTCGGACTTTTCGCCCAAAGAGCCTTTGTCGGTGTCCATTGCAATTTTCGCATTCTCGAAAAGCGGTTTGCCTTTGTACAGTAGCGAAAAGCTTATTTCTTTGTCGGATTTAAGAACGGCCTGAAGGCGGCCGTCGGGCGACTGCACCGAATGGTCGGCGGCAATAACCGCGCCTGCAAACAGTGCAAACAATGCCAATAGTGGTGTTAGTTTTTTCATATATTTATGTTTTTTTAGTTTAAATTCTATTTGTTGCGGGGAAAATTCATTCTGTCGAGCCAGTCTACGCAAAGCTGAAGCCTTATGGGATCGGGCCCTTTGCGGAAGTTCATTCCGCCGCCGTGGCCGCCTTTGGGTTTGACGTGCAGCTCGGCTTCAACGCCTGCGTCTCTTGCCGCCAAAAAATACGCGATTGCCGAAGTTATGTGCGAATCGTCCAGCATTTCGTAGATGAATACGGGCGGGGTGCTTTTTGTAATTTTAAGGTTTTCGGCCAAAGCGTAGCGCAAATTGTAGTCTTTATGGCTGGGCTTGATATTTTTCCAGCGCAGCTCGTTTGTGGGCTGGTCGCAGTAGGCGGGGTATATCAAAATTGTGGCGTCTTGCACGGGGCTTAAATCGTCTATTTCGTCTACCTTTTGGTAGCTATTCATGGTTATTGGCGCGCTTGAGCGGGCAACCAAATTTGCGCCCGCGCTAAAGCCTATGGCCACAATTTTGTCTATATTCCACTCTTTTGCGTTATGGCGTGCAAGCCTTACAATTCTTTGCATATCCTGCAAAGCCCCGTGCGGGTTGTCGGGGGCGCGGTAGTCTAGCGTAAGCGTGCTATAGCCTTGTTCGTAAAAGGCGTTTGCCGTCATTGTTCCCTCTTCGCAGACAATGCCGCAGCCTCGGTATGCGCCGCCGTGAACTACAATAACAAGTGTAGATGGCTTTCCCGATTTTTGCAATTTAAGCGAATAGTGGGGCTTGTTTATAACGTTTTTGCGCTGGTTAAGCTTTTGTGCGGCCTCCAACGCCTCCTGCGAATTGGCGGGCATTTTGCCTTCGGGCCAAACGAGTTGCGGGTTGTATTTTTTGTTTAATGTGTCGAAATTTTCGGCAAGCTTTGCGCTTGCAAATGCGGCAAAGGCAAAAGAAAGGGCTAAAAGGGCTATTTTTTTCATAAAAATTCGGTCTATAAAATTGTCCTGTAAATTTTATTGCAAGCTTTGCTATTACAAATTGCCGGATTTGCCAAGAATATTTATTTGAACCGTTTTTTTACAAAAGCTTAGACCTTCTTTTTGAATTGACTTAAAAGCGGGTGTTTTAGTACATATATTACAATAAATGAGCGACGGCAAAACTATCCCTATATATATGTGCTGCGACGACAACTACGCGGCGCAGTTAAGCGTTGTTTTGGCGTCTGTTTGCTACAATACAAAGGCAAACTTGCATTTTATTATACTAAGCGCCGCGCTTTCGGATTTATCCAAACAAAAAATTGCCGATTCCGCAAAGAGCGCAAGGGTAGACTTTGTTTCAATTAAGCCCTATGCCGACGCCGTAAAAGACGTTAACGTTAAATTAAAACACCTTTCCATTGCGGCCTGCTACAGATACTTTATACCCCAGTTAGACTACGACTACGAAAAGGGCATTTATTTGGATTGCGACACCGTTGTTTTGGGCGACATCGAAAAGCTGTTCGACATAGACTTAAAAGACGCCCCGCTGGCTGCGGTAGAAGATACGGTTTCGGAAAAGCACTATAAAAAGTGGGGGCTTAAAAGATATTTCAATTCGGGCGTTTTGCTTTTGAACATAAAAAAGCTAAGGGAGGAAACTTCGCCTTTAAAGCTTGTGCAAAAAACTTTGGAGTTGGGCGATTCGCTTAAATATGTAGACCAAGACGTGCTTAATATTTTGTATGCAAACACGGCCCTGTTTTTGCCGCCAAAATATGGCGCAATTTCGCCCCTGTTCAGGAAAACCGTTTCGCTTAAAAGCGCAAGCTTTGCCGACATAAACGAAGCCGTATACACCCCCGTTATAGTGCATTTTACGGGGCCGGACAAGCCGTGGAAAATTCCCCGCGGGCTAACCGCGCACCCGTGGGCTTGCGCCTATTTTTACTATTTGGGCAAAACTCGATTTGCCGATACAAAAGCCGAAATATTGCGCAACTTTAACGGCGTAAAAAACTTTGTTTGGTATTTTAAACGCCATTTTTTGTTTTTTGCGCGCCCGTACTACCTAAAAATGCGAAGGCTGTACAACCAAAATAAGGGGAAGTTTTTGTAAAGTGCGCGGCTTTTTAGACATAGCGTTGGCACCCGACGACAACTACGCAAAATATGCAAAGGTTGTAATGCAAAGCGCAATGGACGCCTGCAAAACGCCATTGCGTTTTTGGATTTTAGACGGCGGCTTGTCGGACAACTGCAAACAAATGCTAAAAAGCGTTTCCGACAATGTGGAGATTGTAAAAATAAACAAAGATATGTTTTGCGGCTTTCCGTCGAACGGCTACATAACGGTTTCCACCTGGTACAGGTTTGCAATAGCCGAGCTTTTGCCCGATAGCGTAAAAAGGGTTTTGTATTTGGATTGCGACATTGCCGTAGCCGACGATATTTCGGAATTGGCCGACATAAATTTGGACAATTACGCGGTGGCGGCCGTAAAAGACTGTATATACAAAAAATTCGACAAAAGAATAGGGCTTTGCCAAAACTACCACTACTTTAACGCGGGGGTTTTGCTTATAAACCTAAATTACTGGCGGCAAAAAAACGTATGCAAAAGGCTTTTCGATTTTCTGGCAAAATCGCCCGAAAACCTGCGCTTGTTCGACCAGTCGGTTTTGAATTTGGTTTTAAAAGACGAATATTTGGAGCTTGATTTGCGCTACAACGTGCAGTATGTGCCGCCTTTTTTGGAGGAGTCGTGCTACGAAAGGGGCGAATTTTGCGCCGCGTTTGCAAGGCCCAAAATAATACATTTTGTAAACCGCTTTAAGCCGTGGAATGCTAATTTCGGCTGGCTAAATCCCCTAAATGCCTACTTTGCAAGATATTTAAAATGTTCGTACACAAGGCGCAAGTTTGCGGTGTTTTTGCGCCTGTTTGCAAAAAGATTTGTCCGCAAACCCGTAATTTTGTTTAGATGTTATTATTGGAACAATGTTGCTTTGCATTTCGCGGCAAAAGCGTTTGCGGCAAAAAAAGGTAAATCCCACAAAGCAGGAACTTAATATATGAAACTTGATTTTCTAAGAAAAATATTCTCGTATAAGGTTGTAGACGAGCACATAAAATTGTGCGTGTTGGGCGTGCATGCAAATATCAGGCAAAAGGTTAAAATACAAACGCCCAAAATCACCCAAAGCGGCGTAAGCGGTTTGCAAAAAACAAAAGGACGCATAATATGCTCGCTAACCAGCATTCCCCAAAGGATAGACATGGTAGATATTGTCGTTGCGCGCCTGCTTAACCAAACCCTTAAGCCTGATATGGTTGTTTTGTATTTGGCAAGCGACGAATTCCCCGAAGGCGAAAAATCTTTGCCCGAAAAGCTGCTGGCTTTAAAACGGTTCGGCCTTACCGTTAAATTCTGCAAAAACTATAAGTCGTACAAAAAGCTTATTCCCGCTTTAATGGAATTTCCCGACGACTATATAATAACTTTCGACGACGACATTTTGTACGACTTTGACGCGGTTGAAAATTTGTGGAAAAGCTCGCAGGCAAACCCCAACTGCGTGTGCTGCTACCGCACCGGGCGCATAAAGCTTGTAAACGGCGCAATTTCGCCCATATCGAACAACGTTTTGATTTGGAACCACCCGAACGACGCAACCTATAAAAACGTTATAATGAGCGGAACGGGAACGCTGTTTCCGCCGCACAGCCTTTATAAAGACATCTTAAACGAAGATATTTTTATGAAGCTTATGGCTTCGAACGACGAGATTTTCTTTTGGGCAATGGCCGTTTTAAACGGAACGAAAATTGTAAATACAAAGGGCTTTAACTATAAGTGCATACTTATAAGGCAGCAGCAAAAAGTGGCGCTAAGCCAAATAAACGTTGCGGGCAGCTCGAAGGGCATAGACGGCAAGTCGGCATTGCTGCTTATGGCGAAAACGTATCCCAAAATTATGGAAATTTTGGAAAACGAATAGAAATTTTTTCACAAAAAACGGCGCAAACATTAAACTTTGCGCCGTTTTTTTGTTTTAAGATGTTTTTAACCGTTTACGCTGCAGGTTGCGCCTTGGGGGCTGCGCTGCGCGATTTTTTCGCCTTTGCCTTGGGCTTTTCGTCTTGGGCCTGTTCCTTTGCGGCAAGCTCCCTTTCGGCGATAAGGTCTTCAATCTTTTCCTTCATCGAGGCAAGTTCTTCAATCGACATAGAGTCGAGAGCCTTGTTTTCGTTTACGGGAATGTCCATACCGTGCGAACGCAAAATATCGTCTATCTTATTTTGGTTCTTCTTGTATAGATAGAAGCCCGTTGCGGCCAAACCTACGCCCAAAGCGGCGCCCAATATATAATCTCTTGTCATAATAGTTTTCCTTTCGTGAAAAAATTTATTTTAGAGTAGGTGCTTTCTCCATATCATAAAAGAGTATTCGCAGAGAATTTGCAACAACTAAAATTGTGGACGAATTGTGCATTACGGCCCCGAATATTACCGGTATTGTGCCCAAAGCCCCCAACGCCAGGCCGAGAGTGTTTATGCCCACCGAGGCGTACAGGTTTTGGCGCACAATGTCCATTGTGTATTTCGAAAGGCCGTATATGCCCGGCAGCATAAGCGCGTTGTCGCCGGCAATGGTTATGTCGGCGGCCTCCATTGCCGCGTCGGTGCGGGTTTTGCCAAGTGCTATGCCGACATCGGCGTAGGCAAGGGCGGGGGCGTCGTTAATTCCGTCGCCAACCATAACAACCTTGTTGCCGCGCGACTGCATTCTGAGAACCACCTTTGCCTTGTCTTCGGGCAAAAGCTCGTATTCGTAGCTGTCTACGCCGAGCCTGCGGGCAACTACGTCGGCTTGCTGCTCCAAGTCGCCCGTAAGAAGAACAATGTCGTCTACGCCGACGGTGCGCAGGCGGTTTAGCGCCTTTTTCATATTCTCGCGCAAGGGGTCTCTTATGCCTATCAAGCCCGCAATTTCGTTGCCTTTCGAAACATAGACAACGTTTTCGCCCTTCGCAAAAAGCGCCGAGGCCTGGTCGCGCATGGGGTGGGTGTGTATGCCGCATTCGTTTAAAAAGCGCTTGTTGCCCACGCGTATTATTGCTCCGTTTGCGGTTGTGTATACGCCGCGGCCGACAACGGTTTCTATGTCGCCGTGGCGCGGAATTGCGATAATGTCGCGCCGGGCCTTTGCAAGAATTGCCGAAGCCATCGGGTGCTTTGACGTTTCTTCGGCGGCGGCCGCAAACGAAACAACTTCGTTTTGCGAGAATTTGCCCGAAAGGGGAACAACGCTTTCAACCTGCGGTTTGCCCTCGGTAAGCGTTCCGGTTTTGTCCAAAATCAAGGTATCGGCATGGCTCATGGCCTCTATTACGCCGCTTCCCTTTATAAGCACGCCCTGGCGCGCCGCGGTGTTTATAGCCGCCGAAAGGGCGGCCGCCGTGGAAAGCTTTATGCCGCAAGAATAGTCTATTATAAGCATATTAAGCGCCCTGTTTACATCGCGCGTTATGGCATATACCAGGCCCGAAAGGAATATGTTTAGCGGAACTAGCGCCGACGAAAACTTGTCGGCATAGTTTTGCACAAGGGCTTTTTTGCCGCCTGCGTCTTCTACCATCTTTATTATTTTCGAAACCGTAGTGTCGGCCCCTGCAGATTCAGCTATGCAGGTAATTGTGCCGTCTACAACAAGCGTTCCCGCAAAAACTTTGCCGCCTTTTTCGCGCGAAACGGGTTCGAATTCGCCCGTAATCGAGGCCTGGTTTATAACGGCGCGCCCCGAAAGAACAACGCCGTCGGCGCAAATCTTTTCGCCCGAATGGACTACTATTATGTCGCCTTTTTTAAGCTCTTTTGCCGAAATTTTTTGCAGCGGGTTGCCTATTTTGTTGTTGTAGGGGTGCCAAACGGTTTCGTTTTCGACCGAAAGCATATCCCTTATGGCGTTTCGCGTGCGGTTCATTGTGTAAACCGTCATGGATTCGGCAAAATCGTGCAAAAACAAAACCGTCAACGCCGAAGCCGCCTTGCCCGACAATACGCTTGAAAGCACCGCCAACGCGCTTAGCGTGTCGGCATTGGGCAGCATGGAGCGCTTAAAGGCCTTTAAGCCGCTTTTAAACAAAGGCAGCGCCAGCGACATTGCTCCTATGCCGGGGAACCCGAAAAGCCTGCCCCTTAAAGTTGCGGGCACGGGCGACTTTAAAAGCCATACTCCCAAAAGCATTGCAGCCGAAACCGCGCTGCGCGTTATCAGCGTAGAAAGCGGTTCTTCGTGCAGGTCTCGCTCCTGAACAAGGAGCTTGTTTTGCTCTTCGCGCTCCCTTTGCAAAATGCCGAGCGAGTGCGCCGCAACGATTTCCTCTACCGACACCAAAAGGCGTTTCGAGTCGTTTTTGGATTCGTCGTATACAATGACAAGCGATTTTGCATAGGGGTTTATCCTTGCCGAAATTACGCCCTCTAAAAGCTTGAAGTGGCCCGCCAAATGCTCTTTGTCTTCGCCGGTTCCCACATATTTAAACGCGTTGCAGGTTATCCTTACACGCCCCGAAATTTCGTGCGCAATAGAGCACTTTAAAAGGGGTTTTTTGTTTTTCGAGAAAAACGACATTTTTTAGCCTAATTTTGAAAGTTTTTCGCAAATATCGGCAACAAGCCTGCGCTCGTCGTCGGCGGTTTGGGTTGTCTTTAAAGCGTCTAAAACCGTTTGCCAGGCGGTGTCTATCCAGCCGGTTATTTCGCTTTCGGTTATGTTTTTCGGAACATACTCTATCAGAACATTGCCCGTATACTGGTTTAGCGAAACGCCGCTTATTCCCTTTTTAGACTTTAGCACGCCGATTAGCGCGTCGGCATATTCGGCTACATATTCGGGGTTGTTTTTAAGCCCCCAAATATTTATCCTTAGCCTGCCAGGCATACTGTGTACGATTTTGGGCTTGCCAAGAAGTTTTACGAAAGTTTTTTGTATGGAGTTCATTTGTTGTGCGATACGCTTTGAAATAGCCACCATATAAGGTTTATCGGAAAATATGTTTGCGAGGCCTGCAAGCCCAGTTTTCTTCTTACAACGGGAATGGATTTTACAAGCTGGAACACCAAAAGCAGCGTAATTGCAGCCCTGATGTCCAGTATGCCCTTTGTGCGGCTAAGCATTGCCTGGTTAAGCGCAAAACCTATGGTAGAAAGCTCTTTGGCCAAAATGGATTTTCTCGCCCGCATTTCGCCTTCAAAGTTAAAGCAATACGTCAGCGCAGAAACCACTATTGTAGGCGACAAAACCGCGCTGTCGTATTCTATCAAAAATGTTCCCAACAAAACGTTTGCCGAAATTTTTTTAACGCCGCGCACGGGCGACATTGCCTTTACTATGTTGTCGGCCAAAACGGGCACGCCCTTTGTGGACGGAATTTTCACCCTT
The DNA here is from genome assembly GCA_934660865.1 of uncultured Opitutales bacterium. GTDB lineage: Bacteria > Verrucomicrobiota > Verrucomicrobiia > Opitutales > Intestinicryptomonadaceae > CAKUIA01. The sequence goes on from CAKUIA010000014.1 coordinate 55,588, forward strand.
ATTCTGCCGGATATTGAATGGACAACCTCCAACACGCCCGCAAAAGAGGGCGGTTTTTGCGCCAGCATAACGGGCAAAGCGTCGGTGTTGCTGCAACTTTTAAAAATTTCCATAATGTTTCTGATTATCGCCATAACTTTTTTTAGGGTCAAGAGTAGATATTGTTAAAAATTTTTTAATTGTTAGTTTATTCTAACTTTTTTTATTGTCAAGGGGCAAAGTTTGTTTTTCTTGCCAAAGTTTTTCGGCAAAAATATACAGTTTGGAATGAAATTTATAGGAACTGTATTTCTTGTTATATGTATGGGGTTTGCAAACGCCTTTTGCGCGCAAAACGACATTTTTGCCGGGCAGCGCGACGGCTGGCTTAAAAAGGCCGAAAGCCTTACCCCAAAATTAAGCTATAAAATTGTGCGTCCAAAATTTGTTGTGCAAGCCCAAAAAGACCCTTCGGCATTTCAGGGCATAAGATACGCAAAAAGCGGCCAAAAAGTGGAGGACATCTACAAAAGCGATTTCAGAAAAATCAAGACGATAACGCTCGATTTTGGCGACCACTACACGGGCTATTTTACTTTTAAAACAAAGCTTTTTAACGCACCGCTAGACGCCCCCGTAAGGATAAAATTCTTTTTCGGCGAATTGCCCGCCGAGCTTAACACTCCGCTAGAGCCGTGGAAATGCTCGCTTTCGCGAGCCTGGATTCAGGACGAAATTATCACACTAACCGAAATGGGCAAAGCCTATACAATCCCGCGCAGGGTTTCGTTTAGGTATTTAAAAATAGAGCTTTTGGGCTACTCAAAATACTTCGACTTTGCCATAGACGATATGTTTATTACCGCGCAAACTTCGGCAAACGACAATCCTGAAAAGCTGCCTGCAAATGCTTCGAAGGAAATTGTAGACATCTACAACGTTGCGCTAAAAACGCTGGCCGAGTGCATGCAAACCGTCTACGAAGACGGCCCGAAGCGCGACCAGCGTCTTTGGCTTGGCGATTTGTATCTAGAATCGCTTGCAAACGCAAAAACCTTTAAAAATTTTAACCTTACAAAAAGGTGTTTGTATTTGTTTGCTGGGCTTTCGGGCAAAAACGGTTTTGTGTATCCTAATTGTTTTGAAAAGCCTTTTTTGCACTCGCAAAAGTCTAACTGCATTTCCTACAGCTTGCTGTTTAACAGCACGTTGCTTGAATATTTAAAAGACACAAAAGACTACGAAACTGCGCGTGAACTTTGGCCCGTCGCAAAGAGGCAAATAGAGTTAGCCCTTGATTATGTAGACAAAAACGCAATGCACGACGGCAAGAAAAATGGCTGGAGGTTTTTCGACTGGCGCGCGGGCTTCGACCCTACGGCGTGCATGCAGGCGGCCACAATTTTTGCGCTGTCTCAAACAAGGCAGCTTGCGCAAATGCTCGGCAAAAGCTCCGAAAATTGGGAGGAAATTCAGGAGGATATGCAAGCCGCATCTCTCGAAAAACTTTTCGATAAAAACCGCAATGTTTTTGTGTGCCCAAGCGGGCAAGTTTCGGTGTTGACGCAGGCTTGGTTTGCGTTGGCAAATGTGGGAGGCAAAGAACTCCAAAAAACGGCAATTAAAAACGCGCTTTTAGACCCGAAATCGGTTAAGCTGGGCACGCCATATGCCACACACTATTTAATAGAGGCAATGCTTGCCTGCGGTATGGAAGACGAAGCAAGAGAGTATCTTTTAAACTATTGGGGCTCGATGGTAAAAAAGGGTGCCGACACTTTTTGGGAGGCCTACGACCCGAATAACGACTATATTTCTCCCTACGGCTTTTACCCGTCTAACAGCGCATGCCACGCCTGGAGCTGCACGCCCGCGTATTTCATTCAAAAATACCCCGAAGTTTTTTTAAAATAGCGCAAGTTTTTTTCGGGAATCTTAAGAGGCAATTTTTCCGGCAAACAGCAAAAGTTTTGCCGAAAAATGCTTGAAATTTTATTCGCAAAAATTTTTATTTCGCGGGAAAAACCATTATGAAAATTTCTACCAAAACGGGAGACGCGGGCAAAACAAAGCTTATGTTCGGCAAAAGCGTTTTTAAAAACTCGCCGAGGGTATGCGCATACGGCGCGGTAGACGACCTGTCGGCAACGCTGGGTTTTGCGCGCTCTTTTGCCGGCAAAGAAACGGCCGAATTTATCCTAAAAATACAAAAATCGCTTGTGTTTTTAATGACCGAACTTGCAACCGCAAACGAAGATTTTGGCAAACTTAAAGAGCATAAAATCCGCCTATTGGACGAAAGCGATTTAAAGCTTTTTGAGGACAAAATTCAGGCGGCCGAAGATAACGGCAACCTGTTTAATTCTTGGACATATTCGGGCGAGAGCCATTTGCAGGCGGCTTTGGATATGGCGCGCACGCGCTGCAGATTTGCCGAAAGGGAAATTGTTGCCCTTGCAAATTCGGAGGGTTTGGCAAGGGATTTCCCTTTAAAATATATAAACAGGCTTTCGGATTTGCTTTGGATTTTGTCGCAGGAGGCAAAATAGAACACTACAGCACATAACAGTTTGATATTTTTAAGATTCTAGCCCAAAGCGTTTTTTTGTTTTGGGCTTTTTTATTCAATTTTGTACGCTACAAATTGGTAGTTGCATACAAATTTGTCGTTTATTATAGGAGCAAAAAATAGGGGTTTATTTGTATCTTGTTGATGGTTAGCAAAAATATGCACCTACAAAAAACTGGCACAGATAATGCTAGCACAAAAAGCATAGTTTAAAAACAGGCTATAAAAACTATGGATACAACAAATACAAAAAAGGAAACCGCACCTGCCGTTTCGGCAGGACGTATGAACAAGAGGGGCTTTTTTAAGACTCTCGGTATTGGAACTGCCGCCATTATGGGGGCTCCCTATGTAATGGGTGCGGCCAAAAAGCCCATAAAGTGGCGCATGCAAACGTATGCAAGCACGTCGTTGGGCGCGCATGTAATTAAACCGGCCGTAGACGCATTCAACAAAATCGCCAACGGCGAAATGAAAATAGAGTTGTATTACGCCGACCAGTTAGTGCCCACTAGCGAGTTGTTTAGCGCACTGCAACAAGGCACTTTAGACTGCGTACAAAGCGACGACGATTCCATGGGTTCCCCCGCAGACGTTGCTCCCTTTAGCGCATATTTCCCGCTGGCTACACGCTATTCGCTAGATGTTCCCGCCTTGTTCAACGAATTCGGTTTGGGCAAGCTTTGGGCGGAATCGTATAAAGAGGTTAAAAATGTAACCTGGCTAAGCTCGGGCTCGTGGGACCCTTGCAACTTTATTACAAAAGACCCCATTCGCTCGCTTGCCGACATTAAGGGCAAAAAGCTTTATACTTTCCCGACGGCAGGCCGCTTTTTAACGCGCTTTGGCATAGTTCCGGTTACAATTCCCGTAGAAGACATTGAAATGGCAATGCGCACGGGCGAGCTAGACGGCGTTGTATGGTGCGGCATAACGGAGGCATACACGGTAGGGTGGTCGAACGCGACAAACTACTTTTTAACAAACAATATTTCGGGCGCTTGGATTGGCTCGTTTTTGGCGAACACAAAGTCGTGGGCAAAGGTGCCGCCGCACCTGCAAGAATTGTTTAAAGTTTGCATGGACTATTCGCACTACTACCGCCAATACTGGTATTGGGGCGGCGAGGCCAACCTGCGCGTAAACGGCGGCAAGCTAAAGCTTACAACCATTCCCGCCGAAGAATGGAAGCTTGTGGAAAGCGAAGCCGTAAAGTTTTGGGACGAGCTAATAGCAAAAGGCACTCCGCGCCAAAAACAGGTTGTAAAAATATTGCGCGACTACAACGCAATGATGGAAAAGGCGGGTTCTCCGTACAGATAAAATCCGCTTTATAAGGGCTATGGCCCGCCGCCGTTTGCAGACAAAATTTGCGTTTCGGCGGCGGGCATGCCACGTGTTTTTTAACTAAATATATTGGCTGTTTTTTATATGATTATCAGAAGAACAAGATTCGACGATTTGGACGAATGGCTTGATTCTGTCGATTGGCACAAGGTTGGCGAAAAGATGGGAGCGCCCATTTTAAGGCTGATGCGCGTGTATATAAAATATGTCGGCAAATTAAGCGAATTTGTAGGAGCAGGGGCTATGTATCTGCTTTTGGCAATGATGGGCATATTGCTGTATTCTATTGTTACAAACGCATTTCACCGCCCCGAAATTTGGGTTATGGAAATGGCGCAGTTTACAATGGCCGCCTACTATATTTTGGGCGGGGCAAGCAGCCTAAAACACGGCATACATGTTAGAATGGACTTTCTATACGAGCGCTGGAAGCCGCGAACCAAGGCTTTGGTAGACGTATTTACCGTGTTCTTTTTGCTGTTTTACCTGTACATAATGGTAAAGGGCGGCTACGACAGCTCGGCCTTTGCGCTGGAATTCGACCAACGCAACCACAGTGTTTGGAAGCCCCCAATGGCTCCCATTAAGATAATAATGACTTCGGGCATGGCGTTGATGTTTTTGCAAGCTACGGCCGAATTGTTGAAGGACTTTTGCTACGCAATAGGAAGGAAGTATTAAAATGTCTCCTGCAATGATAATTTTGTTGATGTTTTCGACGCTAATGCTGCTTATGCTTACAGGCCAAAGGGTGTTTGCGGCGATGGGCTTTGTGGGCGTGGCGGCCGCCCTGCTTTTGTGGGGCGACGGCAGCACGGCGTTGGGTTTTAACGCCGCCATAAAGCTGTTTAACTGGTACCCAATGCTAACTTTGCCATTGTTCGTATTTATGGGCTTTATGCTTTCGGAATCGGGCATTGCAAACGATATGTACCACATGTTCCATGTTTGGATGGGCTCGCTAAAAGGCGGCTTGGCCGTGGGCACATTGTTTGTAATGGTGCTAATTTCCTGCATGAACGGCCTTAGCGTTGCGGGCATGGCCATTGGCTGTAGTGTGGCGCTGCCCGAACTGTTAAAGCGCAATTACGACAAGCGCATGATTAGCGGCCTTATACAAGCGGGCAGCTCGTTGGGCATTTTAATACCGCCAAGCATAGTTTTGGTTTTGTACGGTATGATAGCCCGCCAACCGGTAAGCCAACTTTGGCTTGCGGGCATAGGCCCGGGGCTGTTGATGACGGGCTTGTTTTTGGCGTATATTCTAATTAGGTGCCACTTTAACCCGAAAATGGGCCCGGTGCTTCCAAAAAGCGAGCGCAACTATACGTTAAAGGAAAAGCTAAAGGTTTTAAGCGCGGGCATAATTCCGCTTTTGCTGATATTTTCGGTTATAGGTTCGTTTTTCTTCGGGCTTACAAGCTTGGTGGAAAGCTCGGCATTCGGCGCGTTTGCCGCGTTTTTGGTGGCGCTGTTTCGCCGCAGGCTTTCGTGGAGGCTGTTTAGGAAAATATTGCGCGAAACTTTGGACAACTCGGCAATGTTTATGTGGGTTATGATGGCAGCCCTCGCTTTTGCCGCCGTGTTCGACGGCCTTGGCGCAGTTAGAGCCCTGGAGGGATTGTTCCTTAACGACTGGGGTTTGTCGCCGTGGCAAGTGCTGCTTTTAATGCAATTATCGTTCGTAATATTGGGCATATTTTTGGACGATACCGCAATGCTTGTAATAGTTGCACCCTTGTACATACCTTTGGTTATAAAGCTTGGCTTTAACCCGATATGGTTCGGCATACTATATACAATCACCTGCCAAATTGCATATATAACCCCGCCTTTCGGCTACAATCTGTTCCTCATGCGCGCGATGTCGCCCAAGAGCATAACGATAAGGGATATATACGCCTCGATAATTCCCTTTGTAGGTCTTATGCTGCTGGCTTTGGTTCTTATAATGATATTCCCCGAAATAGCATTGTGGATACCGTCGCTGTTCAACACCAAAATGTAGTTTAAAAATGAAAAAGTCTTGGAGCATTTGCGTTGGAAACAAAACCCATAATTTCCACTCTTTAAAGGAGCTAATGGCAAAGGCGTCGCCCCTGCGCTCGGGCGACGTGCTTGCGAAAGTTGCCGCCGCCGACTACGAAGAAAGGGTTGCAGCCCAAATGTGTCTGGCCGACGTTCCGCTTGAAATGTTCCTTACAGAGCCGTTAATTCCATACGAAAAAGACGAAATTACGCGCCTTATTTTAGACCGCCACAACAAAGAGGCTTTCAAGCCTATTTCGTCGTTTACCGTGGGCGAGTTTAGAGACTGGCTGCTGCGCTACGAAACCGACGGCAAGGTTTTAGAGGAAATCACTTGGGGGCTAACCCCCGAAATGGTTGCGGCAGTCTCTAAAATTATGGGCAACCAAGACTTGATTTTAGTGGCTTCCAAACGCCAGGTTATAACAAAGTTTAGGGACACCATAGGCCTAAAGGGCAGGTTTTCGTCTAGGCTGCAGCCGAACGACCCTTCCGACAACCTAAAGGCCATTGCGGCCTCCATGCTAGACGGCCTGCTGTACGGCAGCGGCGACGCCGTAATAGGCATAAACCCCGCAACCGACAGCGTGCCGGCAATGACGGAAATCTTAAAGCTTATAGACGAGCTTGTGCACCGCTACGAAATTCCCACGCAATCGTGTGTGCTTTCGCATGTAACAAACGCGATTGCCGTTATGGAAAACGGCGGGCCCGTAGATTTGGTTTTTCAATCCATTGCGGGCACCGAAATTGCAAACAAAAATTTCGGCATAAATTTGGGGATTTTAAAAGAGGCGCACGAGGCCGCATTGTCGCTGCACAGGGGCACCATTGGCGACAACGTAATGTATTTCGAAACGGGGCAGGGCTCGGCGCTGTCGGCCGAGGGCAACTGGAATGTAGACATGCAAACTTGCGAGGCCCGAGCCTATGCCGTGGCACGCGAATTTAGACCCTTGCTTGTAAATACGGTTGTAGGGTTTATAGGCCCCGAATATTTGTATAACGGCAAGCAAATAATAAGGGCTGGTTTGGAAGACCACTTTTGCGGCAAACTGCTTGGCCTGCCTATGGGTTGCGATATTTGCTACACAAACCACGCCGAGGCCGACCAGGACGATATGGATACATTGCTTACGCTTTTGGCTGCGGCGGGCTTAACCTATGCAATGGGCATTCCCGGCTGCGACGACGTTATGCTGGGGTATCAAACAACGTCTTTTCACGACATTTTATATGCGCGCCAGCTGCTCGGGCTAAGGCCTGCGCCCGAGTTCGAGGCGTGGCTCGAAAAAATGAAAATCTTTAACAACAACAAGGTGTTGGCGTTAAACAATAACAACAAACTGCTTGCAGACTATGGATTTACCGGCAATAGATAAAGCAAACGGCGAATATATGCTAAGGGCAAATTCGGTGTCGAAGCCCGACACTTGGTGTTTGCTTAGGAAATATACCACGGCAAGAATAGGCATTGGCAGAACGGGCGGCAGCCAGCGCACGGCGTCAATATTGGATTTTAAATTGGCGCACGCGCGCGCAAAAGACGCCGTTCTTGCAAAATTTTACCCCGAAAAAATTGCCGAACAACTAAGGGCTGCGGGCTTCGACAGCGTTGTTTTGCACACAAAAGTTTCGGACAAGCAAAGCTATTTGATGAACCCCGAACTTGGCCGCCAGTTAAGCGAAGATTCCGCAAATAAATTGGCAAAACTTGCAAAAGAGTGGGGCGAGCGCGATTTTATGGTTGTCGTTTCCGACGGGCTTTCGGCATTGGCCGCAAACGAGCATGCGGTAGACACAATAAAGGCTTTGTTTGCGAATTTGCCCGAAGAAAACTGGTCGGCATATCCCATAATAATTGCGCCCTTTGCAAGGGTAAAAATTCAGGACGCCATAAACGAAATTTTGCACGCAAGGCACACTTTGGCACTTGTCGGCGAACGCCCGGGACTGGGCTCGCCCGACAGCCTTAGCGCATATTTTACCTACAACACAAGGTGGGCAAGCGTGGAATCCGACCGAAACTGCATTTCAAATATCAGACCGCTTGGCTTGCCTATAGAAATCGCCACAAAAAAGCTTGCCTGGCTTTTAGAGGAGTCGCGCAAGCGCAAAATCAGCGGAACGGCGTTAAAAGATACTTTCGATATTTCGGCTTTGCAAACAAAAGCGCAAAAGCCGATAGAGTGATTTTTTGCGGCAGGCTGTTGCAACATGGCTTGTAGACGCTACAAATATTTTGTCCAGTTGGGAATGTAGTTTTCTACACCGCCTAAAATTATCAGATTTTGCGGGTTAAGATTTTGCTCTTTAAAAAATTTGCGCCAAAGGGTTTTGTTCCTAAAATCGGTTATGTCGCCCAAAATTACAACGGCATTGTTCCTTGCAAAAAATTCGGCAAGAGTTTTTGGGTCTTTAAATTTTGGGTTTAAAAACACAAATTTTTCGGATTTTAGCTTGGAAAGTAAAAGGGTATTTAAGTCTCCTTCGGCTACAACGGTTTTGTAGGCGGTATGCAAATTTGGGGTGTTGCCAATGCGCGCAAAGGCGGGGTTTGCCTTTAAATGTTCGGCAATTTCCATGCCGTATTTTTGCCCCAAAATTTTTTCGTTTGGGTTTAAAATGTAGATAGGCAAAGCGCTTTTGTTGCCGACTAAAACTTCGTTTTTGGCAAACTTAAGGGGAATGTAGCGCCTGTAGAAATACGAAATTAGAAAAACCGCAAAAGCCGCAAGGCAAAATAGCGAAAATGTGCGCGCATAAAATTTTATGCACAAAAACCTTTTGCGGTTTATATACAAAGCCGCGCATAAAAACAAAACTGGTATTGCCCACAAAGCCCAAAATGTTGCAATGTTGCTGAAAAAAGAATTTGAAAAAAAGGCAAGCCACGCGGCAAAGGCCGCGGCACTTACAAAGCTTTTTTTATATGCAAATGTTGCGCAAAATATAAAACTCCAAAACAAAATATACAAAAGTTTAAGGGGAACTCCGGCGCGGTTTAAAAATTCCAAGTGCGAGTTTATCAGGGTGTTGTATCCTTCGTTTGTATACATTTTTTGATACCAAAGCATGTAGATTTTGGCGGGAGTTGTTCCGTCTTTAAAGCCGCAGGGGGCATCGGTAAGCATTTTAATTCCAGCCGAATACAAGTCGTAGCGCACGTTTGCCGACGAGCTTTTTAAAAGCACCATATCGTGTATTCTTTCGTTAAAGCCAACGGAATTTGAATATAAAAAAGCGCATAGCCCCGCCAGACAAACGGCAACTATTTTTAATTTTGTAGAGCGAATGGGGGCCATTATAAGAAAGGCAATAAACGCAAATATTAGCGAAAGCAAAGCCCCGCGCGAATATGTTTGTATTAAAAAGCAACCCAAAATGCCGTTTGCAATTAGCACAACCCAAAACGCCCACCGCCTATTTATGCCCAAAACAGCCCAAAAAGTTACCATAAGCAGCACAATAAACGCCCCCGTTTTGCTTATGCTGCCGGCCCCCAAATAAAACCAGTCTAGCCTTTCTATTGTAGATAAAACCATTTTTGCACGCTTATTGTTGTTTGTTTTGCAGTTTTGTGTTTATCTTTTCTTCAATCGAAAATGGGTTGTTTATTTCGTTTACGACATAGCTTTTGCCGCTTTCTTTGTCGATAACGGTTGTCCCCGCGGGCAAATGCAATATGTCGCAAACATCAACATTCGTTTTAACCGATTTTTCGTTAATAAAAAACTCGGCAAAAGAAAAGGGCTCTTGCTTTTGATTGTAGAAGGTGTACGAAATTTTTAACGGAATGCGGTATTTCCCGAAATTTTTATGCGATTCATATTTTATTTTTTGATAAATACTTGCAGAATTGTCTGCATTTTCGTTATACAAAAGAATTTCGCAAACAAGAAGGGATTTTTTGTCGATTTTCAATTCGTAGAGTTTTTCGAATTTTATAGAAATCGTATCTTTTTGGTTTAAAATTTTCACGGAAGCTTTGTCTGCATTTTTTAAAATCTCGAAATAACTTTTGCCGTTATAGGGGCTAGTCCATGCACTGATTATATCCAGAACTTTAAATATAATTGGGTTTTTGCTAAATATTGCAGAGTTATTGCCGTCCTTTAAGGTTCGCAAAACTTTGTAGCCATTGGCTAAAAAACTTGCATTTAATTTTGTGTAGGGCAAATCTTGCCCGTTTGTGGGCTTAGTTTAGTAGTTATATTCGTTTGCAACAAAGTTGTGGGCAATGCGGTTTGCCGATTTTAAAGTTTGTTTTTCGCCGTTTGTTTCGGTTTTTGTGTACGAAAATTCCATGCAATTAGGCAAATTGTTCGCCTTTAAGATATCGTCTATAAGCGAGGCTTTTGCAGTTAGGCAAAACTGCGTGCAAAGCAGAAAAAAGATTATTTGTTTCATATTCTCAGTTTACTTCGTCGTCTAGGCATTTAACTATTGTTGTATCCGATGAGAAATGTTTGGTGATAGACTGCCCGTTTTTAGTAAGCGTTGCCTTTATTTTGTCGTCTTTTAAATATTCAAAAGTTGTGGTTGTGCCGTCCGCTTTTTTGTAGCAAACAACGCGGTCTTTTGCGTCGTAAACCTTTTCCCATACAAAATTCCAGTTGCCGCCGTAGTATGTTATGCTTCGCTTGGCGTCGTTGCGTTTTATGTTGTATAACACTTTGCCGTTTTTTACTTCGCGTATCAGCCTGCCTTTGTCGTCGTACATAAAAAGCTGTTCTTCCCTGCCGCCGTCGGGGTAGACTGTTTCTATCTTTCGCGGTTTGCCAAGGCAGGCAATATTCATATTTTCGCTGGTTTTAACTATATTGCCTCCGTTTGTTTGCATAACCGAAACACCCTTGCCGTTTCGGTAAGATATGTCGCACAGTTGCGTGATTTGCGACTTGCGTTTTATATATTTATAAATGTCGGGGTCGTTTTTATTTGTAATTGTGTAGTCGAATTTTTCTACCGGTTTGTTGTTTATGCAAGTTTCTTCGGCTACAATAAAGCCGCGGGTGTCCCAACAATATTTTTTAGTTTCGTTTTCATGCAAAATGCAAATCTCGCTGTTTTCGGTGTCGGAAATTTTATATCTATATTCTTTCGAGACTGGGTAGTCAGACATATACTCTATTTTTGCAAGAACTTTCCCGCAGTCAGGCGTGTCTGCTAGCGTAAATTTAATGGTGCGTTTTCCGTTTTCCAAATGCAAATAAACAAGGTTGTTTTCGTATTTAAAAGACACTATTGGCACGCCTTTTAGGTTTATTTGCTTTAGCGCGCCGCCCTCGTATTTAAAAAATACGGTAGTGCCGTTTGCATATTTTATCTGGTCTAGGTTGCCCTTTTTGTAAATTAAAACATTGCCGCAACTGGAAGCCAGCATAAAGCCGTTTGGTATTTCCTCTAGTGCCCACCTTTTGCCGCGGCTTACATAGATTTTTTTGTTTTTGCCGCTTTGTTTTAAAATAATTTCGCTTTCGTTTGGCATAACGGCTTTGTACGAATTATAGGCGTTTTTAACAATGTAGCTATCTGTAAGCCCAAACCACCAGCCATAGCCCAATGTTTTAGACGCCGTTTTTCGGGCGCTATTAAAGTTTGCCGAAATTTCCATATAATTTTCGCCGTCTATTTTTCGTGAATCGAAAGTTTCGGAGATACCTACATTGCCGTATATGTTTATGTTTTTAAAGGCAATACCGTAAAATTTATTCCACGAAAAATCGCACTCTTGCGCCGTTGCCGACAGCGAATAAACGCAACACAATGCAAAGATAAGTAAAAGCCTCATATATGCCCGTTTTATTCCAAGATTTTCTCGATAACCGCTTCTTCGCGTGTTGTAATCGACGAACCGCTTACAACGTATTTTTTGTTTTGTATTGTATCGTTTACAATAGTGCCTTCGGTTATGTCGATTTTTAGCTGGTTTTGTGTTATGTTGTTAAAAGAAATATTGCTTAATTTATATATGCAATTTAGCAAAAGCTTCCCGTTCTCGTCGCAGTATGTAATATGAATTTTAGTTGGAAATTTTACGCCGCCTATATTTTCGAAACTTTCAAATACGGCTTTTTGCCCGATGTAAACGCCGTTTTTTACGGAAAATTTTGTTTCTATTTTCTTTGGCAAAAACGAAGTTTTATCGAAAAATATATTGTATGTTGTGTTTGATAACTTTATTTGATTTTCGCTTTCTTCGACAGTAAATTCCTTAAAGTTTTGCTTGTTTAGAATTGGGCTAAAGAGATTGTAAGGGTCTATAAAGGCCGCCAAAACTGCGGGGAAATTTGTTAGCCCGTTGTCTTTAGTTATTGCAACAGAAGTTGTTTTTCCTTTCTCTATAATGCCCGAAGTTAAAACGCCGTTTGAATACGAAAAGCAATCTCCTGCATTGTTTTTGTTTAGCTCTATTGCCTTATATGCTTTTGACACTGTGCTAAAAACTACACCGCCTTTTTGCGCCGGCAAATCTGCATTGTCTGTCTTTTTGATGTTTTCGATTGTATACGAAAAGGATATTCCGCTATACGGGAAGAACGACTGAACGAATAAATCGGCACTGTTTTTCCCGAGTGCAAAAACGGCATTAGCTGTTATTAGGCAAACTGCAAATATTAGCTTTTTCATATATTATTTATTGTTGTGTTTTTTTTGTTTGTCTTTGTCGGCCAAAGTATCGTTAAGCGCTTTTAGTATAATGTCTTCGGGCTTTAAATTTTCCGAAAACTTAGAGGCGCGGTAATTTTTCTTTGATACGGTATCTAAAACATCGCACCCGTTCGGAAATAGAATATATAGGTAATCTTTTTCGCTTTCGTTGAATTTTATGGAGCTTTGCTTTATCCATATTTTTACATTGCTATTTACTTGGCTTTCTTCGCACAGATTTATTTCCACATTCCTCGGGAAAATCCCGAATTTAGTTTTAATATTTTCGTTTACTTTAATCGAATACGATATTTGTGTTTCGAGCGCCCGGCTGGTAGTTGTTATATCCATTTGTTTTATTTCGTGCGTGCTTTTGTCTAAATAAAACTTAATGCCGGTATCGGGATAATATAAAATTAGCTTGTCAGAATCTTTTAAAATCTTTGCGTTTTTGCCTTTTAACAGCTGCGAGTAAACAACGGGGTTTTGCCCATATTGGTAGAATGTCCATAATATGGACGGTAGCGGCGGGCGAATTGGTGTGAATTTTTCAATATATCCGACACTGTGCGTGTCGACTTGCGCTTTTAGGGCGTTTGAATTGTCTTTGTCCAAAACAAATTTATCGGCACCGTTGAAAAACAACATTGTGGTAATTTTGTCCTTATATACGGTTGTAGTATCGTTTTCGTATAAAAATTTGCCGTTTTTGGCAGAGAACACTCTTTCGTGTAGGCGGTAATTGCACGAATTATTGTCCATATAAAAACTGCCGAATATTTTTTGTGTGTATGTTTTGCCGATACCGTGTTCGGGTTCTACATATTCCGTAATTTCTTCGATAAAATCAAACGATATGGAATTAAACTCGGCCAATTTTTGCGGCATAAAGTTTAAAGGCTGCAAGTTGGTTTGGCCCGCAAAACATTTTAGGGATATGCAGACAAAACACACGCGATAAAGAATTTTTGCGAAAAATTTATCCATAATCTGCAAACCTTCGGCTTTCATTAAATAAACACCCCATCCGTAAATGGTTTATTTTATAAAAAAGTAATTGTGTCAATGTTTTTCTTTTATGTGTGGAAATTAATTTTGGTAAAATTAGGTTATTTTGGGTCAACCCCAAAGGTTGTGGAATAGCGATTTTTTTGTAATTTGTTTTTCATAGTTTTACTCCGCATTCTAC
>CAKUIA010000015.1 GCA_934660865.1 uncultured Opitutales bacterium
TCGTCGTAGCAGCCTTCAAGGGTTCTCGAAACAGATTCGTTTTTGTAGAAGTCGAACGGATAGTAGCCGTATTGCTCCAACACTATGCCGTTAGATTTTTTCAGCTTCTTGCTTGACGAGTCTACACAGGCATTCAAAGCCCTTTCGTAGTCGAAGCCCTTAAAGCCCTTTATCATTGCTTCGGCGACAACCGAAATGGAGTGGTTGCCAATCATGCAATAGTTTTCCTGTCCCCAAAGAGTCCAAATGGGCATAAAACCCTGTTGGTCGTAGTGGTCTAGCATCGAATTTACCAAGTCGCCTACATATTCGGGTGCTATTATCGTAAGCAGGGGGTGTTCGGCTCTGTAGGTATCCCACAAAGACAAAGTAGAATAGTACTTGCCGTTTGCAGCTGTATTAACCTGATTTTTAGGCCCTCTATACTGTCCGTTTGTGTCGGCAATATTGTTGGGGTGTATAAAGGCGTGGTACATACATGTATAAAAGTTTGCAAGTTGGTCGTCGGTGCCCTGCACTTGTACCTTGTTTAAAATCTTGTTCCAGGCTGCCTTGTTTTGGGCTACAACTTTGTCGAAGTCCCAGTGGGGGAGGTCTGCCTTCATATTTTCCTGCGCGTTTTTAACGCTTACGGTAGAAAGCGAGATTTTCACCTTTAATGTATCGCCTTTCTTTAGTCCGAAAAGCAATGTAAATTTGTCGCCCCTTTGCGGGAGTTGCGCCTTTGTAAGAATGGTGTCTTTAATGGGCTTGTCGAAAACTATGTCGAAATAGACATTTCTTTTTACCCACATTTTTGTTTTTTGCGCGCCCGTAATTTCGTATTGGCTTATTTGGTTTATGTCGGACTGCAAAACCCTGTGGTTTATGCTGCCGCCTACTATGCCGCTTTGAAAATCGAAATACAAACCGCCGTTGTCGTCGTTAAATGTAATTTCGTATATGGCGGTTCTTTCAGTGCAGCTTACTTTTACGGCGGCTTTTGCGTCGGTTAGGTTTACTTTATACAAACCTATTTCGGCGGTTTCCGAAGATTTGTCGAACGCGCTTTTAAAATCGGTTTTATTTGGGGTGCCCGTAAATGGAATAAAGGCCGCATCGCCAAGGTCGGGGCAGCCCGTGCCGCTAAGGTGGGTTTGCGAGAAGAACCAAATTTTTGAATCTTCGTTATTATAGCCGCTTGTGTAGCGCCATTTGCAGTTGCCCGTTTCGGGGCTGGGCTGCACCATGCCAAACGGCATGCAAGGCCCGGGGAAAACGTGCCCGTTATAGGCGGTGCCCACAAAGGGGTTTACATATTTTGTATAGTCTGTTTGCGCGTTTACTCCCAATACTAAAGTCGCAAACAATGCTGTTATTGCAAATAATTTGTTCATCATAGATAGATTACAGCTTTTAGCCGTTCTTGTGTGTTGTCAAATATATATTCTAAAATACAAGCTCTTGCGACATGCAAAAACAAAAAAGGCCTCCCAAAAGGAAAGC
Organism: uncultured Opitutales bacterium; assembly: GCA_934660865.1. Taxonomy (GTDB): domain Bacteria; phylum Verrucomicrobiota; class Verrucomicrobiia; order Opitutales; family Intestinicryptomonadaceae; genus CAKUIA01. The sequence goes on from CAKUIA010000015.1 coordinate 1,486, forward strand.
CTTTTTGTGTTTTTATGCCGCTATTTATTTTGCGGGGGTGTTTGTCATTCTAAATTCCAAAGTGCCGCCGTTAACAATGTCGGCGTGGCTTATAGTCTTTTTGGTGTATGGCTTGCCGTTAAGCTTTACGCTTTTTACGTACTTGTTTTCTTTTGAAAGTTTTTTGGCCACTACCTTAAAGGTTTTGCCGTTTGCCAAGTTTACCGTCATTTCGGGCAGCTGGGGGGCGCCTAAAACATATTCGGCCGAAACCGGGTCTACAGGGTAAAAGCCCATTGCCGAGAATATATACCATGCGCTCATTTGGCCGCAGTCGTCGTTGCCGCAAAGGCCGTCGGGCTTGTTTAGGTAGAACTTGTCGAAAACTTCCCTTACCAGTTCCTGCGTGCGCCAGGCCTTGTCTATCATGGCAAACATATAGATAACGTGGTGGCTGGGCTCATTGCCGTGGGCGTATTGACCAATTAGGCCGCTAACATCGTCTACAAATCCCGCTTTTTGCTCTTTTGAGGTTTCTTTGTTCTTAAAAAGATAATCCAATCTTTTAAAGAAAATTTCTTTGCTTGGGAAAAGCGAAACGAGGCCGTCTATATCGTGCTGAACGTGCCAGGTGTATTGCCAGGCGTTGCCCTCGGTATAGTCGCCGCCCATTGTGGAATCGTGCGAAAGGGCAATGGGGTCGAAAGGCGTGCGCCAGTTGCCTTTTTTGTCTTTGGCGCGCATTAAAAGGGTGGACTTGTCGAACAAGTTTTTGTAGAAGTCAGCCCTCTTTGCAAAGCGCTGTTCTATGTCTTTTTTGCCGAGTTTCTTTGCCATTTGGCCGATTGCGTAGTCGTCGTAGCAGCCTTCAAGGGTTCTCGAAACAGATTCGTTTTTGTAGAAGTCGAACGGATAGTAGCCGTATTGCTCTAATACTTTGCCGTTAGATTTCCTCAATTCTTTGTCGGACGAATCTACGCAGGCATTCAAAGCCCTTTTATAGTCGAAGCCATCAAAGCCTTTTATCATTGCTTCGGCGACAACCGAAATAGAGTGGTTGCCAATCATACAACGGTTTTCTTTGCCCCAAAGAACCCAAATTGGCATGTGCCCGTGGGAGTCGTAGTGTTCTAGCATTGTGTTTACCATATCGTTTACAAGCTCGGGAGCTATAACGGTAAACAGGGGGTGTTCGGCTCTGTAGGTGTCCCACAAAGACAATGTAGAATAATATTTGCCGCTGGGGGCGTTTTTTACCTTGTTGTCGGCTCCCCTATATTGTCCGTTTGTGTCGGCAATATTGTTGGGGTGTATAAAGGCGTGGTACATACTTGTGTAGAAATTTGCAAGTTGGTCGTCGCTACCCTGAGCCTGGATTTTGTTGAAAATCTTGTTCCACGCGGCTTTGTTTTGGGATACAACTTTGTCGAAATCCCAATGGGGCAGCTCGGTTTTCATGTTTTCCTGCGCGTTTTTAACGCTTACGGTAGAAAGCGAAATTTTTACCATAAGCTTTTCGCCTTTCTTTAGTCCGAAAAGCAATGTGAATTTGTCGCCTTTTTGCGGGAGTTGCGCCTTTGTAAGAATGGTGTCTTTAATGGGCTTATCGAAAACAATGTCGAAGAAAACATCGCGCTTTACCCACATAGATACGGTTTGTGCGCCCGTAATTTCGTATTGGCTTATCTGGTTTATGTCGGACTTTAAAACGCGTCGGTTTAATTTGTTTTTTTCCCTCGAAACTATGCCGCTTTGAAAATCGAAATACAAACCGCCGTTGTCGTCGTTAAATGTAATTTCGTATATGGCGGTTCTTTCAGTGCAGCTTACTTTTACGGCGGCTTTTGCGTCGGTTAGGTTTACTTTATACAAACCTATTTCGGCGGTTTCCGAAGATTTGTCGAACGCGCTTTTAAAATCGGTTTTATTTGGGGTGCCCGTAAATGGAATAAAGGCCGCGTCGCCGAAATCGGGGCAGCCCGTGCCGCTAATGTGGGTTTGCCCGAAAAACCAAATTTTTTTGTCTTCGTAGTTATAGCCGCCTGTATAGCGCCAAGAGCAGTTGCCCGTTTCGGGGCTGGGCTGCACTAGTCCCATAGGCATGCAAGGCCCAGGGAAAACATGGCCATTATAGGCGGTTCCCACAAAGGGGTTTGCGTATTTTGTATAGTCTGTTTGCGCGTTTACTCCCAATACTAAAGCCGCAAACAATGCCGTTGTCGCAAATAATTTGTTCGTCATAGATGGCAGAAATTCTCTTTGTTCAAACAGGCTTTGTCAAATAAATATATAAACGTTTACCATCGCAAAATTGCCCGCAGCATGTTATGTGTGCGCAAAAAAAGGCGGCCTGGTAAAGCCGCCGTTTGTCGGGCAAAATTCTCCTAAAAAAACTATTTTTGCGGGGCGTTTGTCATTTCAAATTCAAGCATACCGCCATTTACAATGTCGGCGTGGCTTATCGTCTTTTTTGTGTATGGCTTGCCGTTAAGTTTAACGCTTTTTACATACTTATTTGCCTTTGAAATGTTGCGGGCCAACACCTTGAAGGTTTTGCCGTTTGCCAAGTTTACCGTCATTTCGGGCAGCTGGGGGGCGCCTAAAACATATTCGGCCGAAACTGGGTCTACGGGGTAAAAACCCATTGCCGAGAATATTGCCCATGCGCTCATTTGGCCGCAGTCGTCGTTGCCGCAAAGGCCGTCTATTGTAGGCTGGTAGAATTTGTCGAAAACTTCCCTTACCAGCTCCTGCGTGCGCCATTCTTGCCCGGCCAATGCAAACATGTAAATAACATGGTGGCTGGGCTCGTTGCCGTGGGCGTATTGGCCTATCATGCCCGAAACGTCGTGTGTAGTTCCCTTGCGCTGCGATTTGGGCTTGTCGGTGTTTTTAAAGAAGTAGTTTAGGCGCTCGCAAAACTTTTCGCTGCCGCCGAACATATTTATAAGGGCGTCTATGTCGTGCTGAACGTGCCAGGTGTATTGCCAGGCGTTGCCTTCGGTAAAGTCGCCTCCCATGGTGGCATCGTGCGAAAGTTCCAATGGGTCGAATGGCTCGCGCCAGTCGCCCCTGGCGTTTTTCGCCCTCATTAAAAGCAAATTAAAATCGAACAAATTGCGGTATAAAAGCGAGCGTTTTGCAAAGCGCTGCTCTATGCCTTTTTTGCCCAGTTTTTGGGCGGTTTTGGCAATGGCGTAGTCGTCGTAGCAGCCCTCAAGGGTTCTCGAAACCGATTCGTTTTTAAAGTAGTCGTACGAATAGTAGCCCTGCCTTTCAAGCTCTTTGCCGTTAGACTTCGGCAATTTCCTGTCGGCAGAATCTACAAAGGCATTCAGCGCCCTTTCGTAGTCGAAACCTTTAAAGCCCTTTGCTATAGCTTCGGCTACAACGGCAATGGAGTGGTTGCCAATCATGCAATGGTTTTCCTTGCCCCAAAGGGTCCAAATGGGCATATAGCCCTGCGCATCGTAGTGGGCCAGCATGGAGTTTGCAAAGTCGTCTACATATTCTGGGGCTATAACGGTAAAGAGGGGGTGTTCGGCCCTGTAGGTGTCCCAAAGCGAAAACAGCGAATAGTATTTGCCGCCGGCGGCGGTTTTTACTTTATTGTCGGCGCCTCTGTATTGCCCGTTTGTGTCGGCAATATTGGCGGGGTGTATAAATGCGTGGTACATGCAGGTATAAAAATTTACCAATCCGCCTTTGGGGCCTTTTGCCTGTATCTTGTTTAAAATTTTGTTCCACGCGGCTTTGTTTTGGGCTACAACTTTGCCGAAATCCCAGTGGGGCAGCTCGGCTTTCATATTCTCCTGCGCGTTTTTAACGCTTACGGTGGAAAGCGAGATTTTTACCTTTAATGTTTCGCCTTTCTTTAAGCCGAAAAGCAATGTGAATTTGTCGCCCCTTTGCGGGAGTTGCGCCCTTGTAAGAATGGTGTCTTTAATGGGCTTGTCGAAAACGATGTCGAAGAAAACGTCGCGCTTTACCCACCTTGTTACCGTTTGCGCGCCCGTAATTTCGAACTGGCTAAGTTGTTTTATGTCCGACTTTAAAACGCGGTTGTCGTAGGTCTTTTTCCAGTCGTATCTGTCGCTTGTTAAGCCGCTTTGAAAGTCGAAATACAAGCCGCCGTTGTCGCCGTTAAATGTAATTTCGTATATGGCACTTCTTTCGGTGCAGCTTATTTTTACGGTGGCTTTTGCGTCGGTTAGGTTTACTTTATACAAGCCTATTTCGGCCGTTTCGGTATTTTTGTCGAACGCGCTTTTAAAGTCTTTTTTGTAGGGGCTGCCGGTAAAGGGAATAAAGGCAACATCGCCTAAATCGGCAACGCCCGTGCCGCTAATGTGGGTTTGCCCGAAAAACCAAATTTTGTCGTCGTCGCGGTTGTAGCCTCCGGTATATTTCCAGTTGCCGTTGCCCGTTTCGGGGCCGGGCTGCACCAAGCCCAGCGGCATGCAAGGCCCGGGGAAAACGTGGCCGTTATAACTGGTGCCTATAAAGGGATTTACATATTTTGTGTAGTCGTCTGCAATTAGCTGTTGCGCGCAAAAAAGCAAAGACAAGCCAAGTAAACTTATAAATTTTTTCATAAACGGCAAAAATAGGGCACAGCCAATATCTGTCAAAAGAAATAGTATTTTTTGCGCAAATATTTGCCTGCGCCAAAAATTCCGAATTTTTTTAAAATCCAAAAATCGCCGCAATATGAAGTCTAATATGTTGACATATATCTAAAATAGGACAAAATTTTCTGAAATTTTTACACTTGATTATGGCAGAAAAAGCAGGAAAAGATTATAAAGACACTTTGAATTTGCCCAAAACGGCTTTCCCGATGAGGGGCGATTTGGTTAAACGCGAGCCCGTGCGCATTCAGCATTGGGCCGACAACAAGCTGTACGAAACAATCCAGAAATCGCGCGAGGGGTGTCCAAAGTTTGTATTGCACGACGGCCCGCCCTTTACCAACGGCGACGTTCACATCGGCACGGCGTTGAACAAAATACTAAAGGACATCGTTATAAAATACAAGACGATGAAGGGCTACAAAGTGCCCTATGTTCCGGGGTGGGACTGCCACGGTTTGCCCATAGAGCACAAGGTTTCGAAAATCCTTAAAGAGGAAAAACGCTTTTTGACAACGGCCCAGCTTAGGGCGGAATGTGCGAAGTTTTCGTCGGACTTTATCGAAAAACAGCGCAAGCAGTTTATACGTTTGGGCGTATTGGCCGACTGGCAGCACGAATATAAAACCAAAAACCCCGAATACGAGGCCGAAATTTTAAGGACTTTCGCAAAATTTATCGAAGAGGGTTTGGTATACCGCAGCAAAAAGCCCGTGTATTGGTCTATTCCCTGCAAAACCGCATTGGCCGAAGCCGAAATCGAGTATCAGGAGCACACAAGCCCGTCCATTTGGGTTGCATTCAATCTCGACGACGAAGCCAAACAAAAGCTTTCCCTTAAAAACGGCAAAATAGTTATTTGGACAACCACTCCGTGGACGCTGCCTTCGAACTTGGCGGTTGCCGTTCACCCCGACTTTGACTATTGCGTTGTTGAATGCGACAAGGGGCAGTTTGTAGTTTCGTCGGCGTTGGCCGAAGATTTCATAAAAAACTGCGAGCTTGAAAACGCAACGGTTAAACCCCTTTGCAAGGGCGCGCAGCTTGCCGGCTTAAAGGCAAGGCACCCGTTTATAGACAGGGCAAGCCCCATAATTGCGGCAACCTACATTACCGAAGACAACGGTACGGGTTGCGTGCACATTGCCCCCGGCCACGGTTTGGAAGACTATCAGGCAGGCTTGGCCAACGGCTTGGAAGTTTACTGCCCGCTAGACGACGACGGCGCCTATGTAGACGACGGGCAAATTCCCGCCGACTTAGTCGGCATTAGCGTTTTGGAAGTAAACGGCAAAAGCGTTGCCAACATAAAGGTTTTGGAAAAAATCGAGGCAAACGGTTCGCTTCTTAAAATGAAGAAGATAACCCACCAATACCCCCATTGCTGGAGGTCTAAAACTCCGGTAATATTCAGGGCTATGGACCAATGGTTTGTTTCGCTCGACAAATACGATATGCGCAAAAAGGCGCTCGATAACATTTCGAAAGTTCAATGGGTGCCCTCGTGGGGCGAAAACAGGATTAGGGGAGCGGTAGAATCGCGTCCCGACTGGTGCATTTCGCGTCAAAGGGCGTGGGGCGTTCCCATTCCCGCTTTCTACGACGCAAAAGGCGTTGCCCATATAGACGCGGGCATTGTTCGCGCCATTGCCGACAAGGTTGAAAAGGCCGGCACAAACATTTGGTTCGAGCAAAGCGAAGCCGAGCTGCTAGACGGCGTTTCGGTTCCCGAAAGCTTTGGGCCTAAAAACGAGCTTAAGAAGGGCACCGACACATTGGACGTTTGGATAGATTCGGGCAGCAGCCACTTGGCGGTTTTGGCGAAGAACCCCGATTTGGCATGGCCTGCCGACTTGTATTTGGAAGGTTCCGACCAGCACAGGGGTTGGTTCCAAAGCTCGTTGTGGACGGGCACAATAGTAAAGGGTTTGCCGCCATTTAAAAAGGTTATAACGCACGGCTTTATTGTTAACGAGCAGCGCAAAAAGATTTCAAAAAGCGACGCAAAGCCCTCTACGGCCGACGCCTATGTAAACAAATACGGCGCCGACATTATAAGGCTTTGGATTAGCTCGGAAGACTACCAAAGCGACATTCCCATTTCCGACGGCATTTTGGTTCACGTTGCAAACACATACCGCAGCATAAGAAATACAATTATGTACCAGTTGGGCAATTTGTACGATTTCGACTATTCGAAAGACGCGGTTGCGTGGAACGAAATGGACGCCATCGACAAATGGGCGCTGCACAAGCTTGCCCTTTTGGTAAACGGTTGCGAAAAGGCGTACGAAAACTACGAATTCCACCGCATATACCGTTTGGTAGACGTATTTTGCGGCGTGCACATGTCCAGAATATACCACGACATTCTAAAAGACAGAATGTATACCTTTGCCCCCAATTCGAAGTCGCGCAGGTCTTCGCAAACGGCAATGTATATAATTAAGGATACCTTCCTTAAAATACTTTCGCCCATATTGGTATTTACATGCGACGAAGCCTACTGCATTTCCAACGGCGACGAATTTTCGAAAAATTCGGTTCACCTTTGCAAGTGGCCCGAAAAGCACAACGAGTATCTCGACGACGAAAACTACGAAAAGCTTGAACGCATTTTCGCCATAAGGGACAAGGTAAACGAAGAGCTTGAAAAGCTGCGCAAAGACAAGGTTATAGGCAAAAGCCTTGAGGCCGAGGTAGACGTTATGGTTAACGCCGACAGCCCCGACGCTAAAATTTTGCGCGAATTTGCCGATAAGCTTGCCGAATTGTTTATCGTTTCGAAAGTTTGCATTGTAGAGGGCAAGTTCGAAACGCTTTCGGTTCAGGCGCACATGGCCGACGGCGTAAAGTGCTCTAGGTGCTGGCGCACGGTGGATTCGGTAGACGAAAACGGCGTATGCCCGCGTTGTGCCGAAGCTTTGAAGGAAATAGAAAAATAACAGGACTTTTTCGTTTGAAAATGAAAAACAAAACCGCAAGTAAAAACAAGGCAAAGTCCGCAGCCCAAAAGGTTGCGGCCAAAAAACCCGCGTTAAAACCGGTTAAAAAATCGGCTCCCAAAAAAGCGGTTGCCGCAAAGAAAACGGCAAAGCCCGCTCCCGCAAAAAGCGCGGCAAAAAAGCAGCCCGCCAAAAAGGTTGCGGTAAAAGCGCAACCCAAAGCGGCCGCAAAAAAGGCGGTTTTGGCTCCCAAGCAGCTTGCAAAGAAAGTTGCAGGCAAAAAACCCGCTTTAATGCCCGTTAAAAAGGCGGCAAAAAATCCCGCCGAAACAAAACAGCCCAAGTCGGCCGCAAAAGTTCCCGCAAAAGCCGCCGCACAGGCAAAGGCAAAGCCGCAGACAAAATCGCAATTTGGCGCGGCAAAAGCTGTTCCCTCAAAAAAGGCGGTTAAAAAGCAGCCCGAACCCGAAAAAACTCCCAACATTTTAGAGCTTATCGACAAAGACGCCATTTTAAAAGACGCCATGGCCGAGAAAGTGCCCCTAAGGGACACCAAAAAGAAAAAGGGCAAGCAGCGCGTAAGAGCCGCAGCCTCTATCTACAGCTCGTACGACGAAATCATTGCTCTAATGAACGAAAACAAGGGCAAAAAAGACGCACTTTCGTCTACAATTTCGGGCAAGATAGACTCCAAAAAAGGCAGGGCAAATTCTTCGGCCGACACCATTAAAAAGAAAATGGCGGCGGCCCCCAAGCAGACTTTCGAAGTAGCTTCGATTGCCGATATTTTGGGCTTCGACCCGCGCGAGCAGCGCATAGGCATTATCGCTGAAAAAGACGTTCCGCAAAAGTGGAAGAAATATTACAACCTTTTGGTAGACCTTCTCGAAAAATACAAGAGGGGCGTAAGCGAAAGGTCGTCGGAAATACTTAAAAAGTCGGTTAGGGAGGAGTCGGGCGACTTGTCGGCCTACGGGCAGCACCAGGCCGATGTCGGCACCGAAAGCTTTGAAAGGGATATGGCGTTTTCGATGATTTCGAACGACAAAGTTATTGTCGGCGAAATAGAGGCCGCCATAGAGCGCATAAAGAACGGAACCTACGGCATTTGCGAGTATACGGGCAAACCCATTCCCGAATCGAGACTGCTTTCGATTCCCTACACGCGCTACACGATAGAGGGCCAGCGCCACAAGGAAGACGAAATACGCAAGCAAAAACTCGGCGCGCGTCAGGAAATGATGGGCGAAATCCCGTCGGATTCCATTTCGGGCGGCGACGACGGCGAATAAATTTATGGCGTCAAAAAAACAGCCCATTGCAAGCGAAAACATATTCTATTTTATGTTGCCCGCCTTTGCGCTTTTTATTGCCGACCAGCTAAGCAAGCTGGCTGTGATAAAATTCGTGTCGTTTGCCGACGACAAAATAGACATTATAGACGGGTTTTTCTCGATAATACACGTTACAAACGCAGGCGCCGCCTGGGGTATGCTTAGCGGCAGAACCTATTTTTTAAGCAGCATAGCATTGCTTACGCTGGTGGCCCTTTGGCTTTTTAGGCGCGAGCTGGGCTTCGAGTTTAAGTCGGTTTGCGTTTGCATGGGAATGTTTGTAGGCGGCGTTTTGGGCAATCTGTTCGACAGGCTAACCTGCGGGCATGTTGTGGATTTTTTGGACGTTTACATTCCGTACATAAACTACAGGTGGCCCGCATTTAACATTGCCGATTGCGGCATTTGCGTGGGCGTGTTCATGTATATAATAATTTCAATGGCATTTCTTCCAAAAGAGCAAAAAAAGTAGGAAAATGAAAATTCTCGATTTTAAGTCAAAAAATTTCGAAAAAGAGCTTTGCAAAATTACCGACGCAAAAGAGGGTTCTTCGCAGATAACCGAAATAGTGTCGAAAGTTATTGCCGACATTAAATTAAACGGCGATAAGGCTTTGCTTGAATATACTAAAAAATTCGACAAAGCCGAATTGACGCCCAAAACGCTTGCCGTTTCGAAAGCGGAAATTGCAAAGGCTTTAAGGGAAACTTCGGCCGCTGAAAAGGCGCAAATTAAAGAGGCCATAAAGTGCGTTTCGTTTTTCCATAAAAAGACAATGCCGAAAAACTGGAGGGCGAAAAACCCGCAGGGCGCAATAGTGGGCGAAAACTTTTACCCGATAAACAGGGTGGGGCTTTATATCCCCGGCGGGCAGGTTCCCCTTGTCTCTACCGTTGTAATGACGGGCGTTTTGGCCAAAATTGCAAAGTGCCCCGAAATTTGCGTATGCACGCCGCCTTCGCCAGAGGGCAAAATAAATTCGAAACTGCTTTGCGCGCTTTCGTTTTTGGGCATAAGCGAAATCTACAAATGCGGCGGCAGCCAGGCAATAGCTGCAATGGCCTTGGGCACAAAAACCATAAAGCCCGTAGACAAGCTTTTCGGCCCCGGCAACGCGTTTGTTATAGAGGCCAAAAGGCAGATGTTCGGCAAAGTTGGCGTAGACTTGCTCCCCGGGCCGAGCGAAGTTTTGATATTGTCCGACAGCACGGCTTCGGCAAAGTATGTTGCAGCCGACTTGCTTTCGCAGGCCGAACACGGTTCTGGCAGAGAGCGCATATTCTATGTTTCAACCTCCGAAACTTTGCTTAAAAAGGTTTTAAAGGAAATAGAAATTCAGGCGCAAACATTGTCGCGCAGGGAAAAGTTGAAGGCGATTATAGAAAATTCTACCTACGTTATACATTGCCCCGATATTAAAAGCGCAGCCTACGTTGCCAACCGCATAGCCCCCGAACATATGGAGCTGCAAGTTGCCGCCAAAGATTTGCCCTATTTGGAAAAGAACATAAAAACGGCGGGCGCGATTTTGGCGGGCGAATATACCCCCACCGTTTTGGGCGACTTTACCGCGGGCCCAAGCCATACGCTGCCTACGGGCGGAACGGGCAGGTTTTCGGGCGGTTTGCAGCTTATAGATTTTATGCGCAGGTCGTCGTTCGTAAAGTACGACAAAAAATCCATTGCAAAGGCCGCCCCCGTTGTTGCGGCGTTTTCGAAAATGGAAATGCTCGACGCCCACGGAGCTTCGCTTTTAAAGCGCTTGTAAAAGCTTTTCAAAAAAAACGTAAAGCCCTGCCGATTTTTTTGCAGGGCTTTTTTTTGCGCGGCAACTTTCGGCGCAAATAAGACTTTTTGCGCAAATATATTTGGAACTTGTCGAAAAATCGGCTTTGTGGTAGACGTTTGCTACAATGACAGAATGGGAGAAAATGCAGGCAGGCGAAATCTACAACGATTTCGACCAAGATTTATTTAACCGCCGAGTTGAGGCAAAGAAACTCTTTTACGCTTACAACCATACCGGAGATTGCGATGTGCAAAAGCGCAAAGACATTATGAGGCAACTGTTTAAGTCTGTGGGCGAGAATGTATGGATAGAGCCCGATTTTCGCTGCGAGTTCGGCAAAAATATCTCCATAGGCAACAATGTTTACATAAATTTTGGCTGCATAATTTTAGACTGCGGGCAAGTGAGCATAGGCGACAACACTTTGATTGGCCCAAATGTCGGGATTTTTACGGGCAACCACGCAATAGACGCCCAAGAGCGTGTAGACGGCGGGCTTATTCCCAAGCCCGTTTGTATAGGAAAGAGGGTGTGGATTTGCGGCAATGTAAGCATTGTGCCCGGAGTGTGTATAGGCGACGATTCAGTTATCGGCGCAGGCAGCGTAATAACGCACGATATCCCGTCGGGCGTTGTTGCGGCGGGAAACCCATGCCGCGTTTTGCGCAAGATTACCGAAAAGGATAAAATAGGCTATAAAACCGGCAAATAAGGTGGACAAGCTTGTTCCAAACGGCGGCATACCGCGCAATATTCTATTTGCAATGGCGCTTATAGGCGGGTTGTCCGTTGCAAATTTATACTATAACCAGCCTTTGCTGGAGGCAATGCGTCGGTCGCTCGGCGCAACCGAACTTCAGGCAAACCTTATCACATTCATCACTCAAACGGGATATGCTGCGGGGCTTGTTTTTGTAGTGCCTTTGGCGGACAAAGTTTCGCGCCGAAAAATCATTGCGGTAAATATGGCTGTTGCCGTTGTTTGCTGCCTGTCTATCGCATTTGGCGGCAGCCTTTGGCTGATATGGTTTGCCTCGCTTGTGTTGGGCTGCAACAGCGTTGTTCCGCAAATGTTCATACCCGTGGCAAGCCGTTTTTCAACCCCAAAAAACAAGTCGCGCAATATGGGCATTGTGCTGACGGGCTTGTTAAGCGGGGTGCTTGGCGCAAGGGTTTTAAGCGGCTATGTGGGCGAGTTGGCCGGTTGGCGCGCAATGTTTGTTGTTGCCGCGGTTATAATGGCCTTGTGTTTTGTTTATATGTTGCGCACGCTGCCTATAATGCCCGGTAGTTTTAACGGCTCCTACCTAAAGCTTATGAAATCCATAGCCGGCATATATTGCAAATATCCCGTTATCCGTATTTACTCTTTTCGAGGCGGGTTAAGCTTTGCCAGTATGATGGCAATATGGTCTTGCATGGCATTCCATTTGGCAGACTCTCCGTTTTATGCGGGAAGCGACGCGGTCGGTATGCTTGGTCTTTGCGGGCTTGCCGGGGCGGCCGCCGCAAGCGGAATAGGCAAATACATACCGCGTTTTGGCATAGAAAAGTTTTGCTGGGCGGGAAACCTAATGCAATTAACGGCTTGGGCCGTTGCCTATTTCTTTTCGGATAGCTATAATGGCCTTGTGGCGGCAATTATGCTTGTAGATGTCGGCGCGCAGTGCTACCAACTAAGCAATCAAAGCGGGTGCTTGGCTCTTGTGCCGGAAGCTGCAAACCGCGCCAATACAATATTTATGAGCCACCTTTTTGCGGGAGGCAGCCTCGGCACGCTATGCGCGGGTTTTGCCTGGAATTACGGCGGCTGGAATGCCGTTTGCCTTGTGGGCTTTGCGTTTGCCTTTGCTTTGTCGGCGGTAAATATTCTTTTCAAAAAAAGCGAACTTTGCGCAAGATGACGATTGTCTGCAGTAGCGAGCGGTTTTAACACGGCAAACATGCGCAAAAGCGGGCGATAATGCAGGCATTTTAAGCCGACAAGGCCGGGGCTTTGGCTTTTATTAAAAACAAAATCAGTCTCTTGCCGAAAGTATCCTAAGCGCGCTTAGCATAAAATATTCGAGAGCGGTTGTGTCCTTTAAATTAAGCTCCATTAAAGAGGCGCAAAGCTCCAGCTTTTCGGTGCAAGCCCCTATTTTCGAGATTGAAATTTCGCCCGAGCTTGCCGAATTTAAAACGGCGTTTTCCATTTGCGAAAGCATTTTTTTTGTCAGGCTTTTGCGTTCGGAAGCCTTTATTGCCTCCAGCTGTTCGTCGTCTAGCTCCTCGCTGGCAGCCTCGTCTACAACCGAGTCGGAAAGCTCTTTTGCAACAAGCGCAAAGCGCGAAAGCAGCGAGTAGCACTGCGTTATATTTGCAACGGCCTCTTTCGAATTTGCGGGCGTTGCGCACTTTTTTACCCAGCTTTCAAAGTCGCCAATCCACTCGGCCCACTGCTCGTCGTCTATGCCTTCGGCGTCGGACTGTATTTTAACCATAATGCAGCGGCTTTTAATAGTGTCTAATATGTCGTTGGCGCGCTGTGTAATCAAAATTATGGTAGTCTGTTGCGGCGGTTCTTCCAGCGTCTTTAAAAATGCGTTTGCCGATTCCTGGTTCATTCGGTCGGCTTCGTATACAAGGGCAACTTTTGCGCCGCCTGCGTTGGAAGTTTGCCTAAGCTCGGCAAGCAGGTGGCGCATTGTGTTTTGCGGCCAGCTGCCCTGCGACTTTTCCGAATCGCTGCCGATTTTTATTATGCGCATTTTGCCTTCGGGGCGAAGGGTAAAAAAGTCGGGGTGCTTTGTGCAGTCGGCGCATTTTAGGATTTGCGAAGCCAGTTTTTTTGCAACTTCCTCCAATCCGTTAAGCGAGGGGCCGTATAGCAGAATTGAATGGTGCAGCCGCCTTGCGTTGTATGCGGTTAGCAGAATGTCGTAGGCTCTTTGTTCGGACTTGTTCATAGCGCAAATTTCTCGATTACAGCCTTTGCTATTTTTGCAAAAGTTTCCTCTTTGCTGCCCGAAACGTCTATAACTGCAAAGCGTTGGGGGTTTTCTTTTGCCGTCTTTAAAAACGCGTTTCTTACGTCGTTGTAAAACGAAATGTTTTGCGAGCCCATGCGGTCGGCCTTGTCGTTGTCGCGTATGCTTGCGCGCCTAAGCCCCTCTTGTACGGGAATGTCGAGCAACAGCGTAAGCTGGGGCATAGTGCCCGAAACTGCAAAGTCGTTTATGTATTTTACTTCGTTTATATCCAGTTTTCGCGCGGCGCCCTGATAGGCCATTGTAGAGTCGTAGAACCTGTCGGAAATAACGCATTTGCCCTCGCATAATGCGGGGTTTATCACTTCGTTTACAAGCTGCGCCCTTGCCGCGGCAAAAAGCAAAAGCTCGGTTTTAGAGCACATATTTGCCGATTTTTTGCCGTCTAAAAGAATCTCCCTAATTCTTTCCGAAATTGTGTTGCCGCCGGGTTCCCTTACAACAAGGCAGTCTATGCCGCGCCGTTGTAAAAATTCGCAAAGCGATTTTATGTGCGTGCTTTTGCCGCAGCCTTCGCCGCCTTCAAACGAAATGAACATGGATTTTTTCATTGTCGAAATTGTGCCAACTAAAAGATTTTTCGTAAAGCTTTTTTGCACATTTTGCGTATGCCGAATTTTTTGTTTTATAATTTTTGCGGCGCGTTTTGCGCGCGAAATTTTTTTGAAAATTTTTTGCGTTTTACAAAAAATTTATGCTTGAGTTTTTGCGCTTAAATTTTCATATTCAAAAAAGAGAAAACAAATTTGGCAGTAGCACTTCTAAAAAATCTCGGCCTTTAATGACAAAATATTTTTATAGCGGTTTAAAAAATTCCGGCGCAAAGTCGGGGGCTGTAAAGGTGTCGGTTTTGCCAAACAATATACGTTGCAATGCTTTTTTAAATTTTCGCGGCAAAGGCGCAAACGCTTTTGCTTGCGGATATTCACACAACACTAACACTAAAAACTATAATACATTATGGCAGTAGCAAAGAAAAAAGCAGTTGCAAAAAAAGCTCCCGCAAAGAAGGCGGTAGCCAAAAAAGTAGTGGCTAAAAAACCCGTTGCAAAGAAAGCGGCGGCAAAAAAAGTTGTAGCCAAAAAGGCAGTAGCTAAGAAGGCGGTTGCAAAAAAAGCTCCCGCAAAGAAAGCGGTTGCCAAGAAACCCGCTGCGAAAAAAGCGGTAGCCAAAAAGGCTGTTGTAAAAAAGGCGGCGACAAAGCCCGCTGCCAAAAAGGCAGTAGCTAAAAAGGTAGTTGCAAAAAAAGCGGTTGCAAAGAAGGCAGTTGCCAAGAAAGCCCCCGCAAAGAAGTGCTGCAAAAAGTGCTCCTGCAAAAAATAGTAGCCTACAGTTTTTTTAGTTTTTTAAGGGGTTCGGTTTTTTTGCCGAACCTTTTTTTTGGATTTTTGCGGCAAAAAATGCCTGCACAAAATTGCGGCGGCGGCAATTTTTTTTGTAGCTTTGTGCATAAATTCTACAATTTTGTAGAAAGCCGCACTTTTTTGGTTAAGCTTGGTAAAAAAAGCCATATAATTGTTGCAATTTTTGCAAATAGGTTTTGAAATTTGCTCTTAAAACTATGAAAAATAGATTATCTGACTGGGCAAGAAACATTTCTCCTTCGCCGACTTTGGCAGTCGACGCAAAAGCAAAGGCTTTGAAAGCCGCAGGCAAAGACGTTTGCGGTTTCGGAACGGGCGAACCCGATTTCGATACCCCCGCCTTTATTAAAGACGATTGCGTAAAAGCCTTGATGGGCGGAGCTACAAAATACATAAACTCGGCGGGGCTTCCCGAATTGAGAAGCGCGTTGGCCGATATGTACAACGAAAAGAAAAACCTTAAAGATATCAAAGCCGCGAATATGATTGTTTGCCCCGGCGGCAAGTTTGCGTGCTATTTGTCTATTATGGCCGTGTGCGGCATTGGCGACGAAGTTATAATTCCCGCCCCGTATTGGGTAAGCTACCCCGAAATGGCGAAGTTGGCGGGGGCAAAGCCCGTGTTTGTATATTCCGACGACACCACCGACTTTAAACCCACAGTAGAAAGCATAGAAAAGGCCATAACGCCAAACACAAAGCTTTTGATACTAAACAGTCCCTCAAATCCCACGGGCTCGGTTTATACCAAAGACGAATTAAAGGCTATTGCCGACTTGGCAATTAAGCACGACTTCTTTGTATTGTCCGACGAAATTTACGAAAACTTGGTATACGACGGCATAACAACGCAGTCGATAGCGTCGGTTTCCGAAGAAATGCAGCAAAGGACTATTGTAGCCTCGGGCTTTAGCAAGTCGTATGCAATGACCGGCTGGAGGCTTGGTACGGTTTGCGCTCCCGACGACATTGCAAAGGCGGTTGCAAACCTCCAAAGCCAAACGACATCTAACGCCACAACATTTGCCCAATACGGCGCATTAAGCGCAATTAAAAACGCCGACAAAGCAGGGGAATCTATAAAGGCAATGTTGCAGAAGTTCGACGAAAGAAGAAGAAAAATGCTTGCCGGCTTAAATGCCATCGACGGCATTACCTGCAACACCCCCAAAGGCGCGTTTTATCTTTTCCCGAATATTTCGGCGTTTAAAATGTCGTCGTCGGAATTTTGCTCGAAGCTGCTCGAAGAAGAGCTTATGGCAATAGTTCCAGGCGTGGCATTCGGCGCTGACAACTATGTTCGCTTTAGCTATGCGGTTTCCGATACCGTAATAGAAAAGGGTCTGGAAAGAATTGCGCGTTTTTGCGCAAGGCTGGGCAAATAAGTTTTTGCAAGGCGTGCGCAAATTTCAACGGTTTGCGCACGTTTTTTTATGCACTTAAAATGGACGCAAAGGAAGAGCTAAAAAAAGGTTTTATATCGAACTCGCTTGAAGATACCGAGCGCGTTGCCGTCGCCTTTGCCCTGCAGGTGGAAAAAGACGCCTTTATAACCCTAAGCGGCGACTTAGGCGCGGGCAAAACCGCATTTGTAAGGGCCATTGCAAAGGCATTGGGGGTAAAAGCGCAGGTAAAAAGCCCCTCGTTTAACATTTGCAATATTTATCCCGAAGGGCTTGTTCATATAGACGCCTACCGCATTAAAGGCGCTTTCGACCCAAGCGATTTCCTTATAGACGAGCTTGCGGCAAACCCCACAATTATTTGCGTAGAGTGGCCCGAAATGATTGCCGATTTTATTCCCCCAAACGCCTATAGGCTGAAATTTACGCTAAACGGGCAAAGCCGCAGAATAGTTTTAGAGTGATTTTTTAACTATAAGCTGCGTTTGCATTGTTGCCACGGTTTCGCCTTCGCAGGCGATTTCAACAAGGGCAACCAAGGTTTTTTCGCTTTCGAAAACGGTTTTAGCCGTTGCAAAAATTTCGCAATTTGGCTTTGTGGGCTTTATGTATAAAATATTTGCGTTGCACGAAACCGCCTTTTTGCCGTTTTGGTTTGCAAGCAAAGCCGCGCAATAGTCGGCCATCGAAAATAAAAATCCGCCGTGCACCAAATCCAAAGCGTTTGTGTCGTCGCTTTTCGGGGTGGCCTTAATTCCTACAAAATCCGGCTTTCTTTCGACGATTTCAAAGCCGAGTTTCTTTGCAAAATATTCGTTTTCTATTGTGGTCATATTTCAGAATTTCGCACTGCGCATTTTGTCGGGCAAGCCAAAAATATTTTAGCCGAATCTTTTTTTTACGAAACTGTATATATGAACAGAATAAAATGCGTAAAGGCGCGCGAAATTTTAGACTCGCGCGGGAACCCCACGGTGCAGGCCGAAGTTTTTTTAGACAACGGCATTTCGGCCGAGGCCGCCGTGCCGAGCGGCGCTTCGACGGGGCAAAAGGAGGCGCTTGAGCTGCGCGACGGCAACGCCCGCTTTAAGGACAAAAAATGCCAAAAGCTTGCAAAAAAAAGATTTTTAGGCCGCGGGGTATTGGCGGCTGTTGCAAATGTAAACGGCAAAATTTCGAAGGCCATATCCGGAATGGACGTTTGCGGGCAGTTCGCAATAGACGCGGCTATGATAGAGCTAGACGGTACTGCCGACAAATCCAAGCTGGGGGCCAATGCGATTTTGGCGGTTTCGCTTGCATGCGCAAGGGCTGCGGCAAAGGCGCTTAACGTAGAGCTTTTTAGATATTTAGGCGGCATAAACGCAAGTGTTTTGCCCGTGCCTATGATGAACGTTTTAAATGCGGGCGCCCATAGCGACGCGCCCGTAGACATTCAGGAATTTATGATAGTGCCGAAAAACTTCGGCTCTTTTTCGGAATCGCTTAGGGCGGCGGCAGAGGTTTTCCAGACTCTAAAAAAGGTGCTTAAAAAGTCGGGCTATTCTACTGCGGTGGGCGACGAGGGCGGTTTTGCGCCAAACGTTCGCAGCACCGAAGAGGCTTTGGACATTATCGCAAACGCCGTAAGCGACGCGGGCTACGGCTTGGGCAAAGAGTTTTTCTTTGCATTGGATGTTGCCTCTTCGGAATTTTACGACGAAAAAAGCGGCGAATATGTGTTTAAAAAGTCGGGCGGTATGCGTTTAAATTCGGCGCAAATGGTTGAATATTTAAGCGCGCTTAAAAGGCGCTATCCGATAATTTCCATAGAAGACGGCTGCGCCGAAAACGACTGGAAAGGCTGGCAAATCCTAACCGAAAAACTCGGCAAAAACACCCAGTTAGTGGGCGACGACCTAATGGTAACAAATATGCGCTACATAAAAGAGGCGGTACAAAAACGCGTTGCAAACGCAGTTCTTATAAAGCCCAACCAGGTTGGCACATTAAGCGAAACAATGCAGGCTATATCGTATGCAAAGAGGAAAGGCTACAAGTGCATAATTTCGCACCGTTCGGGCGAAACGGCCGATACCTTTATTGCCGACTTGGCCGTGGGCGTAAATTCCGGACAGATAAAAACGGGCTCGCTAAGCAGGTGCGACAGAACCGCAAAATACAACCGCCTTTTAAAGATAGAAGAGCTTTTGGGCTGTAGCGCCGTTTTCGGCTAGGGCGCATTTTTGCCGACTTTGTTTTTGTGTTTTGCACTAAAAAGCCCCCGAAAATTTTTCGGAGGCTTTGTTTGCTTTTTGTTTGCTAGAAAGTTTTTTTGCTTATGCCCAAGTGCTTTTCCACGTCTCTTAGACGGTCTAGAATTTCGGGCAACTTTGTTTTTATGATGTCTACCTTATGCGCCTTTACATAGGGCATAGGCGGTGTGCCGCGCATATAAGAGCCTGCCGGAATGTCGCCGTTTACGCCGCTTTGGCCGCCGAGCATAACGCCGTCGCCTATATTTAGGTGGCCTGCAACGCCGACTTGCCCGCCCAAAACTACATAGTTGCCCAGCTTTGTGCTGCCCGAAATGCCAACCTGCGAAACAAACAGGCAACCTTGCCCCGTTTGCACATTGTGGGCAATCTGCACAAGGTTGTCTATTTTTGTTCCCTGGCCAATCAAAGTCTTGTCGAACCTGGCTCTGTCTATGCAGGTGTTTGCTCCTATTTCAACATCGTCTTGAACGCACACAATGCCTATTTGCGGAACTTTTGTATGCTGGCCGTTTACAAATTCGTAGCCGTAGCCGTCGGAACCTATAACAACTCCCGGTTGCAGCCTTACGCGGTCTTTAAGGACGCACCTGTCCATAACAACGGCATTTGGCATAAGAAAGCAGTCTTCGCCCAAAGAGGCATTGCGCCCAATATAGTTGTGCGCTTGCAATACCGTGTTTTTGCCTATAACAGCGCCGTCTTCTACAATGCAAAGCGCGCCGATATGGGCGGTAGGGTCTACTTTTGCCGTGGGCGAAACAACCGCGGTAGGGTGCACAAAGCCCGCTTTGGGGGCGGGCCTTAACTGTTTTTCCAAAATGGCGCAAAGCTTCGAAAGCTCGGCCGACGGGTTTTCGGCTCTGAAAATAGACGCGCTTTCGGGAAGCTTGCCCTTATACGAATTGGGCAAGAGCAAAATCTTTGCCTTTGTTTCGGGAACAAGGTGCGAATATTTTTTGTTGCCCAAAAAACTTAGGTCGTTTTCGGTTGCCGCTTCCAGGCTGGCTATGGAGCTTATCGTAGCGCTTAAGTCGCCCTCGAAAGCCGAATTTTCGAATATGGTTGTAAGTTCTTTTGCCGTGAATTGCATAAATTATTTCCTTTTTTGTTTTGCGTCGTCGGGGTATTCAACGCGCGTGTGGTATATGTTTAGCAGCGAAAACGCGAAAGATTCCCTTATCCTTGTAAGCTGTTTTACGGTTATGGGGGCGTCGTCCAGCTGTCCGTCGGTCATCTTTGCGTGGAATATTTTTGTTATAAGCTCGTCTACCGAATGCGGCGAAACCTTTTTAAGGCTGCGCGACGCCGCCTCGCAGGAGTCTGCAAGCATTATTATTGCGGCTTCCGCGCTTTGGGGTTTGGGGCCGTCGTAGCGGTAGGTGCTTTCGTCTACGCCCGCCATGCGCAGGGCGTTTTCAAGGTTGCTTTGCTTTGTTTCGCCCACGGCCTTTTGCGCTTTTGCGTAAAAGTAGCTTATTATGGAAGTGCCGTGGTGCTGCTGTATTATGTCGCAAATCTGGCGCGGCAGGTTGTTGTCTTCGGCTTTTTCCCTGCCTTCGGATATGTGGTTTTTAATTATCAGCGCCGACATAGACGGGCTTTGCCCGTCGTGCGGGTTGTCCATACCCCTTTGGTTTTCGGAGAAAAAGTGCGGCTTTGTTATTTTGCCTATGTCGTGGTAAAGGGCGCCAACCCTGCAAAGCATATAGTTTGCCTTTATTTCCTTTGCGGCTCTCTCGGCCAGTTGCGAAACCATTATGCTGTGCAAAAATGTTCCGGGGGCGTCTCTTTGCAGCTCGCTTAAAAGATTGTTCGAATAGTCGCTAAGCCCGAAAAGCGTAATGTTCGAGCACGAGTCGAACATCTGCTCGAACCAGCGCAAAACGCCCAAAATTATAAGCCCCGACACAAAGCCGACCATAACCGCGTTTAGCGACTGTATGGCTATGGTTTCCAAATTTTCGTTTTCGGCCATATTCGTGAAAAGGCAGCCCAAGCTTACTATCACTCCCGAAAAGAAGCAGCTCCATATTATCCTGTTTCTGGAAGTGGCCTTTTCGCACGCATAAACCGAAGCGAGCGTTGCTATAAACGCTATGATGAAAAATTCGAGACTTTCGCCTATCATTATTGTCGAAAACGCGCAAAGCATAAGCGAAAGCACAAAGCCCGTATACGCCGTTGCAATCAAAGCCTGTATTACTGGGCCTATCAGCACGGGCAGCGCGTACGCAAAATACACCAGGCTCGACGACCCCAAAAGCGTCGCCTTTTCGGTAAAGTCTATGAAAAATCTTATAAACAAAAGGTTTAATATAAGCAAAGTTACAAACGAAAATATTGTCTGTTTTCTTTTGCTTTTCGGGTTTTTGCTTACGGTTATAAACAAGGCCGCCGCCGAAATCAAAAATATGGAAATGGTAAAATTGCTAAGCGAGCCCAGCCCCATTTTGTCGGACGCCTTTTTCGCCGCCGACAGGGCTTTCCGGTAGGCGATGATTTTCTCCTGGACAAGCGGCAGAATGTCTTTTGTAGATTCGGCGATAATGTCGCCTTCCCTTACATGAACGACAACGGGTTTTACCGCGTCTCTTGCCTCGTTTTTGTTTTTTACGGTTGTCTCTTCGTCGTAGGCAATGTTCGGGCGTATCATTCCCGAAAACACCCTAAATAGCGCATGCGACAGGTTTTCGCTATAGCCTATGGCGTTTATGTCGCGCCTAAGCTCGTTTCTTGCCTGCGACTCGCTGCGTTTGCCGTCTATGTTCGAAAAGTTTATGTTCGAGGCCGCTTTCGAGCTGAAAGTAGGGTCTGAATCGGCATATACGCCGTTTTTAAGTATGTTTTTGCAGGGGAATGCCGCATATTTGAATTTTTTTGCAAAGTCGTCGCCGTTTGTGTTTTCGAGGATAATCTGCAAGTCGGCCGGGTTTATGTTCACCCTTGCGGATTTGCGCAAGGTTTCGGCAAAGTCGTCGTAGGTTTTAGACTGCGCCTTTTGCTCGGCCGACAAGCCCGCATAGATTTTCTCTATCTCGCCGAATTCCTTTAAAAGGGCGCTAATTGCCGCGTCGAAATTGTTAAGCGACTTTTCGTCTATCTTGTACGACGGCACAATCATGTCGGCGTTTATGTCGCGCCTCTTTTTTGTGATAATGTCGCTCGTGTACGAAAAGTTTATCGTCGACATAATCGGCGAGTTGTCGGGGCGGTTTATCACAAACTGCGACTGGGTTCTCGTATTGCCGAAGAAGCATATCGTGTCGCAGACTATCGAAGTAAGTATTACAAACAGTATCCCAAGAAGGGTTTTCTTCTTGAAAATAACCGATTTTGCCGCCGTCGTTAGCAGGGGCTTTTTTAAATGTTTTCTTTTCCTAATCATTTCTTAGCCACAAATCTTTGCCTTTTGCTTCGTAGGCCTGAATTATTTTTGTTACAAGGCTGTGTCTTACAACATCGCCGCTTTCGAATTTGAATACGCAAATGCCGTCTATGCCGGTTAAAACCTCTACCGCGCCCTTTAAGCCCGATTTTTTATGCTTGGGCAAGTCTATTTGGGTTATGTCGCCGGTAACAATCATTCGTGAATTTTCGCCGAGCCTGGTAAGGAACATAAGCATTTGTTCCATTGTGGTATTTTGCGCTTCGTCTAAAATTATATAGGCGTTTGCAAGTGTTCTGCCGCGCATGTAGGCTAGGGGGGCAATTTCTATAATGCGCTTTTCGGTAAGTACAGTTGCCTCTTCGTAGCCGAGCATATCGTATAGGGCGTCGTACAGGGGGCGCAAATACGGCAACAGCTTTTCCTGCAAATCTCCGGGCAAAAAGCCCAGGGCTTCGCCTGCTTCTACGGCCGGCCTTGTAAGTATTATCTTTTCTATCTTGCCTTCCAGCAGCGACTTAATAGCCGAAGCTACCGCCAGATAGCTCTTGCCCGTTCCCGCGGGGCCTATTCCTATAACAATGTCGTTTTCGGCTATGGCCTGCAGGTATTTTTTTTGATTTATGTTTTTGGGGACAATGCTCTTGCGTTTTAGCGAAATTTTAAGGGGATTGTCGAAAAGCTCTTCTATTTCGCCCATTTTGCCCGAAACGGATTTTTCCAGCAAATTTTTAAAATCGCAATCCGAAATTCTAAGCCCCTGTTTTTGCGCGGTGTTTAGTGCGTTGAAAAAACGCGCGGCCAATTCGGTGTTTTCGGGCTTGTCGGATTCTATTTTTAGCCAGTCGTCTCTCGAGCTAAGCTTTGCCGAAAGCTTTTTTTCGGCAAGCAAAAGGTTTTGGGGGTTATTGCCGTATAGTTGCGACACCGCCCTCGGGCTTTGAAATGTCAGAGTTTGTTCGTGCATTGGCTATTTCTTTTTTTGCAGGGCTTTTAAGGCTTTCATAAGCCTTTCCCACAAAAAGTCCATAGATTCGGGCAAAACTTTTGTGTTTGCTATAACGGGCATAAAGTTTGTGTCGCCGTCCCAGCGGGGTACAACATGGCAGTGCAGGTGCTGGGGTATACCGGCTCCCGCTTTCGAGCCCAAGTTAAAGCCAACGTTAAAACCGTCGGGTTTCATTGCCTTTGTTAAAATTTCCTGCGCCAAAATTATCGCGTCGAAATATTCGGCCTTTTCCGCCTTTTTTAAATCGGCCATTTTCGATACCTGCCTTAGCGGAATTACAAGCAAATGCCCGCAGTTGTAGGGAAACTTGTTCATTACTATATAGCAATGTTTGCCCTTCCATATAAGGTGCACGCTTTTTTTGTCTTTTACCTTCGGGATTTCCACAAAGGGGTTTTTATGGCCTTGCCCCTCCTCTTTGGGGGCGTCTATGTAGGGCATTCTCCAATATGAGTGCAGCTTTTCCATATCTTGTATATTTTCCGCAAATTAAATCATAAAAGCTTGTTGCGTGTCAACAAATAAGGCTTTGGCGCAATTTTGCCGAAAAAACTAAGTTTTAGACAGCACGCCTATTGTAGTGCAAACTATGGCGGTTTTGGGGCGCAAAAAAAGCCCCTTTTTTGAGAAAGGGGCGTTTTTAACTGCATTAGCGGTTTTCGTAGCGCTGACGCAACATATTGTTGAAAGCTGCAACCTTGCGCTTGCGGCGCCTTACTTCGCAGGGCTTTTCAAAATAGCGCTTTTGGCGCGCGTCGCGGATAATGCCTTCGCGGTCGAGCTTTTTCTTGAGCCTGCGAAGCACTTTTTCCATAGCTTCACCCTTGCGGATTTTTAATTCTATTGCCATTGTGTTAGGTTCACCTCCTTCAACTTCTCCAAAGAGAAAAGAATTACAAGAGTGCTTTATTTTTTATGCACGTCAAGCCTTTTCGCAAAAATGGGGCAAAAATAAATTTTTTTGGGTGTTTGTTCCGAAAAAGGTTGCCAACACCCCCCGTTATGCGATTTAAATTGTTCCCCGTTTATGAAGTACATTTTTATCACAGGCGGAGTTGTATCATCGTTGGGCAAGGGGCTTACGTCGGCGTCGTTGGGCGCCGTGTTGGAGTCGAGAAACTTAAAGGTTCGCATTCAGAAATTCGACCCTTACCTTAATGTAGACCCCGGTACAATGAGCCCGTTTCAGCACGGCGAAGTATACGTTTTAGACGACGGCGCCGAAACCGACCTTGACTTGGGCCACTACGAAAGATTTACAAATTCGGTTCTATGCAAGTCGAACAGCGTATCTTCGGGCAAGATTTACGAAAGGGTAATACAAAAAGAGCGCAACGGCGACTATTTGGGCAAAACCGTTCAGGTTATTCCCCATGTAACGAACGAAATTAAGCGCCGCATATACGAAGGCGGCGGCGATGCCGACATTTTAATTACCGAATTGGGCGGAACGACGGGCGACATAGAGGGGCTTCCCTTCCTTGAGGCTTTGCGCCAGTTTAGCCTGGAAGTTGGCAGGGAAAACGTTTTGTTTGTTCACGTTACCTTAATTCCCTACCTTAAGGCCGCAGGCGAGCTTAAAACAAAGCCCTCGCAACAGAGCGTTGCAAAGCTTAGGGAAATAGGCATACAGCCCGACATTTTAGTTTGCAGAACCGAACACCCCATAAGCGAGGATATGCGCCAAAAGCTTTCGCTGTTTTGCAATGTAGAGCCCGCCGCCGTTATCGAGGAAATGGACGTTGAAACCTCCATATACGAGCTTCCCCTTGTTTTGGCGGAGGAAAAGATGGACGAGCTTGTTGTTAAAAAGCTTGGCATTAAGTGCAACGAGCCGGATATGTCGAAATGGCGCGACATTATACACCGCATAAAATTCCCCAAAAGCGCGTGCACAATAGCGGTTGTCGGCAAATATATCGAACTGCAAGACGCCTACAAATCCATTTACGAATCGATTACCCACGCGGGCATAGGCAACGCCTGCAAAGTAAAGATTGTCAGGGTAGACTCCGAAGCCATCGAAAAGGACGGCGCCGAAAAATACCTGTCGGGCGTAGACGGAATACTTATTCCCGGCGGTTTCGGCGACAGGGGCATAGAGGGCAAAATTATGGCGGCAAAGTTTGCGCGCGAAAACAAAATTCCGTATTTCGGGATATGTTTGGGTATGCAGATTTTGGTTATAGAATACGCCAGAGACGTTCTCGGCATTAAAGACGCCGACAGCGCCGAATTTAACCCCCTTACAAAGAACCCCGTTATAGACTTGATGGAGGCGCAAAAGAAGGTTACCCAAAAGGGAGCTACAATGCGCTTGGGCGCCTATAAATGCAAACTTACCGAGGGAACGCGCACTGCAAAGTTGTACGGAGCTTCCGAAATTTCGGAGCGCCACAGGCACAGGTTCGAATTTAACAACAGCTACAAAAAGGCTTTGACCGACGCAGGTCTTGTTATTGCGGGCGTAAACCCCGAAGCCGACTTAGTTGAAATTGTAGAGGTAAAAGACCACCCGTGGATGACGGGCGTGCAGTTCCACCCGGAATTTCAGTCGAAACCGAGCAAGCCGCACCCGCTATTTTTAGACTTTGTAGCCGCGGCAATAGAAAAGGCAAAAAAATAGGCCATGATTTTCGACGCCGATTCAAACAAAATGCTGCTTATTGCGGGGCCTTGTTCGCTTGAAAGCAAAGACCTTAGCTTTAAGGTTGCCGAAACCGTTGCCGAAATTGCCCGCAAGTATGAAAACGAGCTGACAGTGCTATTTAAGGGCAGTTTCGACAAGGCAAACCGCACAAGCATTAAGGGCAACCGCGGTACTGGTATGCAGTTGGGGCTTGAGATTTTGGCGGACGTTAAAAAAGAGTTCTCGCTGCCCGTAATTACCGATGTGCACGAGTCTTGTCAGTGCAAACAGGTAGGCGAAGTTTGCGACGCCCTGCAAATACCCGCATTTTTGTGCCGCCAAACCGATTTGCTTGTAGCCGCCGCAAAGACGGGAAAGGCGGTGAACGTAAAAAAAGGGCAGTTCCTTTCGCCGTACGAAATGAAATATGTCGTTTCGAAGTTAAGGGACGCAAATGCAAGCGAAATTTGGCAGACCGAAAGGGGTTCGTCTTTCGGCTACCAGAATTTGGTTGTGGATATGCGCTCGTTTAAAATTATGGCCGAAAACAATACCCCTGTGGTGTTCGACGCGACACATTCGGTGCAGCTTCCGGGGGCGGGCAACGGGCAAAGCTCGGGCGACAGGCGTTTTGTGCCGTGTTTGGCAAAGGCTGCGGTTGCAGCGGGCGCAAACGGGCTGTTTATAGAAACGCACCCCGACCCCGAAAAGGCGATTTCCGATTCGGCAACGCAGTTGCGCTTGGGCGAATTGGAGGCTTTAATAGTTTCGTGCTTGGCAATAAAACACGCACTATGAACGACATAAAAGAACTATATTCGCTTGCGGTGCAAACCGCAAAGGCGGCCGGCGACAGGCTAAACGGCATAACACAAAGAACCGTAAACTGCGATGCCGGCAACGATGTTAAATTGCAAGAAGACATTGAAAGCGAAAAGTTTATACGCAATTTGCTTGCAGTATCGAACATTCCCGTTGTTGGCGAAGAGCTTGAAAAAGACACTTCGCCTATGGAAAACGGCGGCTACTACTGGGTTGTAGACCCCATAGACGGAACTTTTAACTTTTTAAGGGGCTACCCCGTAGTTTGCGTAAGCATAGCTCTTATGAAGGGCAATACGCCGAAGGTGGGCGTAATTTACGACTTTACCCGAAACGAATTGTTTTCGGCCTACGATGGCAGTTGCCTGTATTTAAACGGCAGGCCTTTAACGCCAAACTGGGCAAAAGACCAAAAACAGGCCGTGCTTATGACGGGCTTTCCAAGCCTTACGGTTTACGACGAGCCTACAATGAGGGCTTTTGTTGCCCGCGTAAAAAAATTCAAGAAGGTAAGAATGTGCGGTTCGGCCGCAATTTCTATGGCGTATGTTGCATGCGGCAGGGTAGACGCCTATGTCGAAAAACGCATAAATTTGTGGGACATTGCGGCGGGGCTTATGCTGGTTAAAAGCGCGGGTGGCGTATACAAAATGGAGAGCGCAAATTTGCCCGAAAAACCGCTGTGCGTAAATATAAATGCGGCTTCGTGCGAAGGATTTTTCTCGGAATGAAAAACGACAGATTTTTAAAACACATGGTTCGCCGCCTGACATGGGGCGAAATATCCGAGCCCGACATAAGGGTTATAATAAAAACTGCAATATCTGAAGACATTGCGGGCTTTGGCATGGCGGAAAAACCCGCAAGGGTTTCAGACCCGACAACCGACATATTGTCGAAAGACTACCATGCCAAGGCGGCATTGTGTGCCAGAAAGCCGTTGAAACTATGCGGGGCAAACTTGGTTGCCCTGGTTATGGACGAATATTTTAAAATGTTTGCCGACGGCTCGTGCAAATTTACCCCGCTTGCAAAAGACGGCGATTTCCTCGAAAAAGGGCAAAAAATAGGCATAATAGAGGGGTCGGCCAAAACAATGCTGCGTTCGGAGCGCATATTGCTTAACTTTATGCAGCATTTGTCGGGCATTGCAACGTATACGGCGCAATTTGTAGCCGCAATGGGCAATTCTAAAACAATGCTGCTTGATACCCGCAAAACAACTCCCTGCCTTAGGGTGCTGGAAAAATATGCGGTTGCCTGCGGCGGCGCGTTCAACCACAGAATAGGGCTTTTCGACAGGGTTATGCTTAAAGACAACCACTTGGCTTTTTCGGGTTCGTCGAAAGGCGAAAGGCTTGCCGATGCCGTAAGAAAGGCAAAGGCATTAAACCCCGATTTGGCGGTTGAAGTTGAAGTAGACGACATTTCGCAAATCCCGTATGTTTTGGAGGCTTCGGCCGACGTTATAATGTTCGACAACTTTTCGGTTGAAGACATTAAAAAGGCGGTAGACATAGTAAAAGACAACGCCTGGACGGAAATTTCGGGCGGCGTAAACCTGCAAAGCGTGGGCTTGTTGGCAACTTTGGGTTGCGATTTCATATCGTGCGGCGCGCTTGTGCACCAAGCCCCGTGGATAGATATAGGCTTGGACAGCCAATAGAGCCAAAGCAAAAGCGAATTAAAAATGCGGCAATCAGAATTTTGGTTGCCGCATTTTTTTATGAAAGAACTCCCAAAGGGGAGAATGGCCAGTATAGGCGCGCTGTCTTTAGGCGAAAGCGAATCTGCACAAAAAAAGCTCCGGTTTGTTACCGAAGCTTTTTGTTAGGCTTATTAAAGTATTACTACTTCTTTGCCTTTGTGCCCTTTAGGTCTGCACCGTCGTCGGCTTTAAGGCCTCTTAGCAGACGGCTCTTGCCGCGGTGGCGCGCCGTCCACGACTTGATGATTGAGTTTTGGGCTTCCGTGCTCTTTTCGTCTGGGCCCCTAAACACTATCATATTCAAAACGGGCATTTGCGCTTTCTTTGAGAAATAAATGTCGTTTAACAAGCCGTTTGTTCTGTAGTAGTCTATTATGCCTCTGATACCGTAGGGTCTGAATTTCGGGGGATTGGGCTTTTTTATGCCTTTGCTTACGTTCGGCGGAGTTTCCTTCGGGGGAATGTAGAGTTTTTGCTCCCTCATTGCCTGTTCGGGCGTGCCTACGTAAAGCGATTTGCCTTTGGCTTTTCTTGCCGCATTTTCCTTTTCAATCCAAGCCCTTGCCTTTTTAAGACCGTCGGCGCGTGCTATTGCAACGTTCGACTGGTATTCGGCTTCCTTTTCTTCAGTCCAGCCCGCCTGAGCTCTGGCTTTTGCGATTTGCTCTTCGTACTTTTCGGTTTCGCGGCGGTACTTTTCGGTTTCCGAATCCGTCCACGGGCGCATTACGCGTTCGGGGTCGGTCCATTCGGTGGCCAAAAAGTATATTGTGTCGGCACCCTGTTCAAGGGCGGCTTGGTAGAAACGGTAGCATGTAGAAATGCCTATGTTGTAGTTGCCCGAAGAGGGGGGTTGGGGTAGGAAGGGATATTTTAGCCTGTAGTTGCCCGAAACACCGATTTTTGTGAGGCTAGAGTTGATTGGGTCTAGCCATTCGGGAAGCCTCTTTTTGTTGCTTTCGGTTGCGGGAATAAGCCCTTCGCGGCTGAACAGGTTAATGTATATACCCGCCGTTGTCGAGTAAGCCATTACGTTGAACAATACCGTGGGCGGCAACGCGTTTACAAGGCGCTTAACGTCGTCTTTAATAACCTTGTATGTTTCCAAACCGCCGCGCTGTTCGTTCATCAAATACGAAGAGGCGTCTATTACAATCAAAACCTTTTCGGTTTTCGATTGGATACCTATCAAGCTTACGTTTGTTGCGGTTAAATCCAAATCGCCAAAGCCTTTGGGCGGGGGAGTTCCCGTAAACGAGCCGCCTGCAATGGAGCCAGAGGGCAGGCTAATGTTGACGTTGCTTACATTCGAAACTCTGGCGTTTTGAATTTGAATTCTTTTTGCAAGCTTTTGCGACCTTCTTTGGTTGTTTCTGGCCTTTGTCTGATACTGCTTTTTTTGGTTGCTAACCTTTTCGGCAGGAGGCGGGGCTTTAAACTCTTCTTGCGGATTTATTATTTGCTGGCTTATTATAACACTGCCCAATACAAGCAGCGCTACAACGTGCAAAACTGCAACTATCAACATAATTTGATAGAGCAAAGTGTCCTTTTGTCTCTTTGGCCTAAAATGATGTATTTTCATAGGTTGTTTATAAATATTAAATTATTCTTCCTGTGCGGGGGCGGTTTTTGCTTCCTTTTCTATAAGGGCAATTTGCGCTTTGGCTTGTTTTGTAAACACGCTGTTCGGGTAAAAAAGCCCCAGTTCCTCGAATATTTCCTTTGCAACTTGCGGCTTTTTTATCTGTTTATAGCACAAAGCGGTGTTGTAGGTAAGCTCCGCCATCCATTGGTCGGTGGGCTTGCCGTATATTATGCCTTCCGAGAAGTTTTCGAGAGCCTCTTTGTACTGCTTCGACGTTGTAAGCAGCATGCCCTTTATCATCTGCGCAAGAGAAAATACGGGAGATTTTCTGTCGATATTTTTTATTGTTGTAGACTTTACGAAAACCTTTGCCGAAACCAGGTTGCCCGAGCTGATGTCGCAGTAGAGCATCCACAAGGTGCACGCGAGCTTGTCGGGGTTTTCCTTAAGCGACTGCAATTTTGCATACCACCTCGAAACCTCCTTTATTTTGCCCGCGTTTCTGATTGTGTCGAGCGAGTCCAAAAAGTCGGGAATTAGCACCGCAAATTCGCCTTCAAACGAGAGTTTGTCGGCAAGCTTAAGGGCTTCGTCGTAGCGGCCAAGCTTTGTAAGCTCGCCGATAAGCTTTACGGCCTGTGCCGAAAATTGGGGCTTAATTTTTGCGTAGTCCAGCGACATCATAATGGCGTATGCCTCGTTTACGCGCCCCGCGTCGATTAGCAGGTCGGTAAAATTAAGAACATCGTTGTGTATTGCCATTAGCGATTCCGGAGCGGGCAAAAGCTGTATTAGGGGGTAAATTCCCTTTCTCATCATGCTAATTGCCGCTTCGTTGTTGCCGCTTAAAACGGCGTCTTTAATCTTTATTGCCAAGTCGCCGTCGGCTTTGTAGGTAAACTTTATGCCCGTTCTGTTTGCGGGAATAAGCATTTCGCCGCCTTCGGCCGCGCCCTCGGGGGCCATTGCATAGTGCACAACGCCCTTGATGATTTCCGACTTAACATAGCGCATTTTAGATTCCTTTTGCGTTGCTTCGTCGTAGGTGGTAAGCACGGGTTTAGCTCCCGCAAAGTCGTTCATATAAGACCTGTCTTGCGACTGGCCTTGCGCTACGGCCGTAATGACGGCTTTGGGGGCTTCGGGCTTTGCGTTGTCGGCCGCCATTGCGAAGACGGGGAGTGCCAACGCCGTAACTACCGTAAGTTTTTGTATGTTTTTCATCTTAAAATATGCCTGATATTATAGGGTGTTTTTGTAGTTTACAATTTGGTCGTGTTCGGGAGATGCCGCGGCATCGGGGGTTTTTAAATACGCGTCGCAGGTTTCCTTTGCCTTTTCTATGTCGCCCATTCTTACCAACAATTTGGCTTCGGCCAGGGCGGCTTTGCCCGAATACTTAAGGCAGTTTGAGTAGCCTATTGCGCAGTTGTCGTAATAGTTCAAAGCCTTTTCGTACTTCTTTGCGCGTTCGGCCAACAGTGCCTGGTTGTAAAGGGCGGCAGCGTAGGGTTCGCCGCGCCAATCGGGAGTTTTGCGTATGCTTTCAAACTTTTTGTCGGCTTCGTTGTATCTGCCCAATTTTACGAGCATTTCGCCGTGTTTGATTGCAACCTGGGCAATCTTCGGGTCGGTGGAATATTCCTCTTCGGCGCGAATGTATTGCTTTAAAGCGTCTTCCCACTTGCCCTGTTTTTCGTCGAGGCTTGCCAAGCCCAATATGGCTTCAAGCATATACTGGGCGTCGCTTTCGCTGTCGAGAACATACTGGTATGTTTTCTTTGCCGCTTCAACGCCGTAGGCTTCGTTGTGCTTTGCAATCCAAATAAGGGTTGCGGGGCTTGCAAGCTTGTAGTCGTCTTCGTTAAAGGCTTTTGCGGGAATGGGTGCCTTGCAGAACTTGTCCAAGGCCATCATCATTCTGTAATACATTGTAGGCTTTTTGCCTTCCGAAGACTTTAAAAGCGAAGCGTAAAAATCTTTGGGAGTTTGCTTGGGGAACATCGAAAGCTGTTTTTCGTAGTGTTTAAGCAAAGCCTGCAAAGGTTTCTTGTCGTTCAACAGGTTTACGCTGTATTTTTCGTCGCTCTTAAATTTAAGATAAAGCGAGTTGTCTATCTTCGAATTTTTAAGGAAGAACCTGTATCTTTCGGCGGGGTTTGTTACCATTGTGTTCAAAAGCTTTTCGTCGCCGATAACGTCTTTAAGGAACTTTACCGAGGCTTCGAGGGTGGCTTTTGTTTTCGGGTAGTCTGCAACATAGCGCTCGAGGGCTTTGTCTACGCCGTCAAGCTGTTTGTCGTTGCCGTATTTTTCTATAAGGTTTTTCAATTCCAGCAAAGCCTCCGTTTGGCGTGCGCTTCTCGAAAACGCCGCAGACTTGTAGAACTCTATCATGGCAATGTTGCCGTTGGGATACTTCTTTTCGTACTGGTTTGCCAGCTTTATTATGGCCGCGTTGTCGTCGGCCTTTTCGTAGATGGAAATGCTTTGGAAGTACGATTGGTCTATATAGCTTTGGCTGGAGGTTTTCTTTTCCACTTCGGCGTAGTGGTGCAGGGCTTCCTTAACGTAGCCGGAACCTAAGTTGATATCGCCCAAGAAGAATTCGGCTTCGCCGCAAAGTTCGTTGCCCATGTAGGTGTCGATAAACTTTGCAAACAAGTCCTGCGCCAAGTTTAAGTCCTGCTTGCCGTAGGCCGCAATGGCGCGGCGGTAGGTGGCGTCTTCGGCATAGGGGCTTGTGGAGAACTTCGAAACAAGGCGGTCGAAATCCTTGAAGGCGTTGTCGAAAGAGCCCGTTACCAAGTTTGCCAAACCCGACCAATACAACAGGGCGTCGGCAATGGGCGAAGCGCCGTAGTCGGCAAGGTAGCCCTTAAAGCAAACTTTTAGCTCGTCGTATTTTTGGTCGTCTATCCAGGCCTTGCCCATAAGGTAAATCATGCTTTCGCAGGATTTGTCTTTGTGATATTTGGGCACAAATTCCTTTGCTATGGCAAAGAATTCGTCTTTCATGCCCTTTTCGTTATAGTAAATTGCAATTTGCAGCGAAACGTCTTTTATATAGCGACCCTTGGGGAACTTTTCCATATAGGTTTGGCCGAGCTTGAACATTTCGTCGGATTTGCCGATTTTATATGCGCCCAAAAAGGCAAGGTAGTAGTAGTTTTCCATTTCCGAGCTTTTCGGGAATGTGTCGATAAGCTGTTTGTATGCCCAAAAGCTTTCGTAGTCGCGCTCGGTTTTAAGGTAGTTTTGAGCCTTGCCGAACATCAGGTATTCGGTGTAGGGCTTTGCCTGGCTTAGCATGTTAAGCTGTTGTTCGGCAATCAAAATCTTGCCGTTTAAGTCGGCAATGGCGGGGTTGTCGGGGTTTATGGCCTTTACCTTTTCCAACTGCGAAGAAAGCTTTTTCTTATATTGTTCAAAGAATGCAATAAGCTGGTCTTGGTCGTAAACCATGCTGTAGAAAATGGCTGCGGTGTTGTATTCGTGCACCTTGTCGGTTGCCAAGTCCATTGCGGCCTGCAAAAGGGCAACGTTCAACGAAACGTCGTATCTGGCGGGCTCGTTGATTACCATGTAGGGGAAATATTTTTTCGCCTTGTCGTACTTCTTTTCGCTGATTGCGCTTTGAATTAGGCCGGAAGCCGCCAAAATTTTGTCTTCGGGAAGCTTCGAAGTGTTTAAGAGCATTGTAAACCACTTGTCGCTGCCCTTCCACGAACGCATTGAATAAAGGCTTTGCGCGATACGGCGCACTATGCCAAGGCGTTCCTTGTCGGAAAGGTCGTTAACATAGGGTTTTTCGAGCAGCTTGCCCAAAGTGTCGGCGGCCTGCTTGTATTTTTTTTGGTGTATGTAGCATGTCGAAAGCAGGTCGATTGCGTTTCTCGACGAGTCGGATTTCGGCAGGGAAAGGATTTTGTTTAGGCACTTTATGGATTCGTTAAGCGACTTGGTGTCGCGCGTGTTCGCATAGTCCTGGAAAAAGCTGTATGCCTTAAAGTAGTACAATGTGGGAACCGCCTTGCGTGCCGATTCGTCGGTGTTTTCCGAGCCTGCAAACCTCTTTAAAAGTTCGTCTACATAGGGGCGCGCCTCGACAAACTTTTTTGCCGCAATAAGGTTCTTCATTTCGGTGTTAAGCGCGCTAATGCCCATCTGCTTTATCTCGTTGGGGATAGAGGGCGCCGCCGAATTTGCGGGAGCCGCCTTCTTTGCGTCGGCCTTGGCCGGAGCCGCTTTTTTGTCGGTCTTTTTTGTGTCCGCCGCTTTTTTAGTTTCGGCCTTTGCCTTTTTTGCGGGTTTCTTTGCAGCGCCATCGCTTTGCGCAAAGCGAATGCCGTTTAGGCTTGCGTTCGATTTCGCCGTGTCGGTAAGCGCCAAAGCCGAGGCCGCGCAGAGAATTCCAGCGATGAAAATTGTATATTTTCGGAACATGATATTAGGGTCTATAAGTATTGTGAGTGTGTTATAACGTTATATATAAAAAAGGTTATATATAAAGTAAATGCCTAATTGTGCATTTTTCAATATAATTATTAAAAAAAGGCGATTTTTTTAGCTCTTATTTTTCTTTACAAGAGGCAAAAAGGCGTAAAGTATGCCCTAAGATATGCCCGTAAGATGTTTGATAAATGCGGGGCCAACCCGCGAGTATTTCGACGATGTCAGGTTTGTTTCGAACCCGTCGAGCGGCAAATTCGGCACAAAAATAGCAAAAGCCGCCCTAAAAAAAGGCTGGCAGGTTGTTCTTGTGCTGGGGGCGTGCTCGCCCGATTTAAGCGGTTTGGAAAACGCAAGCATTGTGCGCGTTATAACTTCGCAGGATATGTACGAAAAGTGCTCCGAATATTTTGACGATTGCGACATATTCATTGCAAGCGCGGCCGTTTGCGACATGAAGCCGAAAACAAGGCTTTCGGGCAAGGTAAAGAAGTTCGACATGCAGTTTAACGTGGCTTTCGAGCCCACAATAGACGTGCTTAAAACGCTGTCTAAACGGCGCAAGAACAACCAGTTTTTGGCGGGCTTTGCCGCCGAAACCGACAATTTGCCTGCCTATGCCAAAAAGAAGCTGTCCGAAAAGAATCTCGACTGCGTTATAGCAAACAACGTTTCGAACGGCAGGGCTTTCGAAAAAGACTGCAACGAAGTTAGCGTATTTTTTGCAGACGGGAAAAAATTGGATATGCCCTACGCCGAAAAGGAAGTTTTGGCCGAACAAATTGTAGACATTGTAGAAAGGGGCTATTTGGCGAAAAATGCACCTGCTTGTTGACGGCTGGAACGTTATACATTCCAACCAGCAAATGATGAGGCTTTTTAGGGAGGTTTCGCAGGATATTGCAGTAGAAGCTTTGTGCAATGCAATAGCCCCCATTCACGACGCCGACAATATAAGGGTAACCATTGTTTTCGACGGCAGGGGCGATACCATAGAAATAGTCCGCAAAACGCGGCTTAACACATATTCGCAGGTTTATACACCGTCGAATATGAGCGCCGACGACTTTATAGAGCAGTATTGCTCCATACACGGGCAAGACTGCACCGTGGCAACGCGCGACAATCTGCTGGCGTTAACGGTGTCGTCGTTCGGCTCGCAAACGGTAAGCCCCGACTATCTTTTTGAATGGGCGCAATCCTGCGCAAAGCGCATTTCGCGCAAAAGCGCCGAAATTTCCGAAAAATCTAAGCTTAAGTGGAAAGAATCGAACCCCTTTAGAAAACTTAAGTAGACAAATTTTTTGCAAAAAACAAATCTCGAACAATCGATATTATGTCTAATAGCGTAATATAGACGGAATGGTTAAGATTGTTTTTTAACATTTGTTTAACATGTTGAATGTCTGTATGTTAATAATATTGCAATGGGGCGATATTTTGATTCTGTTGCACGATACTTGCAAGCAGATGCTATTAAACCCGACAGCAGCTTAATGGGGCTTCAATACAATTTTTGAATGTTCTGCGTTTGTCTTCTGAGCCGTTCATACGTCTTATCCCATTTGGGCAAGTAAATCGCAGAGATGTTTATGCCTTGTGGGGTAAGGTAGGGTGAGGGTTTTATCAAAACGCAAGGGGTTTTTGTAGTGTTTGCAAAATCGGAGCAGTTCCCGAAGAGTATGTACTCTTTTGCGGAAGCGTTAGGTAATGCTTCGCCGCAAAACGGCTGCAAGGCTATTGCACAATCTTTGCCTATGCCGTGAGATGTTATAAAATCCCAAGCAGAGTTTAGGGTGTAATCGTCATCGAAGAGGGTAAGCCTTTGCGGGGTACTTTCGGTAAATCCCACAAATTCAATTCCATCAAGTTGCTGGTATTTGGGGGACTGTGGAAGCGTTTTACTTATGGCAAATAATCCCAAGAGGGCGGCACACGAAACACCAAAAGAAACAGCAACCCGTTTTAGGGAAAACTCTCCAAAACATAAATACGTTCCCAGTGCGAGGAATGCCACAAAGTTTACCCATTGCATTACTACGTTTAAAGGTGTGAAATGCCCAAATCTTTGCGGATACAACAATACTTCAAAATCAAAGACGCTGGCGAATGTCGCAGAAACCGATAGTCCGCAAAAGGCTATAACAGCCGCAATTTTTAGGCGCGATGGCTTTTTGAAGCCTCCAGATATGGCGTATGCAATGAAAGTAAGCCACAATGCACAGATAAAAATTCCGTATTCGCAGAGCAGGGTAAGGTGGCTGTTTACGAGCGTTCGGCAGTTTATGCCGTCGGGGAGCAGGAATGCCATGGCAATTTTTCCAGAATTACCCAATCCCACACCGAATGGATTTGCCGCAAATATAGAAAGCCCAGCCTGCCAAATTTGAAGTCTGTTGCTGGCCGAAGCATCTATTGTGAAACGCTCTGAAACACCTAACACAACAGCCACTCCGACGACAATTACCCCCAATACGGCAAACGGTTCCCAGCTTTTAAGCTTTGTCGCAGCTAAAAAGGCAACCGCTTCTAACGCCAAAACTACCAGTCCCGACCTTGAATAAGTTGTAGCCAACGCATACACAAGAACGGCAGATAACAAAAATCCGGCAAACTTCTTCCAAAATTGGGGTTGTAAGAATAGTAGCCACACAAACGGTAGCACCACACATATCAACGCGGCGGCGTGGTTTGGATTGTAGAACCCGAAACCATAGCGAACAAGGCCTTCGTAGGTAAATTCCATTTACTGTGCCTCCCAAAGTTTCTTCAGTGCTTCGGAATATAGCGGATTGCGGAATTCTACGTCAATCTCTGATGCTTTCTTGGCTGGAACAACAATTCCCGTTTCGTCTTCGCCGATATAAATCGGGCGAGTGTGTTTGCTTAAAATATCGTCAAAGAATTGGCGGGCAAAATCCAAGGCTTCTTTGTTCAGTTCATGCCCACCATTGTAGGGTTTCCAAATCAAAGAACCGCCGTTTTCGCGGTACTTATAGATGAATGTCTTGCTGATACGGACACGGTCGGCGTCCTGCATGCCGCAGGTAATGAATGCCGGCACGCCGTTCTTTTGTGCTACTTGCGGGTAAACTCCGCACGCGTGCAGCCCCCACGCTTCTACCTGCTTGGGCATATAATTATAAAACAAGTTCGAACATTGTCCACCTGCGGAATAGCCGTAGAACAGCAGTTTTTGGTTCGATAGGTTGAACTTTGTCTTTAGCCGTTTTACTGCTTTTAGCAAAACCTTACCCGACCACTTTTCGGGCTGCCAATATTCGTTGTCTTTGAATGACGGGGATAGCAGAATTAGGGAATATTTATCCGCGAGGGCGTCAAAGTTGAATGCCTTTAACGCCTTTTCTCCTTGCCAATTTCTTCCGCCGAAGAGCACCATTATCCGCGAATCTTTTCCGACTTTTTCGGGAACACGGTAGGCGAATTCAATACCGTCTACGTCCATATGCTTTATTTCGGCTGGGAGCGAAAACGGCAATAGTAGGCAGAGTATGATAAGCAGAAACCTCATGGCATGGCGGCACTTTTCACCCAAGCATCTGCAAGCTCCCTTGAAAAGAAGAACACCCTATCTTCTTCGTAAATTTGCTTGGCGGCGGGCGAGTCGATAGGGTAGACTACTCCGTCTTGGTCGTCACCTACAAAAAGCGGCTTTAAATTTTCTCTCGATTTGGGAACCGATTTGTCCAAGTCATTTGCATAGAGCTTGTGGTAGAATTCCAAGAACTCTTGGGCAAGGTATGTAGACCCTTGCGGGACATCGTGCGGGTGGTTGGGAAACGACTTCCACAAGATGTTTACGCCGAGATTTCGATAGGCGGCTCTAAAACGGTTGTTTATGACCATTCTTTGCCTGTCGGCGTCGCCACAGGTCAAAAGCCCTGCAACGCCTTTCATTTTATCGTTCGGTTTATGAAATACCCCACAAGCGTGCGAGACATATGCCCTCGTCTTTGTGGGAATCCAAGCAGGGAAGAGGTTGCTACACTGCGCCCCTGCCGAATATCCGTAAAACAAGAGTTTGTCGTCGCAAATATTGGGGTATTTCTTTTTGAGTTGGACAATAGCTTCCAACAAGGCTTTGCCCGACCACTTTTGGGGTTCCCAATAGTTGTCGTTCTTATACGACGGGACTATCAGGAACACCCCGTTTTTGTCGCACCAATTTGTCCAAGTGGGATTTTTAACCTCATGTTCGCCGGTCGTATTACGCCCGCCGAAATATACCAGCAGGCGGTATTTAACCTTTGAAGATTGGTCGTATTGTGCGGGAACACGGCAACGGAATGTTGCCGTTGGGTTCTCCTTTGCGGAAGTTTTGATTTGCAGAGTATCGAAAACTTGAGAGAACAGCGTGTTACCCACAAAAGAGCAACAAATACATAAATATATGCAAACTTTACCTAAGTACCCTGTCATTTAACACATATTCCTAATGAATTTAGTTTATTGCATATTCTTTGTGGATGTATTGTCCAAAACAGTAAATACTTAGGAATATTACAGTTGTCGTGAACAAACAATATTCCTTTAAAGAATAAGAATGATTTTATTGTTACATATTTAATATCCTTAATAGGTAGAACATATGAAATGGATGTAACCCCAAAAATCGTTCTCGTCAATATGCACATTTCTTTTCTTAATTCTAGTGTAGCAAACGGGAACGTCGCATTTCCATAATCTCCTTTGTCGTTCCAAAAGGAATTCCCCCACTTTAGACCTCCTGTAAACTTTTCCATACGCTTATTCGTTATTGAGTCCACTGAAATTCCTTTGTCGGTCATTTCTTTTACTACAGTTGTCGTATTGTGCGGGAAAACAGAAGCTTTTGGGGCTTTAGTATAAATCTCTTCTCTAAAGACTTAACCGCTGACTTTAATGCTTTGCCCGACCACTTTTCGGGCTGCCAGTATTCGTTGTCTTTAAAGGACGGAGAAAGAAGTATTAGAGAATACTTATCTGCAAGAACATCAAAGTTGAATGTTTTTATCGCCTTGTCCCCGCTCCAATTTCTACCACCGAAGAGAACCTTCATGTTATATAACTGTAATATCATATGATTACTTTTTTGATTTCATTATCTCAATAAAAACATGCTCTACTGTTTTATTTAAAATTTCTCCAGTATTCTCGTCAATATCTAGGATGGAAATAAAAGAATCTTCTCCAATAAAAGACTCCATTATATTAATTCTACAATCATATCCCAAGCGAATGAATGCATATTTTGGCGTATTATATTGTTTTATAGGGATCAACGCACCGTATAACCAATGCCAATATCGCTTTTTGGCGGTAAATTTTGTTATGAGGAAAAAGTTGTCTATATTTACATCCAAAATAAAATTTTTCTTTTGAATTTTCATAAGCTCACCGACAGCTGAAATATTAGACTTAGGTGATATATTATAAAAATTTCTCATTTTTTCTTCATATAAATTTACTTCATTTAATACATCTTTTGAAGTAAAGAGCGATGAAAAAGTAGAAAGTTCAAAAGGACTATCGTCTCTTAGTTTATTTTGCCACTTAGTTATTATATTAAATGCCTCTACATTTACGGTTTCCTCCGCCCTAGTCGCCTTATAAGTGGGTAAGGAAACAGCCAATAGGACTATTATTCCTATACATAAAATAACGATGTAAAGAATTTTTTTCATATTATTCCGATAAAGTTTTCCATGTTCCCCTAAAAAATTTTCTAGGGTCTCTAAATACTGTTTCCCATGAAAGAGGACCTATTGGTATCAATTCTCCTGTGAATCCAGTAATATTTGCAACTACGCCTACTCCGGAAAGATATTCACTCAAATAATTACCTTGATAACGTGCATTTAGTTTTATATTTACACCTTCGGCAAAATTTGAGGAGAGGTTTCCAAAATCACGAGCTGTTATATAATATCCCGATTGAGAATTTACAACAAGCCCCGCTCCATCTGAAGCACCATGTCCTGTATACGTAAAATCTGTTATTTTATTTGAACTACTCGCATTATTTAATATATTGCTTATGTCTTGACGGCTCGATACATATCCTCCTTTTGTTGTACCATTTTCTAGTTTAATGCTGACATATGCGCTGTCTGCCAAGTCATATGCACCATACAAATCAATCGTACATGTTGATTGATTATTACAATACGCAAAGTTATTCCAACCGTCGGGATAGCCTACAAGGTCTTGTGATAGCCATTTGCCCATGTCCGCGCGATAGTTGCGCAAAAGGAACACATAACCTAAATCTTCAACATGCGGTTTGCCTGTAAAGAATGACGATTTATCGTAAGTATCAGCTCCAAAGCTCGTTTTGTCAATAGCGGAATAGCCATTGCATTTTGTCATACCTAAGCTTGTCCCAAGCATATCGGTAAATATCGCTTCGGTAGTACCACCTATTGCAAGAACAGGATTTCCGCCGTTGGCGTGGGGTTCATTGATATACTTAATCCCATTGCGTTCAATCAACGCCAAGCCGTCCCACTCGAAGGTCTCAACACCGTTTTCACGCTTTGCTTTGGCGATTTGTCCGTTATTGTGATATTCAAAATTGGCAAGCGTTTTGCCGTTTTCGGCGACACGTATAACCTTATCGAGCCAGCCGTACTCATAGGTTTTGTCGCCCTCCCGAATCATTCTGCCTGCGGCGTCGTAGGCGTATTTCGTTTCCCTGCCGTCGGGGGCGATACTGTTTACAAGTTGGCTTGCGGCATCGTATGTATAGGTGGTCGTTTCGCCGTTAATTGTCTTTTTTAAGATATTGCCGCTTGCATCATAAACATATTCTTCTACGGCGCTTTTACTTTCCATATCTATTACTGCAAGCAACTGATTTTTGGCATCGTACTTGTATTCCTGCAACTTTCCATTGGCAAGGCGCGAAGTTAATTTGCCACTTTTTGTATAAAAATATTTAAGCTCGGAAAGTAGTTTGCCGTCTTTATCAAACAGGGTTTTACCCGCAAGTTGTCCAAGTTTTGTATATTCAAAAACTACCCTGTTCCCGTCTATGATTTGCTCCGAAAGTTGGTTCTTTTTATTATAGACATATTCGACCAGTTTGCCGTTTGATTCTGTCTTAACAATGCGTCCGAACTTGTCGTAGGTATTGTATTCGTCCAATACTTCTTTGCCTTTTATGAGGACGCGGCTAAGACGTTTGCCGTAATTGTCGTAGGCGTATTTTGTGATTGCACCGCCTTCGGATTTTTCAACAAGCCTGCCGAAGTGGTCGTATTTAAACTTGGAAACAAGACCGTTCTTCGACTTTTCAATTACCTTACCCCAAGTGTCGTATTTAAGAGTTTCGTTTTGCGACGATCCATAGGAGATGCCCACAAGCCTGTCTAAGTCATCGTACTTATAAGAAAACGACCTGTCGGATTTTTTCCCCTCGAATTGTGAATCAACTCCGACAAGCCTGCCGTACTCGTCGTAATAATTCTGCGTAATTTGCCCTACCGCAGTCGTACGTGAATCAAGACCGTGTTTATTCCAAGCAAATTTTATTTCGTGCCCGCTCTGGTCTATGACATTTTCAAGTCTGCCAAGTTCGGTGTATGCGTATTGCACCTGTGTGTTGTCGGGGAAAGTTTCTTTTACAACGCGACCGAAAGCGTCGCGTTCATATTGTTTTCCCAATCCGTCTTGATCTTTATAGCAAATCGTAGCGCCGTTCTTGTCGTATGACATTTCAACCGAGGAAAGAAGTTCGTCGCCAAATTTTGAATGGCTTTTTATCGGAAATCCGTTTTTGTCGTAATCCGTATGAAGCTTTATGCCGTTGCTTTCCCTTACTATTTGCCGGTTGTATTGGTCGTAAACAAAATTTGTCTCCTGATCGTGTGAATTTACAATCCTTGATGGATAACCGTAAAAATTGTATGCAATCTTTAAAGAATTTCTCCCGTCGTCTATATGCACAGGGCGAAATTCCTCGTCGTATTGTATTGAAGTAATTTTTACCGTTTCGCCTCGTTCGTTAAGCTCGTTTATCTTTGCGGGCTTCAAATTTCCCTTGTTATAGGAAAAACTGCGCACTGGTATTGCTTTCTCATCTTCCGCGCCACGCTTGGAAATTTGAATCAAATTGCCTCTTGCATCGTAATGAAAGTTTATGTCGTTTTTAGCCTTGTCGCGAAATCTCGTAATTCTGCCTGTATCCTTGTCATAGCGATAGCTTGCCACAACGCGCTTTTTATCGTCCACAATTTGTCGCACTTTGCCGTTGTAAGCGACATCGTAACGCATAAAATAATATGTAGTAAATGTCCTGCTTGAGAAGTCTGTGTGCGCTGCTATTCCGCGCTGAGCGTCAAAACCGTAAGTTTCCCTTTGTCCAAGTTTGTTTTCTATGACAACATTACCTGTCTTATTTGTAGTAGGGTATGAATAAACGTATTGCGAATCCGAAAGTATCCTGCCCGCTGTCGCTTCTTTTGTTATATTGTTTACGCTTTTCTTTGCTTTCTTTGCCGCCGCAACCTTCTTTAAGTAGTCTTTGCGCTGCGCAAGGCTTTCATGTTCCGCGGAAATGTTGTCAACGTAATTACCACGCCTTATTTGGGCAAGGTAGCCCGCGCTGTCGTAGGAAAATTCCAGCGGGTTCAAGCCATTGCGTCCTACCTTGCTTAAAAACTTTGATTCTACATACTCTTCCCTGCCTGCAAGCGTTTCCGGCAATATTTGCGCCTTGCCGTCTGAAAAAACAAATTTGTTGGAGACTCCGTTTATAAAAATTTCAGAAAGATTTTTATCTTCTCCGTATTTCAATTCAATGAACGTTCTACCAAGCTGTTCAACAGAGACTAATTTTCCATTATTGTAGACAAACGAGAGGCATTGTCCCGAGGGTGCTTCGATTTTGCGCAATTTGGCATCAGTATAAATAAATTTCCACCCGCGCATATCCTTGCGTCCGTATATTGTCCATGAACCGCTGTCGGCGCGTCCATTGGCTGTCCAATCGGCAAACGGAGAAAAGTAGGCATTTTCGCGTTCGCGCTCGTTATAGAGGTTTAGGACATCTCGGGAGGTGTTTTTACGGGAATAGAAGAATACCTTCTCGCCCCACGGGGTAGTCCAAACAGCGCCGTGTTCGTTTGGCGTTGCCGAACTTTCAAGTTGGGGGATTTTCCAGCCGAATCCTGCGAGACCTTCTTCCTTTACGGAAGAATCATAAAATATCTGGACAGGCAAACGTAGTTCAGGAGAGAAGTTTGCCGTGCCTAATACAAAATTCGAATAATATGCATCGGAAGTAAGCGAAGCTTTCCCTGCCGAATTTTTATTCTGAATGAAATTCAGTTGTTGCGCAGATACCGAAGTAAACGAAACAACCATAGCTTTCATAACGGAAGCAAGCATAGAAATGATTTATTGTTTGTCAAATCATATTCATTATATTATGATTCCATTGTGTTGCAGGAAGTTATAAACAAATCCGAATTTTGTTCCACAATATTTTTTGTGTATTTGGTATAAAACACAGACTTGATTACCTTATAAACCTAATACTCTTAGCAATAGCGTAGCAGGCTGGGGCGTTTCATTTAGCGGGCAACATTTGCCGCTACATAAACCTGATTTCTTTGATGTTTTCGCAGCAGTCTAGCGAATTTATGTTTTTCAGGATTTCCCTGCGGTCGAAACTTAGGTTTTGGCGCACAATGGGGTTTTCGGTGCGTATGTATAGGGCATTGCCCCTTATAAGGGCGGGGCTGCTAAGCGTTGCAAGGTTGCCGTATACAATGTTTTTCCAGTTCTCCAAAATTACCTGTTGCGGCGTTTTTTGCCCTATTTTTAGGTTCTCGAAAATGTCGGCAACAATGTCGTTTAGGGGTTCGGCTTTGCCTTTTGTGTAGTGGGCTTTTGCCTTGCTCCCAAAATAGGGCATACAGCGAAATTCGCTTAAAAGCCCGTCTAAATCGCTACTTAACGGCATCGGCTTAGGTATTTTTGCAGATAGTATATTGCCGCTACCGATATGCAGTGGTGTATTTGCCCCGACAATATAAGGTTGTCAAGCTCGGCTATGTCGCAAACAAGGGTTTTTATTTCCTCGTTTTTGTCGAATTTTGTTTCGAGAGTTTTTTTGCAGTTTTCAATCAAA
The DNA here is from genome assembly GCA_934660865.1 of uncultured Opitutales bacterium. Classification (GTDB taxonomy): domain Bacteria; phylum Verrucomicrobiota; class Verrucomicrobiia; order Opitutales; family Intestinicryptomonadaceae; genus CAKUIA01. Next base: position 45,947 of record CAKUIA010000015.1, read on the forward strand.
ACAAAATGGGTTTTGTTGCTCATTATTGCGGGGTTTGGCGAAACAGAACCCAGGAGAATTGGGGTGTTGCCCGTATAGCCCGTTTCTTCGGCAAGCTCGCGCGCTGCGGCCTGCAGGGGGCTTTCGCCCTTGTCTATAATTCCGCCCGAAGGCTCTATTGAAAAATTTTGTGTGCCAAACCTAAATTGCTTAACAAGAATAATTTTGGTGTTGTTTTCGCAAAGGGCAAGGCATTGCACCCAGTCGCTTGTTTCGGAAACGTAAAAATTGTCTTTGCGGCCGTCGGGGTGCTCGAAAGTAAGTTCGTTTATGTTGAATACCCTGCAGGCGCTAAAAAGCTTTTTGCTTAAAAGCTTCCACTTTTTAGGCTCGCAGTTTTCGCTCATAAAACAGGTTTGCTATATGCTATTGTTGGGGAATGTTAATTTCCTGCCCGATTTGAAGTTTTGAAGGCTCTATGCCGGGGTTTGCGTCTTGCAAAGCCTTTATCGAAACTTTAAACTTCTTTGCGATTTTTGCGAGATAGTCGCCGCTTTTAATTTTGTATGTTTTTGTGCCCGAAGCTGAAGCTGTCGCGTTTTGCTCGGTTTGTTCCGTGTTTGCGCTTTGCTGTTCTTGGGAAGCGGCCTGTTGTTCGCCGGCTTGCACCTTTGCTTTTGCCTGCGCTTTTGCGGGGCGTTCCCTTAATTCCAAAGCTATTGTTTTTAGGGCTTCCTGATTGGCCGAAATAAGCTCTCTATTTTCGTTTATAAGTTTCGAATAATATTCCAAAGCCGATTTTACGTCGCTAACCGTTTTGTTCGAGGCCGCCTTTGTAGAGCTTCTTACTTCGTTTAGCTGGTTTGCCAGGCTTTGCAGTTTGGGGGTTATGTTCGAAACTTCAACCGAGGCCGCTATTGCCTTGTCGGCCTTAACGGTAAGTGCCTCTTGGGCACTGTCGAGCTTTTTGGCCGAGTTTACCGCCAAAAACAGGGCGGCCGCTGCCAAAGCCAATGCCACAAGCGACAACGCCACGGGCAAAAACGAGCTTTTATTGTTGGTTTGGGCTATTTCGGAAGTTTGAGTTTCTTGCATATCTTTGTGTGTATATTATATATGGGTTGGATATTGAACCCATTTGTAGTGCATTTCAATTTTAAATTTTATATTTTTTGTGTTGCTAGACGTCAAATAAGGCGGCAATATAGAATAATTTATTATGGCAGAATGTGAAAAAAGATTGTTAAGCGGTAACGAAGCTATTGCCTTGGGCGCACTTCACGCTGGGTGTGCCATCGGCGTGGGGTATCCCGGAACGCCGTCTACCGAAATTTTGGAAACCTTTTCGGAGCTTGGCGGCGATGCCCAATGGGCTCCAAACGAAAAAGTTGCGGCCGAAACCGCATTGGGAGTTGCCTTTGCCGAAAGCTCGGTAATTGTTACAATGAAGCACGTTGGCTTTAACGTTGCCCAAGACCTGTTTTTTACGGCGGCATATAGCGGTATTCAGGGGGCGTATGTTGCCGTTGTTGCCGACGACCCAGGAATGGCCTCGAGCCAAAACGAGCAGGACACCCGCTCGCTGGCAAAGATTGGCGGCTTGCCCGTGCTGGAACCGTCTTCGGCGCAGGAGGCCTACGACTTTACAAAGCTTGCCTTCGAGCTTTCCAGAAAGTTCAACCAGCCCTTTATTATAAGAACTACAACAAGAATAGCCCACACAAACGGCATTGTTGAATATAAAAACGAAATTGCGCCCAAGCCCGTTGCAAAATTCGAGCGCAACATAGCAATGCGCGTTATGGTGCCAGGCAACGCAAAGCCCGCGCACCATCGCCTGCGCGAAAAGCTGGCAAACATAGAGGAATGGAACAACAATTCGCCTCTTAATGTGCAGACCGATTCGCCCGACAAAAAATTGGGCATAATCTCGTCGGGTATTGCATATATGCACGCAAGAGAGGCGGCTCCGACGGCCGGCTTTTTAAAGATAGCTCTTACAAACCCGCTCCCATTTAAAAAGATAGAGGAATTTTGCGCCAAGTACGACGAAGTTGTTGCAATAGAAGAGTGCGACCCCTATTTGACCGACGCAATCAGAGCCTACGGCATAAAGAACTTGCGCCAAAGGAACATTAAATGGCACTTCGGCGAATTGAATGTAGACAAAACCAAAGCGCAGCTGGCAAACGATTTGTCGTACGACGAGCCTAAATTGAAATCGAAACCCCCGCAGTTGTGCAAGGGCTGCCCGCATACATTTAGCTTTCAGCTTTTAAAGGATATGGGCTGCATTGTTTCGGGCGACATAGGCTGCTACACGTTGGGGGCAATGCCTCCGCTTAGCGCAATGGACATGCAAATTTGCATGGGAGCAAGCATTGGCATGGGGCTTGGCTTAAGGCAGGTTTTGCCCGAAGAGCAGGCAAGAAAAGTTGTAAGCGTAATAGGCGATTCAACCTTTATGCACAGCGGCTTGACCGGCCTTTTGCAGATGGTCTACAACACCCCGAAAACGGGGCACGTTGTGATTGTTGTAGACAACTCTACAACCGCAATGACCGGCCAGCAGGAACACCCCGGCACGGGCAGAAAGCTGGACGGCACCCCGTGCTATAAGGTAGACATTCAAAGCGTTGCAAAGGGCATAGGCGTGCAAAATGTTGCGGCGTTTAACCCCGCAAAAGAGGGCGATGCCTTTAAAGCCTATTTGGCCGAGTGCCTTGCCAAGAACGAAACAACCCTTATTGTCTTAAAACAGCCCTGCCTTTTGGCAATGGCCAAGTGGGCTAAAATGAAAGCTAAATAATATGGACGACAAAATTACAAACATAAGGCTTGCCGGCTTGGGCGGTATGGGCGTTTTAAAGGCCGCTTTGGTGCTAAGCGAAATCCTTTTCGAGCTTGGCTACGACGTAAAAAAGGCCGAAGTTCACGGAATGTCGCAAAGGGGCGGCTCGATTTCCAGCGACATACGCTTCGGCAAAAAGGTATTTAGCCCGATGATTCCAAAAGGCAAAATAGACATTCTTTTGTCGATGATGCCCGAATGGTCGGACGTTTACATTCCCGAAGTGGTAGAGGGCGGCCTGGTTATTAAGCCCGAAGATTTCGACGTTTCGAAGCTGGCTTCGGCAAAGGCGGTAAACGTTGCAATGTTGGGCGTATTAAGCAGGCATTTAACCGACATTCCGCTGGAAAAGTGGCTTGGGGCTTTAAAAAAGTTCTTCCCCGAAAAATTGTGGAAGGCAAACGAAGACGCATTTATGCTTGGGAGGAATTCTAAATAACTATGGCACACGCATGGAACGACAGAAACGGGACAATACACCCCGACAGCGCATTGGACTTTTTGCCGAGGCAGCAGCTTGAACAACTGCAATCGCAACGCCTTGTTGCAATGGTTGCCCACGCATATAAAAATGTGGAGCTTATACGTTCGAGAATGGACGAAATGAACGTAAAGCCCGGCGACATTAAAAGCATAAAGGATATTTCTAAACTTCCCTTTATGCAAAAAAGCGACTTAAGAGACACATATCCTTTCGGCCTATTTGCCGTTGGTATGGACGAAGTTATAAGGCTGCATGCCTCTAGCGGAACAACGGGCAAGCCCATAGTTGTAGGCTATACGCAAGACGACCTAAACGTATGGGAAAGCACGGTTCGCAGGTCTATGCTGGCTTTCGGGCTTAGCAACAAAGACATTTTGCAAAACAGTTTCGGATACGGGCTGTTTACGGGCGGCATGGGGCTGCACGGCGGCGCGCAGTCGTTGGGTTGCGCGGTTGTTCCCGCTTCGGGCGGCAACACCGAACGCCAGGTAATGCTTATAAAAGACTTTGGCGCTACCGCCATAAGCTGCACTCCGAGCTATTTTGTGCACATAATAGAAGTTGCGCAAAAAATGGGCGTAGACTTAAAGAAAACAAACCTAAAAGTAGGCATATTCGGGGCGGAGCCTTGGTCCGAAAATATGCGCGAATACATAGAGGCAAACACCGCAATAAAGGCTTTCGATATTTACGGGCTTTCGGAAATTGCCGGCCCCGGCGTAGGCTGCGAATGTAAATGCCACAACGGCATACACATTTTTGAAGACCACTATTACCCCGAAATTGTAGACCCCGAAACGGGAGCGCCTTTGCCCGACGGCGAAGAGGGCGAATTGGTGCTTACAACGCTAAGCAAAAGGGCAATGCCTGTTTTGCGCTACCGCACGCACGACATAACAAGCATTTATACCGAAAAGTGCGAGTGCGGCAGAACAATACGCCGCATACGCCGCATAGGCCGCAGGTGCGACGATATGTTTATTATAAGGGGCGTAAATGTATTTCCGTCGCAGATAGAGGCGGCAATGATGAGGGTTGAGGAATGCAGCCCCAACTATAGAATTGTTCTTGAAAGGGTAAAAGACTTAGACTCGGTAAGGGTGGAGCTTGAACTTAAGGAAAATTGCTATAGCGACAGCATTGCCGCAATGGAGGCGATTCGCAAAAAGATACAGGCGGCCATAGCCGCCATAACAAATATAAGGATAGACGTAAAACTTATGGAGCCGCACAGCCTGCCGCGTTCGGAGGGCAAAGCGAAAAGAGTTTACGACAACCGAAAAATATAGTAGGCTGGCATTATGAGATTAAAACAAGTATCGGTATTTCTTGAAAACCAACCGGGGCACCTGATAAGGGTTTGCAAGGTGCTAGCCCAGGCAAACGTAAACCTTATAACCATATCCATTGCCGAAACGAAAGACTTCGGGGTTATGCGCCTTATTGTAGACGACCCCGAAAGGGCGAAAGAGGCATTGTCGAACGCAAAAATATCGTGCAAGCTTATAGACGTGCTTTCTATTGAAGTTGCAAACAAAGCGGGTAGTTTCCTGGAAATATTGGAACGCGCACAGGCCGAAAAGCTTAACATAGAATATGCGTATGCCATGCCCGCCCAAACGCCCGAAAGCTCGGTTATGGTTTTAAAGTTCGAGGATATTGTCGCAGCCGAAAAGCTGTTTAAATAATATTCTTGTTGCGTTTGTTTTTTGCCTTTTATGGCTTAAAAACTTAAGCGCCCTAAAGGGAGATTGTCGATTTTGACAGTCTCCCTTTTTATTTTTATATGCCGCAATTTTGTGTTTTGCGGAGTAAAAATATAGAATCTGCCACTTACCTCCGCATATTTTGCGGAGATAATGCTTGTTTTTCTCCGCAAGGTGTGTTTTGATAGTGTCGATAAAAGAGGTGTTGGGTATGTATATTTACGAATGCAAGGGTTGGCCTAAGTTTGTTTGGAATGCGGAGGACATTCAATCTGCGCTTTCGCGGGCTGTATTTGCGCAGGGCAAGCTGCTTGGCAAAATGGAAGCTTTAGGCTTCGACGTAAAAAACGAACAGGTGTTAAGCAGCGTTTCCGACGAAATCATAAAATCTTCCGAAATCGAGGGCGCAAATCTCAACCTTGAACAGGTTCGTTCGTCGGTTGCGCGCAGGCTAAATATAAGCTACAAATCTTCCGCAGAACCAAGCCGTTATGTTGACGGTGTCGTTCGCATGATGATGGACGCCATCGACAACTACGAGCGCCCGCTTACGCAGGAACGGCTTTTTTCGTGGCACGCGGCGTTGTTCCCGACGGGGTGGAGCGGTATGTCTGAAATAGAAGTCGGCAAATTTCGCTCGGATAAATTCGGGCGAATGCAGGTTGTTTCTGAACGCGGCAACCGCAAAACAATTCACTACGAAGCCCCGAAAGCGGAAATAATTGCCGACGAAGTCGCAAAATTCTTACGCTGGACATATTCGGTAAAGCCCAACTTAACAGCGGCGGCAATCGCGCACCTGTGGTTTGTAAGCTTGCACCCGTTTGAAGACGGCAACGGGCGCATAACCCGCGCAATTACGGAGTATATGCTGGCCAAGTGCGAGAAATCGCAGCTGCGCTTTTACAGTATGTCGAAGCAAATCGAGCTAAACAGGCGAAATTACTACGATATAATCGAACATACACAAAAAGGCGGTCTCGATATAACGGGCTGGCTAATCTGGTTTTTCGATACGCTTTTCGAAGCAATTTCCGACGCCGACAAAACGAGCGAAAGGCTTGTGTTTAAAGCCCGATTCTGGCAAAACCTTGTAGATGTAGATGTAAGCGCAGGGCAACGAAAACTCATAAATAGACTGCTCGACGGCTTTGACGGCAAAATGACTTCGTCGCGTTGGGCGAATATCCGCGACTGCTCGCAAGACACCGCCTCGCGCGAAATCAACGACCTCATCGCAAAAGGCGTCCTCCTAAAAGATGGTGTAGGGCGTTCGACGCACTATATTATAAATAGGCAAAATTTTTAACATATATTACCTCCGCAACTTTTGCGGAGATAATGCTTGTTTTTCTCCGCAAGGGGGTGTCTTTTGTCAAAAATGCGAGTATATTTGCCCGCAGCTTAAATAAACAAAAGGGCGAAATTCCGAAAGGGAACTTCGCCTTGAACAAAAGGGAATGTGTCGAAATAAAAAACTATTCCGAGGGTTTTGTTTTGGGAAGAGCTGTAACTCTGCCGTTATCTTTCCACTGGCCTCTCTTTGTGAGCAAGTCGATACGTTCAAATCTTTTAAGAACGCTGCGGTTCTTAGACGATGCGGAACTTCCGCTTTTCAAGCTGTTGTGTTGCGACATAAATTTATACCTTGTTGTGAGTTATTAAATGTTCCATACAACAGCATATTTTTAAAAAATCAACACTTTTTTGCAAAAAATGCGCATGCGGGCTTATTTGCCCCGTATTTTTGCCGTTTTTTGTGCAATTAAAGGCTTTGCTTTGGCAAGTTTGCCTTTTTTAGGGCGCCTTTTGCGCAAAAGTCCTAAATTGTTTTTTTCTTTTAATAAATGCAAAATATGATAGCTTATTTTTAGTATGAGAATAATAGTGGCAGGTTCGGGCGATGTAGGCTCTTATTTGTGCAAAGTTTTAAGCGAAGCCAGATACGACGTTACGCTTATAGAGGCCATAGAGGAAGTTGCCCAGGAAATGGAAAACAGCCTGGACGTAAGGGTTATTGTAGGCAATGCCGCCTCCGCAAAATGCCTGCAAAAGGCCGGCGTTGCCGACTGCGACTATTTTATGTCGATGACTTCCGACGACCAATCGAACATTTTGGCGTGCTCCATTGCCAAACAAATGGGGGCGGCGCATGCAATAGCAAGGGTTCACGACGCCGTTTATACGGATTCTTCGATTGTAGACTACAAGCAGTATTTTAAGATAGACTATTTGCTTAACCCCGAAGCTCTTTCGGCGGTAGAGCTTGCAAAGCTTATACGAAACCCCGAACGCGTTGCGGTAGAAACTTTTGCCAGGGGCAAAATAGAGGTGCAACAGTTGCTGGTAAGCGAAAATTCGCGCCTGGCAAACAAGCCTCTTAAAAATTTGGATTTGCCGAAAGACTTGCGAATAGGCTATGTGGGCGGCAAAACTTCGGCAAACGTGGCGGGCCCCGACACCGTCTTAAAAGGCGGCGACATTGTAACGCTTTTCGGCAGCACCGAAAGTTTGTATAACTACCGCAAACTTTTTAACCGCGAGTTTATGGGCGACATTGTAGACGTTGCAATATACGGCGCAACCGAAACTGCAATTTCCATAATAAAACTATTGGGGGCAAACCGCTTTAAAATTAGGCTGATAGACCCTTCGTTGAAAAAATGCAAAACCTTTGCCGAAGAGTTCCCGAATATTACGGTTATAAACGGTTCGGCTACCTCCCTTCAGCTTTTGGAGGAAGAGCAAATAGGCAGCTCCGACTATTTCATTTCGTGCACAAAAAAAGACGAAGACAATATTATGACTTCGCTTCAGGCGAAAAAACTGGGCGTAGAGCATGTTTGCCTTGTAATAAACAAGCCCGACTACGAAGAGCTTTTGGGCAATATGAGCGCGTTTTTGAATTTGGAGCTTTCGGTTTCGCCCAGAAAGGCCACGGCGAATGTGGTTTTAGACATAATACGCCTTAACGCGGGCGAAAAGATAGTGTATTCTTCGAACAATTCCATAGAAATTATGGAGCTTAAGGTTGCCGAAAGCGCCGAGGTTGTTTCAAAACAGCTAAAGGAGGCGGGGCTGCCGAAGGGCTGCGTAGTTGCCGCTTTAGTCAGGGGCTCCGACGCAAAAGTGCCGCAGGCAGACGATGTGATAAACGCGCACGACAGCGTAATTTTAATTGTTTCGAAAGACAACGCAAAAGCTGCGGCAAAAATGTTCGGCCACTAATGAACTACCCGATTGTATTTAAAATGCTTTCCATGGTGTTCGGCACTCTCTCGATTGCCGTGGGGGCTTGCGCGTGCATGTGCGCGTATTTTGGCAACTCTATTTTAGAGCAGGAGGCATTGCCGAATTGGATAACCTGTTTTGCCGTTTGCATTTTGGTTTCGGTTATATTTTATATACCCGGCAAAAGCGCGCAAATGAAGCTTTTTAAGCGCGAGGCCATGTGCGTTATAGGCCTTTCGTGGCTGTTTACGTCGTTTTTCGGGGCGCTGCCTTATGTGCTTATTTTAAACGCTAATTTTGCCGACGCATTTTTCGAAAGCGCAAGCGGCTTTACTACAACGGGGTCGAGCGTATTTTCGTCGGTCGAAAACTTCCCCCGCAGCCTTATTCTATGGCGTTCTTTAAGCCAGTGGATTGGCGGCTTGGGCGTTGTGGTTTTGTTTGTGGCAATACTCTCGTTTTTGGGGGCTTCGGCAAGAATACTGTATTCGTACGAATCCAGCGCAAAGTCGTACGAGCACGACAGCGGGCAAATCCGCAACGGGGTTTTCAGAATTTTTGCGGTATACCTTTTTTTGTCGGCGGCTTGCGCCGTTTGCTACAAGCTTTGCGGCTTGGGCTGTTTCGACGCATTTTGCCACATGCTTACAACGGTGCCTTCGGGCGGTTTCGGAACCTTCGAGCAAAACATAGGCTCGCTTAACAACCCCGCTTTGGAATGGGCCATGATATTCTTTATGTTCGTTAGCGGTGTAAGCTTTATATACATACTTTCGCTTTTAAGGGGCAATTTTGAATATATAAAAAGGAATACCGAATTTTTTGCATATGTAGCAGTTTTGGCGTTTTCGACTTTTGTGGTGTTCGTTTCGCGCGAAAACTATTCGGGCTTTTCCGATGCGCTTGCAAATTTTAGAACTTCGGCGTTCCAGTGCGTTTCGATTATGACGAGCACGGGCTATGCCGTTTGCGACTACCAAACCTGGAAACCCATAACGCACATTCTGTTTTTTGTATTGATATTCATAGGCGGGTGTTCGGGTTCCACAAGCGGCGGGCTTAAGGTTGCAAGGGCCGTTGCCGCCGTAAAGCTTGCGGTGGCGCACTTGGCGCGCTCGTATAGGCCAAGGCTTGTAAACCCCGTAAAGCTGAACGGCAGGGTGCTTACCGAAAGCGGCTCGGTGGAAATCCTTACATTCATTGTATTGTATGTTTTGGCCTTTTTTGCGGGAACGCTTGTAATTTCAATGCTCGAGCCCGAAACCAGTTTCGAGGGCGCAATGTCGGCGGTAATTGCAAGCTTGTCGAACGTTGGCCCCGGCTTCGGCGAATTCGGCCCGTTTTCGGACTATTCCGCGCTGTCGGTAGCGTCGAAGCTTGTGCTGGCGTTTGTTATGATTTTGGGCAGGATAGAGCTTTACGCAATTTTGGCGCTTTTTGCGCCGTCTTTTTGGAAAACTTTTAGGTAGAGGTAAAAAATGACAAAACTCGGAGTAAATATAGACCACAGTGCAACGTTAAGGCAGGCTCGCTATTGCGATACCGATTTTAATTCGGGCATAGTTATAGAACCCGATATTTTCGAAATCGCAAGGGCGGCATTAAAAGGCGGGGCCGATTCTATTACGGTTCACCTTAGGGAAGACCGCCGCCATATTAGAGACTGCGACGTTTTCAACCTTACAAAAAATTTAAACGCCCCCATAAATATGGAAATGGCATGCACCGAGGAAATGGTGCAAAAGGCGCTGGAATATAAGCCAAACTATGTTTGCGTTGTTCCCGAAAACCGCAAAGAGATAACAACCGAAGGCGGGCTAAACGTTGTCGGCAAATTTAACGAAGTGATGGCCGCCACAAAAAAGATGCAGGACGCGGGCATTAGGGTTTCGCTTTTCATAGATCCCGATTTGCGGCAAATTGCCGCGGCAAAAAAGGCGGGCGCGCAGGCGGTAGAGCTTCATACGGGGGCTTACGCAAACGCCTGGAACAACCCCGAAAAATTCGAGGCCGAAAAGCAAAGGCTAAAGGTTGCACGCAATTTTTGCGAAGAGCAAAATTTAATAGTAAACGCGGGCCACGGCCTAAACTACAAAAATTTGCCAGACTTTAAAACACTGGGCAAGTTTAACGAATTAAACATTGGGCATACCATTGTTTGCAGGGCGCTGCTTGTGGGCATGGAATGTGCAGTGCGCGAAATGAAGGAACTTGTCTGCAAATGAGCGGTATTCAGGGAGGCGTTGTAGCTGTAGGCACTGATATTTGCGATGTCGAAAGGGTGCAAAATATGATTTTGCGCTACGGCAGCGCCTTTCTCGAAAAGACCTTTACCGAAAGCGAAATTGCATATTGCAGCAAGTTTAAAAACAGCGCCGAAAGGTTTGCCGCCCGCTTTGCCGCAAAAGAGGCAATGGCAAAGGCTTTGCAATGCGGCTTTGCCGAAGGCGTTTCGCCGAAGTCGCTTTCGGTGCAAAATTCGGAAAACGGTGCGCCCTACGCCGTGCTGGACGACTGCGCAAAAAATAAAATGCTGGCTATGGGCGGCAAAAAAATGCACATAAGCCTTAGCCATTTAAAAGACTATGCCGTGGCCTATGCGGTAATTTCGGGATAAAAAATGAAGATAGCCCCCATAATGGATTTGCACGAGTCGGCCGATTTCGAAAAGGAATATTTCGAAAACACCAATGCCGATTCGCTTTCGGTTATAAGGAAAGTAGGCAAAAAAATAGCAAAGGATTTTTTTAAGCAGACTAACTGCAAACCAAAGCGCATTGCTCTTTTGCTGGGCAAGGGCAACAACGCCGCCGACGCCGTGGCCTTCGCATTAAAGCTCTGCAAAAAATTCCCGAAATGCAAAGTCTGCATTTGCCTGTTTTTCGCCGAATCGAAGTTGGGAGTCAATTTGCGCACGCTGCTTTGCGAGCTTGAAAACGGCTTTTGCACCGAGCGAAAAAGCCTTTCGGAAATCTCCGAAAAACGCTACGACATTGTAGTAGAAGGCATTGCAGCCCTCCGCTTTAGCGGCGGGCTTTCCCCCGAATTTTGCGGGTATGTAAACGCCGCAAACGCTTTGCAAAGCAGCTATAAAATTGCCGTAGACATGCCTTTCGGCATAGGCGAAAAGCCAGCTTTAACCGCCTTTGCCGCCGACTATACATACGCAACGGGCATTGCAAAATCGCCCTTGTTTTGCGATTTCAACGCAAAATATGTCGGGCGCATAAGGTATGTAGACATAGGATTTTTCGACGATTTTAAAGGCAAAGCCCCAAAATACATCTACAACACAAGGCAAAGCTTGCGCTTTTTTAAGAAGTTGCGCAGTGCAGATACCGACAAGCGCAGCTACGGCTTTTTGACCATTGCGGGAGGCTCGCGCGAGTATAAGGGCGCCGTTTTGCTTAACGCAAAGGGCGCGCTAAAAAGCGGGGTAGGGCTTTTGCGCGTATGCGTGCCCGAGGGCTTGGATATTGCATTTGCGGGCTTTGCCCCCTCGGCTATGTGGACGCCTTGCCCCGTTTGCGAAAACGGCTTTCTGGCGTTGGAGGGTTTAAAGGACATCGTAAAATATGCGGGCAAATCTACTGCGCTTTTGTTGGGCTCGGGTGCGGGCAGAACATTGGAGACAAGAACTCTTTTTATTGAATTGATAAAAAGTTTTAACTGCCCGATTGTTTTGGACGCCGACGCAATTTGCCCCGAATGTTTGCAGGCATGCAAAGACGCAGGCAGGCGCGTTTTAATTTGCCCGCACAACGGCGAATTTTTGCGCCTGGCTAAAGACTGTTCCGACCAAAGCCTAATGCAGGTTGCAAAGCAATACAACGCAACCGTTATGCTTAAGGGGCGTTTTGTAAGGGTTTGCAACGGCGAAAACATTGTCGTCAACACCGAGGGCACTCCCGCCCTTGCCAGGGCTTCTACGGGCGATATGCTAGCCGGCATTGCGGCGTCTTTGCTTGCAAACAAAGAATTTAACATTTCGCCGCCCGAGGCTGCGTTGGCGGCGTATTCCATATTGGGCAAAGCCGCAAACAAGGCCGCAAAAAAATGCGGCGAAAACGCGGTGGTTGCCTCGGAAATACTGCAATATATTAAAATATGAACGATAGCGATTTTCAATATATGCGTTTGGCGGCCGTGCCGGAAGTGGGGGCGAAAATGGCTTCGAGGCTGCTCGAAAAATTCGGCTCGGTAGAAAACGTTTTTTCGGCGTCAAAAAGCGAGCTTATGCAGGTCGAAAGAATGCGCCAAAAGTGCGCCGACAGCATTTTGGCAAGCGCAAATATTATAGACAATGCCTATCTTGAAAGAATGGCGAAACTGAAAATCGAATATATAGGCTCCGAAAATGAAAAATATCCGCAGAGTTTGCGCCCGTTCGATTCCATGCCCGTTGGCCTTTACGTTAGGGGCAATGCCGACATATTGAATATGCCCTGCGTTGCCATTGTAGGCACCCGCTTTTGTTCGGTTTACGGGCAGATGTGCGCCAGGGCCTTTGCAAGGGATTTTGCCCGGGCCGGCTTTTGCGTTGTAAGCGGAATGGCGCGCGGCATAGATTCGTATGCGCACATAGGGGCATTGGAGGCAAACGGCAAAACGGTTGCGGTTTTGGGCAACGGGGCCGATGTTGTATATCCGCCCGAAAACGCCAAACTGTACGAAGAAATTTCGAAACTGGGCGCGGTTGTTTCGGAATTTAAATTGGGCCAGCGCGCCGACAGGGCGTCTTTTCCCATGCGCAACAGGATAGTTGCGGGGCTGTCGCTTGCGGTTGTCGTAATAGAATCGGGGCTAAAGGGAGGCAGTATGATTACCGCCTCGATTGCCGCCGAGCAGGGCAAAGACGTTTTTGCAGTTCCGGGGCGCATAGACAGCGAAAGCTCGGCGGGCTGCCACGCGCTTATAAAAGACGGGGCGTTGCTTGCAACCTGCGCAAGAGACGTTATAGAGCAGCTTAGGTTTTGCGGCAGGGCAGACGCTCCCGAAAAGGTTTGCGCAACCCAAAGCGAATTGGATTTGCAAACGCCCAAAATTTCCAAGCTGGATTTGGGGGTGCTTGGCGGCGACGAAAAGTTTGTTTTTGAATTTTTTAGAAACGGGGCCAAATTTTCGGCCAACGAAATTTCGCTTAAATGCGATATGCCGCCCTCGAAAATTGCGGTGTGCCTTTCGATGCTGGAAATTAAAAAATTTGTAAAGCGCACGGCGGGCGACAAATACGAGCGAATGTAGCTTTTTATTTTGCGCATTTTGCGCACTCTTTTTGTTTGCAAAGGAATTTGCGTTATAGTAGTTTTTTTGCGAATGAAAATGAGATTTATTAAATTTGCAATGTTGGCGGCAAGCGCAATGTTTGCGCTATGTAAAACCGTTTCGGCCAAAGTAGCCGAAACCGAAAATGCCTTTGTTGTTTCTGGCGAAAACTATGCTGTTGATTTCTGCAAAACAAGCGGGGCAATAACAAGAGTAGAAAGCCTCGGCAAAAATTTGGAGCTTGGCTTTGACGGCAATTTGTGGACGGCAAAGTTTGCCGACAAAAGCCAAATGGCCTCTAAAAACGCGAAGTTTGCGGGCAAAATAGAAAACGGCAGGCTTTGTCTAAACTACGAAAGCGAAGACATAGACGTTGTAATTTCCGTAAAAGACGGCAAAGATTTTTTGGAAATAGAAAGCAACTACACCCCAAAGAAGGCGGATTTGTTGGAGTTTTCGGTTCCATCTTGCTTTGCGTTTAAGCCCGAAAATTTGGTGTCGCTTTCGGCCGAGTTTAACTACCCGCGCAACTCGGGGCTGGTTTTCAACAAAAACTTTTTTATGCCCAAAAATATGTCCAGCCAAAACATATTTTGGGTGCGCGGTAAAAACTACGGCATGGGCGTTTACAAAAAAATATTCGGATCTTCGATGAAAAGCTACGAGCCGTTTAGGGAGCAAAGCCCCATAACTTTGGGCAAAGACGCCGCCGAATGGCTGGGCGAAAGGCTGTGCAAAGAGCTTGTAAAAACCGAGAAAATCCCCACAAGAACATTCGGCAAAAATTCGGCCGACATAGTTATTGCAAACTCAAAAAACGGAGTGTTTATAGGCGGCAAAAAAATCGGCGAAGGAGCAATTTTCAGAATAGGCGGCTGGTTTTTAAAGGACGAGTCGCAGGTGGAATATGTAAAGGCAATGGCGCTACATTCGGCAAAGCTGTTGTCTAAAACAAAGCGCAATAAAATTTGCGTTATAGACTGCAACACAAACCAGTGGGAAAACCCCAGGCCCTCCGAATATGTTGCGGCTTTCGGCAACGTGAAAAACTTTTGCGTTATAAGAAACGCAAACCAACTGCAGCAGGCTTTGGAGGCCGATGATGTTGCCGCGATAATAAACCCTCTGCAGGAATGTTGTTTGCCGTGGCCCGACGGCACGCTTATGGATTTGGTTGAGCCGCTAAGGGAGTTTGCCGAAAACGGCGGCTATTGGTTCGAAACGGGCGGCTTTAGCTTTATGCGCCAAATGGAGCCAAAAAAATACTTTTCGGTTAAAAACCGCGTTCCATCGGCGATAGCAGATTTCATACACTTTAATATGCTGGGCAAAAACGTTGCGCTGTATTCGGTGCAGCCCATAACCTGGCAGCCATTTGAGGGCTTGAACGACAAGACAAAGATATTTACGCCGTCTGAATTTTCGTTTGGCGGCAACGAAAACGGCGGCTATGTAGACAGGGCGTTTTTAGCCTATGTAAACAAGGGCGAAAGCTTTAAAGCCCCCAATGTAAAAATCCTTTTCGGCAAGGGCGAAATAGAAAGCGCAAAAAGTTTTTGCCAAGACAACAAAGTCTTAAAAAAGCTTGAGCAGAAAATGCCGCAGAAGTTTTTTGGAAAGTTCAAAAAATCGGTTATGATGAAAGTGAACGATTCGAATACAAAAGACGCCATGCAGACTGTTGCCGCCCTGGATTTTCCGATGGTTGTGCACGTTTCGGGCTACCTTAGGGGAGGTTTCGACAAGCAGTATCCCGACCACTATCCGCCGAGGGCGTCGTACGGAACAAACGAAGAATATTTGGCGTTTATAGAATTTTGCAAATCAAAGGGGCATTTATATATGCCATATACAAACAACACCTGGTGGTGCGATTCACCCAAGGGGCCCACTTTCGAGGCAAAGGGCAGAGCCGCTCTTTCGCTTGACGAAAACGGAAAGGAAATTTTCGAAAAATACGGCACGGCCGAAGGCTGGACAACCTGTATGTGGCAAAAAGACGTTAGAGACGCCAACGACAAGCTGCTTAAAGAATCGCTGGTAGACTATAAAAGCGACATAGTTTTCCAGGACCAAAGCGGGGCAAGGGCGTTTAGATACGACTACAACAAGGCGGCGCCCACGCCAAGCGCATATTCCGAGGGCTTTATTTCAACCGTAATGCGCGATTCGAAAAAGGCGTATTTGTCTACCGAAGACGGTTGGTGGGGCATTTGCGACGGCGAAATACAGTTTTGCGGAATGTCGTTTTCGTTTATGCAACAGGGCAAATGGTATAAGTGCATTTGGGATACTTTCCCCAAAGACAGCTTTACATTGGGCAACCTAACGGGCGCGTTTTTCCACGACAAAGTTTCGCTTACCCACCACGATTTGGGAACCGACGTAAATACGCCGCGCAAGCTTGTATATACCGTCGCCTACGGCTATTCGATGGTAAACCAGCTGTATGTAAGGCAGCTTAATTTTGCGCACCTAATAGAGTGGAGGCGCTGGACGGCGCAAATTCAAATGTCGCTTTTGTCGAAACTAATAGGCGAACCAATGCAAAATTTTTCGCATAAATGGACAAATGCCGCGCTAGACGGCGACGATTCTGCAACCATATTCTCGCAATACGGCGACATAAAAATTGCCGCGGCCATCGGGAACACGACGCTTAAGATAGGCAACTACACTGTGGCAAACGACGGATTTTTCGCCAAAGGCAAAGACGTTGAATGCGCCTTTAACCTTGTTAAACTGGGCAATGTAAAAGCCGAAACGCCGTCTAGCTACATAATGGAAAAATGCGGCAAAGAGCTTAAATTTTATTTCTTTGCAAAGCCTAACGAAAAGGTTTTGTTTGCCGTGCCCAAAAAGGCCGTTGCAGTAAAGCTGCAAGACGGCAGGGAACTGCCCATAGAAAGTTCGGGCAATGCGGGCGTTATAACCGCGCCGGAATCCGACGCAAACAGCCACACGCTCTTTAAGGGCAGCTTTATCTTTTAACAAACAAAATATGTAAAATGAAATTTCGCGCGCTTTTATGGATTTCGTTTATTTTGCTTGTTCAAACGCTTTCGGCAAAAATATCCGAAACCGAAAATGCCTTTGTTGTTTCTGGCGAAAACTATGTTGTTGATTTCTGCAAAACAAGCGGGGCAATAACAAGAGTGGAAAGCCTCGGCAAAAATTTGGAGCTTGGCTTTGGCGGCAATTTGTGGACGGCAAAGTTTGCCGACAAAAGCCAAATGGCATCTAAAAACGCGAAGTTTGCGGGCAAAATAGAAAACGGCAGGCTTTGCCTAAACTACGAAAGCGAAGACATAGACGTTGTAATTTCCGTAAAAGACGACAAAGATTTTTTGGAAATAGAAAGCAAATACACCCCAAAAAAGGCGAATTTGTTGGAATTTTCGGTTCCCTCTTGCTTTGCGTTTAAGCCCGAAAATTTGGTGTCGCTTTCGGCTCAGACAAACTACCCGCGCAATTCGGGCTTTGTTTTCAACAAAAACTTTTTTATGCCGAAAACGCCCGATTCTAAAAATCTGTTTTGGATTAAGGGCAAAAGCTTCGGGCAAAGGGTGTACAAGGAAATTTTCGAAAGCCCAATGCGCTTTTGCGAAAAAAAACCGGCCCCCATAACTTTGGGCGAAGACGCCACCGAATGGCTGGGCGAAAAACTTGGCAAAGAGCTTGTAAAAACCGATAAAATCCCTGCAAGACCATTCGCCGAAGACTGCGCCGACATAGTAATTGCAGAGTCGAAAAACGGAGTGTTTATAGGCGGCAAAAAAATCGGCGAAGGAGCAATTTTCAGAATAGGCGGCTACTTTTTAAACGGCGAGCAGCAGGTAAAATACATAAGGGCAATGGTGCTGCATGCGGCAAAACAGTTGTCTAAAACAAAGCGCAACAAAATTTGCGTTATTGCGCCGAATACAAACCAAAACCCGGTTGTTGCCCCTTTAGAATATGCAGAAAGCTTCGGTAAAAACGCCAATATTTGCATTATAAGAACCCCAAAGGAATTGCAAAAAGCCCTTAGCGCCGACGATGTTGCGGTAATAATAAACCCCCTGCAGGACTATTGTTTGCCCATGCCCGGCGGTTCGTTTTTGGGGCTTGCAAAGTCCGTAAAAGAGTTTGCAAAAAACGGCGGCTATTGGTTTGAAACGGGCGGCGAAAGTTTTTCGCGCCAAATGGCTCCAAAAAAATATTATTCGGTTCGGGCCCGCGTTCCCTCGAGCATAGCAGATTTTATACACTTTAATATGCTGGGCAAAAACGTTGCGCTGTATTCGGTGCAGCCCATAACCTGGCAGCCCTTCGAGGGGTTATGCGACAGGGCAAAGATATTTACGCCGTCTGAATTTTCGTTTGGCGGCAACGAAAACGGCGGCTATGTAGACAGGGCGTTTTTAGCC
>CAKUIA010000016.1 GCA_934660865.1 uncultured Opitutales bacterium
CTACCAGATAAATAATCGTGTCGGCGTTTGTAAGGGTGGAAACTAGCGCTTCAAAGCCCTTTTCGCGCAACAGGCCGACAAGGTTTTCGGTGGGTATAAATTCGGGGTTGTATATTTTAAGGTACAAAAATTGCCCGATTAAAAATTGCCCGTAAAGAATGGGGGGTATTGTTATGGGGTTGGTTATCCATTGCAATGCCATTGCAACCAAACAGTTTGCCCTAAACAGCAAGGAAAACAAAAACGCAACGGCCATTTGCGCCCCGTACATCGGAATTAGCGCAATAAACCAGCCTATGTATATTGCGCGGCTTACATTGCCCTTTTTAAAGCTCCAAATATATATGCTTTTTCTGGCGTAGTTTGCAAAATACTTTAAAATGGGGTAGCGTTCCAAATTGGTTCTTCTGGGCATGGGGCGCAAAAGCCTTTTTACCCTTCGTATGCGTTTGTAGCGTAGCTGTGTTTCCGGCGAAATTTCGGTCATATATGCCCGAAAATAGTGGAGAATAATTCGAATAATTCAATATATTTTTAAAAAAACGCATTTTTTTGTTATAAAAGTTTATACTTGACGATATAAATATAGAAGCCTAAAAAATGTGCATGCCAAAACCAAGAGGCGGCAGATACATTTCCTTAGGGAAAATATTTCACGCAAGTGCGACAAAAATGCCCGAAAGGGCAGCCCCGCGCTTTTTGTAACATTCTGAACTTCAACATAAACAATAGTGGCGAAAATTTGGCTGGGTTTTTGCTACGGCTGAAAATAAAAAAACAAAAAGGCAATAAAATGGCGTCGCAGGTAAAAGTATTGACAGACAATCAAAAGAGTTTGCTTAAAAGCAACTACCCAATGGTTAAAAACATAATAAACTCTATGCGCTACAAGCTGCCGAGCCACGCCGATTTAGACGAGCTTGAGTCGGTGGGTGTTAGCGGGCTAGTTAGCGCCGTTAGCAATTACGACGAAAAGAAGGCGGGAACTTTCGGCGCTTATGCCTCGCTTAGGGTAAGGGGCGCAATTATAGACGAGTTGCGCAAAATAGACTATATGCCGCGCTCGGCAAGGGCCGAGGCAAAGAGCATGGAAAAGCTAAGCGACACTTTAGAGCAAAAACTAGGGCGCACCCCCAACGACGACGAGCTTAGAAATGCCATGGGCGTTTCACCAAAAAAGTTCAGAAAAATAAAGGCGCGCACCGAGCCTATAAGCTTTATTTCCATAAACGATTCGTACGACGCGGGCGATGTTTCGCTGAACCTGGCCGACGTTATCGAAGACGAAAACGCCGTAAGCGGGCGCGAGCGTCTTGAAAGGAAAGAAGACAATGCCCTGGTGCGCGACAAACTCCGTCTTTTGCCCGAAAACCAGCAAAAAGTTGTGCAAATGTACTATTTTGAAGGCAGGCGTTTGGGCGAAATTGCGCAGACAATGAAGCTTACCGAAGCCAGAATTTGCCAAATACATTCCAGCGCGCTAAAGACAATGCGTACAAAGCTTGAAAGCAACTAACCGGAAACGCCTTGCAAATTAACAAAATTTTTGCGTCTTAAAAAAACAAAAGCCCCGAAAATTCGGGGCTTTGTTGTTTTGTGCAATTTGCTACGGGGTTAATTATTTGCCCCAGTGTTCCTTAAGGGTAATACCCATGTCGGAGGGGGTGGGGGCAACCGCAATGCCGGCGTCTTTAAGGGCTGCAATCTTGTCGGCTGCAGAGCCCGAACGGCCTGCGATAATTGCGCCTGCGTGGCCCATTCTTTTGCCTTTGGGTGCTGTAGCACCCGCAATAAAGGCTGCAACGGGTTTCTTGCAGTTTTTCTTTACCCATTCTGCCGCTTTCTGTTCGCCGGTGCCGCCGATTTCGCCAATCATAATGATGGCTTCCGTTTCGGGGTCGTCGTTGAACATCTTTAAAGCGTCGATATGGCTTGTGCCGTTAATCGGGTCGCCGCCAATGCCAATAACTGTGCTTTGTCCGAAGCCCAACTGGGTTGTCTGCCAAACGGCTTCGTATGTAAGTGTGCCAGAGCGGCTTACTATGCCGATATTGCCTCTTTTGTGAATGTAGCCGGGCATAATGCCGATTTTGCATTCTTCGGGAGTGATAATGCCAGGGCAGTTGGGACCTATAAGCCTCGAAACGCTGTCGGGAGCGTTCAAGCGGGCCTTAACCAATGCCATATCCTTAACGGGAATGCCTTCGGTTATGCAAACGATTAGGGGAATCTTTGCGTCGATAGCTTCCATAATCGAGTCTGCCGCGAACGCGGGGGGGACGAATATCATGCAGGCGTTTGCGCCTTCTTTTGCAACCGATTCTTTGATTGTGTTAAATACCGGAACTTTGCCGTCGAAAAGCTGGCCGCCTTTGCCGGGGGTTACGCCCGCAACAATCTTTGTGCCGTATTCCATGCAAAGCTTTGCGTGGAAACCGCCCGCAGAACCGGTGATGCCGCTAACTACTACTCTTGTGTCTTTATTTACCAGTACGCTCATTGTAAATCCTTATTTGTTGTTGACAATTTTTACTATCTTTTCGGCCGCATCTTTAAGCGAGTCGGCCGCTACCAAGTTGATGCCGCTTTCGGCCAAAAGCTTTTTGCCTTCGGCTACGTTTGTGCCTTCAAGCCTTACAACAAGGGGCAACTGCAAGTTAACGTTTTTCGAAGCCGCAATTACGCCTTTTGCGATAACGTCGCACCTCATAATGCCGCCGAATATGTTGATTAAAATGCCCTTTGTATTTTCGTCGCTAAGCAAAATCTTGAATGCGCCGGTAATGGCCTCTTCGTTTGCCGAGCCGCCTACGTCTAGGAAGTTTGCGGGTTCGCCGCCGAAGTGCTTGATAATGTCCATTGTAGCCATCGCCAAGCCCGCGCCGTTAACCATGCAGGCAATATTGCCGTCGAGCTTAATGTAGTTAAGCTCAAACTTTTTGGCTTCAACTTCTTTGGGGTCTTCTTCGGTTACGTCGCGCAAAGCCGCAATGTCTGGGTGGCGGAATACCGCGTTGTCGTCGAATACAACCTTGGCGTCGAGGGCAACAATTCTGTTGTCGTCGCTTAAAATCAAGGGGTTAACTTCAACAATAGAGCAGTCTTTTTCCCAGAAGAGGTTGTACAAACCCTTGGCAATGGCCGTAAACTGTTTCATCAAAGCCTTTTCGCCGAAGCCCAAGAAGAATGCCAATTCCCTGATTTGGAAGGGCTGCAAACCGAATTCGGGGTTTACAAAAACTTTAAGGAGTTTGTCGGGCTTTTCTTCGGCAACCTTTTCGATGTCCATACCGCCTTCGGTAGAGGCAATAATGGCAACCTTGCTCGATTCCCTGTCCATTACTATCGCAAAATAGTATTCCTTTTGAATGTTTGTACATTCCGTAAAGTAGATTGTGTTTACCGTTTTGCCTGCAGGCCCCGTTTGTTTTGTAACCAAAACATTGCCGAGCATTTTGTTTGCAATGGCTTCGGCTTCGGCCTTTTTGGCAACATGAACGCCGCCCTGATAGCCGTCTTTAAACGTGCCCTTGCCGCGGCCGCCAGCGTGAATCTGGCTTTTTACGACGATTTCGTCGCCCGAAAGTTGCGATATCGCGTTGGAGAAATCTTCCGCCTTTTGAACGGCCACTCCGTTAGCGACTGCGACTCCGTAATTCTTGAACAATTCTTTTGCTTGATATTCGTGTATATTCATTTTTCAGAATTATGTTGTTTTTGTTGAGATAAATTAAAAATCTTTAAAAGAGTAAAAGACGTTTTTACGCGAGTTTAACGCTTTTTTGGACTTTTCAAATAAAAGGCGCTTTTGCGCAAAAAAATTCGGAAAAATTCCCTCGTTAATTCTTGCTAAAACCTTACCTAAAATTCGTATTATATAGAAAACTTTGTTTTTATATATTGCAAGGTTTTCTTGCTTGTTTTTTGAAAAAAAGGGCTTTTTTTTGAAAATAAAATACAAAATTGTAAGAAAGCTTTGATTCTTAGCTTAACTTAACTGATTTATGCGGGCTTTTGTAGTCAAAAATCGGAAAAACTTGACAAACTTTTGCGGCAAAATTTAACTTTCTGCCTGTTATGAGGAAATTACTATTCTTATTTATAAGTTTTGTTTTAACGCTTTCGGCATTTGCCGAAAAAGACAAGTTTGCCGGCTTTTATACGGGTACGGTATCGGGCGCAAAGGGCTATCCTTTGGGTAGCGACCCTGTCATTTACGCCGAAGTATTCAGGGGCGCAAACGGCTACAGGGTAAAGCTTTTGCCCGCAATTATGGCAAACGCCGAAACATACTATTTGGTAGACGGCCTAAAGGAGGAAAACGGCAAGTTGTCGTTCGCAAACAAATCTAACGGGTTAGACCTTAAAGGCGAAATTACCCCCGCAACCCTGAAGGCAAGCGGCACGCAAAGCACAGGCAAAAACGTGCACAATGTTAGCATAGACTTAAAAAGGCTTAACTTTGTGTCGAAAACCATGGGAATGAAAGCCCCCACGGGCGCTGTTGTAATTTTCGACGGCAAAGACACCTCGAAGCTTGAAGAAAGAAACGGCAAACCCTGCCGCTGGGAAGTCGCAAACGGAGCTATGACCGTAAAAACGGGTCTTAAAGACGAAAAGGGCAAGCGCATAGACACAAGCATTTTCACAAAAGACAAGTTCGGCGCATTTAAAATGCACCTTGAATTTATGATTCCCAACGAAGGCTACGAAAAAGATGCACAAGCAAGGAACAATTCGGGCGTTATTGTAGGCCCCTACGAAGTGCAGATTTTAGACTCGTTTGGCATGCCCAATTTGTGGAACGGCTGCGGCGCAATCTACAGGCAAACGGCGCCCCAAAGCAACGCCAGCATAGAGCAGGGCGCATGGCAAACCTACGACATCATTTTCCGCCCCGCCGAATTTGCAAACGGCAGGTTGGTAAAATACCCCACATTTACGGTTTGGCACAACGGCATAAAGATTCACAACGAAACTCCCGTGTTCTACCAAACAAGCTTGTTCCCGACAAAGGCAAAGGGATACGAACACCCCACGGGTCCTTTCTCGATTCAGTTGCAAGACCACACAAACCCGATAAGTTTCCGCAACTTCTGGGTAATGCCCTTGTAATTTAGTCCTTACATAAATTCATAACAAAAGCCTGCGTAGCGTTTTTACGCGGGCTTTTTTGTGCCCGTTTAATTGTGTCGGGTTTAAATTGCGCCGTGATTTTTGTATGTGCAATAAAGATAGCTTGTTTTATATGCCGCTTTTGTTTGCCGAAATTTTTGAAAGGCCAAAAAAGACGCGGCTTTTAATATTAAGTACAACAACAAAAAAATGCGCCCGGTCTTTCGGGGCGCACTTTGCTTTTTTAGGTAGATGTTTTTTCCCGTTTTTTTGCCGCGCTTTATTTAAAATATTCGTCGGCAAAGTCGCACAAAAACTTCCAGTCTTTGGGTGTTATATTGTGCACGCCTTCAAGATATTGGTAGCCGACTTGGCCTATAAATGGGGCGTCTACCTTAAAGTTGTCCATTGTAGGCAGCTTTTTTGCGCCGAAAAGTTTGTATACTTTCGAAGCTTCAACCAAGCTCATAAGCTCGCCCTTTGGGTCTGCCCAGCGGTCTTTTGTTTTGCTTAATACGCAAATCGGGCGGGGGGCCATTAGCGCCAAAATTTGGTGCTGGTCTATGGGCATTGTGTCGAATTTTTGGTCGTAGCTTTGCAGCTTTGGCGAAAACCAATGGGGGAACTGGTGCGTTATGTGGTATAAAGGTTCGCCTATATTGCGGCGCGAAAGCGTGCAGCCAACCCTGCCTGCTCCGCTAATGGCGCACATTGCAAACCTTTCGTCGAATATTGCGGCGCAAAGGGCTGCCCTTGCGTTTCTTGAGTGGCCCACCGCAAAAATGCGCGTTTTGTCAAGCTCTGGGCAGCATTCTATATAGTCTAAAACCCTTTGCAGGCCCCATGCCCAGGCAACCGTAGCCTGCCCGTGCGGAGAGGCGTTTTTGTCGAATATGGCGTAGATACTGTCCTTGCGACGGTCGTTAATCCTGTCGTCGGGGTAGAAATTTTCGTAGTGGGTAGTTGCTATTGCATACCCGCGCGAGATGATTTCTTCGAAAGGCCAGCGCGCCTTTGCCAAGCCCCTCGGGTTTTCGTCGGCGCGGTTTGTCTTTTTAGCCGACATTGTCCATGTTTTGCTGATATTTATCGAGTCGATTGTGCTTGTTGTGTGGTTGCCCTTATAATTTAGGCAGACAAAAGTTCCCTTGGGTTTTTGCGTTTTGGGTATAAATAAGAGAATTTCGAAAGTCTTTTCGCCGTTTATGTCGGCGGCTTTGGCCAAAATTTGGCGCATTGTGGCTTTCCCCTCAAAAACTTCGCTTTCGCTTAAAAGCGAAAATGTAAGCGATTTTGGGCGCGGCAAAACTTCGCCGTAAAATTCGGTTTCGGCAATGCGGCGTATTTGCGGGCGGGCAATGTTTTTCCAGTCTAGCGGCGTTTCTATTTTTCTGCCGTCGGGAGCCGTGAAAATATCGGGCAATGTGTATGGCTTAATTTTAGATTCGTCGTAGTTGGCGTTGCCCCAGGTTTTGTAAGCCGACGGGTCATACTTTTCGGCCGAATATAGCTGGGTTGCAAACAATAAGGTTAGTGTTGCGCAAAGCGCGGTTCTTTTTAATGTATATTTCATAAATGTTTTTTCCTCTGAAAGAACAATCTAATATTGGCCGATATTTTGTGTCAATAACTTTCCCAAACAATACTAATATATTTTTTGCGCAAAAACAAAAAATCCCCGAATTTTCATTCGGGGATTTTATCGGAAAGGGCTTTTATTAGTCGTTTTCGAAATCGAAAAATTCCATTTTGTTGTCTACGCAGGCAACGGCTCTAACCTTTGCCTTGCGGTTTTTTATGGTAATCGGGTTTTCGGCAACATAGTTGCGCATTCTGCACCCGAAAAGC
This sequence comes from uncultured Opitutales bacterium, assembly GCA_934660865.1. Taxonomy (GTDB): domain Bacteria; phylum Verrucomicrobiota; class Verrucomicrobiia; order Opitutales; family Intestinicryptomonadaceae; genus CAKUIA01. Next base: position 6,964 of record CAKUIA010000016.1, read on the forward strand.
GACACCGTCGGGTTGCCTTCGCCTTCTATGGTAATAAAGTCGTACGACTTGCCTATGGCCGTAAGCGCGCCGTTTTTGCCAGAAAATGCCTCTACATTGGTGATGGCGGTGTGCCCCGTTCCCCTAATCAAAAAGGGGTGTACGTCTTCAACCTTGTCGCCTGCGTTTGCAATTATAGAGCCTTGGGCAATCATCCAATTTCTGTTAAAGTTTTGCGCACCTTCTTTTAGAATGCCTATGCAAACACAGTCGAGATTAAAGTTTGTAAGCTGCCCGTAGGTGTTCTTGCCCAAAAATATGCCGCCGTACGAACCGAATGTAAATACGTCTACAAGCTGGGCGTTGTCGGTGCCCTCTATATAGTAGGCAAACTTCTTTTTGGCGATAACGCTGTCGATTGTAGCCCTTGAAAAACCGCCCCTAAATTGGCGCAAGTTTGCGGGGTTAACGTGGCAGTGCAAAAATCTGGGAATGTCGGTGCACCTGTTTATTTTTATAAACTCGCCGCCCAGCGGGTAGCCGTAGCAGTGTTCGAACAGTATCTGCTCGCAGTGGCTTTTTACGTCGGTGGTAAAGTCCATTGCGGTATACTCGCCGTAGAAGGTAAGGCATGAAAGCGTTACGCCCTCTACGTCGCGCTTTTTGTCTCTTTGAATTGTGGCGGGATACTCTTTTATCCTTTCGGGGGCGTCTATGGGTTGGTCGGGATAATAGAACTGAATGCCCCTGATTTGCGTTGCGCTTTCCACCGTTATAAAGGGCGCTTTTGTGTCGGTAATTCTAAACACCGAGCCTGCGGGTTCGCGCATATTCGGGGTTTGCGTGCCGCGGCCTACGGGGCCGTGAACGCCTATAAGCGAAACATTCTTCCTTAAAATTGTGCCGCTTTCTACGGGGTAGCCCAGCTTTACGGGCTCGACATACAAGGCCGCTCCCGTCAAAGACGCTTCGTCTATTGCCTTTTGCAGGTTTTCCCTGTTTTGCTGCGGGGTGTTTTCGGGCAAAACGCCGTATTCTTGAATGCTTTTCATTCTGTGCAGATTTTCGGCAAAAGCCGAAATCGACAACACCGACGCTATCAATGCGCACAATAATTTTTTCATAATGCGATAATTTTCCTCTTTTTGTTGTTAATGTAATGTAAATGTTTTGCGCCAAACAAGATGGCTTTTGGCGTTTTTGTTTTCAAGTAAATTTTGCTTGCGGCGGCCTTTAAAGCGTATGTTCGCACAGCGTTTTTACGCCTATGCCTATTAAAATAACGCCGCCTAAAACCGAAAATTTTGCGTCGTATTTCGAGCCTATTTTGCGCCCGAATATTCCGCCGCAAAGCGAAATTGCGAAAGTAACAACCCCTATTATTGCGGCCGACAAAACTATGGAGCTTTGCATGCACGAAAGCGAAACGCCGACGGCCAGGGCGTCTATGCTTGTTGCAACCGCCAGCACAAACAAGGCTTTTAGGCTTTTTGCGCTTATGTTTTGGGGGGCTTCGTCGCCCTTATAGGCCTGGTATACCATATTTGCCCCTATCGCAAAAAGCAGTATAAAGGCAACCCAGTGGTCGTATTTTTCTATGTACGAAATTGCGGCCGCGCCCAAGTAGAAGCCTATGCACGGCATTATAAACTGGAATACCCCGAAAAAAGTTGCGGCTTTTACGGTATCTGCAATCTTTATGTTTTTGTCGCAAATTGCCATGCAAATCGAAACGGCCAGGGCGTCCATTGCAAGGGCAACGCCCGTAAATATGCTTTCTATAATAGACATTTGCTAAAGCTTTAAATTTTCGATAAATTCGGGAACGATTTTTGAGTATGCCTTAAACGCCTCCGAAATTTCCTCCACAAACCTTTTCAGCAAAAATATGTTAGACGGCTTTTTAAGCAGCGAAAACAATGCCCTGCCTATGCGGTTGCCGCCCGTTTTTTCGTCCATCATTGAATTGAAAAACTCAAGCGGCGAGTGCGTTTGCATTGTGTCGCTTACAATTCTTAAGCATATAAAATCGACATTCGCCTTTTTACATTCGCCCTCGAAAAAGTCGTATTCCATTTCGGCAATGCCGTAGCCCTGTTTGCCGAAGTTTTGCTTTTGAATGTGCCCCGCAAACTTCGGGCACGTTTTCATTTTTGCGGGTTTGCCGCCGAAGCTTTCGGCATAGTCGGCCAATGGCTTTGAATTTGTGGCGTAAAAAAGCTCGCCCAGCTTTGTTTGGGGGCTGCAGGCTCCGCCGTAGCCTATAAGCAGTGCGGCGTCGGGCCTATATTCCGCAAGTTGCTTTGAAATTCTTTGCGCGCTTTGCTCGCAGCCGTAGCCCATTAAGTAGGCCTTAAATTCCAGATTTTTTGTGGCAAAGCAAAAGGAGCTTTCAAGCCTTAGTTTTTTCTTTTGCGGCGCGTAGATTTTTTGTACGGGTTGCGCCTCCTGAATTGTGGGGAAAATTACCAGAACCTTTTTCATTTAATGTCCTACAATTTCAAGTTTAGGGCGTTGAATGCCGCGCTTTCCATAGTGCAGGGCAAGTCGCATTTTGCGTAGTCGCCCGCAACGAAAAAGTTTTGGTAAAAGCCGCAGCATGCGGGGCGCGCCGTTTCGCTTTTTGTGTCGGCCTTTATCGTGGCCGACTTGCACATTACAACCGAAAGCTTTAGCACGTTTGCGCTGGCAAAATAGGTCTTTATTTCGTTTTCGAGCATAAGCTTTGCGCTTTTTGCGTCGAAGTTTTTGCCGCTTGTGCTTATTGTCGCCGAATATAAAAACTCGTTTTCGAGGGGCTGTTTTAGGGCGTCGTTTTTGTCGAATATCCAGTGAATTGGCGAGCGCACAAGGCACGCGCTTTGGCCTTCGAAAAGTTTTTTGTCGGTCGTAAAATGCAAGTTTAGAATGTCCGACTGCGATATTTTTGAAAGCTGTTGCGCCAACGGGCTTTTGGGCGGCAAAAGCTTGCGCAAAGCCTCGCAGTTAAGGGCGCTTAGGGCGTATTTTGTCTCGATATTTTCGCGCTTTTCGGTCGAAAAACCAAGGAGCTTGTCGCCGTCGAAATTGAGGGCTAAAACGCTTTCGCCCAAATTGAATTCGCCGCCGCACGCCTTTATGTAGAAGGCCGCTTTCGGGAAAAACCCCGACGAAATCGGCTTTTTAAAGAAAAGCAGATTTGCCCCTATGCTAAGCAGGCTTTTCTTTAGGGTAGTCAAAAATATTTCGGCGTCGCATTCCTCCAGCTTTGTGTTTAGTGCCGATTCGCAAAAGGGTTTCCAGAAAACGTCTTTTGAAATGTCGTTTATGTTGTGCGAGTTTAAAAAGTCGTCTGCGCTTTGGGCTGGCATCGGCTTGGCCAGCCCCAGTTTCGCCTTAATCATAAACAGGGCGTTTTCTTTGCACTGAAAGCCCTTAACCTTGTTTAGCCCGCCGAATGTAAACATAAATTTTAGCGGGTTTCTTACAAGGTCTTTTAGGCTAAGAGTTATGGTGCTTTTGTCTTCGAAAAAGAACGAAACTGCGGTTTCTTTGTCGGACAATATGTCTAAAGAGCCGAGCTTTTTAAGTATTTTTAGAAAGCTTTTGTAGCAGCGCATTGCCGCGTGGCTGCCGTTGTCTAAAAGGGCGTTTGCCGCCTTCCACTCGAACGAGCAGGCTCTGCCGCCCGCATAGTTTCTCGCCTCGAAAAGCCTTATGTCGAAGCCCTGCTCGCAAAGGTTGTAGGCCGCCGTCATTCCCGAAATGCCCGCGCCGAAAATGTCTACCGTGCCGAAGCGTTTTTTTGCAAATGGCAGCTTTGCCTTTGCCATTGCCTTTAATGCGTAGTAGATTTTCTGTGCCTTGTTCAGCTTTACAATCTTTCGTTTTATGTCGTAGTTGGAGGCTATTATGCGGTCTAAAATGGCCTCGTATATTTCCGACATAATCAGCGCCGGCAGCATATTTTTGCGGTCTTTTTCGCACAGCAGGCGGCGCGATTTGTTGAAATAGTGCTTTGCCCTGAAAGCCAGAAATCTGAACAGGTCTTTGCATTTTATGTTGTTTTCGGGGGCGCCCAAGTCGCCTGCCTTTACTCCGAAAAATTCAAGCTCGTTTTCGGGAATGTATACGCGCTTTTGGGTGTAAAAATCGTCTACAATGTCCCTTAAAATGTTCGTGTATTGCAAGGCCAAGCCGAGGCTTTTTGCAAACTCTTTTGTAATCGGGTTTTCGAACCCGAAAACGTATATCGAGCAAAGCCCCACGGCCGAAGCTACCCCGTAGCAGTAGGTTGCCAACTCTTCGGAAGTTTTAAAGGGCTTTAGTTCGGTGTCCCTATAAACGCCGTCTATAACGTCGTCCATATACTGTTTGGGAATGTGCCTGCGGGCAATCATTTCCTTAAGCTCTTCGCCGAAGCGCGAGCAGGGCTTGTTTGCGTATATCAAATCAAGCTCGCTTTTCCACTTAAGAAGCGCCGCTTTCTTTTCCTCTACGGGGGCGTTTTCGTCGTCGGAAATGTCGTCTAAAATGCGGCAGTAGGCGTACAAAACGCCCATGTCCTGCGCGCGCTGTTTGTCCAAACAAAAGAATGCAAAGGCCAAATTGGATTTTTTTCTCTGAAGCGACTGGTACGCGCTTTCGAAAGAATCGTCGAGCTTGTCTATATTTTGTGGCATAACCTAGAAAATTGATGACAGAAGAATTTTTACCTTGTCGAATTTGCCGAAAGAGGGGCGTTTTGAAAGAGTGTCGAATTTTTGTTTTGCAATCTTTTTAAGTATTCCCCTGCCGCCCTTTAACGTAAGCCTTATTTCCAAACTGAGCAAAAAGGGCAGGTATTTGGGCAGGTCTTGGCCTTTGTCGAAAATTTGCGCGGTGCGCTCGCACTGGAATTGTACGCACTTTTGCATGTTTAAAGACGCCCTGTTTTCAAAAAAGTCGCTTTCCTTAAGAGAGTAGCTTTGCCAGTCGCATTTGGGAACGTATATGCGGTTTTTCTTCCAGTCGCGGCTCATATCCTGCCAAAAGTTTGCAAGCTGCAATGCCGTGCAGATATTGTCGGACATTTCGAAAAGCTTTTGGTCGTTGATTCGGTGCAGCAGGAGAACCAGCCTGCCTACGGGGTTTGCGCTGCGCTTGCAGTAGTCGAGCAGGTCCTCGAATGTGTCGTAGCGCTTTTTTACAACGTCCTGCTTAAAGGCGCTTATAAGGTCTTTGTATAGCTGTACGGGAATTGAAAACTCTTTTGTAGTGTCGGCAAGGGCTGTGAAAATCCAGTCCCAACGCTTGTCGAGCATTTCGGGACGGTCGAACATAAGCGAAAGCTGGCTTTCGAAAAGCTCCAAATTTTTCGTTCTAATTTCGCTTTCGGCCGAAATATTTTCGTGGTTTTCGTCGGAAATGTCGTCGGAAGTGCGTGCAAAGGCGTAAACTGCCGCCACGTTTTTGCGTGTGTTTTTGGGCATCATTCTGGCCACGGGGAAGTTTTCGTAGTGGCTGTGAGCTAAGTCCAGACATTTCGAATATGCGCTGTTCAAATCCATAGGTTTTAAATTCAAATCTTTTAGGCGTTCGTGTCGAGCGTTTTTATCCCTAAAATTGTCTTGCGAAATTCCGCGGTTGGACGATTATATTCATCTAAACGATTTTTATAAAATTATGAAAAGAACACCTGCAGTATTGGTTATAAGAGACGGTTGGGGCGAAAACCACGACCATTCCCTCGATTCGTATAACGCGGTAAGATTGGCTAATGCGCCTTTCTGTAAAAAAATGTCGGACGAATGTCCCAGAACCGAAATTACGGCCTGCGGCCTGGCCGTTGGCCTGCCCGAAGGCATTATGGGCAACAGCGAAGTCGGCCACCAAAACATAGGCGCCGGCAGAATTGTAGACCAGGAAATCGTGCGCATCGACAAGGGTTTTTCGACGGGTTCGGTTGCCGAAAGCGAAGTGTTTAAGGGCATACTAAAGGTTCTCGAAAGCGGCAGGAATTTGCACTTAATGGGGCTTTGCAGCGATGCCGGCGTGCACTCCATGCTAAGGCATTTGTATGCGCTGCTTAAAATCTTCGGCGAAAAGGGCTTTAAAGACAGCGTATATTTCCACGCAATTACCGACGGCAGAGACACGCCTCCAACAAGCGGCTTGGGCTTTATAAAAGACGTTCAGGCGAAAATGGCCGAATATAAATGCGGCAAGGTTGCCTCGGTTATAGGCCGTTTTTGGGCTATGGACAGAGACAAGCGCTGGGACAGGGTTAAGAAAGCCTACGACTGCCTTACCGGCGTAAAGGCCGAAAATGCGGTTGAAAACTGCCAAGACGCCTACACGCAATACTACGAACACCCCGCGGAAGAAAACATGCAGGGCGACGAATTTATACCCGCAACCTGGGTTGTGGAAAACAACCAGCCCATAGGCAGGGTAAAAGACGGCGACGCGTTCCTGTTCTTCAACTTCAGGGGCGACAGGCCCAGAGAAATTACCCGCGCCTTTATAGACGACAAGTTCGACGGTTTCGACCGCGGCAAAAAGCTGGACTTGTTCTACTGCACGATGACCGAATACGAAAAGGGCTTGTGCAAGAACGTGCTTTTCCCGAAACCTCCGAAAATGGTGAACATTTTGGGCGACTACATAAGCAAGTTGGGCTTAAGCCAGCTAAGAGCCGCCGAAACCGAAAAGTTTGCGCACGTAACATTCTTCTTTAACGATTACAGAGACGAGCCTTTCCCCGGAGAAGACAGAATTTTGATAGATTCGCCCAGAGACGTTCAAACCTACGACCAAAAGCCGCAGATGAGCGCGCAGCCCGTTGCCGACGCCGTTGCAAAGGCCATAGATTCGGGCAAATACTCGCTTATTGTTGTAAACTTTGCGAACGGCGACATGGTTGGCCACACGGGCAACTTAAAGGCCGCCGTAGCCGCCTGCGAAGCGGTAGACAAAGCCGTAAAAACCGTTGCCGACGCCGTAGACAAAACCGAAAACGGCTTTATGCTTGTAACGGCCGACCACGGCAATTCCGACCAAATGTACGAAATTAAGCAGCACCAGCCGCATACGCGCCACACGCTTAACCCCGTAGAGGTTGTGTTGTACGGCAAGTCGGTGCAGGGCTTAAAGCTTAGGCAAGACGGCGGGGCTTTGGGCGACATTGCCCCGACCTTGCTGGAATTGATGGGTCTTAAAATCCCCGAAGAAATGACGGGCAAATCGCTTATAGCGCACTAATCCTGCAATGAAGTGCGCCTATCCGGTTAGAATAGACCCCGAAATTACCAAGTACCTGCCCATGGTTCAGTATGGGGGCGACGTTGTCGTTGTAGACAGCGCCGCCGACTTGGACTGCATTATGGACGAAATTTCGAAAGAGACGGTTTTGGGTTTCGATACGGAAACAAGACCGTCTTTTCGCAAGGGGGTTCACTACAACACTTCGCTTTTGCAGCTGTGCGGCGAAAACCGCGCATGGCTTTTCAAGCTGGATACCTTAAAAGACTCTCTCGAAAAAGTCTTTTCGGTTTTGGCTGACGAAAATATCGTTAAATGCGGGGTGGCCGTAAACGGCGATATTACGGGCTTAAAATCGCTTTGCCAGTTCGAGGCAAAGGGCTTTGTGGAGATTAGCGACTATACCCAAAAAATGGGCATTTTAAATACGGGGCTTAAAAATTTAAGCTGCGTGTTTTTCGGCGAAAGGATTTCCAAAAGCGTGCAAATGAGCAACTGGGCAAGCGAAACGCTAAGCCCCAGGCAGATAACCTATGCCGCAACCGACGCCTGGATTAGCCGCAGGCTATACCTTGAAGTAAAGGCGCGTTTTTGCGAAAACAACTACGAGCTTCAAAACGACTATCCCGAAATTGCGGCTACTCTTTTGGCAAAGGTAAAGCTTGCAATTAAAAGAATCAGGGCGCTTTCGGCCGACAACATAGGCGGCATAAAAAAGTTTGTTGCAAACTTCTCGAAAAACGAAAAAAAGGCGTTTTCAAACTCCAAAAGCCGCCGCGGCAAAACGCACGCGCAAAAGGGCTGCGGTAAAAGAAACCCCCAAAAGCGCACAGACAAGCGCGCCCAAAATAGGCAGAAAAAAGACGTCTAAAATGTCTAAAAAAGACATAAGCACATATTTTTCGTTCCCGGACGAAAGTTTGTTCGGCGAAAGCCAAATTCTGCAAAAATTGCCAAGCCCCCGCTGGTTTTCTTCGGGGCGCGACTGTTTTTTGCTTGTGTCGAAACTGCTCGGGCAAAACACAAGGCTTTATGTGCCCGAATATTTTTGCACTGCGCTTAAAAACTACCTTAAGGATTTTTTTAACGTTTGTTTTTATACCGACAACCCATTTGCCCCGTGCGCCGATTTTAGCGGCATAAAAATAGGCGGGGGCGGAAAAACCGCGGTTTTGTTTTGCGACTATTTCGGGCTAAAAGAAAGGCGCTTTTACGACGAATGGGCGGCCGAACACCCCAATGCGGTTGTTGTCGAAGACCATTCGCATTCTCCCTTTTCGGATTGGGCGCTTACAAGCACTGCGCATTTTACGATTGCGTCTTTGCGCAAAACGCTGCCCATTGCCGACGGCGCGTACATATATTCCAAGAAGGTCGATTTGCCGAAATTGGCGGCGCTAAAGTCCGACACTTGCGCCGACTTTGCAAACGACATATACAGGGCCTTTGCCCTAAAGGAGATATGCGAAAAGCAAACCTACATAAAGCTGTTTTTGCGCGGCGAGGAAAAGCTTGCAAACAAACGCTACGCCGACAGGCAAAGCGATTTGTCGTACGAAATTCTGCACAGGCTTAACATCGAAAAGATTTGCGACAAAAGAAGGCGTTTTTGCGACGCTTTGGCAAACGCCCTAAAGGGCCGGAATTTTTGCGTTGTAAATTCGCAAAAAAACAACGCGCAATTTTTGCCTATACTGCTTTTTAACGACACTGCACAAAGGGAGCAAGTGCGCAAAATTTTGATAGAAAACAGAATTTACCCGCAGGTTTTCTGGAATTTTTCGAAAGAGCCCAAGCTTGAAAATATCGCCGAAAAAACTTTGACGGTTCCCTTCGACTTAAATTCCGACATAGAATACAGCGTGGAAAAAATAAGCGGCCTCATTTAAAAAGCCGCTTTTTTATTTATTTTTCGAACGAGCGTATGACTTCGGGCAAAAGCTCGTATTCGGCCGCGTGTATTTTCGCCTCGAAGCTTTCCAGAGTGTCGTTTTCGGAAATTTCGACCGCTTTTTGGCCTATGATTTTGCCGCCGTCTAAAATGTCGTTTACAAAATGAACGGTAATGCCGCTTATCTTTACCCCGTATTCGAACGCGCTTTTAATTGCGTTTTTTTCGCCCATAAATGCGGGCAGCAAACTCGGGTGCAAGTTTATGATTTTGTCGGGGAATTTTTCGGTAAAGCTTTTGGGCAAAATCTTCATAAAGCCCGCCAAAACGATAAGGTCGGGGTTAAATTCCAGAGCGGTTTTTTCGTAGAGGGCGGCTCCCTCCGGCGAGAAGAAGGCGCCTTTTTTGCCCGAGTCTAGCCAGATTGCGCGAACCGAATTTTGCCCGGCCATTTCAAGGGCGGGGGCGTTTTGGTTGTCGCTTATAACGGCCAGTATTTCGAGATTTTTAAAGTAGCCGCTTTTTGCGCGGTTAATTATGTTTGCGGCGTTTGTGCCTTTGCCGCTTGCAAATATCAATATTTTCACGTGTCAGTTTTCCAGGGCTTTTATTGCGTCGGATACGTAGCCTGCATTCGATTTCGACAAATCTTTAGACAGGTCTTTGAACAAATCTTTTGCCGACAGCACATCGTATTTTTCGAACTTAAAATTAAGGGTGTTTTTCCAGCCCACTTTTTCGGGGGTAGACGAATCGGTAAATGTTGCGGTTTTTATTTTTACCGAAACTTTCGACAACTCTTTGCCGCTTACCGAAACAATGCGGTTAAACGCCGTTAAAAACTCCGACAAATTGTAGTCTAAAACGCTTATCCTTTCGCAGTTTAGCTCGTCTATGTCGATTTCTATCGACGAAATTGCAAACTCGCCCCTGGCCAGGCTAAGCGGGCTTGCCGAAACCGTCATATTGCTGATTTTTGCAAAAACGGGCGAAGAGTATTTCGACGGATTTTCTATTACAATGTTTTTTACCGACATTGTGCGCGCGGCAATGTTGTATTTAATGTCGGCGTTTCGTATGCTAAAACCCGTAGTGTCGCTTATCGAGCTTTTCAGCATATTCGGCAGAACGCCGAACGAAACTATTGTGGCGAATGCCGCCAGCGAGCACACAACAAGCACAAGCGCAACGAGCGCGCCAAGCGCGCACCCGAATGCGTTGCATACAAAAATACTGCCGTATTTGCGCCCCATTTTACTAGGCAAAATTTTCGGTTATAAGGGCAACCGTGTCGCTTTCGGCAACAAAGTCCTGCCCGTTTGCATACGGCAAAAGCACATTGTCGGAAAGTTCGACTTTGCCTTGGCAGCCGCATTGGCACGCCAAAGAGCCCTTTGTTATGCTTAAAATGCGGGGCTGTTCGTTTGCCGCAAATTTAAGGTGGTCGCCTTTTTTGAGGTTTACGGTTCTAATCGAAAATTCCTTGCACGAGCACAAAACGGTATCTTTGCCTTTCGACGAAACGGGCTGCGGCTCGAAGTCGTCGAAATTTATGCTTTCTATAGACTCGTTTATATGCAGCTTGCGGGGTTTGCCGTCTAGGCCGACTCTGCCCCAGTCGTATACCCTGTAGGTGGTGTCGGAATTTTGCTGTATTTCCAAAATAATGTTGCCGCCGTCTATTGCGTGCAGCCTGCCGCTTTGCACAAACAAAGAGTCGCCCTCGCTTACGGGGAACCTCCACAAAAGCTTTTCGGCGGAATTATCCTTTAGCGAATCTATAAATTCCTGCTTGGTAGCTCCCTTTTTAAGACCCGCAATAAGGTGCGAATTTTCCCTGCATTTTGCAATGTACCAGTTTTCGGTTTTGGGCTCGCCGCCAAGCTTTGGCGCAACCGACATGGGCGGGTGTACTTGCAGGCTAAGCCTTTGCTCGCAGTCCAGCCACTTTACCAGTATGGGAAATTTTTTGTTTTTATCCCAATTCGGGCCCATAATGTTTGTGCTGTCGGCCTCTATGGCCTGCCTTATTGTTTTGCCGTCGTACTGTCCGCCGCAAATAACCGAGCAGGCCTCGGGCCTGTCGGAAATTTCCCAACTTTCGCCTATAACTTTGCCGGGTTGCGTGTCGCGGTTGAATTCTTTTTTGAGGTTTGTTCCGCCCCAAACTCTTTCCATATATATGGGTTTAAATTTTATAAATTTCATATTAAATTCAGTTTCGTTTAATTGTTAGGTTCGGTCAACTTTAAAATAGGAACGGGTCGGCGCCCAAAGTTCCCGCAAGAGACTTTAGGTATTGAATGCCCTTCATTCCCTTTAGCCTTGCCTGAACATGCTCCATCTTTTCGTCCAGCTTCGTGTCGTATTCCGACAATATCGCGTTGTTCTTTGCGTTTTTTAGCGCCTCTATTACGCGTACGCAAAGGTGAATGTCCACCTGCTGCTTTGCAATAAGGCGCTCGGCGTACCATTCCGAATTTAGTATGTTCGAAGTCTTAAACATATCCCTAATTTCGGGCGATTCCAAAGTTTTGCCCTCGTAGCTGCCGTCTTTCATTATGTAAAGCAGCGCCTTTATAGGCGGGCAAGCCCCCTCTATCGAGCCGTCGTTAAAGTAGGCTTGGGCGGCTCTTTGGTGCGCCGAGACCATATTGTCCATACCGTCGGCAAAGATGTCCATATCCTGCAACTCGGGGCGCAGCATATCTTCGGTAAATATGCTTGATGGACTCGAGAATATTCTGCCGAAAAAGCGCATTACAAAGTCCTGGTTAATTCTCCAGCCCAGGCGCGAAGCCAAAATCTTTTTGCCCTTATATTCAAAATCCTTGCAGCGCTCCAACAGTTTGTTTTCTATCAAAAAGTTTACGTTGCGCTCTTTCGACGACATTTTGCACCAAAGCTCGGGTATAAGCAGGCTTATGTCGTGGTTGATTTTGTATTTGGGGCCGAGGTATCCCGTGCTGCTAAGCCAGCCGTCCAGCTTGGTTAGCGCAAAAGAAACAAGGGCTGCATTTAAATCGCTTATCGGGCACAATGCGTTGAAGGGAAGCTTTGTCATGGCTCCCTCCAGGCCCGCCCCCGTTGTAGAGGGCGACTTGCCCGTCATCGACGCGATGTATTCCATAAACAGTTCGGGCAGCTCCAAATAGTGCAGTGGCCCGTGCAAAGCCAAAGGCCTAATGCCCTCGCTTGCGGGGTTGTTGCGCCTGCCCGAAATAACCGCGTTTACCGGCATTGGCACCGACTTGTTAAGCGGAATGTGCCTGTGCAAACGCGCGCCCATTTCGCCGATATAGTATTTGCGCGGGTTTGTTATTTCGTCGGTATTTTGCAGGTAGCGCACATTCGCGCTGGGAGTGCCGTTTACAAGCCTCGGGTTTGCAGAAGAAACCACATATTCGGGCTTGTCTTCGCTAAGGAAGGCCTCCAAGTTTTCCTTCATAGGCGGTGTGTAGGTGCAAAAACGCAGAACGTCGTCGGCCTGGGTTTGTATGTCGGCGCGCGTCAAAGGCTCGTAGTTCGAAAAGAACGAGCCTTTTTGCGACATATCCGATTCGGCCTTTTTGTCGTAGCCCCTAATTACGGCATCGTCGGGGCGCTGGAAGAACCTGTGCTCGCAGTTTTCCACAAATTTTACCGATTTCGGCTCGTCTTTAAATTCCTTCGAAAGGCTGTCTAGCTGGGCCGTGCTTACAACGGTAGATGCTGTAATGTCGTCTTCTACCTGAAGCTTTACCGAGGGCGCATAGTCTTTTCTTAGGCTGAATGTGCGCCACGAGCCGTCGGCTGTAAAGCCCACGCGCATGTACGAAGTTAGCACGGTGGAATTTTTGTATTTTAAAATGTTGCCGTCTTTGCCGTTTATGCGGTCTACGCTAAATTTGCTTTGCCAGTCGCCGTTCCAGTCCAGCCTGTAGTGCCTTTTTACCGTCAATGCAAACTCCCTTATATAGAATGGAATGTTGCGCACCCATTCGTTGTATTCGTCGGTGTAGTCGTCCGACTCCGACAAAAGCTTTACAACGCTGCCCATTGTGCGGCGCTCGTCCAAAAACTTGCGGCTTTGCTCGTGCTTGTTTTGTGTGTCGTCCTTAAAGCGGCTGCCGTAGTCTTTGTTTATTATTTCCTCTACGCGCTTAATGTCGTTCTTAAAATCGGCTACAATGGCCGGCCCGTGTATTATCGCGTCGGAAATGTTTTTTGAAATTTCGCTTTTGCCGCCGCCCGAAACCGTTGCGGGTTTGTGGCAAAGCACGCCTTTTTCCACCGTGCCTACAAGCCTCCAGCGGCGGCTTTCGTGCGGGCGCTGCATTTCTATCTTGTAGCCCGCGGGCGAAATGTAGGTTATATTCGGCGCCAGCTTAAGCGATTTTGTCTGCCCGTCTTTTTGCCAGGTTGCAGTTTGCGTTCTTAACGAAAAGTAGCAGTCTGAGTCTATGTAGATTATGTTGGGGTATTTTTTGTCTATCGCGTAGCCGTCGGGGTGTACCTCTATTGAATCGCCCAAAAGCTTTACGGTGTCGGCAAAGGTAAACTTCAGGTTTTCGGCGTAGCTGCGAAGGTAAAAATCGTCGCCTAAGTCGCGGCTCGAAAACGCTATTGTGCCGCCGCTGTGCTCCTCTTCGGCCTGTCCGAAAAGGTTTGCCGAATAGCTTATAAAGGTTTTTACCTCTTTTTTCGAGTAGCCGAAATAGTTGTCGGCAATAAGTGTAACAATAACGCCGTTTTCGTCGCGGGCGGTAGCCTTAAAAGCCTTGCCTGAATTGTAAAGCTCGTCGTCTTTTTCGTAGCACATTCCGTCGCGCTTTTGCCTTTCGGTGGCCTTGCTTATGTGCGGCAGGCCCAACTGTTTTTTTGTGAATTTTGTAAGGTGGGGCGCCAAAATTATGCAGCCCGTATGGCCGGTCCAGCCGTTTTCGTCGAGGGCGGCGTCGTTCTTTACAAGGTAGGGGTTGCCGTAGTTGCCGAAAATGCTTTCCACAAAGTCGAGGTTGCACACCATCGCCCCCGGGGCAAAAAATCTGATTTCCATTGATTTTGCGGGCGAAACGTCGGGCACTTCGGGGCAGACGGTAGGCCTTAGCAAAAGCGAAGCCCACATTTTGGCCTTATTTTGCTGGGTGGAAGTAAACGGAAATTCCAGCAGGTTTTCGGGCGGGTTTAGCGCCGCTTTTAACAGGTTTTTAAATACGGCTTTCGGCAATGCCTTCTTGTCGTCGGGAATGGGCAGGCCGCCTTCCGCTATATGGAAAATGCCCTTTGTTGTGCGCTTGTCGTTTTTGGGGTTGTGCAAAATGCCCTGCCGCACCCTATACGAGCTTACATAGTCGTTGTGGTATTCGTCTTTGTCGGGCGGCATCGACAATATTCTGGCCACTCCGGGCCTTTCCATAATAAAGCTTTTTTGCGGAATTGTGGGGCAGTCTTCCCCCTTGTCGAGAACGTCGGATAAATAGCCCTTTAGAAATTTTACAATGCGCTGGTCTACGGGGCACATTTCGGTAATCGCGTGGCTTGCAATTTCCTGAAAGTTTTTAAGCAAAGGTTTGGCCAAATTTACAACGGGGTAGTCTTCCTCTTTGCCGAACACGGGCAACCCCGCCGCAAAGAGTCTCATGTTGACGTATTCGAAAAAGGCCTTGTCCTTTTCGGGATTCCTTCCCAACTCGAGGTTTAGAATTCGATTATAGTCTTTCATAATTGTATTCTCCGAGCCCATAATTAAAGCTACAATTTGTCGAAAAAAGCAAACAAAAACCTTGAGCTTTTTTACTTGTTTTCGTATTATGCAAACTTTCTACAAATTTGTATGCTATGATGAAAATGAAACATATCAAAAACATGTTAATTGGTTTATCGGCCTTTTTTACTGCGTTTGCCGCCAATGCCGCGCAAAAAAACGCCGATATTGTCGTTTACGGAGGAACTTCGGCGGGCGTTGTAAGCGCAGTTGCCGCCGCCAACGAGGGCAAAAGCGTTGTGATTGTATGCCCCGACAGGCATTTGGGGGCAATGTCCAGCTCGGGGTTGGGCTTTACCGATTCGGGCAAGACCTATACAATAGGCGGGCTAAGCAAGGAGTTTTACCGCAGAATATGGAGGGAATACCAAAAGCCCGAAAGCTGGAAATTCGGGTTTTCAAAAGATACCTACAAGGCAAAGGGGCAGGGCACCGTTGCGATAGACGACAAGTCGCGCTGCATGTGGGTGTTTGAACCGAGCGTTGCCGAGAAAGTGTATAACGACTGGCTTGCCGAAAAAAACATACCCGTATTTAAGGGCGAATATCTCGACAGAAAAAGCGGCGTTGTAAAAAAAGACGGCAAAATTGTGGAGATAAAAACGCTAAGCGGCAATACGTATTCGGGCAAAGTTTTTATAGACGCAACTTTTGAGGGCGATTTAATGGCCGCCGCGGGCTGCGAATACAGGGTTGGCAGGGAGGCAAACGCCGAATACGGCGAAAAGCACAACGGCGTGCAAGTTGGCGTGCTTCACCACGACCACTATTTTGCCGCCAAAGTAGATCCCTATAAGGAGAAGGGAAATCCAAAAAGCGGGCTGTTAAAACATATCAGCGCCGAACCCGTAGGCGAATACGGGCAAGCCGACAAAAAAATTCAGGCATATTGCTATAGAATGTGCACTACAAACGTGCCCGAAAACCGCGTTCCGTGGCCCAAGCCCGACAATTATAACGCCGACGACTATCTTTTGTGGCTTAGAAATTTCGAGGCCGACCCGCGCATAGACGTATACAAGCCCGACCCAATACCCAACGGCAAGACCGACACAAACAACCAGTCGGCCTTTAGCACCGACTTTGTAGGCGGCAACTACGACTACCCCGAAGCCTCGTACGAAGAAAGGGAAAAGATAATAAAAGCCCATACCGACTACCAGCTTGGATTGATGTATTTTTTGGCGAACGACCCGCGCGTTCCCGAAGTTGTCCGCAAAAAAACCTCCGAATACGGTTTGGCAAAAGACGAGTTTGCCGACACAAACCATTGGCCGTTTAACGTGTATGTACGCGAGGCCCGCCGCCTTGTTGGCGAATATGTAATGACCGAGCACGACTGCCGCGACTGCCGCGACACCCCCAAGTCGATAGGCATGGGCTCGTATACGGTAGACTCGCACAACGTGCAGCGCTATATAACAAAGTCGGGCTACGTTCAAAACGAAGGCGATATTGGCGTGGGGGCAAGCCCCTACAAAATTTCGTACGGGGCTATAACTCCCAAAAAGAGCCAGTGCAAAAACCTGCTTGTTCCCGTGGCGTGTTCCGCAACACACATAGCCTACGGCTCTATAAGAATGGAGCCCGTGTTTATGATTTTGGGGCACTCGGCGGCGGTTGCGGCCTGCATGGCCATCGACGAAAACGGCACCGTGCAGGACGTAGACTACGCAAAGCTTTCGGCAAAGCTTTTAAAGCAGGGGCAGATTTTGGAATACAAAAAGCCGCAACCCAAACAAAGGGGCGTTAGACTTCCGCAAAAAGAGGCCAAGGCTTGGCGCGAAAAGTTTGCCGAAAAATAGACTTTTACAAAAAAACAAAAAGCCGAAGTTAACCGAAAACTCCGGCTTTTTTTGTGCTTGGGCGCAGCCTACCTTAGCCACGAAAGCCAGAGCTTTTTCAGCTCGTTTAGGCTGTCTTTTGTGTAGAGGGTAGGGGGCAATTCAACAAAGTCCCTTTCGGGGTCTAGATTTGCGCAGAGTTTTTCCAGCAAAACTTTTGCCGACAAAAAGCCGTAGCCGTAGTAGTCGTCTACAATGCAGGCGCTTAGCACGCCGCGCTCCATAAGGGCGGTAGACATCGGGCTTATCGAGATTGAAACTGCAAATTTTCTGTCGCCGTCGCTCGCAACCTTTGAGGTGTCGTCGAGCAATTCGGGAGAGTATAAAACGAACCCGTGGTTGTCCATTCTGGCAATCTGCTCCGAGAAATTTTCGTATAGCTGCGAAAAGTATTTGGCGGCGAAAAACCGTGAATGTTCGCTTGTATCGCAAATTTTGCCGAATTGTCGGCCGTCAAAATAGGGTTTTGCATATTCTTCGGCCGCGGCTTTGTCTATGCTCTTGGCTTCGGGCAAATCGGCCCTAAAGAGGTGCACTAGCAGGAAATTGCGCATATTTGTGCGCCTTTTTAGGAAGTCTATTAAAAGATTGTCCCTTATTTGCGCGTTGCAGGCAACCGTAAAGAGCGCGTTTTTCGGGTTGTTTTTTGCGTTTATAAACGCGGTGCAAAAGCCGTCTATTTGCGGAATGGCTGCCATATTTGCGGGGGTTGCTCCGAGCGAGACAAAAGCCCCCGAAAAGCCGCGGCTTTTCAGGCTTTTAAGCTGTTCTGGCAGATTTTCCGAAATCGGGAAAATTTCGGCCGAAAAATCTTTGCCGAAGCGCACTTTCGCCTTTTGCATATAGTCGTTTGCGCCCATTAGTATTCCGTTTTCGGTGCAGTTTAGGGTGTCGTGCGACAAAAACGCCAATTTTACCTTTTCCGAGCAAAGGCAAAATACGGGCAAAATCAAAAAAACAATGAAGGCGGGCAATTTCATAACCCTTTATGCTGAATAATGTAAAAATTTTTACAATTCAAAATTGCACAAAGGACAAATTAAAGTGTTGACAAAGCCGTTCTATAACGCTTTCTTCATAACTTTTAAAAATTTAAGGAAATAGAAATGGCTCTAAAAATCAGATTACAAAGACACGGTTCGGTTCACGCCCCCAAGTACAGAATAGTTGTAGCGGAAAGCTCCGCACGCAACAGCGGCAGGTTTGTAGAAAACTTGGGCTCTTACAACCCCAGCCCCTCGGGTAAAGACATTGCCCTTACATTGAACGTAGAACGCGCAAAATACTGGCAGAGCGTTGGCGCAAAGCCCAGCGACACAGTTAGGTCTTTAATTAAAAAGGCTTCGGCCGAAAACAAATAGTTTTGGCTTAAACAAAATTTACAGCCCGTTGTAAGCAACGGGTTTTTTTTGGATTGCAAATTCAACCTATCTTTTAGCGGTGCGCATAGACGTATTGACATTGTTCCCGAAAATGCTCGAGTCGTATTTCGGCGAAAGCATGCTGGGCAGAGCCGAAAAAAACGGCCTGCTGGATATTAGGGTGCACAATATAAGGGACTGGGCTTTTTCGAAAAACAAAACCACCGACGACCGTCCTTTTGGAGGGGGCGCCGGTATGGTTATGAAGCCCGAGCCCGTTTTTGCCGCCATAGAAGAGCTGCAAACCGAGGGCTGCACGCGCATTTATATGTGCCCCGACGGCGAAAAGCTAACCCCCGCTTTGGCGAAGGAGCTTTCCGCAAAAGAGCACATAATAATACTAAGCGGCCACTACGAGGGCATAGACGAGCGCATACGCGAAAAGCTTATCGACAGGGAAATTTCGATAGGCGACTATGTGCTTACAAACGGCACTTTGCCCGCCGCGGTTTTGGTTGACGCAACCGCAAGATACATAAAAGGAGTGCTTGGCGAAGAAAAATCCTTGACGAGCGACTCTTTTAACGACAATCTTTTATCTTTTCCACAATACACCAGACCGTTCGAATTTAGGGGAATGAAAGTTCCCGACGTTCTGATGTCGGGAGATCACGCTAAAATAGCCGAATGGAGGCGCAATCGCCAGCTGGAAAAAACACAACAGAGACGACCGGATATTTTAAAAAAGGAAACGAAATGAATCAGGATACACTCAAGGAAATAACGAAAGACCAAATCAAGTCGAACCTTACCTCGTTTAAGGTGGGCGACGGTGTTCGCGTACACGCCAAGGTTAAAGAAGGCGACAAGGAACGTATACAGGTGTTTTCGGGCATAGTAATAGCGCGCAAAGGCAGCGGCATACACGAAACCTTTACGGTTCGTCGTATATCCTACGGCGAAGGCGTAGAACGCGTGTTCCCCGTAAACTCTCCGAACATCGAAAAGATTGAAGTCGACCGCGAATCCGTAGTTATGCCCTCGAGGCTTTACTACCTGCGCGACAGGGTTGGCAAGGAAGCCAACAAGGTTCAGGAAAAACGCTTGGCGTTCTAATTTTGCGCAACATTTTTCTTTGTTAAAGCCCGCCTATATCGATAGTCGGGCTTTTTTTGCGTCTAAAAAAGGCGTTCCTGGCAAAATTTATGCGCGCACGGCTTTTTTTGTAAAATCTTGTTGCATAGCGCGCGTTTTATTTGAGAATATAAAGGCTTTATCGGACAATGGAAAACGTAAAAAATATACGCAACTTTTGCATAATAGCGCATGTCGACCACGGCAAAACAACCCTTTCGGACAGACTGTTGGAAAGGACAAACACCATACAAAAGCGCGATATGCAAGACCAGCTTTTAGATTCTATGGATCTTGAGCGCGAAAGGGGCATTACAATTAAATGCCACCCCGTTTCTATGCGCTATAAAAAAGACGGCGTAGACTACCTTTTGAATTTGATAGACACCCCCGGACACGTCGACTTTTCGTACGAAGTTTCGCGCTCGCTGGCGGCATGCGAGGGAGCGCTGCTGCTTATAGACGCGTCCCAGGGCGTGGAGGCACAGACAATGGCAAATGCAAACTTGGCAATGCGCCAAAACCTTGCGATAATTCCCGTAATAAACAAGGTGGATTTGCCCAGCGCAAACATAGAGCGCTGCAAACACCAAATAGAGGATATTTTGGCCATTCCCTCCGAAGAGGCAATTCTTGCCAGCGGCAAATCGGGTATAGGCATAGACGACATTTTAAACGCCATTGTCGAGCGCGTTCCAGAGCCGAAATTGGCCGAAAGCAAAACCGCGCGCGCCCTCGTATTCGACTGCACATTCGATACCTACAAGGGCGTTATATGCTTTGTAAGGGTTTTTTCGGGCTCGTTTAAGGCGGCCGACGCAATTACGCTTATGAGCGAGCGCACGCAAACCACCATAAAGGAGGTTGGCTGCTTTAAGCCCTCCATGACCGCCGAAGCCTCGCTAGACGCGGGTTGCACGGGCTATATTGTAACGAACATAAAAGAGGTTTCCGACGTTCCCATAGGCGACACTATTACACTTACGGCAAACCCCGCTTCGGAAATGTTGGCCGGCTTTAAGCATGTAAAGCCGATGGTGTTTGCCGGCATATATCCAATAGACACGGGCGACTACGAAAAGCTTAAAGTATCGCTTGCAAAGCTGCAGCTAAACGATTCGGCATTGGTGTATCAGGCGGAGTCTTCGGTTGCGCTGGGCTTCGGGTTCAGGTGCGGCTTTTTGGGTCTTCTGCATATGGAAATTGTGCAGGAGCGCCTGCGCAGGGAATATTCGCTCGATATAATTTCAACGTATCCTTCGGTTGTATACAACGTTATGGGAACCGACGGGGTAATGCACACAATAGACAATCCCGTTAAGTTGCCCGACCCTTCTACGATAGAATATATCGAAGAACCGATGATTAAGGCGTATATACACATTCCGTCGTCGTCCATAGGCGATATGCTGGCGCTGATTTCCGACAAGCGCGGCTACTGCGAGCATACCGACAATATAGACGAAACAAGGGTTATGCTTACATGCAAAATGCCTCTTAACGAAATTTTGGTTGATTTTAACGACAAATTAAAGTCCATAACGCGTGGCTACGGCAGCCTAGACTACGATTTGGACGGCTACCAGCGCTCCGACTTGGTAAGGCTCGACATACTTGTAAATTCGGAGCAAATAGACGCGTTTTCGTCGATAGTGCACCGCGAAAAGGCCGAAAGCAAGGGCAGAATGCTTTGCGGAAAGCTCAAGGATATTTTGCCCCGGCAGATGTTTAAGGTTGCAATTCAGGCGGCAATAGGCGGCAAGATTATTGCAAGGGAAACTTTGGGCTCGTACCGCAAAGACGTTTTGGCAAAGTGCTACGGCGGCGACATTACCCGAAAAAGAAAGCTGCTGGAAAAGCAAAAAGAGGGCAAAAAGCGCATGAAGCAAATCGGCAAGGTTTCCATTCCTCAAGAGGCATTTGTAGACGTATTAAAATCCAACGCATAACGGCTATGTTAGGTTTCTTATTCGGCAAAAAGGGCGAAACTTTAAAAGACGCAAAAAATTTTCTTTCGCAGGCGGAAAAGGTCTACAACTACAGGCGCGACCTTATGCCCGAAAGCGACGCGAAAAACTATTTGCAGCTGCTCGAAAGCGCGCAGGAACTTATACTAAAAAAGCGGTACGACGCCCCCGAGTTTTTCGAAATAAAGGGGAAGTTAACAGCCCTTATGGAAAAGTTCGGCGGCAAAATATACCCGTTGGCTACGATTACAGACTATGTTGAAACCATTGTAGTTGCCGGTTTGCTTGCGCTTTCGGTGCGCAGCTTTTTTATAAGCCCGTTTAAAATTCCCACAAACTCGATGTACCCGAGTTTTTACGGAATGACGGCCACTGTATACGACAAAGACAAAAGCTTTAACGTATTCCAAAAGGCCTTTAATTGGGCCATATATTCACAGTCGCAATATACATTGAAAGCCCCCGAAAGCGGGAATTTGTATATAGAGCTAAACCCTGCCTACGGGATTTTCGCGTTCGACTACGTTAAAAAGAATCTGCTTGGAGTATGGCCTACCGCAAACAAAGTCTACTCGTTCTACGTTAACGGACAAAAGGCCGACCTTACGCTGCCCGCCGATTTCAACTTTGAAGAATTGATGATGAAGGCCTTTCCCCTCGGCAGCGACGGCAAAAGTATGCCGTCGTACATAGAGGCTTTGCACAACCAGCGCAAAATGGGCAATATTGTGGAAAAAAACGGCTCGCTTTGGCTTAATTTGGGCGAAGTTAAAAAGGGCGAAAACTTTTTAAATTTTGCAATACAAGGCGGCGATATGCTTTTTGTAGACAAGTTTTCGTATAACTTTAGAAAGCCGAAAATAGGCGACCCCATTGTGTTTCTTACCAAATATTGCGAAGGGCTAACCGAGCGCAACGGAGGCGTGCCCGACGACAGATACTACATTAAAAGGCTTGTAGGCAAAGGCGGCGACACCCTTAAAATAGAGGGGACTGTCCTTTACAGAAACGGCAAACCCATAACGGGTTCGCCCGCCTTTAAAAAGAATTTCGAAAAAGAGGGGCTTTATTGCGGCTATGTTGCAGACGGCGCTTTAAAAGACACGGCCTCGGTGGAAATTCCCGCCCACAACTACTATGCAATGGGCGACAATTCCGCAAACAGCCTTGACAGCCGCTATTGGGGCTACGTTCCCGAAAAGGCCATTGTGGGAAAGTCCATGATAATTTTTTATCCCTTTACCTCGCGGTGGGGCGCAACAAAATAGGTTGTTTTTACAAAACAAAAATGCGAAAGGGAAAAGCCTTTCGCATTTTTTGTTGCATATTTTTAATGCTTTTATTTTTGCTCTTGCGCCTTAAGCGCCAGCTGGCCGCAGGCCGCCTCTATGTCGGAACCTTTTTCCCTGCGAAGCGTTGCCGAAACTTTGTGTCTTTTTAGGGTTTCCAAAAAGGCGTTGCACCTTTGCATACTGGGGCGTTTCCAGCTTAAGGCCTCGACGGTGTTGTAGGGGATAAGGTTTATGTGCGCATGCAGGTCTTTTGCTATTTTTGCAAGGTGTTCTGCGTCTTTAAACGAGTCGTTTAGTTTGTCTATTAAAATATATTCCAGGCTGGGCATTCGCTTGCATATTGTAGAATACATTTTAAGCGCGGGCAAAAGCTCTTGCAGGGGGAACTTTTTGTTTACGGGCATAATCTGGTCGCGCACTTCGTTTGTTGCCCCGTGCAGGCTAACCGCCAGCCTGTACGGAAAACCGCTTTCGGCCAAAAGTTTAATTTTGTCGGCAAGCCCGCAGGTAGAAAGCGTTATGCGCCTTGCCCCGAATTTGAAATTTTCGTTAACAACCTTTAATGCCGCCAAAACATTTTGCATATTCGCCAAAGGTTCGCCCATGCCCATAACGACAATGTTTTCGAAATCGAAGCCCCTGTTTGCCTCCGAAAACGCGATAAACTGCCCCATAATTTCGGCCAGCGACAAGTTGCGCTTAAAGCCGTTTAAAGTGGAGGCGCAAAATTTGCAGCTTTGCGCGCAGCCCACCTGCGTGCTTACGCAAAGCGTTTTGCGCAAGTCGCCGCTTTCGGGGTCGGGCGCCGTAAGCAAAACCGACTCCACAAAAAAACCGTCGGCCAGCGAAAACAAAAATTTGCCCGCGTCTTTTTTCGATTTTTTGTCGGCAACCAAATGCGCGTCGCTAAAGAAAAAGTTTTCGTTAAGCTTTGCGCGCAGGTCTTTGGGCAGAGCCGACATTTCGTCGAAATCGAATACGAATTTTGTGTAGACAAAATCCCAAATCTGCTTTGCGCGGTATTTGGGCTGCTGCCACTGCAAAATGGTTTGCTCCAGCAATTCAAAGCTTAGCGAGAAAATGCAGGTTTTGCTCATAGCCTACATTCTGTCGGGGCTTTCGGGCTGCCAGGCGCTTTTTGTGGCCGCCTTGTTGCGCTGCTTTACCCTTTGTATGTATTCGTCCGAATTTTTTGTGTCGCCAGCAATAACCGAGCCTATGGGCGTGTCGCGCGCGTCTCGTTCTATGCCCTCGGTTGCGGCGCAACCCTGCAAAAGCCACATTGTAAACAACGCCGTTAAGGCCGATAAAATTAGCGCAATGTTTTTCATAATACTTTTTATATCGAAGTTTTCCCCTACTTTTTGAATTTTTCCGGGCTTGTGTTCAAGACTATTTTTTGCGGCCGCTTTTTTCTCTGGCCAATTCGCGCATATCAACTGCAATGTCGTCTTTCTCGAATATTTCGGAGCCTACAAGCTTTTCGAAAATATCCTCCAAAGTTATCACGCCCGAAAACGCGCCGAATTCGTCTACCGCAATGGCCAGCCTTGAATGCGCCCTAATAAGCTGGCGCAAAACCGAAAGCGCGCTGCCGTTTTCGGGCACAAACAGCGGCTGCGACATAAATTCGCCCACCAGGTGCGAGTCTTGGTCTTTTGCCTTTGCAAGCATAATGTCTCTGCGGCGCACAATGCCAACTATGTTGTCGCGCCACTTGTCGTATATGGGGATTCTCGAAAACGCTATGTCGGAATTTTCCCTGAAAATTTTGCCTATGCTTTCGTTTTTGCCGAACGAAAGCACAACGGTTCTTGGCGTCATTATTTCGGAAACTGCAACGTCGTCGAGCGTAAGCGCGTTCGACACCAGGTTGCGCTCCTGAATGCTTATAACGCCTTCCTTTGCGCCTTTTTCGGCAAGCAGAATAATTTCGGAATCGCCCGTTTTCGAAACGTTGCCGTTTTTTGCGAAAAGCGAAACAATTTTCGAGAGCGTTGCCGAAATCGGTTTCATTACAAGGCATATGGCCGCCAATACGGGTATTAGCGGCACTTGCACGCTTTTGCGGTATATTATGCCGAAGTTTTTCGGCAGAATTTCGGAAAGCACCAAAATCGAAAGCGTCATTGCGGCGGGGAATATGTAGGAATATAGCCCGCTAGACGGGAACATATTTGCGTATAAAATGCCGGCGGTTGTCGCCCCGAAAGTGTTGGCTATGGTGTTTAACGCCAATATTGCCGAGCTTGTCTGCCCTATGTTTTTTATGAAATTTTCCAGCATAAGCCCGAGCTTTTTGCGGCTTTTTTTTAGGGCTTCTATTTCGGCTGCGGTGGTGCTTAAAACCATGGCCTCTATCATAGAGCACAGCGCGGAAACCGCCAAAGTTAAAAATACGGTAAAAAGAAAGTAAAACATATGTTTATTTTAAAAATTTAGATGTTGCAGTATCCAGCTTTTTAAGGCCGTTGAGCTTGCCCTGATAAAGAATGTAGCCGCCTTTGTCGCCGCCGCAGGGGCCCAGTTCCACAACATAGTCGGCCATTTTTATAATGTCGCACTGGTGCTCTATTATTATGATTGTATTGCCCAAGTCGCGCAGTTTAAACAAAAGCTTGGACAGCTTGTCGATGTCCTCGAAATGCAGGCCCGTTGTAGGCTCGTCTAGTATGTAAAGGTTTTTGCCGCGCTGGCGTTTTGAAAGCTCTAGCGAAAGCTTCATTCTTTGGACTTCGCCGCCCGAAAGCGTGTTCGCCGACTGCCCAAGCTTTACATAGCCAAGCCCGACGTCTTCTAACGTTTGCAAAATTCTGGATATATTTTCGTGCGCGGAAAAAAAGCTTAAGGCTTCTTCTACGGTAAGGTCTAGCACCTCCGAAATATTAAGCCCCTTGTATTTTACCTCGAGCGTTTCGCGGTTGTAGCGCTTGCCCATGCAGTTCGGGCACTTTACAAAAACTTCGCCCAAAAACTGCATATCCAAAGCCACAAAGCCGTCGCCCGAGCAGTGTTCGCACCTGCCGCCCTTAAGGTTAAAGCTGAACCTTGCGGGGGTATAGCCCCTTATTTTTGCCGCGGGCGTCGCCGCAAAAAGCGCGCGCAGGTGGTCGAATATTTTTGTGTACGTTGCGGGATTCGACCTGGGGCTTTTGCCTATGGGCGACTGGTCTACAACAACGCATTTGTCGAAATTTTCCAGCCCCGTAATTTTTGCGTGTTTGCCCGCAATGTCTTTGCTGTTGTTAAGTTTCATCGAGGCCGATTTTGCGAGAATGTCGCCAATTAGCGTAGACTTGCCCGAGCCCGAAACGCCGCATACAACGCTTAGCGCGCCTATGGGGAATTTTGCCTCGATGTTTTTAAGGTTGTGTTCGCAGGCGCCTTTGACGGTTATAAATTTTGAAAAGTCGCAAAAATCTTTGCTTGGTTTAAGCAGCTTTTTTTGCCCCGATAAATACATTCCCGTAAGGGAATCGGGGCACTTTTGGCAGTTTTCGGGCGTGCCGCTAAATATGAGGCGCCCGCCTTGTTGGCCCGCAAGCGGGCCCAGCTCTATAATGTTGTCGGCGTTGCGCATTGCGTATTCGTCGTGCTCTACAACAACAAGCGTGTTGCCCAAATCGCGCAGGTCTTTAAGCGACTTTATCAAAGCTTCGTTGTCGGCGGGGTGAAGTCCTATGCTGGGCTCGTCCAATATGAATGTTACACCCACCAAGCCCAGTCCGAATTGCGTTGCAAGCCTTACCCTTTCTTCTTCGCCGCCCGACAGCGTGGAAAATTCCCTGTTTAGCGCAAGGTACGAAAGGGCGGTTTTTTGCAGAAATTCCAGACGCGAAATCACGGCTTTTACGGCGTCGGCAACGCATTTGTATTTTTCGCAATTCAGCGTTTTTACAAACGCCAATGCGTCGCCGACCGTCATAGCCATAAATTTGTCGAAAGACACGTTTTCGACAAAAACGTTTCTTGCCCTTTGCGACAGCCTAGACCCCCCGCATTCGGGGCAGGGCTGCGAAACCTGGTACGCCATTAGCCTTAGGCGCAGATTGTCGCTTGTAGTGTGGGCTGCAATGCGCTTTAGCATCGGCAAAAATCCCTCGAAAGGCTTTAAAACCGGCTTTACGTTGCCAGGCCTGGGCTTAAGCAAAAACAGGCGTTTTTCGTCGCCGTATAAAACAAGGTTTTTTTCGGTTTTCGAAAGTTCGCGCCAGGGCTTTTCCAAGTCTACGGCTCCCTGCTGGGCAAGCTGCCTAAGCAGTGCGCGGTTGCGTATAATCATAGACTTCGGGCCCGTTCTAATCGCCTTAATCGCTCCCTGCTTTATGCTTAGCGAGCTGTCGGGAACAACAAGCTCTTCCTTAAACACCATAACCGAGCCTATGCCTTCGCAAACGGGGCAGGCTCCCTCGGGGTGGTTGTGCGAAAAAAGCCTTACGGAAATCGGGTTGTATATTTGCCCGCACTTTTCGCAGCAAAGCTTGTTGCTTAAAGTTAGCTCTTTATACGAGCCGTCGTCGCATTCGTGCAGGATTTTCGCAAACGAATTTCCCTCTTTAAACGCAAGCTCGGTAGAGTCGGCAATGCGGCCGCGGTCTTCGGGGTCGGCAACAAGCCTGTCTACTACAATGTCTATTTCAACCGTGCCCTTTGTGGGCAGTTTTATTTCGTCTATTTCCGAAATTTCGCCGTTAATGCGCAGCCTTTGCCAGCCGTTTTGTGCAAGCTCTTTAACAGTTTCCCTTGCAAGCGATGCCCTGCATGTGTGCTTGTGCGCAAGTATGTATATTTTTTTGCCGTTAAATTTAAGGATTTCATCTATGCACTCGTCGGTTGTGCGGCTTTTTATAAGCCCGCCGCAAGCGGGGCAAACTTGCGTGCCTACAACGCTCCAAATAATCCTTGCATAGTCGGCAATTTCGGTGGAGGTTGCAACCGTGCTTCTGGGCGACGAGTTTACCGGATTTTGCTCTATTGCTATTACAGGCGAAAGCGACTTTATGTAGTCTACGTCGGGCTTGCCTATTTGCTCGAGCATTTTTCTTGCCGAAACCGAAAGGCTTTCCATATACATTCGGTAGCCCTCGGCGTAGAGGGTGTCGAATGCCAGCGAAGATTTGCCCGAACCCGAAACGCCCGTTATAACCGTAAATTTGTTTCGCGGAATGTTTACCGAAACGTTCTTTAGATTGTGTTCGCGCGCGTTGCCTATTTCTATAAAATCGGAGCTCATTTTTTATTGTAAGCGATTATTTACCGCCTTTATCCAATCTCAACAATAAATTTCGGCGTATTTGCGCGTTTGCAAAGTTTTTTGTCCCAAACTTTGCCGATTTGCCGCGCATTTGCCCTAAAAAAAGAGTTGAAACAATTTTGTAAGGGGTTATCTTTTTCGGGTAATATTATGACAAAAAAGACTCCAAAACCCTCGGCCAACCTAATGAAGGGTGCCGATATTATCGTAAAATGTCTTGAAAATGCGAATGTAGACGTAATGTTCGCATATCCCGGCGGGCAGTCTATAGACATGCACAACGCCCTTACACGCTCGAAGAAAATCAGGGTGGTGCTTCCGCGTCATGAACAAGGTTGCGGCTTTATGGCGCAAGGCTATGCAAGGGCCACCGGCAAAACGGGAGTTTGCATGGCGACAAGCGGCCCGGGGGCAATGAATATGATAACCTCGATTGCCGACGCCTTTATGGACAGCATTCCGCTGGTTGCGATAACGGGGCAGGTGTTCCAGTCGTTCATAGGCAAAACGGCCTTTCAGGAAACCGACGTATTCGGCATGACGCTTCCCATTGTAAAGCACAGCTATTTGGTGCTCGACGCAAAAGACTTGCCGAGAATCTTTAAAGAGGCGTTCTTCCTTGCCAGAAGCGGAAGGCCTGGCCCCGTTGTAATCGACATTCCCAAAGACGTACAGCAGGCCATGGTTGTTCCCAATTTCGACGACAAGATAGACCTGCCCGGCGTAGAGGAAGTGCCGCAGGCAAAAGACGAAGACTTGTCGGCCCTGCTAAAGCTTATAGAAAACGCGAAAAAGCCCGTAATAATTTCGGGCGGCGGCGTTATAAATGCCGAAGCTTCGAAAGAGCTCGACGAATTTTCGAAAATCACGGGCGTTCCCGTTGCCACAACCCTTATGGGCATAGGCGCGGTAGACCCGCTCGAAAAGAAAAACCTCTACTGGCTGGGTATGCACGGAACATACGTTGCAAACACCGCCGTATGCAATTCCGACCTGCTTATAGCCGTAGGCTCGCGCTTTTCCGACAGAATTACGGGAGTAATTTCGAAATTTGCGCCCGACGCAAAAGTTGTGCATATCGACATAGACGCGGCCGAGCTTAACAAAAACATAAAGAGTATTCTGCCCATAAATTCCGACGTAAAATTTGCGCTTAAAAGGCTTTTGGTTTTGGCCAAAAAGTCGTTTAAAAAGCCGGATTTGGGCGAATGGCTAAAGGACATTTGCAAGTGGAAGGCGCAATACCCGTATCCCTTCTCGACAAACATAAGGAAAGACGAAATTACAACCTGCGAAGCCGTTAAGGTTTTAGACGAAGTTTCGAAGGGCGACGTTGTTGTTACGACGGGCGTCGGCCAGCACCAGATGTGGACGCCCCAAAACTTTGTGTTCAACAAACCCCGCCAGCTGCTTAGCTCGCTGGGCGCGGGCACAATGGGCTTCGGGCTGCCGGCCGCAATAGGCGCAAAAATTGCAATGCCGCAAAAAACGGTTGTCGACATAGACGGCGACGGATCTTTCCAAATGAACATTCAGGAAATGGCCACTGCCGCCTGCGAAAATGTTCCCGTAAAGGTAATGCTTATGAACAACCAGTTCCTCGGCATGGTTATGCAGTGGGAGGATATGCTTTACGGCGGCGTTCGCGGAAATACGGTGTTGTCGAAAGACAAGAACAATTTGGCGGGGCCAAAAAACGTTTCGGCCTTGTACCCCGACTATGTGCGCATTGCCGAGGGCTACGACTGGAAAGCAAAGCGCATATACAAGCGCGAAGACTTAAAACCCGCAATAATTGAAATGCTAAAGAGCAAAGAACCCTATTTGCTTGAAATTGTAACCCCCGCCGACGAGCACGTTTTGCCCTTCATACCCCCGGGCAAAAGCGCGCACGAAATTATAGTAGACTGCGCCGGTTGCAAAAAATGCGACAGGGCTTTCGAGAAAAAACAGGACAAATAGAAAGTTTTATTATGGCAGACACATTTGTAGTTTTCAACACGCGCTACGGCGACATAAAACTCAGGCTTTTTACCGACAAGGCCCCCAAAACTTGCGAAAACTTTTTGGGGCTTGTAAAAAAAGGCTATTACGACGGCATAATTTTCCACCGCGTAATTAAAGATTTTATGATTCAGGGCGGAGACCCGACCGGCACGGGTCGCGGCGGCGAATCCATTTGGGGCAAACCCTTTGCCGACGAATTTTCAGCAGACTTGGCGTTCGACAAAGCGGGCTTGCTTGCAATGGCAAACGCGGGCCCGAACACCAACGGCAGCCAGTTTTTCATAACAACGGTCGAAACCCCGTGGCTTACAAACCACCATACAATTTTCGGCGAAGTTGCCGAAGGCTACGACATTGTCCAGAAAATAGAAAACTGCCGCACGGGTTTTATGGACAAGCCTTTGGAAGAGCAGAAAATTATTTCGGCAAAGGTTGTAGAATAAGGACTGCGGCCGATTCAAAAAAAACAAAAAACGCGCTCAGTTAAGAACGCGTTTTTTTTGTGCCGTTTTTGCCCGCAGGTTTTATTCTTTTTTGTCGAGAAACGACAAGTCCATTTCGGGCGCGTCTTTCCACAAAGATTCTATGGCGTATGTTCCCCTTTGCGTTTCCAAAAATATGTGCGCCATAAAGTCGAAGGCGTCTACAACCAGCCAGCCGCTGTTGGGCGCAAAGTCGCGGCCTACGGTTTTAATTTTAAGCTCCTTTAAAATTTTTTCTATTTCGCCCGCCAAAGCCTTCATGTGCGGTTCCGAATTTGCCGTGGCTATTATATAGAAATTCGTTATGGGCGACTTTCCGCGCATATCCAAAACCTTAAGGCTTATCGCCTTTTTGTCGTCAAGCGCTTTGGCGCATTTTTTTACTATTTCAACCGTGGTGTTGTCGTCTTGTATCATTTATATAACTTTCTGCTTTCAATATAAGAGATTACTTTTTCGGGAAGTTCAAGGTTTAAAGGCTGCAAATTTTTAATCTTATTCCTTATTTCGGTAGAGCTTATTTGTATTGCATGCCACTGCACTTTTTCGATGTTTGCAATGCCGTTTAACGCCGCGTTCTCCGTCGACGGGTATCCTTTCCTTTCGAAAACGGCAAACGAGACGATTTTGCAAAGCTCTTTTATTTTATACCATCTGTCGAGCTGGCGGTATTGGTCTTGGCCTATAATCCAGTAGAATTTTGCGCAGGGGTACTGTTTTTTTAAATACTTTGCGGTGTCTATCGAGTAGCTCGGTACTTTTTCGCTGGAAATTTCGTAGCCGCAAATTTCGCTTTTAAAGGGCGCGTTTTTCAGGGCAAGTTCAAGCATTTGCAGGCGGTCTTTGTCGGAGGCTGCCGGCGAAAACATCTTAAGCGGGCTGCGCTTTGACGGCATAAAAACAACCCTGTCTAAAGCGAGCTTTTCGAACGCCGTTTTTGCCAGCTGCAAATGCCCGAAATGGACGGGGTCGAACGCTCCGCCCATAATGCCTATGCGCACAGAATTTTCCATGCTACGGGGCAAGCCTTGAAATTTCCCACTTGCCGTCTTTAAAGTCGTGGTACTTAAAGCGGTCGTGCAGCCTGCTCGGTCGGCCCTGCCAAAATTCGAAAGACGCGGGCTTAATTACATAGCCGCCCCAGTGGTCGGGCAGGGGAACTTTGCCGTCGGCAAACTTGCGCTTCATTTCGTCGAATTTCATCTCCAAAATTTTGCGCGATGTTATTATATGGCTTTGGTTCGAAACCCACGCGCCAAGCCTGCTCGAAAATGGGCGCGACAAAAAATACTTTAGAGAGCGGGCTGTGGAAATCTTTTCTGCAACGCCGCTTATCCTTACTTGCCTTTCCAAAAACAGCCATAAAAAGTTTGCGCAAATATGCGGGTTTTCGCCCAAATCGTGCGCCTTTTGGCTTTCGTAGTTGGTAAAAAACACAAAGCCCTCTTCGTCGTACGCCTTAAGCAAAACCGTTCTAAGCGAGGGCTCGCCGTTTGCGTTTACGGTTGCAATCTGCATTGCGTTGGGCTCGTCTACCTTGCAGTTTTGCGCCTCTTTAAACCATTTGTCGAACTGTTTAAAGGGGTTGTCGTCTAAAAGTTCGCGGGTCAGCCCAAACTTGCAATAGTCGTGTCGTAAATCCGATAAATCCATTTTAGTTTAAAAGCTCCTTTAGTGTTTTTGTGGCGTTGGTTGTAGATGCAAAATCCCTGTAGGCCTGTATTGCCTTGCCGACAATGGCCTCGTTGTTGGAAAGGTCGGCCCCGAGCAGGTGGTCGGCATCGTCCGAGTCGAGCAGCTCGAAGAATCTTGTAAGGGTTATTTCGTCGGGCGCAATCGAGGGCTTATATATTGTCTGCTGGTTGTCTTTGCTTAAATCCTCGGTTTCGCAGATAATATTTTTCAGCAAAAGCAGGTTAACGCAGCTTTTTACAATGGGCTTTGGCACGTTGCTTAGCGACTTTGCAATGCCGTCGAATTGCGGGGCGGCTTGCCCGTTGTAAAACGGCTTTGCTATTTTTGCAAACACGGCCAAACAAATCAAATCGCGCGAGCGGTTTGTAACCTTTTCCCACATAAACTTGCTTGAAATCCAGTCCATGTTCTGCACGGCGTACGAAACCTGCGCGCCTACAAGCACAAACAGCCAAAACACATAAAGGCTGAAAAGCGCTATGGGCAAAATCGCCAAATATCCGTAAAAGTTTTGGTTTTTAACTATTGTGCTTATGTATATAAACGACATCTTGTTGTTTGCAATAAGCGCCAATGTTGCAACAACGCCGCCGCAAAAAGCGGGCAGCCATTTTACGTATGTAAAGGGCAAAAATTTGTATACGCATGTAAAAAGCACTGCAATGGAGCCGAAGCCCACAAGGTATGTCCCGCCCGATGCAAAGTAGTTGAAATAGGGAACGTTTTTAAAGAACGACGAAAGCTGCGAGCTTGCCAAAAAGGTCATTCCGAAAATGCCCAGCGCCGAGCCCAAACTTATAAGCGCCCAGTAAAACGCTATTCTGTTTACCCATTTGCGGCCTTTTTTAACGCCCCAAATTTGGTTGAAAGTGTTTTCCATTGTAACGCAAAGCAGAATGCAGGTAACGACGGTTGCAAGCGTTCCTATCACGCCCGACTTTGCGCCCGATTTCGAAATTTTGCTTATGAACGCCGTAATTTTCGGGTTAATCGGGTTTGCCGAATCCATCTCGTTCATTTGGCCGATTGCGGGCATTGCGAATGTTATTGTGTTTGTTATTTGCTCGCATATAAAGTGCTCGCCCTTGTCGCGCAAAAACACGCTCGAAGTAAGTATTATAAGCGAAATAAGCGGGCCTATGGCCAAAAGCGACGTGTACGAAAGCGCCGAGGCCTTGCTTGGCACATTGTTGTTTTTTACGCCCAAAACGGTGGTGTATAAAACCCTTAAAATGGCTACAAGGCGCGCCTTGCCTTTCGACAAATCGCTTAGGCTAACAGCCCACATATCCGAGCTGATGAACGAGAAAATCCTTTTTAATACGGTTTGTTTTTCGCTGTTTTGCATGGTGCTGTTTTCCTGCTACTTTCTGTTGCTGCGGGGGTTTTCGGCCCAGCCGAGTTTGCTTTGCAAAATTTTAAAATGGGAATGGCTTATTGCCCTTAAAAATTTTATCTTTTCGGGGTTTGCCGCTATCCGTACTTTTTCGTTTGGGGCAAGGCTGAAAAGCTTTTCGCCGTCTACAAAAACGTCTCCCGATTGGTTCGGGCTTTCTATGTCGAGCACCGACGAAGCGTCGAAAATAATGCTTCGGTTTGCCAATGCGTGCGGGCAAATGGGCGTAAGCACATAGGCGTTTAGCTGCGGAGTAAGCAGCGGGCCTCCCGCCGAAAGGTTGTAGGCTGTAGAGCCCGTCGGGGTGGAAACAATAACGCCGTCGGCGGAATAGTCGGCAACATATTCGCCGTCGCAGTGCATTACGGCCTCGTACATTCCGACGGGAGCGGTTGCCCTTACAACAATGTCGTTTAACGCAACATATTTTTTGCCGTTTGCCGTTGCCGAAAGCAGGGCCCTTTCGCTTACCTTGTAGTTGCCGTCCAAAATAAATTTAAAGTCCCAGTCGGAAATCGAATCTTTAAAGGTTGCCAAAAAGCCCAGCTTGCCGAAGTTTATGCCGAACACGGGAATGTCGGCCTGCAGCGCCTGGTTTACGCACGAAAGCAAAGTGCCGTCGCCGCCCAAAACGCAGGCGGCGTCGAAGCCTTCGAACGCGTTTTCGCCCAGTTTTAGGCTTTGCATTTGCACGGCTTTTACGCCGAACTTTTCGGCAAGCGCGCACAGCCTCTCGGCCAATGGTTGCGATTTCGGTTTGGTCGGGTTAACAATCAATGCTATTTTCTTTAGGGCTTTCACTTTTTTATATATCGAATATTGTAGAATGCCGCGTATTCTGCAATATAAAAAAAGCTTTTAAAAAACGTCAAAATATGTAGTTTGTTTTGGAATATGAAAGAAAGAACCCTTGTTATACTTAAACCCGACTGCCTCGAAAAGAAGCTTGCGGGCGTTGTTGTAGACCGCCTTCAGAAGGCCGGCATGGACATTGTTGCCTGCAAAATGCTGGCTTTAACCGACGCTTTGCTTGAAGCGCACTACGCGCACATTCTCGACAAGCCGTATTTCCCGCCGCTTAGGGATTTTATGAAAAGGCGCAGCGTTATTGTTATGGTGTTCGAGGGCGAGGGCGCAATAGCCAAAACAAGAGAGCTTTTGGGGCCCACCGATTCCACAAAAGCCCCCAAAGGCACAATAAGGGGCGACTTCGGGCTAAACACGCGCGAAAACATTGCCCATGCTTCCGATTCTCCCGAAAGCGCGGCGGCCGAAATTGCAAGGTTCTTTTCGGACAACGAAATATTTTAGCCCAAAATGAGGCAGGCTCCATTTGAAAGGCTTGATTTTTTAAGCGAGGCGCAAAAGCAAAAGCTTTTTGAATACGCCGAGCTTTTAAAGGCCGAAAACGCCAAGGTAAATATGGTGTCGCGCAAGGATACCGACGACTTGGCGTATAGGCACATAGCCTTTTGCGCGGCAATAGGCGCGTTCTTTACGCCGTCCGCCGACGCCGAGATTGTAGACGTAGGCACGGGCGGCGGCCTGCCGGGTATTGTAATGGCCGTATTATGGCCGCAGGCCAAAATAGAAATGCTAGACGGCGTGGGCAAAAAAATCGCCTGCGTAAACAGAATGGTAGAGGCTTTGGGCCTAAAAAACGCCACTGCAATTCAGGGCAGGGTTGAAGAGCGCAAAAAGCTGTACGACTACGCCGTGGGGCGTTCGGTTTGCTCGCTGTACGAATTTGTATGCTTTACTAAAAACGCCATTGCAAGGGGCAAGCGCGGCACGCTCGAAAACGGCGTTGTATATTTTAAGGGCGGCGAGTGGGACGAAGAGCTTAAGCATAAAAAACTCTATTCCGACAAGACGCTAAAGCTCGACGAATTTTTTTGCGACGTACAATATGCGGGCAAAAGCCTTGTTCATATTCCGCAAAGCGCAATCTACGGCGCATTCTTTAAAAAAACAAAATAAAAGGAATTATATGAAATTGACATTCGACAATAGGGTTGCCCTGGTCAGCGGAGCGGGCAGGGGCATAGGCAAACAAATAGCGCTGGAATTGGCCGAGCACGGCTGCAAAGTTGTGTGCGTAAGCCGAAATATCGAAAGCTGCGGGGCTACCGCAAGCGAAATATGCGCAAAGGGGCAAACGGCAAAGGCGTATGCCTTCGACGTTTCCGACTCGGCCGCCGTTGCCGAAAATTGCGCGGAAATTGTAAAGGACTTCGGCAAGGTAGACATTATCGTAAACGACGCGGGCATTACGCGCGACAATCTGGTTATGAGAATGTCGGACAAAGAATGGAACGACGTTATAAACACCAATTTGTCGGGCTATTTTTACGTTGTTAAAAACCTTTCGCGCCAGCTGCTTTCCAACCGCTGGGGCAGAATAATAAACATTTCAAGCGTGTCGGGCGTTTTGGGCAACGTAGGGCAGGCAAACTATTCGGCGGCAAAGGCGGGCGTTATAGGCCTTACCAAATCTTTGGCAAGGGAATTTGCCTCGCGCGGGATAACCTGCAACGCAATAGCGCCGGGCTTTGTGGAAACCGATATGACGGCAAAGCTTTCGCCCGCAGTGTTGGAGGCCGCAAAGAACGTAATTCCCCTAAAGCGTTTCGGCAATGTTGCCGACATTGCCGCAGCCTGCGTATTTTTGGCTTCGCAGGAAGCCTCGTATATAACGGGACAGGTTCTTTGCGTAGACGGCGGAATGGCTATGTAGGCTGTTTTTTTTCGGGCAATGGGCTTGCAAACGGCGTTTTTTCGGGCTTTTTTTGAAAAAATAGCCCAAAAACCGCATTTTTCCTATTGACTACGGGTAAAAAAAGGCCATTCTAACGACTAATAAAGCAAGACGCTTTAACCCTAACAACAATCAAACAAAGAATATAAATGAATAAAGCACAACTCATTGAAGAAGTTCAGAAACTCCTCGGCAAAGAAGCCTCTAAAGCTTGCGCAGAACGCGCTTTGAACAGCGTTCTCGACGCCATCGCAGCCGGTGTAAAGAAGAATAAGAAACTTATTCTCGTAGGTTTCGGTACATTCTCGGTTGCCGACCGCAAAGCCCGCACCGGTATCAATCCCCGCACTGGTGAAAAGATTAAGATTAAGGCTTCGAAGGTCTTGAAGTTCAAGGCTTCGAAATCCATCAAGCTCGGCAAATAATTGCAGTTTGTAAGACTTTAAAAATAAGTAGCCCGTTTTTAGCGGGCTATTTTTTTTGTCCGTAAAAATGGGGCTTTTGCCGGAAAATAATTCGCCGTTTTTTATCGTTGTTGCGAAAAACAAAAAAGCCCCGAAAACGGGGCTTTTGCCGAAACTACCATACTTTTAAAATTCTATTTTTTGTCGTCTTTTTTAAGCTCGTTAATGTCCATACCCTTGGGCATGCCTTCGGGGAGGGGAGCGTCGGCAACGTCTACCATTTCAACGTCGAACACCAAAGTAGACCCCGCGGGGATTCCCGGAATTTGCTGCGAGCCGTAGCCGAGCTGGGCGGGTATGTAAAGCTTTATTACGCCGCCTTTGCCTATTTTCTGCAAACCTTCCTTAAAGCCGGGTATAACTCCGTTAAGCGGGAATTTTGCGGTGTCGCCTTCCTTTGTTTGGTCGAACACGGTGCCGTCTATAAGCGCGCCCTTGTATTTTACAACCACAAAAGA
Source organism: uncultured Opitutales bacterium (assembly GCA_934660865.1). Taxonomy (GTDB): domain Bacteria; phylum Verrucomicrobiota; class Verrucomicrobiia; order Opitutales; family Intestinicryptomonadaceae; genus CAKUIA01. Next base: position 43,913 of record CAKUIA010000016.1, read on the forward strand.
GTCTTCTTTCGGCAGGCGCTTGTCGCCTTCCTTTATTATCTGATACGCCAAGCCCGAAGCCGTTTTGCTTACGGCCTTGTCGTTTTCAAGCTCCTTCCAAAAAGCGGCCATTTTCGCGTCGTATTCGGCCTGCTCTTTTTGCATTGCCTGCTGCGCCTTTTCCATTGCGGGCTTCGCCTTCTTTTCGAGATATTCGGCCATTTTCGGGCCCAATTCGTTCATGTTTGCGGGAAGCTTTTCGCCGTTTACGCAGGCGGTTATGCCCGAAACAAACGCTGCCAACTCCTCTTTGTCGAGAGCCAACATGTCTATATTGGCCTGCTGGGCAATGTATTGCCCGAATGTTTTAAGATATTGTTTTTCCTGGTCGGTTGCTGCGTTTGCCATTGATGATACTGTCATTATCGCCGCCGTAGCGAGCGCGGTTATTGATGTTTTGTTTATTTTCATATTGGTAAAAAACTTTCTTGTTTTGACGGACACTAAATAGAGTCGTAAAATTTAAGTCAACATTAAGATATTCGACACTTGCCGGAAGTTTTAGTTCCACAAAATTTTGCGATGCAAAAATGGGCGGCTTTGTTTTGTGCGGCATCGGCAAAGTGCGGGCAAATAAAGAATTGACAGATTTTATGCGGTAAATAACTTTGTACTTTTAAACAATTACATAAAAATTCTATGATTACTTGGATTCAACTAATTTTGCAGAAACACCATAAATCGGTATTCAGCGTTTTGCTGTTTTTCATAATTGTGGCGTTTGTGTTTACAATCGGCTCTTCAATTCCGTTTTTCGGCGACAGAAACGCGTCTTTCGACGACTCGAAAAACAAGAAAGATTTTTACGGTTGGGATTTGTCCGACGAAAACATTGTAAACTTCCTTTACACAGGCGCCTACTACGACGTTCTTTTGGCGGGCGGCAACCCCCGCAACCAAGACACCGTAATGAACGCCCTGTACACAAGGGCAATGCTTTTGTCTTTGGCTAAAAGCGCCTGTTTACCCACGGTTTCCGACAAGGAATACAAAGAGTACATACATTCAAGGCCTTTCTTTGCCGACCAAAACGGCAAGTTCTCGTACGAAAAGTTTTCGAAATTCATAGCCGAATCGAGAATGCCCACCGAGTATTTGAACAACACGCTTTTGGAAAGCGCATTGGTCAACAAGCTAATGGTTATAATTTCGGGCCCAGGCTACGTTCAGCAGGCCGACATAGACGCAAACTACAAGCTTATAAATTCCAAATGGACATTCGACATTGCGTCGCTTTCCATTGACTCGTTTAAGGCCGAAATAAAAGCCGGCGACGAAGCCCTTAAAAAGTTTTACGACACAAACAAAGCCCGCTACGAGGTTATGCCCGAATATTCGCTGCAGGTTGCATTTTTTGCGATAGACCCCTCCGAAAAGGTAGACTTGTCGGAATCGGAACTTACAAAGTTTTACGACGCAAACAAGGCAAACTATGTAGAGGAAAAAGACGGCAAAAAACAGCTTAAGCCCTTTGTTTCGGTAAGGGAAGACGTTGCAAAGAGCGTAAAACAGGCAACCTTGATACGCTCGGCAATGATAAAGGCGCAGGACTTTTCCGACAAAGTTTACGACGCAAACACTACATTTAATAGCGATGCCTTTAAGGGTTTGCTAAAGTCGAACAATGTTTCGCTTAAAAAGGTAAAACCCTTCCACCAAAACGATTCCGAACTCGACAAATCCGTTCCCGTTTCGGTTCTTCGCGCGGGGTTGGCGTTAGACGAAAAAACATGGATTGCCCCCGATGTTGTATCCGACGAAAAGGGCGCATATGTCGTATTTTTGGAATCTAAAAAGGCCGCCTACATACCCGAATTTGCGGCGGTTAAAGAGCAGGTTAAAAACGACTATATAGAATCCGAACGCTACCGTATGTTCAACGAAAAGGCGCAGCAGCTTTCGAAAGACCTTACAAAGGCCGTTTCCGAAAAACAGTCGTTCGAAAAGGTTGCAAAGAAATTGGCAATGGCGGTAAAAAGCGTTAAACAGTTTTCGTTTGCAAACCCCAAGCAGGAGGACTTGTCGGCTTTGGGTTCGGCTTTCTATGCAGTAATGCAAACATTGCCGCAGCTTAAGCTAAACGAAGTTTCAAAACCCGTTGTCCAGGCGCAGAACGCCTACATATTCTATGTTTCGAATATAGAATACGCTCCCGTAAACAAAGACTCCAAAGAATACAAAAACTACGCAAAATCGGCGCAGCAGCAGGCGGCTTTCCGCTCGCTGGGTTCTTTCCTGTCTTCTATGGAAAATTCGGCGTTAAAGAGCGCGCCAAAAGACGGCGAATAAATTTTGTAGTATCATAGATTTTTATGCGGGTTTTGCATTTCGCAAAGCCCGCTTTTTTGCGCACTAAAAACGGAGGGAAATCCCCTTAAAAACAACAAAGGCAAAAACGCAATAAGCTTGTGCGATTTTGGCTTTGTTGTTTGCCGAAAAATACGGGGGTAATTTTATTGTACCTATAGCTTAAATAAAGGGTTTTACGAAAAATTTTTTGCCGAAAAAACTTGCAAAAAACTTTTTTTGTGGCAGTGTCTTTCCCCGATTTCTTCCTATTTTAAGAAATCGAAACAGCTAACCAATACAGACAATGAAAAAACTGCTAATCGCTTCGGCGATATGTTCGGCGGCTACACAATTATTAGCCTCCGGTTTTATGGTAATAGAACAAGGTGCGTCCAATGTGGGCACGGCTCTCGCTGGCGCAACTTCTAACGCGAACCGCGACGCAAGTTGCGCGTTTTGGAATCCCTCGGCCGCATTTTTTGTCGAGTCGGACACCAAAATAGACGTGGGTATAAACTTTATTATGCCCGTGTTTAGGTATAACGGTTCTGCAACGCACCCGGGCGGAACTCCCGTTTCGGGCAACGACGGCGGCAATGCCGGCACGCTGAATATGGTTCCGAATTTTTATGCAACGCATAAATTGTCGGAAGACTTCATACTTACATTCTCGGTAACGGCCCCCGCGGGGCTTACAACCGACTACGACGCCGATTATGTAGGCCGCGCGCACGGTATACGCAGCGACTTGGCTACAATAGACATCAACCCCAGCATAGCCTACAAGGTTAACGACTGGTTTTTTGTTTCGGTGGGCGCTTCGGCTCAGTATATAAATGCGGAACTTACGCAGTCGGGCTATGGCAATACCTATTCCAGGGTAGACGGACATTCGTGGTCGGGCGGTTTTAACTTGGGCTTTACCGTAAAATATTGCGAAACGGGCAGGTTTTCGGTAGGGTATCGCAGTCAGGTAAACCAGTCGATAAGCGGCGGTTTGTCCGTTCCGAGAATTCCCGCGCTTTCGGGCGATGTGGATTGCGAATTGACTATACCCAACGTTGTAAATGTCGGCGTATACCAAAGGCTTTGGGGCGACTTGGAAGACTTTGCAGTTATGCTGGATTTCGCGTGGACTCAATGGAGCAGCTTTGACAGCCTGGATATTAAATATACAAACGGCGCAATGGCAAGCCACACGGTCGAAAACTGGGAGGACACATGCCGCGTAAGCTTTGGTGTTCACTATTATCTTGACGACGATATTACCCTGCGCTTGGGCGTTGCCTACGACGAATCTCCGATAGTAAGCAGGCAGTACAGAACGCCGCGTATTCCCGACTCCGACAGAATTTGGCTTTCGTGCGGTTTGGGCTATAAATTCGGCAACTTTAATGTCGACATAGCGTATGCGTTCATATTCTTCCCCTCGGTTGCAACCACCTATTCCGACCCAAGTAAGGGCGACCTTTCGGGCGAATTTTACGGCCACTCGCACATAGTTTCGGCGCAAATCGGCTATTCTTTCTAATAAAAAAACAAACCTGTTTTTATATTGCTCGCACAATTTTTTGTGCGGGCTTTTTTTTGCAAGGCATACTGCGCAAAAATTGCCTTATGTGAATGTCGAAAATGCCGCGCAAGCGGCATAGTTAAAGCATTTACGGGCATTTTTTTTGCGCTTTAAGTTGACAGATATTCCGTTTATCGGCATAGTCGAGTTTCGTTTTAGACAACTTTTTATTTAACACAACACTAACATATATGAGAGAGACAAAATTATTGGCGATTACCGCCACTTTGGCTTGTTCGGCTTTTTTTGCCGCCTGTTCAAGCGTAGACGCTCAAAATAATGGCGCGTGCGTTAAAGGCGCAAGCGCAATGGTAAATCCGATGATTGGCACTGCCGACCACGGCCACACATATCCGGGGGCTACGCGTCCGTTTTCGGCCGTTCAGGCAAGCCCCGACAATGGCCGCTACGGTTGGGACTGGTGCTCGGGCTACCACTATTCGGTAGATTCAATTATGGGCTTTTCGCAAACCCACCTAAGCGGCACGGGCTGCCCCGACTTGGGCGATATTTTGATTATGCCCACAACGGGCGCTTTAAAGCTTAATGCGGGCGACGCAAAAAATCCCGATTCGGGCTATCGCAGCCGTTTTTCGCACGCCGAAGAAACCGCGCAGGCGGGCTACTATTCGGTTATGCTTAAAGACTACAACATTAAAGCCGAAATTACCTCTACCGAAAGGGCGGGTTTTTACCGCTTTACTTTCCCGAAAAGCGAGCAGTCGAGGGTGTTGCTTGATTTAACCCACCTTATAGGCAGGGCAAACGGCGTTATGATGGCAAGCGCCAGAATTATAGACGATAGCACTGTTGCGGGGTCTCGCATTGTAAAAAATTGGGGCCCGAACAGGGAAATTTATTTTGCAATAAAGTTTTCAAAGCCGTTTTCGTCGTTCCAGTTCTACGAAAACAACCGCCCGCGCTACTTTTTCCCCGGCGAAAAGTTTAAGCCGGCCGCCCGCCATGTAGACGGCAAAGACATTAAGGGCGCATTCGATTTCGATATGAAAAACGGCGGCCAGCTTTTGGTAAAAGTGGGCATTTCAACCGTGTCGTATTCGAACGCGTTGGAAAACATTAAGGCCGAATTGCCCGACTGGAATTTCGACAGCGTTGTTGCCGATTCCAAAGCCGCATGGGACAAACAAATTTCGAAAATTTCGGTAAAGGCCGACAAGGATACTACAACCGTATTTAAAACGGCTCTTTACCATGCGACAATAGCGCCCCAGCTTAACGAAGACGTAAACGGCGAATATAGGGGCTACGACCACGCCGTGCACACGGCCAAGGGCTTTAAAAACTACACCGTATTTTCGTTGTGGGACACATTTAGGGCGCTTCACCCCCTAATGACAATAATAGAAACCGAACGCACAAAAGACTTTGTTGCCAGCATGATGGCGCACTTCGAACAAAGCCCCTACAAAATGCTTCCCATTTGGACACTGCCGCAAAACGACACATTCTGCATGGTCGGCTACAACAGCGTTCCCGTTGTAATAGACGCATGGAGCAAGGGCTTAATGCCCAAGAACGTAAGCGAAAAAGACCTTTTGGCGGCTTGCGTTTCCACCGCAAATCAGGATTCTTGGAAGGCTTTGGGCTACTATAAAAAGTACGGCTACATTCCCCACGACTTAAGCCACGAAGGCGTTTCCAGCGCGTTGGAATACTCATATGCAGACTCGTGCATAGCCTATATGGCGCAAAAATTGGGCGACAAAAAAGTTGCCGAAGAATTTGCAAAGCGCGGTCAAAACTTTAAAAACCACTTCGAACCCGAAACCGGCTTTATGCGCGCAAGGTTTAGCGACGGCAAGTTCAGAGAACCTTTCGACCCCCAAATTTCGGACAGGCGCAAGAGCAAAAAAGACCCCTCCGACAGAGACTACACCGAAGGCAACGGCTGGCACTGGCGTTGGTTTGCCCCGCAAGCTCCCTACGAATTGGTTAATATGATTGGCAAAGGCAAGCCCGAAAAGTTTGTCGAAGAGCTGGACAAACTCTTTACAACCGAGCGTACCGACTTTTCGGTGATCGACGTAAGCGGCCCGATTGGCGAATATGCGCACGGCAACGAACCTAGCCACCACACGACTTATTTCTATATGTTTGCAAATGCCCCGTGGAAAACGCAGGAAATGGTGCGCCGCATTATGCGCGAATTTTACACCAACAAGCCCGAAGGCATTTGCGGCAACGACGACTGCGGCCAGATGAGCGCATGGTATGTTTTAAGCGCAATGGGCTTTTACTCGTTCAACCCCTGCGGCGGAATATATGTTTTGGGTTCGCCCGCGGTTGAAGAGGCCTGCATAAACCTCGAAAGCGGCAAAACATTTAAGGTTAAGGCAATTAACCAGTCGCCCAAAAACGTTTATGTAAAGAGCGTAAGCCTAAACGGCAAGAGAATTAAACGCCCCTATATTACCCATTCCGAAATTATGGCAGGCGGCGAGCTTGTGTTCGAAATGAGCGGCAAGCCCGAAAAGGACTGCTTCGACAGCTCCGTAAAAATTCCCTACCGCCAATAATAGGCGCGGCTAATTGCAAATTTTAACGGGGGCTTTTTAGCCTCCGTTTTTTTGCGTCCATACACTTTTGATATTCGTTTTTTTCGGGGCAGGTGGGCTTTTTTGTAATGCCGCGGCATTTTTTTATAAGTTAAAAGACAATGTTTTTGCAATTTCCCCAAAAAGCACGCATAAAAAAACGCGGCCGCAAAAGCTTTGCATGCCGCATTTTTATTTAAAAGTTTTCCGTTAAAATGCTAAAAGAAAAGCCACTTTTTCTTTGTCTTTTCAAACCTCGCAAAAATGCGGTTTTTAATGGATTCGTTGTCCAGCCCCTGCGATTTGCGTATGTCGGCAACATTGCTGCCGTGCGGAACAAACCTGTCGGGCCAGCCGATTATCTCTACGGGCTTTAAAATATTCTTTTGCTCTAAAGTCTCCAAAACGGCGCTGCCAAAACCGCCTTCGGCGGAATGGTCTTCCATTGTAACTATAAGCTTTGTGTTTTCGGCATATTGGGCCAAAAGGGCTTCGTCTATAGGTTTGGAAAAGCGCGCGTTTACAACGCTTACTTTAACGGACTTTTCCTTTTCAAGTGCGTTTGCAACGGCAACGGCTTCTTTCACCATATTGCCTATGGCCCAAATTGCAATGTCGCAGGAAGCTTCGCCCTTTACGGGAACGGCTTTGCCAATTTCGATTTTTTCGGGAGCGTCTTTCATCTTTACGCCCTCGGCCTTGCCTCTCGGATACCTTAAAAAGCAGGGCTTGCCCGATTCTATTGCAGTGTAGAGCATGTCGGCAAGCTCGTCTTCGTTCGACGGCGACATTAAAACCGCATTGGGCAAACACCTTAAAAAGGCTATGTCGAATATGCCGTGGTGGGTTGCGCCGTCTTGCGGGCTTAGGCCGGCCCTGTCCATACAAAAAACAACGGGCAGCTTTTGCAGGCAAACATCGTGCATGGCGCAGTCGAACGCCCTTTGCATAAAGCTGGAATAAATTGCGGCAACGGGCTTTAAACCGCCCCTTGCCAGGCCTGCGGCAAAAATGGCCGCGTGCTCTTCGGCAATGCCCACATCGTAGAACTGTTCGGGCAGATTTTTCCTTAAATGCGAAAGCCCCGTGCCCGACGGCATTGCCGCGGTTATCCCCACAACCTTTTTGTCTTTTTGGGCGATTTTAAGCAGCGTTTTGCCCATTGCGTCCTGATAGGTGGGAATGTCGGGGTTGCTAAATTCCGTGCCTTCGCCCGTAAACCTGTCGTAGGGGGAAGCCCCGTGGAATTTTTCGGGGTTTTTCATTGCGCATTCCAGGCCCATTCCCTTTTTGGTGATAATGTGCAAAAGTATGGGTTCGTCGCTTATCTTGCAAAAGTTAAGATATTGTTCCAGCTGGGCAATGTTGTGGCCGTCTATGGGGCCTAAATAGCGCAACCCCAAATTCTCGAACATGGAAGAGGGTATAAAAAAGTCTTTCGCCTCGCGCATGGCCTTATAGGCAAACTTTTTCAGCACTTCGCTGCCGGGCACTTTTTTAAGGAACGATTCCGTATTTTTATGAACCCTGTTGTAGAGCGGGTTTGTTATAAGCTCGTTTAGGTACGAGGCAATGGCCCCTACGTTTTTGGCTATAGACATTTCGTTGTCGTTTAAGACAATTATAAGCCTTTTTGTTGTCGTAGAAACGTTGTTTAAAGCCTCGAATGTAATGCCGCAGGTCATTACGCCGTCGCCTACAACGGCCACAACGTTTTCGTTGCCGCCCTGTTTGTCGCGCGCCGCCGCCAAGCCCAAGGCCGCCGAAATTGCAGTGCCCGCGTGCCCCGCGCCGAATGCGTCGTGGTCGCTTTCGAATATGTTGCAAAAGCCCGCCAAGCCGCCCGTTTTGCGTATGTTTTTAAATTTGTCGCCGTTTCTGCCCGTCAACAATTTGTGGGTGTAGCACTGGTGCGAAACGTCGAAGATAATCTTGTCTTTTGGGGTGTTAAAAACCCTGTGCAGGGCAATGGAAAGCTCTACAACGCCCAAGTTTGGCCCAACGTGGCCGCCGTTTTTCGACGTTACCGAAATTATTTCCTCCCTGATTTCTTTTGCCAATTCGGGAAGCTGTTCGGGCTTTAATTGTTTTACGTCGTCGGGGCCTTTAATATTTTCCAAAAGAGACATAATTATTCTTTTTCTATAAATTCTTCGCTGCTCGAATCTTCGCTTATCTTTGATATTTTAAGTTCGGCGTCTTCGAGCCTTTTTTTGCAAATAGCCAGATACTTTTTGGCAAGGGAATAATCCGACACAAGCTCGTCGAGCTTAAGTTCCGACGATTCGAGCTTTTCGAGAATTTCTTCGAGCGACGCCATTGCGTCTTCAAAAGAAGTAGTTTCCAAATTTTTCTGTTTAGATGCCATTAACGCTATATATGATTTATAAAATTTTTGTAACGACAAGCATATTTTTGACTTTTGGGGTTGTTTTTGTGTAATTTGCTAATTTTAAATAAATTATTCTCCAAAAATTTTTTTTGCTCGACAAGACGCCTTTTATGTGTTCTTATATAATAGACGAGTATATTATACCCCTGAAAATGGGGAACATATATTCAAGTTAAAACCAATCAATATAAAAAAGTGCAAAACTTGTCCTATGGCAGTTATTAAGAAAATGAGTACCAGAGCAGCGTCAAAACCGTCTTTCGCATATTTAATCGAGAAAAAACGCGACGGAAACGAATTTACCGAAGAGGAAGTTCGCATTATAGTCGACGCCATATTAGACGGTGAAATACCCGACTACCAACTTGCAGCACTTATAATGGCCGTATACTTTAAGGATATGTCGGCGCAGGAAACAGCCTGCTTTGCCGAAGAAATGCGCCTTACGGGCGAAGTTTTGGAGCTTGAAAACATTACAAGGCCCAAAGTTGCAAAATACTCTACCGGCGGCGTGGGCGACAAAACCACAATGATACTTTCGGCAATGTCGGCGGCGTGCGGCGTTGTAATGCCCTCTATGTGCAGCCAAGACGAAGACTTTATTTTGTCCATGCCCGACAAGCTTTCGTCTATAGGCGGCATAAAGACAAAGCTTTCGCTGGACGCCTTTGTAAAACAGCTTTCGGCGGTTGGAACCGCCATTGTTTCGCACGACGAAAAGATTTCGCCAGCCGATGCAATTTTGTACAATATGCGCCACAACACTGCAACAATTCCAAGTTTGCCGCTTATTGCCATAAGCGTTTTAAGCAAAAAGTTTGCCGCGGGCGCCGAGGGCTTGGTTGTAGACGTAAAATGGGGCAACGGCTCGTTTATAAGAGATCTTGAACAGGCAAAGCAGCTTGCCCGCTACATAACAAGGGTAAGCAAGGTAATGAAGCGCCGCTGTGTTGCCCTTGTTACCGATATGAACCAGCCTTTGGGCGACTCGGTTGGCCTTGGTCTTGAAGTTTTGGAGGCCGTAAAGTTCCTTAAGGGCGAAAGCGCTTCAGAAGACATGAAAGAGCTTGTTTTAAAGCTCGGTATGGAAATTGTGCGCTTGGCGGGCGTTGCGGGTTCCAACTTGTCGGCAAAGCAGTCGGTAGAAAGGGCCTTAAACGAAGGCTTGGCCTACAAAAAGTTTTTGGAAATGATTAAGGCGCAAGGCGGGTCGGCCGCATGGCTTACCGATACTTCGAAATACCCAATGCCCAAGCACGTGCGCAAGCTTGCCGCCCAAAAACGCGGCTATGTGCACAACATAAACGCGGGCCAAATTGCAAGGGGCGTAAAAATTCTTTCCGACGGCAAACCCGGTTCCAAGCCGGACCCATTTGTGGGCGTAACCGAAATCAAAAAGATTGGCACGCAGGTAAAGCAGGGCGAACCTTTGCTGCAAATACACTATAACGACGAGTCGAACCTGGATTCTGCAATGGAGTATTTCCGCAGCGCATACCGTTTGGCTCCGCGCAGGCCCAATCCTCCGCAAATAATAGTAGAGCGCGTAGCCTAACCCTTTTAATTGCAAAAAAACACGATAAAAAAGCTCCCAAAACGGAGCTTTTTTCTTTGTAAAAAACGCCCCAAGCTTTGGCTGCTTGGGGCGTTTTTGCCTTGTGCAAATTTAAACGGTGCTAGGCAAGTTTTTTAATGTTTCTTATTCTTGTAGAGGCTTCGTATAGGCCGCCAACCCTTGCGCGCGCAAGCCATACCTGTTCGAACCTGCCTATTATGAGCTTTAGCCCAATCTGCTGCGGGGTAGTTTCCGTTTTTGTGTCGGAAACCGAGCGGTTTACCGCCCACCTAATCATGTCCATTGCCAAGCCTATTTCGGCAAAGCAAATCTGCGCGTCGGCGCATATGGGCCTCGACATTTTAAGCTGGTTTAATGCGTCGTCGCACGCCCTTATGATTTTTACCAAAGCCGACGAGTTTTCTTCGGCAAGCTTTTTTACCTCTTCGGGGCTGCCGAAGAAAAGCTTGTTGTGCAGGCTATACTGTTTGTTCCACGGGTCCGCATTTGCCAAAGTTATAATTGCCTTTGCAAAATTCCTGGTTTCGTCCTTGAATATAAGCTTGCTTGCAACGCCTATTATTTCGTCCTGACTGTAGGGCGTGTCGCTCCAAGCGCACTGTGCAAATAAAGCCATTTGCATATACATTCCGCAAAACGCCTGATGGTTGCCGTTGTCGCCCCAGTTGGTTAAAATTGCGCCTTCGGCCTCGTATTTTTTTGCGCATTTGCAGGCGTTTTCTATGTTGGCTTTTGCGTTTTGCCAGCGGCATATAAAGCTGTTCCAGCAGCTTGTGCCCGGGGCAACCAAAAAGCTTCGGTTAAGGCTTTTAAGGTAGGCGCACTGCTCTTCAAACGGGCTGTCGGCCTCGTAGCCCCAAAGAATGGGCGTCATATCGGCGGGAATGTCGTTTACCGAGGGCTTGTCGTTCATAAGAACGTCTGCCCAAAAATAGGCGCGCTTGTTGTATTTTTTTACAAGGCCGTTTAGCTTGTTTAAATAGTTTGTGTAAACTTTGTATTTGCCCAGCTTTTCGCAAACTTGACTGCTTTTGCCCATTCCAAGCTCCCACGGCTCGTCGCAGCCTATGTTTACTTTGTCGGAGCTAAAAAGCGGCAAAAATTCCGAATACAAACTGTCTATAAAATTCAACGCCTTGTCGTCGGGGCAAAGGGTGGTAGGATACGGCCGCACATTGCCCATGGGGTCTGTAAATGGCGCCTTGCTTTCGGCCAAGGGCTGGTATGCCTCGTACCTAAGCCATCTGTCGAAATGCCCCAGGCTGTTTATGTTTGCAACAAGCTCTATGCCAGTTTTTTGGCATAGGCCTTCAAGCATTTTATATTCTTTGGGCGTCATCGGCGACGAGTCGCCCCAAACCAGGGGGTGGTTGCGGAACGCAAAGGTATGTTCCGTATAAAGCTCCAGCCTGTTGAATTTAAAAAGGGCAAGCATATCCACCAAATACAGCAATGTGTCCATAGTGGGCACTTTGCAGCGGCTTATGTCCAGCATAAAGCCCCTAACGGGCAGGTCGGGAAAGTCGTGTATCTTAAGATACGGCAGCTCTTTGCACTGCATTAAAATTTGCCTTAGGGTTTGAAAGGCCAATTTTACGCTTTTGTTGTTGCAGGCAACAATAACAATGCCCGAATCGCCTATCGACAATTCGTACTCTTCGTCGTCGAAATTCGGGTTTTGCAACACCTTAACGGCGTCGCCCATGGGCATGCCGCTGTCGTCTATGCGAATGGCGTTTTCGGGCAGCTTATAGTAGCCTTCGCCGAACTCGATTTTTTTTGGAGTGGGGAAAATTGTTGGCAATTCTTGCATTGTTGTATTGTGGGCCTGTTGTGTTTTGCGCGCTAATTAAAACGAGTGAATGAAAAGCCCCGACCTAAGTTTAGGCTCAAACCAGGTGCTTTTGGGGGGCATAATCTGGCCTGCGTCGGCAATGTCCATAAGCTGGTCGGTAGTTACCGGATACATCGAAAAGGCAACTTTTGCCTTGCCGGAATCTACAATGTTTTCGAGCTCTTTTGTGCCCTTTATGCCGCCGACAAAGTCTATCCTTTCGTCGGTGCGCGGGTCGCCAATGTTAAGTATCGGGCTAAGAACGTTGTCCTGCAAAACCGAAACGTCTAGCGATTTTACCGCGTCTAAAGAGGCGTCTTTCTTGAAGGTTAAAGTGTACCAAAGCTTGTTTAAGTACATGCAAATTTCCAGCGGCTTTGCGGGGCTTTTTTTGCCGTTTTGCTCTACTTGGCAAACCTTTTGCACCTTTGCCAAAAATTCGCTTTCGGTATTGCCGGCCAAGTCTTTTACAACCCTGTTGTAGGGCAAAATTTTAAGTTGGCCCGCGGGGAACACAACCGCCAAAAACCAGTTGTAGTCTTCGTCGCCCGTGTGGTTGGGGTTTTCGGCCTTAAGGTCGCGCGCGCAGCGTGCGTTGCTTGCGCTGCGGTGGTGGCCGTCGGCAACATACGCGCAGGGTATATTTGCAAAGGTTTCGCCTATCTTTTTAAGGGTTTCCTCGTCGTCTATCCTCCAGCCCGTGTGGCGAATGCCGTCGTCGGCAACAAAGTCGAAAAGGGCGTCTTCGTCTTTTTTGTTTTCTACAATTCTGTCCAGCAAAGTACCGTCTTTTACGGTTAAAAATACGGGGCCCGTGTTTACCCTTAGGGTTTTTGTTAGGGTGTAGCGGTCGTTTTCCTTTGCCGCCCTTGTTTTTTCGTGCTTTTTAATTACGTTGTCGTCGTAGTCTTGCGCGCTAAAAGTTGCAACCAAACCCGTCTGCGCGTGGTCGCCCATAACCTGGCGGTATAGGTACATTGCGGGTTTCTTTTCGCGCACTAAGTCGCCGTTTTTTACGAGCTTGTCGAAATTTTCCTTCGCGTGTTTGTAAACTTCGGGCGAATAGGGGTCTGTCGATTCGGGCAGCTCTATTTCCGAGCGCACAACCCTCATAAAGCTGAGGGGTTTGCCTTCGGCCTCCTTAACGGCCTGTTCGTGATTTACAACATCGTACGGCAAAGAGGCGATGTCTTTAAATTTGTTGTCTGACGGAATTAGGGCTTTAAATGCTTTAATTTTCATTCCGTAGATAATTTCACAAATATGGAAATTTGCAAGCCAACATATAAATAAAGTTCTTGAAATGTTCGGCGCTTTATAAAAGAATTAACGCAAAATATAAAAATCCGATTTTGAAAGGCAGATATATTATGAAAAGTTTTGGCAGGAAGGGCGGTTGCCTCTTTAGTCTTATAAAAATGGCGGTGTTTGCCGTTATAGTTTTGGCGGTTGCCGCATACTTTGCGGGGTCGTACTTGGCGTCGCCTGCGGTTAAATATGCGGGCAAGGTTATAGGGGTAGACATGGAGCTCGGCTCGGTTTCGTACAGCATAAAAGAGCAGTCCATTCAGGTTAACGACTTTGTTATGGGCAACCCCGAAGGCTTTTCGCAAAAGGTTAAGGCCCTTGTTTTAAAAGACGCCTTTTTGGATTTGGATTTGTCTTTGGGCGATGTGCTGAATAAAAAGCTGATAGAAATAGACGAAATAAAGGTGGACGGCTTTAGCATGTCGCTTGAATATGCAGGCGGCATAATAGGGCTTGCCAAAAACAACTCGAATTTTAACGCGATAATAAACAAGCTAAAAAGCCACACAAGCCAGCAGCAACAGGCCGTTGCCGAAAGCAAGTCGGCCGACGAAACTCCCTACAAAGTTGCAATAAAAAAGATTGTGTTTAAAAACGGACAGATTTCGGGCGCGGTCGGCAACTCGAACGTAACGGTTAAAATTCCCGATTTCGAAATGCAAAACATCGGCAAAAGCGGCGAGGGTATAACCATAACCGAGGCCGCAATAAGGGTGTTCGGCGTTCTTACCGAAAGGGCGGTTGGCACGGCGTTAAAAGACGGTTCGAACGCGCTTATACAGGGCGGTTCCGATGCGGGCACTACAACCGAAGACGCCATAAAGAAGCTGGGCAAATCAATATTCCAGGGCTTGTAATATTGGCATATAAACCGATTTTAAAGGGGGCGGTTTTTTAAACCGCCTTGTTTTTTTACAAAAGGCGTTTTTATGAATTTTTCGGAAAAGAGAAACATATTGCTTTTGTGCGCGTTGCTATTCTTTTTTCTTGCGGGCGAAAGCATAATTTTACCCATACTTGCCCCGACTTTGGCCGAGCCTGTTTGCGACAAGCTGGATATGCTGTCCAATGCTTCGAAGCAGCTGCACAATTTGGCGTACGGAGCGGCGTTGGGGGTGTTTCCCGTATGTCTATTTTTTGCGGCGCCCATAATAGGTTCGCTTTCCGACAACTATGCCAGAAAGCCGCTTATAATTGCGGCGGTTGCGGGCGCGTTTTTGTCGTACATACTGCAGGGCTTGGCAATGCAATATATGCTGTTTTTGCCATTTTTTGCGGGCAGGGCGGTTGCGGGGCTTACAACGGGTGTAGACGGCGTAATACAGGCGTATTTGCTGGATAATTGCCCCGCCGAAAAAAGGGCAAAATACCTTTCGTATACGTTGTTTGCAATGAGCATTGGGCTGTTTGTAGGCCCGATGTTTGCCGCGGCGTTGATAGACCCCAATTCTACCGAGCCTTTAAGCTGGAGCGTGCCTTTCTACGCGCTGGCGGCTGTTTTTCTTATAATGCTTATCCCCGTAATCTGCCTTTTGCCGAAAAGGTCTAAAAACGCGCTTGCAAACAAAAAGACAAAGCTGGATTGGCTTGCGGGCATAAAAGACCTAAAAAGCAGCTGGCGCGAAGTCGATTTGCGCAAACTGAGCATACCGTTTATAATAGTAAACGCGGCTTTCGGCTGTTTTATGGCAAGCTCGGCGGTTTGGGTCGAAAAATCTTTGGGCTTTGATATGCGCGAAATTTCGCTTTTCTTTTCGGTAGGCGGCGTTGCCTCGTTCTTTACATACGGGTTTTTTGCCCCGAAACTTATAGGCAAATTTGGCGCGCAAAACGTGGCAAAATATTCGGCGGTATTTATAGGCGTAGCTACCTTTGCAATGCTTGTTTTGCAGTATAAGGTTTTTTGCTATATATTTATGGCGTTTAACTTTTCGGGGATTTCGCTTTTCTACCTTTCGTGCATAGACATATATTCGGGGCTTGTAAGCGCGCAGCGCAGGGGGTGGATGCTTAGCGTTGCAAGCTCTCTTTGGGGTCTGGCGCAGGGCGTGGGGCTTGCCTTAAGCGGGCTTATTTGCGCCTATATAGGGGCTATTGGCGGAATGGTATTTTGCGGGGTATTTTCGCTGTTTAGCTTTTATATATTCCCAAAACTTACGCAAAATGCGCACGACGAATAAAAATGCGCGCAAACCGGCAAAAAATGCTTGCCAAGCGCCGCACAAAAATATTTTATAAAAACTTTTTAAACAATTCGGCATAGTGCCGCCTTGTTTTTAACAGAACACTAAACACTAAAAATAGAAAGATTATCCCAGGTTCGCCCAGTGCGAATACGGAGCAAACAATATGAATATCACAGTAAAAGACTTGATGGACGCAGGCGTCCATTTCGGACACCAAGTACGCCGCTGGAACCCCCGTTCCAAGCCCTATGTATACGACCACCGTTCGGGCGTATCCATCATCAATCTTGAAAAGACTCTCGAACAGCTCTCGAAAGCCGCAAAATTCATCGAAGATATCGTTGCCGAAAACAAGGACATTATGTTCGTCGGCACAAAGCGCCAGGCGCAAGACATTCTCCGCGAAGTGGCCCAGGGCTGCAATATGCCTTTCTGTGTAAATCGTTGGTTGGGCGGCACACTTACAAACTTTGCCACAATATTGACCAGCCTTAAAAAATACAAGAAGTTCCTCGATATGGAATCGAGCGGCGAACTCGACAAGCTCTATGCAAAAGAAGCCGCTGCAATACGCCGTCAGATGACCCGTATGAACAGAAACTTCGAAGGTATTAAAGACATTTCGGCCCTTCCCGGCGTAGCTTTTGTTGTAGACATCAACAACGAAGAAATTGCAGTTGCCGAATTCAGAAAATTGGGCATACCCGTTGTCGCTTTGGTAGACACAAATTCCGACCCGACTTTGGTAGACTTGCCCATTCCCGGCAACGACGACGCCGTAAAGAGCATTAGGCTTATTGCCGACGTTATCGCCGAAGCCGTACAGGCAGGTTTGGCAAGACGCGTAGTAGAAGTTAAAACTCCCGCAGCTCCCGCAAAGGCTGTTCGCGGCAGAAGGTCGAAGGCGGAACCCAAGCCCCAGCCCGAAGTTAACATAGCTTCCGACATCAATGTCGACGCGATAAAAGAAGGCAAATAATCAACTAATAGAAAGATTTGCATAATGGAAATTACATCTAAAATGGTTGCCGACTTAAGAGCCCGCACGGGTGCCGGCATAGTAGAATGCAAAAAAGCTTTGATAGAAGCCAACGGCAACGACGAACAGGCGGTGGAAATTCTCCGCATTAAGGGTGTTGCAACAGCCGCTAAAAAGGCCGGCAGAACGGCATCGCAGGGCTTGATTAGCGCATATGTTCACTCGAACAACAAAGTGGGCGTTCTTATCGAAGTTGCCTGCGAATCGGACTTTGTCGCCAAGAATGCGGACTTCCAAACCTTTGTAAAAGATCTTTGCATGCACATTGCGGCTTTCTCGCCCGTTTGCATTTCCAAAGACCAAGTTCCCCAGGAATTGGTTGAAAAGGAACGCGAAATTGCCTTGGCCCAGATGGCGGAAGACAAAAAACCCGAAGCCATTAAGGAAAAGATTATTGCAGGCAAAATCGACAAGTTCCTTTGCAGCGTAAGCTTGCTTGAACAGCCCTTTGTTAAGGACGACAAGCACACCGTAGGCGAAGTTCTTACACAGAAAATCGCAACTATCGGCGAAAAGCTCGAAATCAAAAGATTTACACGCTACCAAATAGGTTAGTAGTGTTTGCAATTTTGCTCGAGTGGTGGAATTGGCAGACACGCAGGACTTAGGATCCTGTGCTTCACGGCGTGCGAGTTCAACCCTCGCCTCGAGCACTGCAAAACAAAAAGCGGCTTTTTAATTAAGGCCGCTTTTTTTATGCGCAAAAACTAGGCGTTTTGGATTTTATGCAATAATACAATTTATTTTTTTTTTTTTGAATTATATTACAATAAATCCTTGCTAAATTATACAAACCGTTCCATAAAGTTTGTATGAAAAATATATTAAAAATTGCGACAATGTTTTTTATTGCGTGCGCTTGCTCATTTGCAAATGCCGCTCAAATAGAATTAAGGCAGGTTGTTAAAAACAGCGGCAGCAAAACCGTTAATTTAAACTACAACAACAGCTACCAAAAATACAAAACGGTAAGGAAAACGTTTACAGTTAGCGTAAAGTCTACATCGCCGATAGACGTTTTAATTGTATTGGCCACATTTAGCGGCAACGACGGCGTTGAGTGCTCCACAAAGGTTGCAAATATAGATTATAAAACACCGTGCGAACTTAGCGCATTTGCGGCGTCGGAATCGGCCGAAACGAAACTGGATTTTACCTATATACCCGACTACTATTCAAAGCAGGGCAACGCGAAGGTAGACGCCGTTTGCTATGTTTACGACCTAAAAACGGGCAAGCTTATAGGCTCAAAATTTACATCTAGGATATTTGCCGACGAATTTATAAAAAATGCAAAGCCGCAAATAGACAAGTTGCTTGAAGATGAAATGGCAAAGTTAAAGGCAAAAGAGGCCGCCAAAAAATAGACGCTTTTTACGCGGTGAAATTTTTATTTATTAACTTATTTGGGTGCGGCATAGTTTGCCGCACTTTTTTATATTCTTTTTTTTGAGCGCATTATTTTGCTACCGGCAAAAAAGCAAAAAAAATTTGCTGCAATTTTATACCCATACTATGCGCCCGCTTTTTTTAGGGGCGCCTCTTTTTTGTTCTTTACTAAACTTTTTATTTTGTAGTGAGGAAATACGCTCATCGTCAAAGATAGTGGAATGGATAAAAAAAAGGAGGGCAAAGAAGAGAAAAAATCTCTTACAATGCCCA
>CAKUIA010000017.1 GCA_934660865.1 uncultured Opitutales bacterium
TGAATATAAGTTCGATTTAATTTCGTTTGAAAGCGATTCGAACATAGCAAGCCTAAAAGACCTAAAGCCCGACGAAAATCTATACCTAACAATTAAGGGCGAAACATTTAACGGCTATTGGAGCTGCGAGATGAACGAAAACAAGTTCACAATTTTGGCAACGCAAGTTCCAGAACCTGCAACGATAGCTGCAATATTCGGTGCGTTGGCGTTGGGGTTGGCAGTATATCGCCGCCGCAAATAAAATTTAAAATGTTCAGAATATAAAGCAAAGCCTTTTTAGAAACCCCTAAAAAGGCTTTTTTGTTGGCAGCTTTGCTTTATCTTTTCGCTGTTTTGCAATTTCAGCTTAATAAAATAGCCTGCCAATTTTGCAACGCACAACAAAAAACGCGGCAACTTTTTCGGTTGCCGCGTTTTTTTGATTTTTTTAGGGGGGATTTTTTAGGTTGGTTATTATTCTTCCAACTTTTTGCCCGACCTAATTCTGCCTAATGCCATTAGGGGGAAGTAGTGTCTATACCAATTATAGTTTAGCATAAAGCCCCTTGCCAATTCTTTGCCCTGCGGCAGGGGCGCGCCGTTGCGCAAGTCTACCTTTGCTCCCAATCCGTAGCCCGGAAAGCCCGTGCCCGTATAATACGGCTCGTTCCAGGTGCCGTCTTCGTTCATGGAATTTTCCAAAAACTTTACGCCTTTTTTGATATATTCGTTGTAGCTTTTGTCGTTGGTGGAATTTAACGCCATTAAAGCCCACGCCGTTTGCGACGCCGTAGAGGGAATGCCTGTGCCCGAATATTTTGGCTCCATATAAGATGCAATGCTTTCACCCCAGCCGCCGTCGGCATTTTGCTTCGAAATTAGCCAGGAAACCGCGCGTTTTATGTGCAGGCAGTCGGTAGTGTCGCCAGCGGCCATAAGGGCCGGCAAAACCGCGCTTGTTCCGTAAACATAGTTTACGCCCCAACGCCCAAACCACGAGCCGTCGTCTTCCTGCTCGGAATATAAAAATTCAAGCGCCTTGGCAATAGCGGGGTGGTTGCGCGACAATCCGTAGGTAATCAAGGCCTCCACAACGTGGGCGGTAACGTCGGCACTTGGGGGGTCTAACACCTCGCCGAAGTCGCAAAACGGAATTTTTGTTACAAAGTTGCGCGTGTTGTTTTTGTCGAACGCAGCCCAGCCGCCGTTGTCGCACTGCATTGCCAAAATCCAGTCTACATCGCGGCGTATTGCCTCGTCTATGCTGCGGTAGCGTTCCGATTCTTTAGGCAAAAGCTTTTGTACTTTTTTTAGCGCAATAAGGGCAATGGCGGCGTCGTCTATATCGGGGTAAAAATTGTTTGCCCTTTGAAATGCCCAGCCGCTTGGCTTTACAACTTTGCCCACTTTTTGCGCCCAGTCGCCGTAATATTTGTTTTCTTTTAAAAGCACGTAGTCTAGCGCCTTAACCAGTTCGGGGCAGCTTCCCAAAGTTTCGCCCGAATCTATAAGGGCCGTCATTGTAAGAAAGGTATCCCAAATGGGGCTTTCCGACGCCTGAAGCATAATCCCCATTCCCTTGTCTACGCGCCAGTGGTGGTTAAACGCGTCTATGGCGGTTTTCATATTCACCTGGTCTATGGGAAAGCCCTCTACATGCATTGCAATAATAGTGTATATCCACGGGGGCTGAATGCCGCCCCATGCGCCGTCTTCGTCTTGGTGCTGCAGCAGCCACTGCATTACAAGCTTAATTGCGCTTTCCCTAAAAGGCTTAACGGGCACGCGGTTGTAGGCATGTAGCATTCTATCCAGCTTCATAAAGAAATTTTCCCACGAAAATACCGAATCGTTTTTGCGGGGCAGGCGGTAGTCTACCGAGTCGCGGCCTTCGGGGTATAACTCGTTAAGTTGCAAGTTGTTGGGCAATTTCTTTATTGGGCGGCGAACCGTCAATATAGAAATGGGCATCATTGTAGCTCTTGCCCAGCAGGCAAAGTCGTAGATATTAAAGGGGCACCACGGCGGCAAAAATACTATTTCGGGCGGCAACACGGGCGTATTTGCCCAGGGCCATTCGCCGAACAGGGCCAGCCAATATTTGGTAAACACCCTAATATGTTCTGTCCACTTATTTTCAAGCAGCCATTTTCTTGCCTTTTGCATAATTGCCTCGTCGGGGTCAAAACCGCAAATTCTTAATGCAAAATAACATTCAAGAGTCGTATTTATGTCGCCTTGCTCGGCGCCGTAATATATGTCCCACGAGCCGTCGGGGCGCTGCCTGTCTAAAATGTATCTAATAACTCCCTCTTTTTTGGGGTCGTTATAGCCTATAAAATACATCGCCAAAAGCCATTGGGCTTCCATACAGCAATTTGTTTCCAACGGGGCAACCCAAATGCCGTTTTTATCCTGCCTGGAAACTATCCATTTAGAGGCTTTGCGTATTGTTTCGTCTAAACTGTTGCTTTTTATTGCGCTATCGGGGGCTGAAATATTCATAAAATCAAAGTATATTTATAGTTTAAATTTCCCAAATTTTGGGCGATTTGTCAAACATCTATTGTATTGCTAGAAATGTCGTAAAAAACAAAAAAAGCTTGAGCAAAAATTTTTTACCTATTAACATAACAACGTATGCAAAATATATTTATACCAAAAGAAGGCGACGAAAAAGAAGGCAGGGTTGCCCTTATTCCCGCCGACGCCGCCAAGCTTGTAAAAGCAGGCTGGAGTGTTTCGGTAGAATCGCAAGCGGGGGCGAAATCGGGCTTTGCCGATTCCGACTACGAATTGGCGGGGGCAAAGATTGCCGCAAAAGACGCCGAATTTAAGGCCGACTTTGTTGCAAGCGTGCGCAAACCGAACATACAAAACGTGCTTGGGCGCAAATCGGGGTCTTTCCATATAAGTTTTATGGACCCATTTAACGAAAAAGAGCTTATTGCAACTTTTGCAAAGGCAAATGTAAACGCGGCGTGTTTCGAGCTAATACCCCGCAGCACCATAGCCCAAAAGATGGACGCGCTAAGCTCGCAGTCGAATTTGGCGGGCTATATGTCGGTTTTGGTTGCTGCCGAAAAAATAAACAGGGTTGTTCCCATGATGATGACGCCCAGCGGAACTATAAACCCCGTAAAGTTTTTTATTGTGGGCGTGGGCGTTGCGGGGCTTCAGGCCATTGCCACGGCAAAAAGGCTTGGCGGCAGGGTAGAAGCTTTCGACACGCGCCCCGTTGTAGAAGAGCAGGTAAAAAGCCTTGGGGCAAAATTTGTAAAGATAGACTTGGGGCAAACGGGGCAAACCGCGCAAGGCTATGCCAAAGCCCTAACCGAAGAGCAGCTTGAAAAACAGCGAATCGGCATGGCGAAAGTTTGCTCGCAAGCCGACGTTATTATTACAACAGCAAAGCTTTTTGGGCGTAAAGCTCCGCAAATTATTAGCAAAGAAATAGTTGCAAAAATGAAGCCCGGCAGCGTTATTGTAGACCTAGCCGTTGAAGGCGGCGGCAATGTTGAAGGCTCTAAAGCCGACAAAGAAGTTTTAACCGAAAACGGCGTTTTAATTATAGGCAAAACGAATATAGAGTCGCTTGTAGCCCAAAGCGCAAGTCAAATGTATAGCGCAAACTTGGTAAACTTTATAGAGCACTTTTCGACCCCCGAAAAGGGCTTTGTGTTGGATATGCAAAACGATATTTTAAAGTCGTGCGTAGTTGTATATAACGGGGCAATTACCGACGAACGTTTTAAGTAAGGATTGTTATGATGTTGTTATTGTTCATATTTACGCTTTCGGCGTTTTTGGGCTTCGAGCTTATAAGCAAAGTTCCAAGCCAGTTGCACACGCCCCTAATGAGCGGTTCCAACGCCATTAGCGGGATAACCATTGTCGGCGCAATGCTTGCCGTAGGCGGCACGCCAAACAGCCTGTGCGCAACAATTATAGGGCTTTTTGCCCTTGTTTTGGCAACAATCAATGTTGTCGGCGGCTACGTCGTTACCGACAGAATGCTTGCAATGTTCAAAAAGAAGGGAAAGTAGAAAATGGATATAGCATATATAAATTTTGCCTACATCGTTTCTTCGGTACTCTTCATTTTGGGCATTAAAATGCTCGGCAAGCCCGAAAGCGCAAGGCGCGGCAATATTTTGTCGTCGGTAGGTATGCTTTTGGCGGTTGTTGTTACTCTTTTCGACAAAAAAATATTAAACGGCAACGATGCGCTTTCGTGGGCGCTGCTAATTGGCGGTTTGGCGTTCGGCACGCTTGTAGGGCTTGTTGTGGCCAAAAAGGTTAAAATGACTTCCATGCCCGAAATGGTGGCCCTGCTAAACGGCTTTGGCGGTTTGGCAAGCTTGCTTGTAGCTTTTGGCGAATATTACTACGATATGGTTTTGTCGCAGTCGCTTTTGGCCAAGGCCGAAATTGTTTCGCATATGCCCGACGCGTTTACGCGCTTTGCAATAGTAGCTTCCATTGTAATTGGCGGCATTACATTTACAGGTTCCGTATACGCCTGGGGCAAGCTTTCGGGCAAAATATCGGGCAGGGCAAAAGTGTTTAAGGGGCAAAAAACCGTTAACGCTTTGTTTGCAATAATAACGCTAATTGTTTGTGCATTTTTTGTGTATACGGCCAATTTCGGGCTTGGCTGGGGCGCAATGCTTGCGGTAAGCGCGCTTTCGCTAATATTGGGTTTTATATTTGTAATGCCCATAGGCGGAGGAGATATGCCCGTTGTAATTTCGCTTTTAAACAGCTTAAGCGGTTTGGCGGCGTGCGCTGCGGGTTTTGTAATTCAAAACAACGTGCTTATTGTTGCGGGCTGCCTAGTGGGGGCTAGCGGCGTAATACTTACCGTAATTATGTGCAAGGCAATGAACAGAACTTTGCACAATGTTTTGTTTTCGGGCTTTGGGGCTGCAAATTCGGCGGCACAGCAAAGCGTTGAAGGCGAAATGAAACCCATTTCGGTAGACGACGCCTACTATATTTTGGAAGCCGCGCAAAATGTTATGATTATTCCCGGCTACGGAATGGCGGTTGCCCAGGCCCAGCACGCGGTAAAAGAGCTTGCAAATATTTTGGAAAACAACGGGGCCGAAGTGCACTATGCAATACACCCCGTTGCGGGCAGAATGCCGGGGCATATGAATGTTTTGCTTGCCGAAGCCGACGTTGCCTACGAGCAGCTTTGCGATATGCAAACGGCAAACGCGCTTATGGACAATGTAGACGTTGCCATTGTTATAGGTGCCAACGACGTTGTAAACCCCGCCGCCGCCCAAGACAAAGGCAGCCCCATATACGGAATGCCCATTATAGAAGCCTACAGGGCAAAAACCGTATTTTGCCTTAAAAGGGGGCAGGGCGCGGGCTTTTCGGGCCTGGTAAACAAACTGTTCTACGCGCCAAATACCAGAATGCTTTACGGCGACGCAAAGGCCACAATTACGGCCTTGTCGGCAAAGTTCAAAGAATAGGTTTTTTGGGGAAACACCCAAAAAAACGGTTTCAAAAAATTTATGTGCCGCGTTTTTGCGGCGCATTTTTTTGCGCTTAAAAAGTATGCAGTCCTGCAAAAAATTCGCTTGAGTATTTTTTCGCAAAAGTATTGCGTATGCAATTATGACAAAGCAAGAAAGGGCAAAGATAGTTTTGGAGGAATTAAACAAAGCGTGCCCAAACCCGCAAATTCCGTTAGACAGATTCGACAATTTCTCGTTTTTGATTGCCGTTTTGCTTTCGGCGCAGTGCACCGACAAAAGGGTAAACCTTACAACGCCCGTTTTGTTTAAATTGGCAAATACCCCGCAAAAAATGGCAAAGTTGCCTATAGAAAAAATCGAAAACGCAATAAAAAGCTGCGGTTTATACAAAAACAAGGCAAAGAACATAAAAGAGCTAAGCCGTATTTTAACCGAAAAATACAACGGCATTGTTCCCGACAATTTTGCCGATTTGGAATCTCTGCCGGGAGTGGGGCATAAAACCGCAAGCGTGCTTATGTCGCAGGCGTTCGACAAACCCGCTTTCCCTGTAGACACCCACATTCACAGGCTTGCCGCACGCTGGAAACTAAGCAGCGGCAAAAGCGTAGAGCAAACCGAAGCCGACCTAAAAAAACTTTTTCCGCAAAAATACTGGCATAATTTGCACTTGCAGTTTATCTACTACGGCCGCAATTTTTGCAAGGCGCACACCTGCAAAAGCCCCGAAACACTATGCCCAATTTGCGCGCGTTTAAGGAAATAAGCCAAATAATTTTGCTTGGAA
Source organism: uncultured Opitutales bacterium (assembly GCA_934660865.1). Classification (GTDB taxonomy): domain Bacteria; phylum Verrucomicrobiota; class Verrucomicrobiia; order Opitutales; family Intestinicryptomonadaceae; genus CAKUIA01. The sequence continues at coordinate 6,265 of CAKUIA010000017.1, forward strand.
TTTAGCTGAATTTTGCACGACAAAAAAAGCCCCGAAATCGGGGCTTTTTGCTTTTTATGCACTTAAGCAAAGGCTATTTTAAAAAGTCGGGCAGCAAGTCTTTTGTTGCGGCTCTTTGCTTGTTGGGTTTGTCCGACATAAAGAATTCTATTTTAGAGGCTTTCAATAAATCGCCGTGGCTTATCCAGGATTTATCGTAGGGCTTGCCGTCTATTTTCATTGAATCTACATACTTGTTTTTGTCGGAAACATTATGGGCAACAAATTTTATTTTTTTGCCGTCTTTTAGCTTAATTGTTGCCTTTGTGAAAAACGGCGTGCCGAAGTCGTATACGCTGTAGCCGATGTTTGTGGGGAAAAATCCCAACTGGCTAAATACCACAAAGGCGCTGGTTGCCCCGCCGTCTTCGTCGCCGGGCAAGCCCATAATGTCGTTCCTATACCAGGTGTTTATCAAATGGCGTATCATCTTTTGCGTTTTCCACGGCGCAAGGGCTTCGTTATACAAATAGGGGATTCGCATTGCGGGCTCGTTTGCCATAGAGTAGTTGCCCACTATGCCGGTATGGTCGGGGCCGAACCTTAAAAATGTAAGTTTGCCAACTTTAAGCAACCTGCCAAAAGCTTCGTCTAGGCACTGTTCAAGGCCTTTGTTGCCTCCCATAAGCTCTATAAGGCCCTTCATATCGTGTTCGGTGTCGAACCTGTAAACGTAGGCGTTGTTTTCGGTATAGTAGTCCCTAAAGCCTTGGCCTCCGCTTGTAGAATAGTCTATGCCTTTAAGGAACTGCCCCTTGTCGTTTTTGGGGTGGAAAAACTTTGTTTTTTCGTTGAAAAGCTTGCGGTAGTTTTGCCCGCGGTCGAGAAGCTCTTTTGCCGATTTTTTGTCGCCCAAAATTTCGGCTATTTTGCCCAAACACCAGTCGTCGTAGCAGGTGGCGGTTGTAACGCTTACGCATTGGCGGCGCATGTGCTTGTTTACTTCGTCGAAAGTTTCCTCCTGCCCTTTGTCGAGGGCGGGAATATAGCCGTTTTTAAAATAGAATTTCGAGAGTTCGCCCGAATCTTTTATAGTGTCTGGCAAAAGCGATTTTGTGTATATTGTGTTTAGCGAAAGCTTTAAAAATTCCGCCAAATCCAAACCTTTAATGCCCTTGTTGTAGGCGTCTAAATAGGAGGCGGCAATGTGGTTGCCGTTCATATACTGGTTGTCGCCGTCTATTGTGGGGAATTTGGGCACCCAGTGTTTGGGGTTTGTTTTTGCCATATACAAAATCGAGTCTAGGCACTGCTTTTCAAATTCGGGGTCCAGCAGAATTTTCAGGGGGTGGCTGGTTCTGTAGGTATCCCACGACCAGTCGTCTATGTAAAAATATTTGCCATTGAAGGAATTTTCAACCTTGCCCGAATATACGCTGTAGAACCTGCCGTATTCGTCGTAGTTTACCATTCTTTCCATAGTGCGCCAAAGCGACGTGTAAAATACCGCGGTTTGGTTTTCGTCGTACGATTCAAACTCTATTTGCCCCAGGGCTTCGTTCCAAATTTTGCGGCCTTTTTCGGCTACTAGTTTTACGTCGAAACTTGTTATTTCCCTCGCCAAATTTTCCTTTGCCTGCTCAAAACTTATAAAAGATACGCCGAAACGCGCTGCAAGCTCGCCCGTGTTTTTGTCGAAAACGGCGGTAATCGAGTTTTTGTCTTTTTGCACGGCAGCGGGCTTTTTGCTAAACTGCATTGCAATGTAAACTTTTGTGTTGTTTCTAAGCCTGTGCGAGAGGCCGAAAAACCCGTCTTCGTCCAAAAATTGGTCTACGGCCGAGCTGTTTATGCGCAGCTTTGGCGACTTGTTCGAATCTAAAAACTTAAAGTTGTAAATTGCGCTTCGTTTGGAAACGGCAAAGTCGGCAAAAATGTTGTCGTCTTCAAGCAATGCCGAATACGAATAGGGCGTGTAGGTTTCGTTGTCTACAAGGTAAAATTCCTTGGGGGTTTCGCTTGTATAGGCAACAAACTTCAAATTCGGGTGAAATCTGTGCGTGTGTATAAAAAAGGGCAACGACGAAATCGAAACGCCGCCCGCGTCGAAATTGCCCGCAATGCAGCGCATCATCGAATGCGGCAGTTGTATTGTTTGGCGCGCGGGCACAAGCAGGTGGCTTACGCCGCCCATTTGCGTGTTAACGTAGTCTACGGGGTCTTTTGCAAAAAGCGCAAGTGCCGCAGCGAATATGGAAATTATGGATATATACTTTTTCATTGAAGCGAAGTTTATTAAAAAAATAGGCCATTAAAAGCCAATAATTGCATTTTTTTGCAAACGACTACAAATTTGCCGCAAAAACGGCAAAACAAACTACAATTTTGTAGAAAATTTCGTTTTCTCTAAAAGCGCGGGGCAAATACATATTAAAATATTGAGTTTTCAAAAAACAGCGCAGATAGTTTCAGCCAATTATGAGTATAAAAATAGGTATTATCGGTTATGGGAACTTGGGCAGGGGCGTAGAATGCGCAATCCGCCAAAATCCCGATATGGAATTGGTTGCGGTATTTACAAGAAGAAATCCCGAAAGCTTGAAGATTTCTACAGATACTGCAAAAGTTGTTAGCGTCGAAAAAATCGCCGACTGGCAAGACAAGATAGACGTTATGGTAATTTGCGGAGGCAGCGCAACCGACTTGCCCAAGCAAACACCCGAATACGCCAAAATGTTCAACGTAATCGACAGCTTCGACACCCATGCGAAAATTCCCGAGCACTTTGCGGCGGTAGACAAGTCCGCAAAGGCCGCAAAAAAAGTTGCCATAATTTCGGTTGGGTGGGATCCGGGGTTATTCTCGCTTAACAGAATGTATGCAAACGCAATTCTTACAAACGGCAACGACTATACTTTTTGGGGCAAGGGCGTAAGCCAGGGCCACTCCGATGCCGTAAGGCGCATTAAGGGCGTAAAGAACGCAAAGCAGTATACAATACCCGTGCAGTCGGCGCTAGACGCTGTAAGAAGCGGCAAAAACCCGGAACTTACTACGCGCCAAAAACATACGCGCGAGTGCTTTGTCGTGTTGCAAGAAGGCGCCAACGCCGCCGAAGTTGAAAAGCAAATAAAGGAAATGCCCAACTATTTTGCCGACTACGACACAACCGTGCATTTTATAGACGACGAAGAATTTGCCAAAAACCACAGCCGCATTCCCCACGGCGGTTTTGTGCTAAGAAGCGGCAAAACGGGCTTAAACAACGAAAACAGCCACATTATAGAATATAGCCTAAAGCTTGATTCAAACCCCGAATTTACTTCGTGCGTATTGGTAGCCTATGCAAGGGCGGCCTACAAGCTTAACAAAGAGGGCCAAAGCGGCTGCAAAACGGTGTTCGACATCGCTCCCGCCTACCTTAGCGCAAAAAGCGGCGAAGAACTTAGGGCTACAATGCTTTAGTAGTTTTCCGCAAATTATTTTTAAGGGCCGCACATTTAAGTGCGGTCTTTTTTTGCCTTGCCATATATCCCATCGGGCAATAGCCTGTTAAAAGTGTATATATGAAAAGGGTTTTTGTAATTTTTGCTTTGTTTTGCGCAATTTTTGTCCGGGCCGAGGTTTTGTTCGAAATCGGCAAAGCCGACGGCTACGCAAACGAATTTAAAATATTTCGCGGTTTGGGAGACGGAATGCAGCTTTTTACCCGCAACTACGAGGTAAACCGCCGCCCGTATAGAAATCTAGACAAAAGTCTGGAATTTTTTTCGCAAAGGAATTTCGAATTTACAATAGGCAAAAACAAAGATTGCGACTGGCCCTACATACACCCCGTAAGAAATTGCGACTGGGGGCAAATGCCTTTTGTTTGCAAAATAAAATTCAATGTAAACAAAGCCGTTATAGAGTCTAATAAAGACTTTTTCTTTAGGCTTGGCTTTGCCGACGCTTCGGCTCACTACGGCGGCTTGGGCGTAAAAATTTTGCTGAACGGAAAGCAAATTGCAGACATACGCGATCCCTACAAAATCGCAAAAGACCGCTTTAATGCGCCAGCCGTTCTCTTATACCACCCCAACACCTACGGCAAAAGCCTTACCGTTAAAACCAAAATTTCGGCAAACACTTTTAAAGAGGGCGAAAATGTTTTGGAGATTGCCCCGCACGACACCTACAAGATTTCTGACAAGACTTTGTGGTTTGCCTACGACTATTTAAGCCTAAGCGACACCGAAAAAGACTGCGACGTAAAATACGAGGGCGCAAACCTTTTAGACAGGGCAATTTCGGCAATGGGCACCGAATATGTTGTGTTTGCAACGCGTTCGGACACCAAAGACCCCCACTGGTTTGCAACCTTCGGCAAAAGCGTTAGCATAGATGCAAAAAACGAGGCTTTGCAAAAAAATTTCGGCAAGTATATGGATTCGCATTTGGGCGCAAAAATTGCGGTGTTTAATTTGCGCACAAAAGAAATAAAATATATTTTAAACGACCCTAACGGCTCCGTGCACGACTTGCGCCTGCACTACGACGCCAAAAAACTTTTGTTTGCCTACCGCAAGGGCAAAACAAAAACTTTTCATCTATACGAAATGGATATAGACGGCAAAAACCTTAAGCTTTTGCCGATGGCGGGCGATTGGGACGACATAGAACCCGCATATCTGCCAAACGGCGACATAATATATTGCTCGTCGCGCCACCGCAAAACCGTGCAGTGCGGAATTTTGCCCATAGCCAATTTAACCAGATATAGCTATGCCGACAACAGCATAAGAACTTTAAGCGTAAACCCCGACCAAGACAACACTCCCTCGGTTTTAAAAGACGGCCGCATTGTGTATTTAAAGTGGGACTATAACCAGCGAAGCCAGCTTTCATTCCACCACCTGTGGACGCTTAACCCCGACGGTACCTCCGACAAAATATTCTTCGGCAACAGGTATCCTGGGGGCGTATTTTTGTCGCCGAAAGAATTTCCCGACAGGCACGAAACTTTGTTTGTAATAAGCCCCTACCACGGCGAAACTTGGAACCAGCAGGGCCGCATTGCAAAAGTTAAAAACTCGTGCGACCCAAGCGACATTTATGCGCTGGATTTTGTCAGCGGCGATTCGGGCTACAACTTTTTTGCGCCGTTTCCGTTAAAAGACGGGCTAATGCTTACAAATACGCGAAACAGGCTGTTTGTTATGGACGAGTTTGGGCACTTTGAATACATAGACTTGCCAAAAGAGCTTTTTGAAACCCGAAACGAAGAATACACCGTAACCTTGATTAAAAGCCAGCGCAAGCGCGAGCTTTTTGTAAAAGACATTCAGCCCCTTGCAGAACGCCCGCGCGAAAAGCTTATTCCCGACAGCGTAGACTATTCAAAAAAAACCGCTGTTATGTCGCTGCAAAATATCTATTTCGGGCGGCAAATGCAGGGGGTGGAAAAAGGCTCTATAAAAAAGCTTGTAGTTGTGGAATTTTTGCCCAACCCCGCGCACTACCACGGGGGAACTTGGCCCATTTCGCCTTCGGGTGCATTTGCAATAGAAAGAATTTGGGGCTATGCAGACGTAAACGACGACGGCTCAGCAATTTTCGAAGTGCCCGCGCAAAAGGCTTTGGCCTTTATTGCGTTGGACAAAGACGGCAACTGCGTTAAGCGAATGTTAAGTTTTGTCGGCGCGCAGCCCGATACAAGTACAAGCTGCATAGGCTGCCACGAAACGCGCAACGAAACTCCGCTAACAAACACCGTTCCAAAATCGTTTAGCCAGCCCGTGCAAAAGCTTAAGCCGTTCGAAAACCGCAAACACCCCTTTGTTATAGACTTTATGCGCGATATCCAGCCCATATTCAATTCGCACTGCATAAAATGCCACAGCGACAACCCCAAAAGCAGGGCCAAGTTTTCGCTTATGGAGGGAATGGGGGCAAGCTATTTTCATTCGTATTTCAACCTTTTTATGCGCAGGCAAATGCAAGACGGCGAAAACAAATGGGGAATGTTTGCCCCCTATAAATTCGGCAGCGGCTGCTCTAAAATTTTAACCAAAACACAGGGCGGGCACCACAATGTAAAACTAAGCAAAAACGAGCTTGAAACCCTAAAGCTTTGGCTGGATACGGGGGCAACCCAATTCGGAACTTATGCCGCGCTTGGCACGGTATTTTTGCACCAAAATCTATTCGATACGCCCGTATGGAAAATGGAGGACGAAATACCTCAAACAAAGGCAATGTTCGACACAATTAAAAACCGTTGCGGGCAGTGCCATAGGGGAAAGTCGTATATACCCGCCTACCTAAACCCCTACAACAAAATCAGGGCGGTAAAAAACAATACTGTGCGCGAAACAATATACCACAACGAAACCGCCTACAATTTTCTGCACCCCGAAAGGACAATATATTTAAACATTGCCCTTGCAAAAGAGCAGGGCGGCCTGGCCGAAAAGGGCACGCACCCGGTAATATTCAAAGACAAAAAAGACCCCGGCTACATATCCCTTAAAAACGGCATATACGCCATTGCAGAGCATTTGAAAAAGAACTACCCAATGCACTTGGCGAAGAATTTCAGGGCGGGCTACGGCTATTTTGTGCGCCTGCAAGAGGCGGGAATTTTCCGCAAAGATGCCGATTGCAAAACCCCCGTAAATCCATTCGAGTGCGACGAGCGCTATTTTAAGTGGATAGAGGATACAATGTATATGCACCCGCCAAAATTTACGCCCGAAAAGCAATAGCGCGCCTTAATGGGCTTGATTTTTAAAAAGCGCGTTTTAGTGTGTAAAAACAATGCTGCAAATTGTACAAATATGCGCTCCCACATTGCCCGAATGTGCGGCAAATTGGTTTTTAGAGCATTTTAAAGACAGCCTTAAAAACGGCGTTGCCGATTTGGGCGGCCTGCTTTTTTTGCTGCCCACTAGGGCTGCGGCCAGAAGCTTTAAAAATGCGGTGGTTTTAAAAGTAAAGGCGCTTTCAAACTTCAATGTTTCGACTTTCGAAGACGAGCTTTCCAAATACGAAACAAAAAACGCCTTAAACAAAACAACGGCGCGCGCAATTTGGGTTTCGGTTTTAAGGGGGCTGCTAGCCTGCAATAAACTGCCCGAAAACATATTTTCGGGCGCGCAAAAGCCCGAAGAGGGCGACTTGCTTTCCATTGCCGACGAGCTGATTTTGCTGCAAACATTGCTTGCCGAAGCCATGCTGGATATTTCCTCGGCCTACGAAAAACTTGTAAAAGACGCGGTTTTTGCCGACATTGCAAGATGGGGCGACTTAAACTATTTAAACAGCCTTTTTACAAGGCAACTCGGAGATTTTTCGGACTGCCTTACCTCAAGGCTTGGCGCTATCGACACTATGGCAAAAGAGGGGCAAATAAAGCGGGTATATATGGTGGGCAATCCCGAAATATCCAAAACAATGCAGTGTTTTTTGCGCAAGCTCGGCGAAAACGGCGGCGACTTTTGCAGTGTGGTTTTTTCGAACAGCTCCGAAAAATATTTCGACGAATTCGGGCTGCCCAAAGCAGAATACGCCGAAAAAAATCTCGAAATTCCCGAAAGCTCGCTAAAGGTTTACCCCGACTGCAAAGCCCAGGCAAAGGCGGTTGCAGGCCTTGCGCAAAACTACGGCGAAAACGCATATAAAACACTGGCCGTTGCCTGCGACCAAGTATCGAACATACAAATTTTTAGGGACGAATTTGCGCAACATAAAATTTCGGCAAGCCCGCTGGAGGGCAAATGTCTTAAAAACAGCGTATTGTTCGGGCTTATAAAATCGATTTCCGACTTGGCTGCAAGCGAAAGTTATGCAAACACAACAAACTTTATGCAAAACTTTTACGCCGCAAAAAAATGCGCAGCAATTACGGGGAAAAACCCGGAGCAAATTTTTGCGGCCGCCGACGCATTGTACGCCGAATATTGCTGCGCAACGCTAAGCCAGGCCTATTCGGCTTTAAAGGCAATAGAGCGCAGCCGAAACTCGAAATTAAAAGAATGTTTGTTTCTTGGAAAAATTTTCGATTTTGCCCAAAAGGCGGCCCGCGCAAAAGACATTGCCGCCTTTGTAGACGAAAACTTTTCGGAATTTGCATTACAAAACGACTTTTTGGAAAACCAGGCATTTAATTTGTTGCGCACTGTTGCCGCCGAAATAGACGCCGCCGAAAATCATTCTAAAATAAAATTTTCGAACACCGAAAAAATTGCCGTTATTGCCGACATTTTCGGCAAAAAAACGCTGCCGCCCGAAATCGGCGCAAATTCTATTTTGCTGCAGGACTGGATAGAGGCCTATTGGTCGCCCAAGCCGCATTTGGTACTTTGCGATATGAACGACAAAATAGTTCCGCTTGCAGATTTAAACGGAATGTTTTTAACCGATTCCCTGCGCAAAAAACTTGGGCTGCGCATGCAAAAATTAAGGCAGGCAAGAGACGCGTTTATGCTTGAAAGCACAATGCAAGTGCGCGCTACGGCTTTGTCTAAGGCCGATATTTGCATTCCCAAAAGCAACAATACGGGCGATGTGCTGCTGCCTTCGCGCATTCTGTTTCAAACCGAAAATCCAAATTTGCCCGATAGGGTTAACAGGCTTTTTTACGAGCCCAAAATAGAGGAAATGCCCCAAGCACACGGCGAATGGACGGCGTATGCCGCGGCGGATTTTGGCTGCGAAAGGGATTCTTTTTCGGCTACTGCTTTAAACGACTACCTAAACTCGCCGTGGCAGTACTACCTTAAAAACGTCCTTAAAATGGCGCAAATAGACCCCTTTAAAAGCGAGCTGGACGCCGTGCAGTTCGGCGAAATTATGCACGAGATTTTAAGCGCTTTGCCCGAAATTTCGGGCGAGCAAAACGAGCTTAAAATAAGGGATTTTCTGTCGGAAAAATTCGGGCAATACAGGCAAAGGAACTTTCCCGAAAACCTGCGCGGCCAAATTAGAATGCAGCTTGGCTACATAAAAAGCAGGCTGCTTTCGATGGCGAAATTGCAGAGCCGTTTGTGCGGCAACAACTGGGTTCAAAAGTATGCCGAGCTCGGCTTTTGCGTAGATTTGGGCGCTTTTAGGCTAAGCGGCAAAATAGACCGCATAGACTATAACACCCAAACAAACGAGGTTCTTATTATAGACTACAAAACATTCGAAAAATTCGAAAAGGGCATTTGCAAAAAAAAGCACTATGCACAAAAGTCGCAAAAGTGGCAAAATTTGCAGCTGCCGCTATACTATTGCGCGGCCCGGTCTATAAGCGAAATTATGGCGCTAAAGCCGCGGGCGGTAAAATGCGCCTACATAGTTTTGCCCAAAGACACAAGCTCTACCGAAATTGACATGTGGGACGACATCGAAAACTACATAGATTCGGCCCTTAACAAGGCGAACGAAGTTGTTTTGAATATAAAAACACGCAACTTTGCCCCGCCCGAAAAGAACGCAAAAAACGACTGTTTTGAATCGCTATTCGGTTTTAACAGCGACGAGTTTGCCAGAAAGTTTGTCGAAAATTATGCCGAAAAACGCGTCTAACATATTCCAAAACGAAAGGGTTTCGGCGTCGGCGGGGGCGGGCAAAACCTACGCGCTTACAATGCGCTACATAGCGCTTGCGCTAAGCGAAAAACTGCCCGACCCGTTCAAAATTTTGGCGATTACATTTACAAGAAAAGCCGCGGGCGAGTTCCTTAAAAACATTCTCGAAATACTTTCGAACGCGCTTTTAAAAGCGGAAAAATTCGGGGAACTGAGGCAAAAGGTCTGCGAAATTTCGGGCGGCAAAAGCGGCGAAAGCGACGCCGATTTTAGGGCGCGAATTTGCCTGCTATTAAGAACGTGCGCGCTTAATCTAAACAGGCTTAACCTAAGCACAATCGACTCGTTTTTTTCGTCGGTTTTAAACGGCTATGCCAACGAATGCGGCCTGTATTCCAAAATAGGCATTGTAGACGCCTCCGAATACCAGACGTCTAAAGAGCTTATTGTAGACGAAATTTTGGCGGACAACTCCGTAGACGAAAAAACTTTCAACGAGTTTTGCCAGCTTGTAAAAACGGCCTCTTTCGGCGAAGAGCAAAAATCGCTTAAAAGCGCGCTATACGAAAACATACGCCAGTCGATTGCCCTATACAGGAAAAACGGCGGCAAGTGGGGCGATATTGGCGCAATTTTGGGCAAAAGAACCGAATTTAACCGGGGCGAATACGAAAAGTGTGCCGCCGAATTTTGCGCGTATTTAAGCGAAAACAAAGTCCCCAAAAAAAGCGTGTCGGCGCTCGAAAACTTTTTCGAAAAGCTGCCAACTTCGGTGCCGTCAAGCGTGCCCGCCGGTTTAAAACCGCTTGCACAGGAGTTTGCAAAAAACGCGCTTTCGCCAAATTCAATGTACGGCAAAGTTCCCCTAAATTCGGCGTATTTTAAGCTTAACTATTTGCTCGAAAGCATGCTTTGCCTGCACCTTGAAAGGGCGTGCGCGGCGGCCGAAGCTGCGCGGAAAATCGCCGAACAGTTTGGGCAAAAATATTATAAGCGCAACATAAAAAAGGGCAGGCTTACTTTCGACGACATAACCTATATGCTAAACGGCCTGGGCAAAAACGACCCAACATTTATCCCCACTTTGGAATACAGGCTAGATTCCAAAATCAGGCACTACTTGGTAGACGAGTTTCAGGACACCTCGCGCGAGCAGTGGAACTTTTTGGGCGAAATTTTAGACGATGTAGTAAATTCGCGCGGCGAAAAAACCTTCTATTATGTGGGCGATACAAAGCAGTCTATCTACTCGTTTAGAAACGGCGACAGGCGCCTGTTTAACGAGGTTTTCGGCAACGCCAACGGCGCAATTAAAGAGGGCGAAAACCTGCACACATCGTACAGGTCGGGCGAAAGCTTGCTGAAATTTGTAAACGGCGTTTTTGCCGGCAAAGACGGGAAAGGCAACGCCTTTTTAGCCGAGGTTTTCGACGAAAATTCGGCGGCCGATTTCAACGAAATGTTCAGCGAACACCTGCCCGCAAAAAAGATTAAAAGCATTTCGCAGCTTAGCGTGGTAAAATATTGCTCGAACAAAGCCGAAGAGGAAAACCGCCTTATATTTGCCGAAATTCTCGAAATTTTAAGGCAAACAAAGCCTACCAAAAACGGGATTTCGTGCGCAATTTTGGTAAACAAAAACGACCTTGCGGAAAAGATAATAGAATTTTTGCGCGAAAACGGCATACAAGCTTCGGGCGAGCTGGAAAAATCTTCGGCAAAAGACAACACTTTAGTTCCGCTTTTTATGCAGCTTGTAAAGCTTGCGGCCCACCCGAACGACACCGCAGCAAGTCAGTTTTTAAAAATGTCGCCTTTCGCCGAAATTTTCGTGGGCCAGCCCCCCAAGTTTGCCGAAATTTGCGAATTTATACTGCAAAAGACAAGCGCGAAAAGCTTTGCCGAAATCGCCGAATTTTTCGAAGAAAAGATAAACGCCTACAAAAACGGAAATTTGTGCGATAGTGCGGTGCACGATATGCGGCTTTTAAAGGAAGCCTGCGTGCAGTTCGACAATTCCGCGCAGTCGGGCATAGACGCATTTATAAGGTTTATGGAAAACAAAACCTACAAGATTTCGGCTCCATCGAAAGTAGTCCAGGTTATGACGATACATAAATCGAAGGGCTTGGGTTTTGATATGGTGATATTGCCCGATTTGCACAGGATTGGCAGGGGCGAACCCCCCTCTAAAAAGCTGGGCAATATATGCAAAAAAACGGGCGAAAACGAATATGTGCCGCTAACGGTTTCGTACATTCCGCCGTCTTTTATCTGCTCGCTAAACCGCCATTTAAGCGATACTTTAGCCCGCCAAAAAAGCGACAGACATTACGACAATTTGTGCCTTTTATACGTTGCGCTAACCAGGGCAAAGCGCGCCCTATACGCCGTTGTTGCCGACGTTAAAGACGAAAGCGCCGCCAACATTCAGCAGCTTTTAATTTCGGCCTTTAATGATAACGGCGCAAAATGCGAAGTTTTTGGCGATGTAAAGCGAATGTTCTATGTAGACGAAAATTGCGGCACGTTGGATTGGCAAAAAGAGCTATTAGACGAAAAGCGCGAGAAAAACGAAAACACCGTTAAATACGATAACTTCCTAGAGCCTTTGGGCGAAGTTTTGCCTGCGTGTGCCAAAATTGTGCAGGCTTCGAAAGCCGCGGGCGAAAGTCCGGAAAGCGACTCTATAAAAATGCAAACGGGCATATTGGTGCACAAAATTTTCGAAAACTTGCCGTGTGCGGATATGTCCGATTCGGAAAAATTAAATGCGGCCTTTGCAAAGCTTGCCTACAAAAGCGAATGCGCAACGGCAGCTTTTAACACGGTAAAAAACGCGCTTTTAAACCCCGAAATTTCGGCATATTTTAGGCCTAAGCCCCGCACCGAATTTTTTGCCGAATTTGCATTCGACATGAATTTAAACGGCGGCGTTGTAGGCGGCCGCATAGACAGGCTTGTGCTTAAAAAAGACGCCTCAAACAAATACGCTTTTGCCGAAATTTTAGACTTTAAGGCGGCTTTTGCATGCAGCGCCCAGCAAAAGGCCCAGCTTGAAATTTATGCAAAGGCAGTTTCGTCGCTTTTCGGTATAGCGCGGGAAAATGTTTCAACCAAAATTATAGACTACACCCGCGGCGAAATTTACAAAATTTAGGCAATTTTGCCTGCAAATACGGCGCAATAAAAAGGCATTTGTTGCCGCTAAAAGGCTTGGGGCTTGTTGTATAGCGCGTTTAAAACCGCTTCGTAGTCGGGCTCTTTTTCTATTTCGGGCGTAAGCTGCGCAAACTTAACAATGCCTTCGGGCGAAATTATAATTTGCGCGCGCGTTAAAAGCCCTTCGAACATTCCCGAAGAAATTTCCACGCCGTAGTCTAGTCCGAATGTGGAGTTAAGCCTGCAGTCGGAAAGGGCAAGCACGTTTTTAATGTTTTCGGTTGTGCAAAAGCGTTTTTGTGCAAACGGCAGGTCTTTTGAAATACACAAAACAACGGTGTTTTTTAAAGAGCCTGCAATTTCGTTGAACTTGCGCACCGACATTGCGCAAATATCGGTATCCAAGCTGGGAAATATGTTTAAAATAAGTTTTTTGCCTTTTGCCTGCGCAAGTGTAAAATCGCCCAAATCGCCCTTTGCCATTCTAAAATTCGGGGCTACGGCGTCTTTGCAGATAAAATCGCCCGCCAAGTTTACGGGAATGCCTTTAAATTTAACTTTCATATAAAAGCTTTCGGCAAAATTTACCGCAAATTAACCAATCCTTTTGCGCTGCCTATGTTTATGCCGCGCAAAAAAAGGGGCTTGAATGTTGCCGCATTCAAACCCCAAAGTTTTCAGTTTTTTAAGACAAACTATTTTCCCTGTCTTTTTCTGTAGATAGCCAAAGCCAAAGCCAAAGCGCCGAAAATTGCCGCCCAAGTAGCGGGTTCGGGCACGCTTAATGTAACCGAAAATACGCCGCTATCTATTTCGCTTTCAAACAAAGCATTGTAGGTTTTGCCCGTTTTTACGTCTACATAGGTATATTTGCCGTTGTCTTCACTGTCTATAATGGCCTGCAAAAGTGCGCCAATACCGCTTTCGTAGTCTTCAAATTCGATAAGGTCGAAAGATACTCCAAGCATATCGTCGCTAATATTTGCAAAGGCAAAATCGCTTGCCAAAATTTGATATATGCTGTCGGAGTTTGCAAAAGTTAGGGCAACATTGCTGCCTAGCTCGCGGTCGAACAAAAGCTTGCCGCCTAACATTATCAAAGAATCCAGCTTAACAAATGTGCCCGCCGAGCCGAAATAACCGCCCTTATTAACGGTAACATTGCCAACGGTTCCGTCTGTTGCCGAATTTGCGTGCAATGTTCCCTTGTTTACGGTAAGGCCGCCGTTAAAGTTGTTTTTGCCCGCAAGGATTTGCCTTGAAGTGCCGTTCTTTACAATGGCCAAGCAGGCGCGGTCGGTATTATTGACAAATTCGTCTTTAACTACGCCCGTATATTTAAAGTCTTTACCGTCGGAATCTATTTTTAATGTAACGGTAACGGGGTTTTCCACGGCAGTGGTTATCCACGGGGCAACATTGTCGAACGAACCGCTAATGCCGCCAACTGTTGTAGTTTTGTCGGTAGTTTCGCGGCTTACAATAAAGTAGCCTGTGCTGCCTTTAATTTCGCCTATATACGAGTTTTCTATATTTTTTGCCAAATAAAAGGCGTTTTTCCTCGGAGAATTGCCCAAGTCTACGGTGTCGATTGTAACTTTTGTTGTGTCGCCTCTAAGGTCTATGGTTGCCGGCCCGTTTACGAGAGAAATTGTGCCGATTTTGGCGTCTTCCTTGTAAAAATACAGCATGCCCGAACCTCTTTCATATGTATCGGAAACGATTACATTTTTAATGTCGGTTTTGCCGTAGGCTTCCAAAACGGCCTGAGCCGAATCCAACCTAAGGGTGTCTACATTCAATTCGGTATTACCCGTGGTTTTGATAACGCCTTTGCCGCTTTCAGTCGAGCTAATCGAAAGGGTTTCGGCGTTTATTATATTTTTGTCGGCGTCGGCCGTTTTATCGAATGTAAGGGTAGACCCCGCCTGAACATTTACGTTCGAAATTGTTGTGGTTTTTGCCTTTAAGTTTACGCTGCTTGTGCCCGAAATATCCAGGCTGCCCCACAATTCCAAATTGCCGCCTTCTTTTGTTTCGGAATCTATGTAGTTTGCATCTACATTCAAGGTGCCGCCGGTAATTTTAGAAGCGCCAGAATTTTTAATAATTATGTTCTGCGAACCCAAAATATTTGTGGTGCCTTCCGAAATATTGAGGTTGTTGATATTTATGTTCAACAAATTGTTGTCGGTAGGGCTTTTAGACGACATCCAACGCCCCAAGTATAGCGTAGAGCCGCCCGACTTGTTCAAAGTGCCGTCTATCGACAAAGTGTTGCCGGGAGTAGCGGAATCGTTGCCGTAGTAGTTTAGCCAAAAAGTGTTCGAGCTAGCCGAAAGGGTGTAATCGGTAAGCGTTAGGTCTTTCTTTTGGAAATACATCTTAACGGCTTTGTCGCCGTTGGCCGCAAGGGTGTCGTCGGTAAAGAGCAAAGACGCTCCGCTTTCGGGCTTCGTTTCGGCGGCTTCGGCTCCGTTAACCTTCCAATAAAGGTTGTTGTTCATATTTGCCACATCCGCAGGGGTTGCGGGCATATATTCGTATACATTTTCGGCGTATGCAAAAGATGCCGCCGCAAACATAATGGGTGCTATAGCTTTGTATGATATAGTTTTAGTTGTCATAATACCGGTAAACCCTAGCTATTTCTTCGATTTTGTCAAGCCGTAAGGTATTTTTTTTTTTTTGAATAGTGCTGCAAATCAGTAGGTTGCGAAAATTGATAGCATTTTGGCTTTTATTTTGCCGATGTAAATATTTACTAAAATTCCAAATAAAATACAAAAAATCCAATAAATTGTAAAAATTAACGACCCATTAAAAGATGTCCATTTTAGCAAATAA
The DNA here is from genome assembly GCA_934660865.1 of uncultured Opitutales bacterium. Lineage (GTDB taxonomy): Bacteria > Verrucomicrobiota > Verrucomicrobiia > Opitutales > Intestinicryptomonadaceae > CAKUIA01. The sequence continues at coordinate 21,808 of CAKUIA010000017.1, forward strand.
TGTCCAAAAAATACCATTTTACAAAATTCGGTTTTGCATATAAAATGCAGGGATTAACCATTAAATTATATATTATGACTAAAAGGAAAATGCTATCGAATTTGTGCAAAACGGCCTTGTTTTGCGTTGTTGCAACTATGTTTAACGTTTCGTTTGCAAGAGACGTATGGACACCCAAACAGGCAAACGACTGGTACAGCAAACTGCCGTATTTGGCGGGTGTAAACTATGTACCAAGCTACGCCGTAAACGGAATAGAGCTTTGGAGCGACGAAACTTTCGACATAAAGACAATAGAGCACGAATTTAAGCTTTTAAAGTCGATAAATATGAACTGCATAAGGCTGTTCTTAAACGACCAAGTGCACAGGCACAACCCCGAGGCTTTTTACGCAAAAATGCAGCAGGTTTTGGATTTGTGCGACAAATACGACATTTATGTAATGTTTACATTCTATTCAAACGGCGGGCGCCCCGAAGGCAAATTGGGCAAGCAGCCCGAACCTATTGCGGGCAAACACAATTCGCAGTGGGTTAAATGCCCGACACTTTCGGTTTTGGGCGACGAAAGCAAATGGGGCTACCTAAAAGACTATGTTCAAGGCACCGTAAAAAGGTTTGCAAACAACCCCAGAATTATTTGGGACATTTTCAACGAACCTGGCAACATTCCAAGCTCGCACGTTCCTGGCCAAAAAAATATGGGCAAAGACGAATATGTAAACTATATTTTCAATACAAAAAAATTGATGGAAAAGTCTTTCGAGTGGGCCAGAAGCGCCAACCCAACCCAGCCATTAACCGCCTGCGTATGGGAATGCGACAAGTTCACCGATACCATTTTTGCGGAATCTTCGCTGACGAACAGCGACATAATTACATACCACTGCTACGAAAGCGTTGTAAAACACACAAAATTTATAAACAGGCTTAAGCAATATAAAAAGCCCATAATGTGCACCGAATGGCTCGCACGCCAATGCGGCAGCACATTCGACCCAATATTGCAGTTTTTAAAGGCAAATAAAGTAGGCTCGTTTTCGTTCGGGTTAAAGCAGGGCAAAATACAAACGCATTTGGCTTGGCCGTGGTTTTTAAAGAGCGGCTTAAAGGGAGTAGACGACATTTGGTTTCACGACATATTCGACAGCAACGACAAGCCCTATAGCCAAGAGGAAGTTGCCTATATTAAGCGCATATTAAGCGAAAAATAATTTGCGCGCAATATATCTACAAACAAAAAACCGCATTAAATTAAATGCGGTTTTTTTTGTTTCATAAAAAGGGCGGTTTTGCCCGTATATTACGGCTTTTATTCCCCGCCTTTGGCTTTAATTTCCGCCAAAATTTCGCGCGATTTCTTAAGGGCTGCGTCTATATTTTCCAAAACGTGGTCTTCGCCGATTTTTTTAAGAAAGCCCGATTTTTGCATCATGTGCAGCGGTTGCGAGTGCGCTCCCGTAATAATCATATCCACGCCCTTTGCCTTAAGCTTTTCGTACAGGTGGTCGAGAACGTCTAAGGCGGTTGCGTCCATAGCCAAAACCGTGCGCATTCTTAAAATCGCAATTTTCGGGCGTTCGCCCATGGCGGTAAGTATGCTTTCAAGCTTGTCGGCAGCCCCGAACATAAGCGCCCCGAATATGCGGAAAATCATTACCTCTTCGGGTACGTCTTTGCCCTCAAGCGAATATTTTGCCAAATTTGTCTCAAGGTTTTTGTCTACAACCATAACCTTTGTAGTTTCCGAAACCCTGCGTATAAACAGCATTGCCGCAAGTATCATGCCAACTTCTATGGCCAACGTAAGGCCGAAAACAACCGTAAGCGAAAACGTGGCAATGAAAACAACGTCGTCGGAACGCGGCAGCCTGCGCATTTCCGAAAAGGCCGACCAGTCGCCCATATTAAAGGCAACAACAAACAAAACCGCGCTTAGCGTTGCAAGCGGTATATACTGCGCGTAGGGGGCTGCAAAAACCAGTATGCAAAGCAAAACCGCGCAGTGAACTACGCCCGCAATGGGCGTGCGCCCGCCGTTTTTTATGTTTGTGGCGGTTCTTGCAATGGCGCCCGTTGCGGGTATGCCCATAAAGAAGGGCACTGCTATGTTTGCCATACCCTGGGCAATAAGCTCTTGGTTGGAATCGTGCTTGTCGTCTATCATACCGTCGGCAACAACGGCCGACAGCAGCGACTCTATCGCGGCCAGCAGCGCTATTGTAAAGGCCGGCATTGTAAGGTTTTTAATGTTGGCAAAGTTTATTTCAATCCAGCCAAACTTCGGCAAAGAGCTGGGTATTTCGCCAAAGCGCGTAAATATTGTTTCGGTTTGCCAGCCGAATTTCGCCATAATTATTGCGGCCAGCGTGCCTATAAAAATTGCGCCTATTTGCCCGGGTATGCGGTGCCTCCAGGATTTTGGCCAATATACAATAACCAAAACCGAAAGTATGCCTATAAGCAGGGTGGGCCAGTGCGTGGTGGAAATTGCGTTGAATATTGCCGAGCATTTCGGGATAAAGTCTTCGGGCATTTTTTCTATCTGCAGGCCGAAGAAGTCTTTTACCTGCGTCGACATAATCAAAATTGCAATGCCGTTGGTAAAGCCTATAACTACGGGGCGCGGAATGTAGCGTATGGCGTTGCCCATTTTTGTAATGCCCATAATTATAAGGAAAACGCCCGCCATAAGCGTAGCAACCGCCAACGAGGCGTATCCGTATTGTCCGATTATGCCCGAAACTATAACTATAAACGCGCCCGTTGGCCCGCCTATTTGCACTTTAGAGCCGCCGAAAAGCGAAATAATCAACCCCGCAATAATGGCGGTATATATGCCCTGTTCGGGGGTAACTCCGCTGGCTATGCCGAACGCCATTGCAAGCGGCAAAGCCAAAATGCCAACGCTTAAACCCGCGCACAAATCGGCGGCAAAAACGGAACGGTTATACCCCTTAAGGCAGCTTACCAGCTTGGGGCGAAACGAGAATTTAGAACTACTCATATATTATACTGACAAAAATTTTCCGAAAAACGCCCCGACATCGAATTTCGTATCGGCAATATAGGTAAAAGCATAGCAGTTTTCGCAAACGCCTATGTTGTTTTTAAGATATTCCAGTTCGTCGGGCGCAATTTTTGCGCCGCAGTGCGAGCATTTTCCGTCTACAACTTCGGCAACACCGCAGGCGCCCGAATTTTCAAGCCTGTCGAAATGCGACAGCGCCAACGGGGCAACCTGTTCCCTTGTTCGGGCAACAAAATTTTTCAGTTTTTCGATATTTTCGCCCGACATTTTGCCAGATTTAACAAGCCTGTTTGCATGCTTAATCTGCAAAAGTTTAACGACAATATCTTCGGTGTGCTTCATAATTAAAGCGCACAAGCACAAAATAATTTAAGGTCTTTGGCAAGTAAAAACATATTGCATTGCCTTGCTGCAATATTTTTCGGCTTTGTGTTTTTTGTTTTAAACGCCCGCTTTTTCTACAAAATCGTTCATTTTTTAAAAATGCTGTTGACGCTATTGTATTTATCCGAATAATTCTCCGCCATACAATCCGACACAACATTTATACCATACAGACTAATACGACGATTATGAAAAAATTTACGGTCATATTTTTTGTAGCTGCGGGTTTTGTAAACGCCCAAACATACAATTACGACGCCGCAAACGAAACGCTTACAATTACCGGCAACGGCAATAATGTGCACGACCGCATTACGCTGGAAGGCCCGACAACCCCGGGCAGCACTGTTCCGGGCTCTTCCGAAACTTTCGGCAACACAAAAACAATTATATTAAAAGACGTATGGACAAGCCCCGACTCTACGAGAACAGAGTATATACAGCCCACTTGCCCCGGCGAAAATACAACTTTAAAGCTTGAAAATTCGCTCTTGAGTACCTCCGGCGACTTCGACAAAGGCGGCCTGGGGCAAACCCTTATTATAGATTCAAAATCGGAATTGAATTTATACGGCAACCGCCTTACCAATACAACCAGGCTGGAAAACGATGGCTACATAGAGTGTACAAACGGCAGCATTTCAAGCAGCTCGTATTTATGGGACAATAAGACGACAACGGGCTCGTCGGGCGTTCTCGGCGGAAGGGGATATTACAGCTTCGGCAATGTTTCGTCTATAGAAACTTCTTTGGATTTTGGCCTTATAAAAACGAACGGGCAAATTACCGATTTGGAAATTTCGGGCGAATATACCGTTGACGGCAACTCGGCAAAAACCAACGGCGACAACTCTTTTATTGCCGGCGTTAACGCAGCAAACGGTTCGGGCGGGCACGCAATGACGGTTTCGGGCAAGCTTACCGTAGAGGCAAAGCAGGGCACGGGCATTGGCATTCTTGCAAACCAGCTTGGCAACGACGACGCTTCCCTAAAAAACGACTATTCGGGTGAAATTACGGTTAAGGCAAAAGACGCCTTCGGCGTAAAAGTGGGCATAAACGCGGCAAAAGACGCCGCAACTGCCGGCGATATCTATTCTATCGACATAGGAACTTTGAATGTTGAAAGCACCATTACTTCGGGTACACAGCAGGGCACTGCAACGGGCATATACGCAAAAAGCGTTAAGCGCGGCCTTACCGCCAACACCATTACAGTAAAAGGCTATACCGAAGCTACGGGCATTCAGCTAACCGAGGGCGGCAAAAACCTGTCTATTACAAATATGCAAGTTAGCGCGGCGGCCGACGGCGCTGCAACGGGCATTCTTGCGGGCGAAAGTACAAGCGAAAGCCTCTCGCAAATGGGCGATTTCGAAGACATTAACATAGCCAATATGGAAGTTTCGGGCGGCGCCAATTCTACGGGTATTCTTGCAAAATCGGTAGGCGGCACGGTAGGCAACCTTACGGTTTCCTCCGAAAACGGTACAGCCAACGGCATTTATGCCGATTCGGCAAACATTACTTTAAGCGGCACAATATCCTCTGCCAGCACAAACGCAGGCGCCAACGGTGTTTTGACGGAAAACGACTTAACATTGACAATGCAAGACGGCGCCGAAATCTCGGTAAGCGCAGCCGACGGTAGCGATTCTTTTGCAGTACGCTCGAAAAACGGCAACGCCAATTTAAACTTTGCGGGAACAGCTACAATCAACGGCAATATTTTAGCAAAAGACATTTCGCTTTCAAACGGCGCTTTGGCCACAATCAACGGCGATATAGAGGGCGAAAGCCTCGCTTCGGGCTCGGTAATCGGCACGGTTTCGGGCAAAATGAAATTCGACACCGTAGGCGATATCGAAGTCGCAACTTCTGTAGGCGTTCTCGAAATAGGAACGGCGGCAACGGGTGCAACTTCGGGCAACATTACGGTAAATACTGTTGAAACTTCGGCAAGTATTTCCAATGCAACTTCGGCTACAATCGAAAACGCAAACGGCAATATTTCGCTTAGTACGGTTGGCACCGCCACGGTAAACAACGCCACGGGCGATATTACAGCAAACGACATCGCCAACGGCCTTAATGTGGGCAATGTTGCAAATGTAAATGTAGGCAACACAAACGTAAACGTTTTAGACGGCAAAACCGTAAGCGGCAACATAGTTTCTTCAAGCGACTTGGTTCTTTCAAACGGCGGCTCGGCAACAATAGCTGGCACAGTTTCGGCAAACGGCAAGCTTACAATAAACAACGCCTTTAATATAAATTCAAACGCCGCCACCGTTATAAGCGCAACAACTCTTGCTGGCAGCGGCTTGCACGACACTATAAACAACCACTACAACAATGCCTACGGCTTTGCCGACAGCGACGATACAAACGGCAATCTTACGGCGGCCGCTTCGCTAAAGGGTTTGCACAATGTTTCGGATATAACCGGCATTTTAGAGAACGATTTAGACGAAGTATCCAACTCGTATACAAAGGTAAAATATAAGAACATTGGCAACAATGTAGGCTACGACATTATCGAAAATTCGTATTTAAGAGACGCCGTTGCAACAAACGAAACCGAAAGGGCGCTGGCCGAAATATACGACAACCTCGAGTATGTGGAAGGCGACGACGACGCAAACGCGATTTCGGTATCGAAAAAGCGCAACTTTGCCGCAATGGTAAATAGCGGGTCTTTTGGCGCAATATTGCCGCAGTCGGTTGTGCATGCGGCGCGTATGAATATGGACTTAACCGATATCATACATTTAGACACCCTAAACAGAACCAGCGCGTCTGCCGACTACCTTGCCGCTCTCGGCGGCGACGATTCGCTTTTCGGCAAAACATTCACGGTTTCGGTTCGCAACATAAACCGCTTTGCATTGTACGGCGGCGACGAAAATATAGACGCATCGAGCGACTATATTACGGGCGCATTGGCAAATGTTGAATATACGCCAAGCACCAAGTTTTTTGCCGGATTGGGCTTTGGCGGTTTTCAGGCAAAATCGACGGGCCGCGGCAACTGCGGCAAGGCCGAAACCCAAAGCATTGCACTAAACGCCTACGCGAATTGGAGGTTTTTCGACAATTTCGATTGGTATATGGGTGCAACATACGCGTTCGGTATGAACAAGGCCGAAAGAAGAAATATGGTAGACCAAAGCCGCGCCGATTGGGATTCCAACCTTTTGGGCGTATTTACGGGCGTTCGCTACGCGATAAAGCCCTTTGCCGACAGGCAGTTTTATATAAAGCCGACAATAGGCGTAAATGCGAATTTCCTAATGAACCCGTCGTTCGAGGAAAAGAGCGGCGCCGAGCGCATGCGTATGGATTCGCGCGACTATACAAGCGTAAAATCGCTTGTTGGCATAGAGGCTACATATATGCTTGATTGCGGCTTTTACTTTTCCGGCAGAATGTTCTATACGCACGAATTTGCCGACAACCGCTACGATGTAAGCTCTACGATTTCGGGAACAACGGTATCCATACTTACAAAGGGCTGGAAGATGGACGAAGACGCGGGCGTATTCGGTATCGGCATAGGCTACAATATAAACAGCCAATGGCGCATTTATGCCGACTACGCCGCCGAAATCTCCGGCGAAATCTACCAAAACGTAAACACGGGCATTCAGTTTAAATTCTAAAACAAAAACCACTCCCACGCACAAATAACGGCCGAAGCTTGGTCCCCCACACAACCAACTCGGCCATATTTTTTGCAAAAATTACAGGTTATTTATAGAAAGTGGCGTTAATATAATCGTCTGCTTTAGGTTGCAAAATATGGGGGTATAATGGATAATGATGGTGTCAGTTCGGGGTGAAAATGCTTGACTATATGTGCTTATTTTGGAGACTTGTAGGTTGAGTGTACAAGCAAATGGCAGGCCTTTTTAACTTTTTAAAGACGCGCATATTTTCGCGATTTTTGTTTCCCGACAGGGGCGATATTTCGAAGCGCGTGGCTATACTTAATTTTTCGTATAGCAACTGCAATTTCGGGGCGGTGCTTTTGTCGTACGCAACGCAAAAAGTGCTGCTTAGTTTGGGGAAAATCCCGTACGTTTTAAATTTTAACCCATGTTTTAAAAATTATTGGAAATTTTCGCACATCAAGGGCCTGATATCTGGAATGAACTTTATATCTTTTAGATACAAGTTCTTAAATACCACAAAAATCTACACAAATTTTAAATCGGTAAAAAAATCGAACCGTTTTTTCAACACTTTTCTTTTCGGGAGCGACCAAATTTGGCGCTACGAGATAGTTAAAGCCGACTGCGAAACCTATTTTGGCGGCTTTGCAGAACACGGCAAAAAACTTATAGCCTATGCCGCAAGTTTCGGCAAAGACAAATGGGACGAAGCCCCGAAAAGCGCTACCGGGCAAATAGGGCAGTTATTGAAACGTTTTTCGGACATAAGCGTTAGGGAACAAAGCGGCGTGGATATTTGCAAAGACATTTTTGCGGTAAACGCCGAATTTGTTTTAGACCCCACGTTGCTTTTAACCGAAAAGGATTACGCCCAAATTTACGAAACCCATAAAATAGAGCCTGGCTGCAAATACATATCGGCGGCGTTTTTAGACAATGCCCCGATAAAGTCTGAAATATTAAAAACTGTTTCGGAGCTTTTGCAGTTAAAGCCGATAGACGCCACCGCGAAGCGCGTTAAAATTTTCGGTAAAACGCGCCCCGTATACAGACCCGTTTCGGATTGGCTGTATTTGATAAAAAATGCCGAATTTGTCGTTACCGATTCCTTTCATTGCTGCGTTTTTTGCATAATATTTAAAAAGCAGTTTTTATGTATTGATACAAAAAACAGGGGCAATGCAAGGCTCGAAAGCCTGTTTAATATATTGGGCATTCCGTCTAGAATGGCGTTTGGCGAACAAGATATAGAAAGGCTTATCCGCGAAAAAATCGATTTCGACAAAGTGGATAAAAATTTGGGCATTTTAAGGGATAAATCAGTCGGGTTTCTTGGCGCGGCGTTAGGCCGAAATATCTAAGATTTTAAAAAGTTATGCGCTCTTTTAATTCAATAATATTCGTTATATTTTTTCTTATATACGGCACATTTTGCGTATTCCAATTTTTGTCGGGAAGCGTTTTCGAAGGTGCGTTTGCCTCGCGCGAAAATTCGGTGCAAATGTATTTGTACATTGCCGTGTTTATTATAACCATAATAGGCATTTTGCCGCATTCGACAAAACTTAAAGGGCAAGACAGCATGTTTTACCTTGTTATTGTCTATATGCTGTACTATGTGGTTGTCACGGTTTTCTATCTGCTATTAACCCATATTGACGACATTAAATATATTGGTACGGGTGTTATAATGTCGTCGGTATCGCCGCTGGTGTTTCTGTTTTTTTACCATTGCGCAAAGGAAAGCGACATTTCGCTTCGCAAGTGTGTTATAGGTTTTTCGATACTGTTGTTTATCGATACCTGCGCAACGCTAAGGCTTTACAACTTTTCGTTTGAGTATTCAAACTGGGTGGTTATAATGCAGTTTTACACTTTGTTTTTTATTTTGCCGTGGATGCTGTGTATACGAAAAAGATTTGTAAACATAGCCATCTTTTTTGTATTTGCATTGTTGACCGCATATTCGGCAAAGCGAGGGGCGTTTTTAACTTTGTTGGGAAGTATAATGGTTTTTTACATGCTAAAAAGCTATATAAAAAACAAAAATTTGGCTTCGGTTTTACTGTATCCCGTCATTATAATCCCGCCGGTTTTATGCCTTATTTTCTGCTTTATAGACTTTTCATTTATGATGGAAAAGATGGAGTCGATTTCCATCGACAGAGGATCGGGCAGATTGGATATTTACCAGCTAATATTCGATACGTATAAAAATTCCGGTTTCATGATGCAGTTTTTCGGCAACGGCGGCTATTACGGAGCAAAGGATATTACAATGCAGGTGGAAATTCACGGCGCGCACAACGACTTTTTACAGGTATTGCTCGATATAGGAATACCCGGGCTTATTATCCTGTTTAGCATGATCTACATTTTGGTAAAACGGTTTTTTACATTGGTAAAAAGCAGCTCTTTTATTGCTCCCGCCTACGGGACAACGCTTGTTATGATTTTAGTTCTGTCGAATGTAAGTACCGTCTTTTGCGGAAACTTTACTACAATACCTATTTGGGCGTTTTGGGGCTATATAATAGGGGCAATGAATGCAAACAACTACAACAATTTCCTAATGTATCCCCCGCAGGATACTAATTTTCTATGGAAAAGGTAAACATATTAACGGGCTCTAAAAGCCCCGTGTTCTTAAGGCAGCTAGACACCGAAAGATTCGCGGGAAGTTTCGAGTTTTTCGAGAACAGCAACGAGGATATTTTGTGGGACTACGTTGTTGTATACGAAGAATGCCCAATGCCGAAAAAAATTCGATGCAAAAAGGGCGGTTTATACTTCTTTTCGGGCGAGCCGAGCGATTCGCGTTTTTACGGAAAAGGTTTTCTTTCGCAATTCGACCACGTTATTGCCACCCATAAAAACATTAAAAACAAAAATTTTATAAACTCGAATACGGCGCTAAATTGGCATTTCGGCAGGGGCACTGCAAGCGGCAAAATAAACTTCGATTTTGCAATGCTAAAAGCAATGCCGTTGCCCGAAAAACAAAAGAATATATCGGTAATAACTTCGCGGCTTAATATGATGCCGGGGCACCTAAAACGCCTTAAGTTTTTAGACGCCCTGCGCAGCCGCTATGGCGACAAAATAGACTATTTCGGAAAGGGCGTTAGATTTATAGACGACAAGGCCGAGGCTATTTTGCCCTACAAATTCCATATTTGTTTGGAAAATTCGCCCGAAAAAAATTATTGGACGGAAAAGTTTGCAGACCCCCTTTTGGGTTTTACCGTTCCCATATATTTCGGCGACAAATCCATTTTCGACTACTTCGACAAAAACGCGTTCTATTTTATAGACATAGGCGAGCCCGACAAGGCGTTCGAAATTATAGACAAGATTTTGGATAATCCCGACGCAATATATGCCGAAAAACTGCCGTATTTGACGTCCGAAAGAAATCGCCTTTTAAACGACTATAACTTCTTTACGGTGTTTGCAAACTATGCAAAAAAATTCGGCATAGAACAGTCGGAAGTTTTGCACACTTTGTATCCCGTAAGCTCGTTCTTTGGGGGCAAAGTAGGGCGCTTTGTTCTCCGTTTAAAAAGGGGGCTGTACAAATTATATTCTAAAATTTCGGCGTCATGCTAAAAATCGGCATAATAGTTGCAGTCTACAATTTGTCCGACAAGTTGGACGACCTTTTAAATTCTCTTGAAAAGCAGGATTTGCCCGAAAGCGAATTCGAGGTGATTTTTGTAGACGACGGCAGCCAAGACAATTCGGCGGAAATTATCCTGGGCAGAAAACGCGCCAACTGGAAAGTGGTTAAGCAGCCCAACAAAAAGCAGGGGGCTGCGCGCAACAACGGTTTGGCCCATTCCGCGGCGGAATATGTTTGGTTTGTAGACGGCGACGACGCCATTGCCCCAAATTGCCTTGGCAAGTTGTATTCAACGGCAAAGACAAACAATTTAGACGTGCTTTTGTTTAAAATAAACAAGGTAAAACAAGGGAGCGTTATAGGGCAAATTCCCGAAAACGAGTTTGCCGCGCAAAACAGGGTGTTAGGCGGTGCAGACTATCTGAATATGCGCCAACTTACCCTTTGCTCGGTTTATATATACAAACGCAGTTTTTTGACGGAAAACAGCTTGCGTTATATAGAAGGTGTATTTTTTGAAGATTCCGAATTTATGCCGCGCGTATTTTGCCTTGCAAAAAGAATTATGTTTATTCCAATGCCGGCGTACATATATATAGAAAGGACAAACTCTACAACAAAGTCGTTTACGGCAGAAAAACTCGTATCTTCGGCCGCGGCAACAATGCAAATGTGCACCAATGCGACTTTGGCCGGAAAAAATGTTTGCTCGGCAATGCACTACTATGCCGCAATGCAATTCAACACAACTTTTGCAATTTACAGAAAACTTAAAAACAAAAAAGCCGTGCAGCTTAACAAATCCTTAAAGCGCAAAGTTGTAGCGTCTATGTTGCGGGCAAAACGGCCAAAATATTTTGCCGAGGGAGTTTTTCTGCAATTATTTTGGAGGTTTATATTCAACTAAAGAATGCTTAAATTTTTATGAATACATTAAAAAGATTTATATTGAAATTTTTAAATGCCTGCATTTTGTTTTCGGAAAACTTCAAGAAGAAAATTCCCGTTACAATTCCCGTATTTAACGGAAATTTGCTTGACGGCCGCACCGCGTTGATAACGGGCGGCACACAGGGAATAGGCTTTGCCGTTGCCGACGCATTTGTTAAAAACAATGCAGCGGTTGTAATTACGGGCAGAAACCTTGAACGCATAAACACCGCTTTAAACGCCTTAAAAAGCGGCAATCCGGGAAAGTCCGACAAAATTTTCGGCATTGTAATGGACGTTTCAAAACCCGAACTATTCGACGCAAAGATAGACGAAATTTCGCGGCTAATAGGCGGACAAAAAATTGATATTTTGGTGAACAATGCGGGGATAATGCGCGGCTCTTTCGAAAACGCGACCGAAAACGATTTTAACGAAGTATTAAACACAAATGTAAAGGGCACATTTTTCCTTTCGCGCACCATGGCAAAATATATGGTAAAAAATAAAATCGCGGGCAATATCCTTAATGTTGCGTCTTCCTCCAGCCTAAGGCCTGCAATTTCGCCGTATACGCTGTCGAAATGGAGCATTAGGGGAATGACAATGGGGCTTGCGAAATCTTTGATAAAATATAACATTGTCGTAAACGGCATAGCCCCGGGGCCCACGGCAACACCTTTGCTTGTAAACCCAATGCAGGAAAGCATTTCGTGCAAAGAATCGCCAAGCAAACGCTTTGCAACTTCGCAGGAAATTGCAAATATGGCCGTGGTTTTAACAAGCGACCTCGGCAAAATGGTAGTAGGCGACATTGTCTATATGACGGGCGGTTGCGGGAATTTAACCTACGACGACATAAACTACGATATAAACCTTTAAAAGCATTTTATGCAAAAGGCGGTTTTCGACAAGTTCGCTTTCCTGGCATTTTATATGTCGCTGCTGGTAGTCGGCATACACCTTTGTGTCGACACATTTTATAAATTCGATTTCAACAATCCCGCAGATGTGGTTGTCTACAATCAAATTTATTTTGTACGCAACGTATTGGCTTTAATTGCGGTTCCAATGTTTTTTATAAAGTCGGGAATTTTGTTCTTTTACAATTTTACGCCCAAAGATTATTTCAGAAAAATTAAACGAAGGTTTTCTTCCATATTTATACCGTTTTGCGTTTGGAATGTGCTTTGCTATTTATTTGATTTAACGGTTTGCAATTTTCCGCTTACGGCAAAATTCATACAAAACAGAAGCGTAGATTTCGGCCTGTCGGAATTTTTTTGCGCCGCATTTTTTTACACAAACAATCCCGTAAACTGGTTTTTGTTTCAGTTGATGTTTTTTGCGGTAATTTCGCCCGTATTCTATTATTTGGCGAAAAACGTTTATGTTGCGGGAGCCGTTATTTTTATATGCCTTTGCGATATTGCGTGTGTAAACAAATTCTTCGAACAATTTCATTTGCTGTATTTTTCGGTGGCGTTCGGCGTGTATTTGTTCGGAGCCGTAATCGGAATGCACTATAAACAACTTTTAGGCACAGTATATAAAACGGGCGCTGTCGCAATTAGCTGGGCGGCTTTTGCATTGTTTTTATTGGCAATATTCTATGTAAGAACGCATAATATTGCGATAATTCCCGTAAATTTCCTAAAAATGGGCGCAATTATAAGTTTGTGGATTGGATTGAGCAGGGCGAAAATTTCCCCAAAATGGTACTATGGGGCGTCTTTTATAATTTACGAATCGCAGGTAATTGTAGCTTCGGCAATCTTAAAAGTAATTTTAATTTTACTGCCAAATAACAGCTTTTTTGCAGCGCTTAATTTCTACGCAACCATAGCGTTAAGCGCGCTTGTAAGCATTTGCATTTATAGCTTGGCAAAAAAATATTTCCCTAAAATCTTTGCATGCCTAAACGGCGGCCGGTAGTTTTTTTAACGTAGCTTTTATTAAGCGCCAACAAGGCAAATTTTTATATAAATTTGCCTTTATAATCCATAAAAACAATTCCTTTTCAAAAGACAGGCTTTTTGAGACACATAACAGCATATAAATATCTCATTGATTTATAGTATATTACAAAAATTAAAACTAAAGCCTTGTTTGTCGCACAAGGTATATTATGTCTACTTGCATAACATAGGTTGACTTTCTATAAAAGATTTCTATGCTCGCCAGAGTGATGAAATTGATATTAAAAGTCCTGCTTGCAATGCTTGTTTCATTTGCTTTTGTATCTGTTGCAAACGTATTTCCTGCCGCAAATATTTCAAACGCGGCAAATTTAGATGTTGTAGAAATTCTGTTATGCGAATTGGACAATTCTAAATTTCATTCGCAAATCGAAAAAATCGAAAATCAATCGATTCCCTACATGCTTACAGAAATTGTTTGGAACGATTGCAAAATGAGCAAAAACGCTGATTTATTGCTTCCGAAAGAATATTGTAAAACCGATATTGGTGTATTTTGCTCTAATGAGATGAATTTAAAAGCATTTTCTAAATGTCTATCAAAACTAATATCATTGGGGAAAATGTTGCCAACAGGATTGATATCCGGCACCGACTTATTGCCGAACGCCCCAAAAAATTTACCTTTTGCAATTACAAGAATTACCATTTTTAACGGAAAAGAAAAAATCTCCATTCTTTTCAATGATATAAACTATATTTGGGGAAAGAAAGATATATGTAAGACAAATATGGTTGCAGCTAATGTTAACGCTTTTATAATCGAATATGCCAATATAATTGCGTCTTTCAACGATACAGAAGCTTTTAATTGTTTCTTCCCTACCCTAAAACTGTATAACTAATCTTAAAATTATTATGAAAAACATCGTTTCAGTCTTGTTTTTTAGTTTAGTTGCGATGGCATTGTGTGCGGCAATGCCGAATACCGTTGCCCATTCCGATAAATTGAATGCGGATACTAAAGTTATAGATATACAACTTGATAAAGAAAATGCGGTAAAAATTGCGGAAACCGTGTTATGCCATATTTACGGGAATAAAGTCTTATATCAAAAGCCGTGGCGCGTCGAGGAAAGCAAAGAATCTTATATCATCAAAGGGCAATTACCTTCCAATACGCTTGGGGGTACGGCAATGGTAGAGATATCAAAGAAAACCGGTCAAGTTCTGAATTATTCCCACGGCAAATGAGATTAACAAAATTTTGTTTATGCAATATAATTTTGGCGATATTTCGCCGTGGCGTTTCATCTTAACCCAACAAATCTTCAAATATGAAATACACTAAAGACTTAAGTATACGGATATGAAAAACTATATAAATAAAATTTTGGCACTGGCCCTATTTTTTCTTTTGCATGTCAATGCCTTCGCAGAAAATATTGAAAACGGCATTTGTGTTTCATACAAGGTTGTACAAGCCCGGGAAATTGAAACAACTTTTTTTAAAGATTCATCAAATGCAAAGCCAATGCCGAACGATTTGTATGTAATTGGTTATATCCGCCAAAATATACCTGTAAAATACGATGTGTCGTGCACGTTATATTTTTACAACCCCGGACAACGCGGCTTAAAGAGAATTGCAAAAATCGGTTGGATTGGCACGGGCAAATTCTT
Organism: uncultured Opitutales bacterium; assembly: GCA_934660865.1. Classification (GTDB taxonomy): domain Bacteria; phylum Verrucomicrobiota; class Verrucomicrobiia; order Opitutales; family Intestinicryptomonadaceae; genus CAKUIA01. The sequence continues at coordinate 37,051 of CAKUIA010000017.1, forward strand.
TTTATTGCAACTGGGCAGCAAGGATATTTATAGCAAAGATTTGCAATACGAAATAAAAATTGACATGCGAAAATAATTGGACAAGGCGATTTTTTTGAAAGACTGTTTGCAATACTAAGCATAACATAAAATAGCCATGAAATTTATAAAATATATAACAGTTATTTTGCTGATATTGGTTTTTATGTTATGCGCAATTAACCATTTGGTATTTAAAATAGGATACGGTATTCCGGGCGGTGAAATAGATTTTGTAGGGCTTACAAAAATCGACGCTATAAAAAAGCTTCAGGAAAAGAAAATTGGAGATTTAATATTAATATTTGTAGGCGGCTATAAAGGAAGAAGTTATAAAAATATAAACGAAGTTGAAAAAGACCCGTATATAATACAGTCGAAGATTTTGGGTGTAAACTGTAAACAAGCGGGCAATGTCAATTATATGCAAATTCTTTTTTTTGATGAAACAGAACGCGTATATAAACAAAAAATTAGCTATTCATTTGACGGGCCGTAGCTTGCATTTTTAATATACTTACAATTAAAATGTTATGAAAACAAAAAAATTAGATATGCAGTTTCATATGGCAATTCGCTGTTTTCTAGATTAAACTTTTCGCGGCCGTTTGGTTTTGTGTTGTTAACAGATAAATGGCTTGTGTTCGGGCGGCGTATTTTACGCAAACGCAACAAAAGTTCTCTGTATTTTGATAAAGCCCTACCCTTATTTTTTCGGGTGTTTTGTGGGGTTAGTGTTTGTGGAGTTTTTGCTTTATTTGTTGCATGAGGGCGGATTTTTCGGATTTGGTTAGGCCGAATGCAAATATTGCAAACAAAACCAAAATTTCGGTAGATGCCGTATCGAACACGAATTTTGCAAAAGCAAAATCTATGCGCACAAAGTTTATCAAAATTTCCGAAAATGCCGTTGCAAACGCGCAAACGGCAAAAATTCTGGCGGCAACCTCGGTTATGTAGGCCGATATGCTTATGTTATACGCCTTTTTTGCCATAACAATTCTTGAAAGCGCAACAAGCGATATCATTGCCACCAAAACAAAATATACATAACTTGGGCTAAAGCCGCATTTTAGGAATACATACGAAATCGGAATGTTTAAGCTATTGATTATAAACAGGATAATTTCGTAGGTCTTAATGTTGCCCTCCGCAAACAAGCCTATTGCAAACGGCCACGAAACCGTGTCTATTATTATCGAAATCGCCAGCAAAACCACAAACGAATTTGTGTAGGCCGGATACTCACCAAGCCATAAGTACAGGAAATAATCGGCCCTTGCAATTATGGGGAAAGCCAATGTGGCCATCAAAAAAAACGAGAATTTGGAGCTTAAAAAAACGGTTTTTTGCATTGCGGGCAAATTTTTGTCGGCATACAGTTTTGTTATTTGCGGCTGGGCCGACACTAAAAAGGTATTTACAAAGCTTGCAAGCGTAGATGATATTTGAACCGAAATGCCCCTTGCCGCGTTTACCGCATTGCCGAAAAACAGGTTCAGCATTATGTTAAGCCCCTGGTCTCTGATAATCGATGCGCCGTTGCCCAAAAATGCCCAGCCGGTGAAAATTCCCATATTTTTCAATATGCCGAAATCTACCTCAAAACGCTGTTTGTATTGCCCGAACTTAAATTTTACAAATACCGAGCACAAAGCCAAAACCGCGACTATGACAAGGGTATTTAGCGTTGCAAACAGCGGCAGTTTGTCGAAGTCCGCAAACAGCAGGCAGACTGCCACAAGCAGCTTGCAAAGGGCTTCGAACACCCCTTTAAAGGCGTAAAACGACATTTTTTCGTAGGCTATTATTATTGCGTCGAAAGGAACGTATAACATTCGCAACGCAAAGCTTATGCAGGCGCAAAGCAGCACATAAATTGCGGTTTCAACCCTGTCGTGGGCAATAACCATTTTGTTGCATATAAACCAATAGCCGCCCGCAAAGGCCAAAATGCACAAAATTGCACCCAAAAAGGCCTGCATAAACAATGCGGTAGAAAACAGTTTTTGGATTTTTGCGACGTTGTTTTTGCCCAATTCGTAGGTGATAAATCTGCTAATCGAAACGGGTATTGCCCCCGTAACAATTTCGAACATTGCAACAACGCCGTATACTACATTGTATATGCCGAAATCCTCTACACCAAGCTGTTTAAGAACAACCCTTGTAGAGAAAAACCCGACAAAAACGCAAAATATTTGCCTTAAAAACAAATATAAAGTGTTTTTTAAAAGCCTTTTCTTCGACGCAACGTAAGCCATCTGCAAAGATATATTGCCGCAAAAAAACTACCTTAACACTTTCTTTAGCAGTTCTATTCCCCGGCTAGGTATCATTTCCTTTACCGATTTGTATATTTTGCTTTTTTTAGACAGTGTAATTTCGCCTATAAGTTTCAGCGCGGCGCTTTCGTCGTCGCTGTCGGTAAACACTTCGAACAGCATAGGTTTGTCGATTTTCGGCGAAAGGAATTTTTTGCAGTTTTTTTCGAAACCGTCTTTGTCGGTTGCGCACATATATTCAAACCCCAAATCGGTTGCGTAGTGTTTTACAAGCTCGTGAGATTTGTTGCCGTAGTGGCCGCCTGCCGCAATAAACTTGTCGGCGTCGCTGCCGAAACGGCTTGCGGGGTGGCTAAACAGTCTAAATTCTGCGCCTTTGCCGTTGTTTACAAGCAAAATTCTAAGGTTTTTGCCCAGGTTTTTATTGCCCAGGCTGTTCATGTCGTAGAAAAACGACAAATCGCCAATAACGCCGAAATACAGCTTGTTTTTGTCGGCCAAAGACGCGCCTATCAACGACGACATACACCCGTCTATGCCGAACCCGCCCGTGTTTGAATAGCACAAAACGCCCTTCGGCAAATCAAACAAATTCCATGCCCTAAGCGAGTTTAATATTGCAAAATGCACAACGCTATTTTCAGGAATTTTACCCGCCATTTTAGAGGCTATCCAAATATTCGAAAACGGAAGCTCGGGGATATTGTTTTTAATTTCGTTTACAAGCGAATTTTGCGATTCCAATTTTGCGATTGCGCTGGATGTTCCGCCGCTTGGCTGCGATTTTGCGTAGTGCCCGAAAAAGCTTTCCTCGGGCATTTCGAATATTTTGGATATGCACTTAAATGTGTCGCGCATTTCGCCGTCGTCGCTTACCCTCCATACGCTTTTGGCCTTTACGCCAAACAATGTGTATTCGCCGGAAATTTCGCCTATATGTACGGCCAAATCGAAAGTTTCCTTTTTTATGTACGCCTGCGAAAGGTATAAAACGCTGTTGAATTTGTATTTGCCGAAATAATTGCTGGTGTGGTCGCCAAACACAACCGCGTTGTAGCGGCTGCAAAAGGCGTCTAGCTTTTCCTCCAAACTTTTCGGCCACTTTTTGTGCGAGCCTATAATTATGGCTATCTTTTCGGAATTCAAATCGGGGAATTTGTCGGTCAGCGTAATTCTGTCGATTTTCTTTGCAGGCGGCAATGTTTCAACCGAAAAATCTTTTGAATAGCTTGTTTCCAAATTTATGTGCACTGGGCCGCCGCCGTTGCGGAACAATTCCGAAATTGCCTTGTTTGCAAGAAGATTGCAACCCCACTCGTCTTCGGCCGACTCGATGTTTTTTAGAAAAACGCTAATTTTTGCGACATCGTTGGGCAGCGAATTGCGGTCTATCACCTGCGGGATATTGTTGCCTATCCTATACTGGTGTTGGGTTGAAGTAATCGCCAAAACGGGAATTTTTCTGTAGTAGGCTTCGGTTAATGCGGGCAAATAGTTTCTTGAAGCCGTTGCCCCCGTGCAAGTTATGGCAACGGGCTCGTTCGATTCAACAGCCAAGCCGCACGCCATATATGCCGCCGAACGTTCGTCTGCCGACGAATACATCTCGAAATACGGATCTTGTTGCATACTGGCAACTAGCGTATAGTTTGTCGTTCCCGGCGACGCTATGACCTTTTTTATTCCGTATTGTTTCATTAACGAGAGAACAATCTGCACATTGCGTTCGGCTGAATAAAAATTTTTCATTATATGTATGTAAAGTATATCGCCAAAATGGCAAAAAATGCCGATTCGAGCAAGAAAATCTTTTTTTTTGAAAATCCCCTACAATCTTTTGTTTTTAAATGCCGAGACTATACCCAAGCACCCCGAAAGGATTTCGTTGTAGGCGGCGGCAAAGTCGCCCGTATACCACGGGTCGTCAACTTCGGTGTTGGCGGTGTCGGAAAATTCGGGCAGCAAATGCACCTTGTTTTTCAGGTCGTTGCCGCATATGCGCTTTATGTTGGCTAAATTGCTATTGTCCATACACGCAATAAGGTCGAATTTTTGCAGGTCTTGGGCCGCCATTTTTCGGGCAAACTTGCCGTCGCATGCAATGCCGTGTTTTGCCAATTCGCGCCTTGCCGGCGGGTATACCGCATTTCCCAGTTCCTCGCTGCTTACCGCGGCCGATTCGACATAAAAATTAAGCCCCTCTTTTTGCGCCAAATCTTTCATTATAAATTCGGCCATTGGGCTTCGGCAAATATTGCCGTGGCATACAAATAATATTTTATACATACTTAATTTACCTACGTTTTTAAAGCGCCAAAGTCTTATATGTTGTTGCGTTGTTATCAAGAATTTTCCGCTTTTTGCGGCTTTGCTACACTACCCCATAAAAGTATTGACTGCCCCGCTATTTTTTGTAAAAATCGGTCTACTAACCTTAATTGTATTATATGATGAATTTAAAACGTTTTTTGTATATTGTGCCGCTTTGTGCGTTTTCGCTTTGCGCTTATGCCGAAAAAACTTTGCCAAACGGCGATGTTGTGAATTTGCACCCGCGGGTAAAGGACGAATACCTTGAGCAAGACGCCCCTTTGAAAATGCTTTTGGACGAAACCGAAAACAATCGCTGGAGGCAAACCCGCATACAAATTCCCGACGGAACCGTTCACTACACCGGCTACTACAGCAAAAACCACTGGGGGCCTAAAAACGACTATTTTGTGTGCCTAATAAGGCGCAAGGGTTTGCCGCGCGGGGCTTCGGTTTTGTGCAAATATGTGTTAAAAGAAAGGGCGTTGCGCGAGCTTTGCATAATAAGGGGCGAGGCAACCTACGACCACACGCGCAACATAGTGTGGGGGCTTCAGGGCAACAGGTTTTACAAGATAGACCTTAACAAACCCGTAAGCCCCACCGAATTTGCGCCCGAATACATATTCCAAGACTCGATGAAAAATTCGTATCTATACGGGCCTTTGGAAATAGACGAAAAGCGCGGTTTGGCGTTTTTCGGGATAGGCGTTGAAGACAAGGCAAAAAAGGAGGCGGCCAACGCCCTTGTTAAGGAGAAAAAAGACCCCCGCTTGGAATACATAGGCGAGCGCTCCTTTATGGTGTTGGACATAAACACGGGCAAGCTTTTAAAGCGTATCCCCATGGGCGGCAACTTTCATGCAAATCACTGGATAGCAATGCCCGACGGCGAAAACATTGTTTTTGCGCACGAGGGCATAACCGACACCATTGCCGACCGCATAAACATGATAAACTGGAAAACGGGCGAAAAGAAATGCCTGCATAGCCATATAATAGACAAAAAATCGGGCAGAATGCTCGAGTGCATTGGCCACGAAATGCGCGGCGGCGACTATATTAACGCGGTAAGGTATGCGCAGTCGGAATTGGGCAGCGCCATTGTAAGAGTAAAAAAAGACGGTTCCGACTACCACATTGCCGACTACGACAGCTATTGGCATTCTTCCACAAACCCCGACACCGGCGAAATTATAGTTGCCGATACAATGTGGTGGGGCAAACACAATGTGCGCAACAAAAAGAAGGACCACGGCTACATAATAAGGCTTGATATGAAAAACGGCACAAAGGAAATCCTTAAGGAGATAAAAATTAACGCGCAAAACGGTTCAAACCACCCCCACCCTTCGCTTAACGGCGACGGCACAAAAGTTCTCTTTAGCGAACCTGCCGACGACAAATACGAAAACAATTCGCTAACTTTGCTTGAATTGGTAAAATAGGAGGAATTTTATTATGAAGATTGCATTTTCGATTATGCTGACGCTGCTGGCCTGCAGCCTCTTTGCCGCCGACAACAAACCAAAATATAAGGACGAAGCCCCGCAACCCGACGTATACAAGGAGGTAAAACGCAACTGGAGGCAGCACACATTGCAGCTTGAAGGCCGCCATGTGATGCGCGCGTATTATACGCACAATTCCTTCGGCAAAGACAATAAAACCGTAGTGTGCTATTCGCACGACAAAAATTTCGGCGACCCGCGCATTCATATATACGATATAGCACAGGGCAAATTCGTAAAAGAGGTTAAACTCGACAAAATGTTTTCGGGGCAAAACCGCACATTGGGCGCAATCTATTGCGCCTCGCAAAACAGCGTGTATTTAACGCACCGCAATAAAATATACAAAGTTAACCTAAACGACGGCAAAACATCGGTGTTTTTCGAACACCCGATAAAAACCGCGGCGCTCCATAGCGGCGACATAAACAGAGCCGAAACTTTAATGGTTATGGGCGTGTATGCAAACAATCCCGACAAAAAGGAGCAATACAGCTATCTGGGTTTTTGCGTGATAGACCTAAAAACGGGAAAGGCCGTAAAAGACGTCGGTATGGGCAACTACCGTTTTGTTGCAAACCACTACCAGTTTATGGACGACAACCCCGACCATATAATGTATGCGCACGAGGGCGAAACTTCTACAATTCCCGACCGCATAAACCGCATAAATTGGAAAACGGGCTGGCACAAGATTTTGCACAACCACTATCTGGACAAAAACAACGGCTCGCTTATAGAGTGCATTGGCCACGAAATGACTGGCGGCAACAAGATTGTGGCCGTAAGGTACTCGGTTAGCAAAATCCCCGGGGCTTTGGTTGCTATGAATACCGACGGCAGCGACTACAAGGTTATAGACTACGACAACTATTGGCACTGCTCGATAAACGCCGACGGCACCGTTTATGCCGCCGACACCATGTGGTGGGGCAACACCAAGCGCGTTTCCGGCGACGTAAAAAACCCGAAAACCTGGGTGATTTTGCTCGATTCAAAAAGCAAGACAAAGGAAATTATAAAGTCGTTTAGGGGCGAAAACAAACACAACTACTACCATTCGCACCCCGCAGTAAGTAGCGATGGGCGCCTTGTATATTTTACCGAAGGCGGCGGCGAATTTGTAAAGGCCACCCTCTTCGAATTGCTCGACAAATCGCTTTAAAACCCTGCAAAAAAATCCGCCCCGTTTTTTCGGAGCGGATTTTTGTTTTTTTGCCAATATTGTTTTTATTGCAAAATTTCGCCGCAAACATCGCCTACATGCGCGTAATATTCAATGTTGTTTAGGCTGCATTCCAAAAGTTTTGGCTTAAATTCAACAAAGCCTTTTTGGAAAACGCAAACTACGCAGGAGCCGCCGAAAAGGAATTTGCCCATTTGGGCTGCGGCCTTAACGTTTGCGCCAATTTCGTCGAAATTTATTATGCCGCCTACATTTGTAGCCCCTATTTGCACAACGGCGCAATAGGCCCCGCTTTTGTGGCGCAAAATGTTTACAACCCTCTCGTTTTGCAGCAGATAGTTTAAGCCCCTGCAAAGCGCTATCGGGCTAACCGAATTTAAGTGCCCTTTTATGCGTTTTCTAGCCTCTATTGTTCCCGAAATCGGGTAGTGAAACCTGTGGTAGTCTACTGGGCTTAGCCTTGAAATAAGAACCGAGCCTCCATCGAAAAGCTTGGCACATTCGGCGCAGCCCAAAAGGGTTGCAATGTCCAGCTTTTGCCCTTTTGCGTAAAAAAAATAGTTTTCGCCTATATTTTGCGCCGCTAAATTGCGCGAATCGGCGGGGAAAAATACGCAATTTTCTCCGCCTTTGGCGGTTCTTGCCTCGGGCAAAAGCTCCCTTGCAAAAAAGTCGTTAAAATTGGCAAAGTTTTTTTGGGGGCAGTCGTCTAAATTTATGGAGTGGGCCTTTGCAAATTTAGGCCCCGCGTTTTTGCTTATTTTTGAATTTGCCCAAACCCCGAAAATTTTTGAAAAAACCTTCCTTTTAACAAGCGCCCATAAAGCCAGTTTGCCGACGGCATTTGAATAGAGGAATTTCAGGAAAAACTCGGCGGGAACTTCCTCGTTTTCGTATTTATTTGTGTGGGAATTGAAAATTTTTATCGCCATTGGGTGTCCTGGTAAGATAGCAGCCTTTGTTTTAGCCCCGTATCGCGCTTTAGCGATTTGTCGTTGGCTATGGCCATTTGCCATGCGTATGGTTCGCCGATAATAAACGCCTTTTTCTTTGCTCTTGTCAATGCAGTATACAATAAATTGCGCTGCAAAAGCATAAAGTGGCTTTTCATTAAAATCAAAACTATCACGGGAAATTCGCTGCCCTGCGACTTGTGCACGCTAACAGCATACGCCAGGCGCAAGTCGAAGGCGTCGGTTTTCGTAAATTCGGCGGTTTTGCCCTGGAAATCCACGTCCAACACATCGTCGGAAATGCCGCTTAAAATGCCCATATCGCCGTTATAGACGTCAAGCAGATAGTTGTTTTTTGTCTGTATAAGCTTGTCGCCCTTTTTGAACAAAGTTGCCCCGATACGCGTACTTTGGGTATTTTTGTTTAAACGCTGCTGCAAAGTGTCGTTTAAAGCCCCAATGCCGGCCTGCCCCTTGTGCATGGGCAGCAAAAATTGCACGTCGTTAACGATGTCTATTTCGGGCATGCTTTTTGGGATTTCGTTTTCGAGCAGGTACAATGCGGTTTTTACGGCATTTTCGGGGCTGTCTACCGCAAAAAATTCAACCTGTCTAAAGCAGCTTATGTGCGCAGAGGCCCTATATTGCGAAAGCGTGTTTTTGCCTTCAAGTATGTCGTGGGCAATGTCTACAATGTCGGAATTTTCGCTTTGCCTGAAAATTCTTTTTAAAACAACGGTCTTAAAAATTCCGCTTTCTATAATGTCCTTTAAAACATTGCCCGCCCCCACGCTTGGCAGCTGGTCTATGTCGCCTACAAGCAAAAGGTGCGCGCTTTCTTTTAGGGCTTTAAAGAGGGCGTTTGCCAGCTTTTCGTCCAGCATTGATGATTCGTCTACAATCACAAAATCGGCCTCGAGCTTTTTGTCGCGCCCGAAAGTAAAGCCTCCCGTTTGCGGGTTATACGCCAATATTCTGTGAATTGTCTGCGCCGGCATATTGCAGCTTTGCGCCATTCTTTGCGCAGCCCTGCCCGTGGGAGCCGCCAAAATCACCCTTACTTTTTTTGCGTTTAAAATTGCAGTTATTGCCCTTAGCACCGTCGTTTTGCCGGTGCCCGGGCCGCCCGTTATAACGCAAACCTTGTTTTTAATGGAATTTTTTACCGCCGAAATCTGTTCGGGCGACAAGTTGGTGCCGAACTTTTGCTGCGCCCATAGCACCGCCTTTTCCACCGCAATTTTAGGCAGGCCGGAAGGCTCTTTGTTTATCGCGTTAAGGCTTTCGGCAATGCGCCTTTCGCATATCGCATTGGCCTTTAATTGAACAAAATGCGAATTTACAAGAACAAGCTCGCCAATATTTATCATTTCAAGCAGGCGCTCTTTGCACAAGGCGGCGTCTACCGCCAAATTTTGCGAGGCGGTTTCTATCAAAATGTCTATGTCGGCCATAGTATGGCCCAGTTGTTCGAATTCGCTTAGCGTAAAGCTTAGCCCCGCCTTTACCCTAAATACCGACTCGTTTGCAATGCCCGAATTAAGGGCAATTTGGTCGGCCGTTTTAAATCCTATGCCGCCTATTTCCATAGCCAGCTTATACGGGTTTTCGGCTATAACATTAAGGGCTTTTTCGCCGTACTTTTTAACTATGTCGGCGCAGTGTTTTATGCCGACACCGTAGGTTCTAAGCTTCATTACAACATCGCGCAAATTGCGCTGTGCGTCCCACGATTTTTTTATTTCCCGTACGCGCTTTTCGCCAATGCCTGCAACCTCCCTTAGGCGCGCGGAATCTTCGTCGATAATTTTCAGCGTATTTTCGCCGAATCGGTTTACGATTTTTTCGGCATAGCCCTTGCCGATTCCCTGAATTAGCCCGCTGCCCAAAAATTTTTTTATGCCGTATAAAGACGACGGCAGCTTGCTTTTAAAGGAAACGGCCTTTAACTGGTCGCCGTAGCTTTTGTGGTGCAGCCAATAGCCCTTAACTTCAAGCGTTTCGCCGCATTGTATGGAGGGCAACGTGCCCGTTATTGTAAACGAACTTTTGTCGGAGCTTTTTATTTGGGCCACGCAATAGTTGTTGTCTTCGTTGTAAAAAAGTATTTTTTCTACAACGCCCTCTACGGTTGACAGCGCGCCGTCCATTACAGCGCCGAACCGAAAAAGCGTTCGGACATTTCGGAAAAGTCCGAGTAAACGCCGAGCGCGTTTTTGGCTTTCTTTAAAAGCTCCGATTTTGCAACGGTGCCCGTTGCAACCAAAGCGCATTCAATGCCGGCGTTTTGCGCCGAGTTGTAGTCGTATAGCGAGTCGCCCACAACAAGCGCGTTTTCGGGAGCAAGTTTCATTTTGCCAAGAGCTGCTAACGTAAATTCCCTGTCGGGCTTGCGGGGCGAATGTAAGGTAGTTCCCGTTACCGCGCAAAAATACGGCAAAATGCTCAATTTTGCCAAAATCTCGCGGGCGGCGTGCTCTTCTTTGTTTGTAAAAAGCGCAATTTTATACTTTTTTTTGCGCAAAAATTCCAAAAATTCTACCGTGCGCGGCATTAAGGTAAGGCCGTCGAACATAAAGCGGTAGAAATTTTCGGTATATATTTCGGCCAAGCGCATTGCGTCTTTTTCGCCGAAAAGCTTACCCATTGTAATAAGTATAGAGCCGCCTACGCTGTTTACCGTATCTTCGAAATCGGGTGCTTCCAGCCCAAGCTTTCTGGCCGAATACGACGCGCACGAATGAATTGCGTGGAAATTATCCACCAATGTCCCGTCTAAATCGAACAATATGCCTTTAATGTTGCCCTTTTCCACCTTAAGCCGTATCCCCAAAATTATCCCGAAAAAGCCTATTTCTTTGTTGAAATAGGCTTTTTGCTAAAGGCTTATGAAAATTACAGATTAGTAATCTTCTATCGAGATTGCGCCCCACAAGAACTGTGTTCTGTTGCCGGAGGGCAATTCCATACCGTAAACCTCGTCGGACCTGATAATGTCGGAAGTGTCTTTAGTTACCTCGTAGCATGCGGGTTCGAAAGTAAAGATACCCAAAACCGTTGTTTTGTTGTGTGCTACCTGATCGTTAGACGAGCAAGCCGACATTAAGCCGGAGATTAGTACTGCGGATAATAAAAATAAATTACGAAGTTTCATATACGAACTACTCTAGCATATTGTTTTTATAAATCAACTCTTTTTTGATAAATTTTTACAAAATTATTAACTTGAACAATAGCAAAGCAAATCGCATAATAAACGCCTAGTTATATTTCACACGTAAATTATAAATATCGAAAGTATATATGAACAGACGAAACTTCGTAAAAACGGCGGTTTTGGGGGCATCTGTGTTCGGTGCCGCAAAAACTTTTGCCGACGACAAACCCAACGCAAAAAAATTCAACGTTAAATTCGCCCCACACTTCGGGCAGTTCGACGCAAGCGCGGGCAAAGACCCAGTAGACAAAATAAAGTTCTTTGCCGACTGCGGCTTTACCGCTTTTGAAGACAACGGAATGATGAAACGCCCCGTTGCCGTGCAGGAAGCCATTACAAAGGAAAGGGAACGCCTCGGAATGGATATGGGCATATTTTTGGCGTATGCAAACTTTAAAAGCCCGCTGATGATTTCGAACAGGTTTGAATTGAAAGACCGCAACGAAGACAAAAAAGGCGTAAGGGAATTTCTTAAAAAGCAAATGCAAGACGCCGTAGAGTGTTCCAAGCGCGTACACACAAAGCTTTGCACGGTAGTTCCCGGCTGTTTCGACGAGCGTTTAGACTATGGCTACCAGTTTGCAAACGTTATGGACAACCTTAAGTTTTGCTCGGAAATTTGCGAAAAGGCGGGTTTGGTTATGGTGCTGGAACCCCTTAACCCCAAAAACCACCCCAATTTGTGGCTAAAAACCATAAACCAGGCATATGCCCTGTGCAAAGCGGTAAACAGCCCGTCTTGCAAAATTTTGTTCGATATCTACCACCAGCAGATAACCGAGGGCAATATCATTTACAATATAAAACAGGCCTGGAGCGAAATAGGCTACTACCAGATGGGTGAAGTTCCCGGCCGCAAAGAGCCCTGCGACGGCGAAATAAACTACAAGAACATCTTTAAGGTGTTAAAGGAAAACGGCTATAACGGTGTTATAGGCATGGAACACGGCCAAAAAGCCAATACAAAGGAAGGCGACCAACACCTTATAGACAGCTACAAAGCCATAGATTTAGACGCCTAGTTTTCGGCAAAAATATATAGCTAAAATACAAAAAAGAGCTTTTAAAAAGGCTCTTTTTTTGTAAGTATCGCCCGCAATGAAAATAATGTGCGCACAAATAGACGTAAAACAGGCCGCCTTTGCCGAAAATCTGCAAAGGGCAAACGAATGTTGCGCAAGCGCACACGCAAACAACTGCGATTTGGTTGTTCTGCCCGAAATGTTTACGGGCGGTTTTAACTATGCAAAAAACAGGGCGTTTTTGCGCGAAAATGCGGATTTTTTTAAAAAGAGCCTGGGCGAAATCGCAAAAAACAATTCCGTTGCCGTTTGCGGCTCTATGCCCGCATTGGCAAACGGCGATTGCGTAAAAAACAGGCTGCATTTTTTCGACAAAACGGGCTTTGAACTTTGCGCCTACGACAAAATGCACCTGTTTAGCCCCTTTCACGAAGACAAATACATAAGCAGGGGAACTGCCCCCGTTATTTTAAACGGTTTTTGCGGCTTTAACATAGGGCTTGCAGTTTGCTACGATTTGCGCTTTCCAGAACTTTTCAGGCAAATGGCGTTTGCGGGGGCAAATATGTTTATTGTTGTAGCCGCCTGGCCGCACCCGAGGCTTGGGCATTTTACTACATTGTGCAGGGCGCGCGCCATAGAAAACCAGGCATATATGGTTGCGGTAAACCAGTCGGGCACCGAGAATTTCGGCTCTAAAAGCGCAAAATATTTCGGGCTAAGCCAAATTATAGACCCGTGGGGCGAAGTTCTCGCCTGCGCAAAACAGGACGCACCCGACAATGTTTGCGCCGAAGTTTTCCCCGAAACGGCAACCGAAGTGCGCGAAAAAATACCCGCCTTTAAAGACGCATATTTCTACAAAAATTGTAGATAAAGACGGCGCATATTGTCGAATTGCATAAAGGCTGCATTGCAGCGCAAATTCCGCATTTCTATTCTTTTGCGGAGGCTTTTTCGGGCAAAATAACCTTCGCTTTTGCCGAAAATTCCACATAGCCGCATACATGCGAATTGCCCGAAATTTCGCTTGTTGTTTTTGTGTCGTACAAATTGCTGTAGTACTGCGTGCTTTGCGTTGCGTTTTCGGCGTTTTCGTTGGCGCAGGCCGAGCTTGCATAAAACATTGCAATGCTTGTAAGCATAAGCGAAAACACGGCGGCCCACTCCAGCGCAACCTGCTTTGGGTTTTCCTTTTTTGCCTTTTCGGGCAAAACCCCCTCTACAGGCAGCGGCGCAAACTTTGGTTTTTTTCCGTATATTTTGCACGACGCCATATATATTCGGCAATTTTCGTAAAATATGTTGGCAAATTCGGGGTTTTCCCTTATCGCCGACACCAAAAGGCGAAGCTCCTCGCAGGTAGCTTCGCCGTCTAGGTAAGAGCTTACAATCTCCTGAAACCTGTTTTTAGAAAGCGCCATTCCTATTTTTCGGCGTTAAGCTTTTCCCTTAAAAAGTCTCTTGCGCGCGACAATCTGCTTTTTACGGTGCCAACCCCTATGTTCAGTTTTTCGGCAATCTCTTCGTACGAAAGGTCGTCTTCGTTCCTAAGTTTTAAAACCTGGGCGTAAATTTCGGGCATTTGCGCCATTGCCCTGGGCAAAAACTCTTCAAGCTCGTTGGTAATGTTGGCCTCGCTGGGAGTTTGCATTTCGCATTTAATAACATCGCCAAAGGTTATGCTTGCGCCATCGTCGCCCAAAACGGGCTCTTCAAACGAAACGCTTGCGTGCCTTTTTCTGCGCCACCAATACCAGCTTTTATTTTTGGCCAAATTAGTGGCAATGCGGTACAGCCAGGTAGACAAAGCGCAGTCGCCCCTAAAATTCGAGATTGAATTTCGGGCTTTAATAAAGGTGTCTTGGGCAACTTCCTCGGCGTCCTGCCTGTTGTTTAGTATTTTGTTTGCCTGATTTAACACCATAGCGTAGTTGTCCGAAACAAGCTTTCCGAAAGCCTTTTCGTCTCCGCAACGCAATTTAGTAAGTACTGTATCTTCCATATATCTTTGTTATGCGGTTATCATAGCACTTAAGCTGACAACCCGTCAATAGTTTTTGGACAATTTATTTTCGTATTTGTTCGAAATAATTTGCGTTTTCTATTGTAATTAATCTCTCAAATAGTTTAAATTGCTTCGAAATATATCGCATGTAGTATGAAATTTTTTGGAAACTCAAAGAAATCAATCGGAAGAAAAGCCGTTTTGTTAAACTGCATAAACGGGCAAATTTCGCAGGCGGACGAATTTCCCGCAAAAATAGGCGATTCGGAAAATTGCGCGCTAAAGGCAAACGAAGTGTTCGAAGCCCTGGAGCTTTCCTGCGGGCAATCGGAGGGCTTTACATTAGGCAGGTGCTCCGACGACAGCGTTCTTATAAATTCAAAAGTTCCCGAAACCGAAACGGTTGTGGAAAACGGCGAATGTACAATACAGTTTTCAAACGGCCTGTATATGCTATTTTGCGGCGAAAACGCCCTTAAAAAAGCGCAAAACATAGATTTGTCGCGCTGGTTTTTGTTCGACGCAATAAACGGCCGAATAGAAGACGAAGTTCCCTTTGTTTCGCTTAAAAACTCGGTTGTAAAGCGCGGGCTAACGGGCGCAGGCTTGGCCATAGCCCCCAAGGGGGCCGATTTGGGCTTTTTCTATTCGCAGGTATTTAACGAAGGCAGCGCCGATGTAGCTTTAGACGTTGCCCCCGTTTCGTACAACTCGCATGCGATAACCTGCCCCATGTGCTATTTAAGCTTCGACATAGGCGACGCGCTAAGCATAGCCTCGCACGAAAGCCTTAGGGGCGACACCGTTTTAGGCCCCGACGAAATGCTTAGGTTTTTACCCGTTTCGTTCAACGAGCACGGCATTGCCCTAGACCCTATGGGGCTGCCCGCCCCCGACATTGCGTGTCCGCACTGCCGCAAAAAACTGCCGTCGGGCTTTTTGGATTTAGACGCAAAAATATTTTCGATTGTAGGCGCGCCAAGTTCGGGCAAGTCGTATTATTTAAGCGTGCTTATTAAAGAGCTTAAAGACGTTTTGGCCCAGCGTTTCGGCGTAAGCTTTAAAGACCTAGACCCTAGCGGCAATATGATGCTTACATTGATGAAAAACAAGCTCTTTTCGGCCACAACAAGCACCGACGCAATACTGGCAAAGACTGCTTTTGAAGGCGCAATGTACGAAAAATACCCGCGCTTCGGCAAAATGGTGGCTTTGCCAAAACCGCTAACCTACTCTATTTCAAACGAAAAGATTTCCGACAAAGCCCTTGTGTTCTACGACAATGCAGGCGAGCATTTCGAGCCCGGCATAGATTTGGAGGACTCGCCGGGGGCAATGCACGTTGCAAGCAGCGCCGCAATATTCTTTCTTTTCGACCCGGCCTCGAACAGGGGCTTTAAGGAAAAGCTGCGCGACCACCCCGACCCACAGCTTAAAATCAAGGGCCGCGTAGACCAGCAAGACACCATTATGTCGGAAATGGAAGTTCGCATTAAGCGAATTTCGGGAATGGAATCGGCCGCAAAAATAAAGAAGCCGCTTGCCGTTATAATAAACAAATTCGACATTTACAAAGACCTTTTAGACGGGCCTTTGCAAGACTACTATAAAGACGGTGCGCTGGACCTTTCGGCGGTAAAAAACAACAGCGATAAGATAAGAAAATTTATGATGGCAACCGAGCCTTCAATAGTGTCTACCGCCGAGTCGCTTTCCGAAAACACAATGTTCTTTGCCGTAAGCCCGCTTGGGCATACCCCCATAAAGATAGAAAGCGGCGAATGCGCGGGCATGATTGCCCCCGACATAGAAAAGCTAAACCCGATGTATGTGGAAGTTCCCACAATTTGGGCGATAAGCCAAACAATAGACGGGCTAATTAAAACCGTATAGGGCAAAACAATGGCATACGAATTGATTTACACAAGTTTGCCCTCGGGCATTATGGCGGGTCGCTCGGGCTTTTGCGTTGCAGCCTACACCGAAAATATGCCCGAAAGGCTGGTTTTAATGGTCGAAAAATTCAGCAATTTCGACCATTGCGGCATTTCCGAAAAATATTCGCTAAACAAGCTTTGCCATTCCAATATAGACTATTATGTGCTAACGCGTTCGGCCGATTGCGGCAAAGACTATACGGGGCGCACAAACTTCATTTCGCACCATTTGGTTTTGTCGGCAAACGAAATCGCAAAATATCCGAACCCAGCCGACATTCTTTTGCACTACAACTGGCTAAATTCCTACACAAAAGCCCCGCAAAAAATAAAGGAGCCGCCCGATTTGTCGAAAATACCGTTCGAAAAGCACGTTCCCTGCAAAACTTGGGGCGAAATTTTTAAAGACGCAGGCGTTGCGGCTTTCCCCCGCATAAAGGACGATTGCGAAATATACGCTTCAAAGCAGTTCTCCCAAAAAACCATACTAAAGCTTTTTGCCGAATCTTTGGCGCTAACGGTAAACGGCAAATCGGCGTGGAGCTACACGTTTACAACGGCTTTGGGCTCAAGCGAGGTTGCGTTGTCGTATAAATGGAAAGTTTTCGCTAACCGTTCAAAAGATTCGAGAAACCCGAACGCCATAGATTTGGATTTGCAAAAAGCCCCCTCTTTTGCCGAATGCAGGCTAAGCGAATATGCAAGAAGCGGCGTTTTAACCAAAGCCGAAGCCCTGTCGCTTACCGCCGCAAAACCGAAAAAAGCCAACACCAAATTTACGGTTGTAAACACAAAGCCCGAACGCACATTCCAGCCTATATATGTATATTCGGTTGTAATCGCCATATTGTGCTCGCTAATTGTTGTTTTGGCCTTTTCGCTGCTGGGCGGCAACAATGCCGACGAATACGAAGACTACCCCGAATACGGCGGCGAATCTTTTGCGCAAATAGCAAAAAGGATAGACAACGCCATTGCCCGCAACGACTATTCTTCGGCCTCGGCAATTTGGTTCGGCTACGAAAACAGGGAAATCAGAAAAGACTACATATCCTTTGTAAATTCGAAAATAAGAAACTCGATAGCCGAAAACTTGCGGGATTTTGAAAACGCGCTAAATAGTTCCGACACTATAAGCCAAAAACAGGTAGAGAAAATGACAAAAGCGTGCTCAAACGCCGAAAAATACCTCGAAAAGAGCGACTTTCCCGACAAAAAATCGCTTTTAAAACGCACAAAACGCCTGCTAGAGCAACTTTCGAAAGAATAATTTATGAACTGCCAACTTTTAATAGTAAAAATACAGTCGCTTTTAAACGGCAAAAGCATACCGAACGAAAGCGAAATAAAAAGCCTGTGCGACGAATACAACGCCGTGCGCAATATGTGCGCCGACAGGCTACAGCGGTGCGTTGCCCTTATTCGCTCGAACAGGGACTATTTGGCCTTGCAGATTGCCGAAAGCGAACCGCCGGTTTTGGACACAATAAACCTGCTTGAATTTAAGGGCCTGCCCGAATGGCGCGCGCTGTGCGGCGAATACAACGCCGAATGTGCCCCCGATTTCGACGGATATTACATAGAGCTTTTGCAGTCGCTATACACAAAGGACATAGGTCAAAACCACCCTCTTTACAGAGACTACCGCAGGGCAATGCGCAGCCGCAACTACGACGACGCGCTTAAAATAATCAAGACAATTTCGCGCATAAATTCGAATAACAACGACATTAAAGCCGAATATGTGCGCCTGCTAAAAAGCCGGGTAAACGAAAAGCTGGCCGAAATAAAAACCGCCCTGCAAAACAACGACGCAGAGCGAGCCTTAAAGCTGTTCGCCTTTTTGGACGCAAACAGCTCGGAATTCGACACCGACAGCGACAGCTGGCGCGAAGTCTGCCAAAAAATCGGCGAGCTTAAACTTCAAAACGCAAAGGACGGCGCAAAAGACATTGTGCGCCGCCTAGGCGTGGTAGATGTGGAAAAAGACTACCGCGAGGCAATCTCGCTTTTCAACGAATTAAAGCTGCTTGTGTCGGAATATCCCGACATAGTTTCGCAAGGCGATTTGGACAAAGCCGAAGCCCTGAAAAACAAAGCCTTTGTTTTGAAGGACGAACGCGAAAAAACGGAACTTTCCGCCAGGGCCAAAACGGCGGCGCTTTTGGCTTTCGAAAGCGATTCAAAAAAGGGCAAAACCCTTGCGCAAAGACTGGCAGACTTTACCGAATTGCAAAACAAATACGGCAAATATTTCGACGAAAATACGGCAAAAAAAGTTTCCCAAAAAGTTTCGTCTATAAAGCACGCCTTAAAGATAAAACGCCTTGCAAAGCTGGCGCTTGCGTGTTGTGCCCTTGCATTTTTGGCCGTTTGCGCCGCGCTTTGGCGCAATAACAGCGTAAAAAACGGGCGCGTAAATTCGGCAAAGTCCGAAATCTTAAAAATGCAAAATCTGCAAAGCATAGGCGAAATAAAAAATTCGCTTGCGTATTTCGGCAAACAATATGCCGAATTTGCTCCTCAATTTGAAAGGGAAATTGCAAACGCCGAAAACACCCTGCAAATGCTCGAAAGCAGAAAGGCGAAGATAGAAAAATCGCTGGAAAGTTTGGGGAAAATTAAAGCCGACACCATAAATTCGAGCACTTTTAAGGCGGCTAACGCCGAATTTGCGGCTTTGGAAGAAAGCGCGCAAAAGCTTCCCCCGCTCGACGAAAGCGAAATCTCCGAAAAAATACAGGCCACAAAACGCCGCTTCGGCATTTTAATGGACACCGTAAAAAACTCTTTCGAAAGGGAATTTTCGGCTGCGGCTAACGATGTAGAAAACTGCCTTTCGGCGGTTTCGAGCGACTACGGCAAAAGCTTCGAAAAATCGGTAGTCGAGTTGGGCGCGAAAGTAAAAACGCTAAAAGACATTGTTGAAAAATATTCTAGAATAGTGCCTTTGCACCCCCTAAACCAGACAAAATACAACGACTATATTTCGAAATATACCGCATTTACCGTAAGGCTGCACGACATTAAAAACGCGGAAAACGCGATAAGCAACGCGCGTTCGCTGGACGAGTTTTATTCGGCCCTAACCCAGTTGTCGGCAATAAACCCGCTGCCCGAGCGCTTTGCAAAAAACATAAAAATTGCCCAGTCGCAAAAAGAAAGCCTCCTTTACGGCGACTTGGCCGAAAAAATCGGAAAGAGCGCCTTTAAATGCGCAGGCAAAGAATTTTCCTTCGCCAAAATAGACCTCCTAAACGAATGGGAACAGCTATTCGACATATACGAATATGCCGATAAAGACGGCAAAAAAGTGTATACAAGCAAAATCCTTAAGGAAAGAACCAACGAATGGCCCGGCGGCTACGAAATCATACAAACCGGGCGCCAGTTTTCGCGCGACGGCTCGCTAAGGCACATATTGCGCCGCAAGCTTGTTTCGGGCGCGTACGTTAAGGTAAACGAGCTTCTTGCTGGCAAAACCCCCGCAAAGGAATCGCTATTTTTGGCAAATTTGGCGCGCAAACGCCCCTCTTTGCCCGAAGCTTTAAACGCAATAGCAAATGCCGACATTAACGGTGCATTTAAAGCCTATCTCGAATACTCGCTTTTTACCGCCCCGAATACCGACGACATTTCAAGCGGAACCGCATATTCCGAAAGCGCTATGGCGCGCAAACGCCTGGTACTCGAAAAAGCCGCCGACCTTGCTCCGCTTTCTTGGCTGTATGCCGACAAGGCCAAAGTAGACGACATTAACTTTGCCCTATATTCGCAAAAATCGCCCGACTACCTAAAGGAGGCAACCGAAACAAAAAACCTTGCAAAGACAATGCTCGAAAACCCGAAAATTTTTGTAGGCTATGCCGACGAGCTTTCGGTTGCGCATTTTTGCGGCGAAAACAGCGGCACAATTTTCGGGATTTCGGCCGCAAACGGCAAAGTTGTTGTTATATACGAAAACGGCAAGCTGGTGGAAAAACCCGCAATATTTTCGCCCCTGCTAAAGGCGCATAAATGAAAAAATACAAAGTATATTGGAAAGGCCGCATTGTGGGCGAATACGGCCGCGCCGAAATTTTGGCTGCGCTAAACTACGGCAAGCTAGGCATGCTGCATTCGGTAGACTTGGGCAACGGCGAAATTGTGCCCATGCAAAGCTTTGTGGATTTGCAGCAAATTGCCGACAGCAAACCGCAAACTTCGCCTGCAGCGGTTTTGGCCGCCTATTTCCTTAGCGGATTGTGTTTTTTGGGCTGGCCGTTTTTGGCGGTTTTTGCGCCATACTGTTATTGGATATACCGCAAAGGGCAAAAAAAGGCGGCAGCCTACACTTTGGTTTTGTCGTTGGCGTTTTCGGTATTGGGCGCGCTTTTCTTTTATATAATGGGTAAACTCGGCTAAAAAAATTCCGTTTAAACTCATATTATGCTTGCAAAGGCAACCGTTTTATAAAAAATCTTTCAACACATATCAAATATAACTTACTAAACAATTTTAAAAAGATTATGAAAAAACTATACGCAGTTTCCTTAATGTTGGCGGCAATGTTTATGCTTTCGGCTTGCGAATCGTGGGACAACCCCTCGCCTTCCGATACTAACGCAGCCATGGGTTCGGCCGACAAAAACGGCAACTTGCCCGACGGCTCGTACGGCGCCGACGCCGAAGGCCTTAAAGGTCGCGGCATTAACTCGCTAGACGGTTTTGACCCCAACAACATCAATCCCGAAGATATCGTTTGCACGGTTTACTTCGGTTTCGACCAGTATGCAATTCCCGCCTCCGAAAGGGGCAAATTGAAGGAAGCGGCTCAATTCTATTCGGCCAACCCCAATGTTAAAACGGTTTTGGTAGGCCGCACCGACTGGTACGGCACCGAAGAATACAACCTTTTGCTTTCCGACAAAAGGGCTTCGGCTGTTAGCGAATATTTGGAAACAAACGGCGTAAACGCCGCCAATATGGAAAGACTTCCCGTAGGCGAAGCAAACGCAACCCCCGATGTCGATAAAAATTCGCCCCAGGCAAAGCAAGACCGCAGGGTTGAAATTGTAAAACTTACAAAATAAGCCCATAGCTAAATTTACCCAAAAAGCCGCGCCCATTGGTGCGGTTTTTTTGTGCCCGTAAAAATCGGGTTATTTGCATAAAATTTACTTTACTAAGCTTTATAATTTCTATAGCGTAAACCCTTACACGTTTACCAACAATATTAGTTAAATGAATCTTAAAAAATTCTGTATATATACCGCGGCGCTTTGCTCGGCTTTGTCGGCATTTGCGCTGGAAAACCTAATTCCCGAAACCCCGCAAAAAAATTCCATGAACACCTGGTGCACATGGGGTTCGCAAAGCAATGTTATAGGCCGATATAAAGACCGCATAAAAAGAGGCAAAACCGTGCCCGACTATGCGAAAGACATTACAAAAGTTTCGCAGCGCGACGGCATTAACGAGGAAACCGTTTTCGGCGAAAACGGCTGGGCAAAAAATTGGGGCGGTATTAGGAAAGACTGCTACTTTATTTTGGACGACGGCTGGGACGTTGGCTATTACGAAAGACCCGCAGTAAACATTTCGGTTTTCGGCTCGCACATATTAAACGAAACAAGGTTTCCCTCGGTTAAGGGAATGTCGCCGCAGGAAAGGCTAAAATGGCTAAACGACAAGCTTGTTGCCAACGGCTGGCTTGGCGGCGCGCTGTGGATTAGCGCGCAAAAATTCGGCGAAAACTACGGGCGCAACAAAATTAGCCCCGAAAACCAAATCGAATTTTGGAAAGAACGCATTGCCTGGAGCAAATACGCAAATATAAGGTATTGGAAAGTAGACTGGGGAATACACTGTCTTGATGTCGGCTTTAGGAAAATGCTTACAAAGCTTGCCGCAAAAGAGTTCCCCGAACTGATTATAGAAAACGCGTATCCCGCACTGCCGGCAAACTTTATAAACAACATACAATTCAAAGACGGTAAGTATTTCGGCGACGGCAAATTTGCCAATACTCCGCGCAAAGAGCTGGACAAGCTCGACGAAATTTTGGAGTTTTCCACCCTGTTTAGAACCTACGACACCTACGGCAATTCGGTTACCTTAGACCGTTGTGTATACGAGCTAAATTTCGGCTACGAAGAACAGCTTAATTTGTTTTTAACCTGCGAAGACAACCCCAAAATTGGAGCCGGCCTTGCAAGCTTTTGCGGCGAAATGAGGGCTATAGACCACAGGCGCGCGCGCGAATTTACGGCCTTTATCCACTGGCAAAGGATAGCGCCCGCCTTGGCGGCAAAAGATTTGCCGATTAAAGTTTCAAACGAAAGGCTTAGCGAATTTAAAAAAGTAAGGAATTTGCCCGACGCTTTCAAAAAACGCACCGACCAAAGTTTGCCGCCCATCGAACAAAGCGCTCCCGCGGTTATCGTAAGGGGCAATATGGATTTGCCCGAAGTTAAAGTTGCCCAAAAAGACGCCTTGCAACCCTACGTTTTGGCCACAAAACACACCAACGCAACCTTGTGCGTGTCTTTTGTAGAGCGCGACGAAAACCGCAATTACCAGACAGACACATTTGTAAACGAAAACTGCCTAAACCGCAAAATAGGAGTGTTCGGGCAATTCAATACGCTTACTTTTACGCTGCCCGACAATACAAAAAACGTAAAAGTTTTTGTGCAGGATTTAACCGAAAAAACGCCCAAAGAAATTAAAAACTTTTCGGTAAACTACAATAAGCTTACAATAGGTTTCAACGACTTGGGCTTCGAAAAGCTTGCAAAAAAATATCCGGCATTCGTGCTTTTTGTAAAAAAAGGATAGTAAAAGCACGGGCAATCAAGGAACGAAAAGGTTTTTTTAGAGCGTTTTGTAGACAAAATTTATATTGACAAAACGGCTTAAAAAACCTTTCATTCTTTGGTATATTCAAACTATAACACAGACTATGAAAAAAGCTATAATATCAATCGTATCGTTGTTTGCGGCGTTCTCTTTTGCGAACGCACAGCAGCAAGTTAACGTACAACCCGCACAACAGCAAGTTAGTGCTGCACAGCCCGCACAACAACAGGTTGCCCAAAAAGCAAAGCCCGAATTTACATCGGCTTTGGGTAAAAACTATGTAGGCTTCGGCCTCGGCGGCGGCAATCTCGACGCTGGCATGGGCGGCAATAGCGCAATGTTGGGCGTTGCATTGGAAGGCAACATCAATGTATTCCTTTCCGACGACGAAAGCTTCGGTTTGGACGTAAACGTTCCCCTAAAATATAACTTCTACGGCGTAGACGCGGGCGACAACTACCAAACATTCAACTTCCCGTTGAATTTCCGCCCCTTCTATAGATTTGTAGCGGCCGAAAACTTTGTAATTACCCCCTATGCCGACTGCGGCTTTGGCGGTATGTACTCGCACTTCAACTCCAGAGATGTTGAACCCGACGGTATCAACCTTACCTGGAAATTGGGCGGCGGCGTAGAATTTTCGTTTGCCAAGAACTTCTCGTTCGCGGCAAAATATTCCTACAACGCAATAGGCGGCAACTACTTCATCTCGCACTACACAACAGTAGGCGGCGAATTTTCGTGGAAATTCTCGTTCCACATGGTTGCCTCCATCGAATACGGCCACGACTTCTACCCCACCCACTTCACAGGCATAGACGATGCCGACTGGGGTATGCTCAAGCTCCGCTACGAATTCTAATTACAAAAAGAATTCACCACAAAAAAGCCGCCCTCCCGCGGCTTTTTTTTGTGCCCGATAAAAACCTCAACTTTGAAAAAGGCATTGCCCAAAAATTTGCTAACTCATTAAAGAGGTACTCAAGCGAAAAACATTCTTGATTTTGATTTTTTTTGTGCAAATTACAAAGCTTAGAGACATTCCCTAAATTTACAGCCAAACACAGCTACTACAGTAAGGTTGGTTGCCACCACGTTCCTTTCCTGTTTAATATCCAAGCCGAACAACCTAAAAATATATCTCTGTTTCGTATTCTTTGCCACTGAATATCTCCACTGCTAGCATATTGCCAGATACATCTTTTTTGTTGTGAGAGTTTAATAAAGCTGCAGCTTCGCTTTTGGTTAAGAAAGTTCCCATTGTTCACGTCATACTATTGCAGTTCTCACTTTGGGAGCTTTCTTTATATATTGATATTTAAGGTATCCGTATTTTCAATTCACGCGCTCGCGAGGAGCGCGACGATACAGCCTATAGTTGGGACGACGCCGCCCAAATAGTTTCAATTCACGCGCTCGCGAGGAGCGCGACCTCAATTTGTTTAAAATCACTGTTTTTATCTTCGTTTCAATTCACGCGCTCGCGAGGAGCGCGACATATTCTTTTGCCTCATATTCTTTTGGAGCAAAAGTTTCAATTCACGCGCTCGCGAGGAGCGCGACTAACGGTATTTATTCACTCTCTTTTCGCAAAAAGTTTCAATTCACGCGCTCGCGAGGAGCGCGACTTGGCAGAAAGTATATAGCCAAGGTTATGTATTTGTTTCAATTCACGCGCTCGCGAGGAGCGCGACTGCCAGTTTCACGAACACCCTGTACGACTTCGTGTTTCAATTCACGCGCTCGCGAGGAGCGCGACAAACCGTGTCGGCAATGGAATCGAACTCTTTGGTTTCAATTCACGCGCTCGCGAGGAGCGCGACTCCTTGTACATAGCTTGCTTGCCCTTTGCACCGTGTTTCAATTCACGCGCTCGCGAGGAGCGCGACAGTATGGGATTTTATCTACCTATTTTTATTTGTTTGCAACGGTTTTTTTGCGAAACTTTTTTGTTCTTTTATTTTT
>CAKUIA010000018.1 GCA_934660865.1 uncultured Opitutales bacterium
CTAAACGCGCAGCTTAGCCACTCTTCGCATTCAGATACACTAAGCTCCGAAAAATTGCGTCTGGCAAATTCGGGTTTGGTTTTAATCAGCCTATTTCCAATACAGCGAATGTCGCGTATGGAATCTGGGCGCAAATGCTGTTTGCTTTTTAAATACATAGCAAACCCGTCGGCAAAGCTCATTTCTTTAGTACGAATATTTCGCAAGCCAACTTCAATAACTTTTAAAACAAACTGCGCGTCGGTCAATTTGCTGTCGTTTGGTTTTGCGTCCAAAATATTCCTGACAAACCTTGCCGCGTCTAACGCAGAAACATTTGCACCGTTTAACACCTCTTTTATCAATAGTTCCATTTTGTCCATCGTATTTAAAATACGAGTGTCAAGTAAAAATTTCCAAGAAACTTTTTGATTGCTTTGAAATAAGCTACTTGGACGATTTAACCGAACATTTAGTGCACGTTTCTTTTTTGAAAGTCGGGGAGGCCCGTATTCGGACATTTATTGTTATTCAAAGTATTGCAGCATGACAGCGCATATCGTATTTTAAATACGATGCTCATCTTAGGAATATCAATAGCAAGGAAAATGATGAGATCAGTAAAATTTATCTTTGGCGGAATACTTGTATTTTTAGTATGTTTTTCGGCTGCGGCATCTTTTGCCGAAAGCGATGTAAAAATAGGCGGGTTCGACAAAACTTTTAAAACCCATAATATTATGGGTGAAATTAAAAGCGTTGCCGTTTTGGAGAACGACAACATTGTAGTTGGCGGTTTTCTTTCTACCATAGACGATGTTGTTTCGCAAAACCTTATGAGTTTTGAAAAAGACGGCGAATTTAAGATGTTCTACGATGTGGGACTAGGCCCGGTGCAAACGGTTTATAAGGTTTTTACAGCCCCCAATAACAGGGTGGTTATTACCGGTAAATTTTTAAAGATTAAGGACAAGCCGAGCGCATATATTGCGATTTTCGACGAAAAAGGCTCTAATATGGAATTTTCGCCCGCGCCTGGGGCGAACGGCGAAATATATGCCGTAGAGGCCGACAGAGACGGTATTTGGATTGCAGGCAAGTTTACCGCCTTTAACCGAAAAAACAGAACTAAAATTTGCAGGATAGATTACAATGGCGCTTTAGATAAATGTTTTAACCCGGATATAAAAATTTCGGGCGAAGTGTATACTTTACATTTTTTTAACGAGGTTTTGTTTGTTGGCGGCTATTTTGGCGGAGCGGGTCCTTGCGTGGAAATCAAAACTACCCATAAAAGCCTTGGCAGGCTTTTGTGGCCAAAAACGAAACGTGCATTTTTCGATTCGCCCTTTAACCATTGCGGCGCAAACGGCAAAATTTTAAAAGTTGTAAGCCAGGGCAACAACCACCTTTTGGTTGTTGGCCGCTTTTCGGGGTATGCCGCGGGCAAAGAGTCGAACATAAGAACGGGTGCACTTGTTAGGGTAAATGCAACTACGGGCATGTTAGACAAGTCTTTTAAAGTTTCGCCAATGTATATAGACGGTACTATAAACGACGTTCTTGTGCACCCAAAAGACGGCAAAATTATTATAGTCGGGCGCTTTACAATGGTAGGCGGCATAAAGTGCAATAGGGTAGCGCGTCTTAACCCCGACGGCAGTGTAGACCCAACATTCGACAGCAAAATAGGAGCCGACCACGAAGTTTTAAGCGTAGCGGTTCAAAAATCCGGCAACTTAATAATAGGCGGCAGCTTTAGAAACTACGACGGCGTAAAATGCGACGGCCTTGCCCGCATAAACTACTAAATACAATAGCGCAATAAATAAACAAAATGCACATAATTAGAAAATTTACAGCTTTTATAATATGCCTTTTATCGACAATATGTTTTGCCGAAGACGGCGTAAAAATAGGCGGCTACGACAAAACCTTTAAAGCGCATAGCATTGTAGGCAGTGTTAAATGTGTTGCAGTGTTGGAAAACGACAACATTGTCGTTGGCGGTTCTATTTCGAAAATAGACGGTATTCCCGTGACATCGGTGGTTGGGCTTGAAAAAGACGGTTTAGTTAAACGTCCTTACGAATTTGAATCTTATGTATATCGGAGGAAGATTTCCAGCATCTTTTCGCTCCCCCACAACAGCTTTTTTATTGCTTTTAACGAAATTTACGATGGTGATTATAGAAAAAATAACAATATTATTTTGTTTAGAGAAGATGGCATTGGAACTTGTTTGCCCATACACCTTTACAGACAAAACGAAGTAAGTGCAATAGTTGCAAATGAAAAAAATATTTTTGTTGCTACAAACAGAGTCGGTTTTGACAAAAAGAAAGGCAAGGTACGAAGATCTGGACTTATTCATAGATGTAGCTACAACGGCGATTTGAACGGGCAATTTCGTGTGCCTGTTACGGTTAGCGGTGCCGTTAACACTTTGCAAATTTTTGACAACACATTGTATATTGGAGGACTGTTTAGGGGCATAACCGCAAACGAAGAAATTATGGGTAATGCAACACATTCTAACGCTACGATATCTAATACCCGGGAACTAGAAGACCCATTTGCATTTGCAGGCGACATTAAAACTTTGCATACAAGCAAAGACCCATTTGCAAGCGCGAGCAAAAGCCATACTTCATTTCAAAAGGCAAATATAGACCCTTTTGCGGATAATACAAAAAATATAAATACAAAAAAATATATGCTAAGCACCGCAGGCAGTATTAATTTGGCTAAAATTTCGCTTATAGACGACGGCAATTTGCTTAAGGTATGGCAATTTTCGACAAAATGCGGCACAGACGGCGAAATAGTAAAAGTTGTAAAACAAGCCCCCGACAAGCTTTTGTTGGCTGGTAATTTTACTTCCTTCGGCAGCAAAGGTTCGTTTATCAAAACAGACGGGTTTATAAGAATAGACGAAAATACTGCGGAATTAGATAAAAGTTTTAAGGTAACAAGAAAATATGTGAACGGGAAAGTAAACGACGTTCTTGTGCACCCAAAAGACGGCAAAATTATTATAGTTGGAGATTTTACAAAGGTAGGCGGCATAAAGTGCAATAGGGTAGCGCGCCTTAACCCCGACGGCAGTGTAGACCCAACATTCGACAGCAAAATAGGAGCCGACCACGAAGTTTTAAGCGTAGCGGTTCAAAAATCCGGCAACTTAATAATAGGCGGCAGCTTTAGAAACTACGACGGCGTAAAATGCGACGGCCTTGCCCGCATAAACTACGGTGCTAAGTGATGTATTCCTTGATATGGACGAAGTTTGTGAAATAGGCGAATACGCCTATTTTTTATAGAACACGAAAAAGACGGCAAGTATCATTAGCGCGAAGCCTACTAGGTAGTTCCATTTTATTTCTTCTTTCATAAAAAATATGGTAAAGAAGATGAATACCGTTAAGGTTATGGCTTCCTGCATAGTCTTTAGTTGCGCTACGTCGAAATACTTATGGCCGTAGCGGTTGGCGGGAACTTGAAAGCAATATTCAAAAAACGCTATGCCCCAGCTTATTACAACAGCCAGCCATATGGGCCACTGTTTCGCCTTTAGGTGTCCGTACCATGCAAAGGTCATAAACACGTTTGAAATTGTAAGCAATAAAACTATGGGTAGCCACTTTGTCATTTTTTATAGCCAAGTTTTTTTGAAATTAGGGCTGCGGCCTGTTTTGTACCTTTAACCATTTTGTTGAATTTGCCCAGCCTTGCCGACGGCGCCGAAACCCACAAAACCCCCTTAACTTTGCCGGAGGCGTCGAATATGGGGGCGGCGGCGCTTATTATGCCCCTTATGTATTCTTCGTTGTCTACGGCGTAGCCTTGTGTTGCAATCATTTCCAATTCGGGCAAAACCTTGTAGAAATCTATTTTGTTAGACGGCCTAATGGCGTTTATTTTTTCGATAATCTCCAGCATTTGGGGCTTGTCGTAGTTGGCCAAAATTGCCTTGCCCTGGGCCGAGGGATACAGCGGCGAGCTCATGCCTATATTGCCCATAAAAATGAATTCGTCGTTGCCCGAAACCCTTTTAACAAGCACGCAGCTTGTTTGGTGCCTTACCCCAAGCATAACGGTTTCGCCGCAGTTGTCGCGCAGGTTTTCCATAATCTTTTCGCTTGCCGAGGCAATGTCTATGTCGGGCTCGCTCTTTTGGGCGCTTGTAATTTGCGCAACGCCCACCGCCTTTTTTGCCGCCGTATATTTTTTGTCGCTTTCCGAATATTCCAAAAAGCCCGCGTTTTTCAGCGAAACAACAATTCTATACATTGTGGTTTTGCCCGTGTCGAACGCCTTTAATATTTCGGGGAAGGCAAGCGGCTTTTGCGACTTTGCCACATACTCAAGCACCTGCAACGCCCGCATTAGGTTGGGTATTTCGTATTTTTTGTCGAAGCGCTGACGTTGTTTTGCCATGGGTATTTTTCCGCGTAAGTCTTTATATTTTTGCCTAAAATTTTTGCAAAGCAACAAAATAAATGGGCATTGTTTTTTACAAAGGGCGTTTTTTTAGGGTAAAAATACGCCGTAAAAAAGTGTTGAAAGTAGCCTTTATATTTATAGAGTATCTGCAAATTTTACATATACAGGATATGAGCGAAATAAAAGTACCACAAGGTGAAAAAATAACCATTGCCGCAGGCAAGCTTTGCGTGCCCGACAAGCCCATTATGCCCTTTATAGAGGGCGACGGTATTGGCCCCGACATTTGGGCCGCCGCACGCAGGGTTTTGGATAAGGCCGTAGAAAAGGCCTACGGCGGAAAAAGGCAAATTCAATGGTTCGAGGTTTACGCGGGCGAAAAGGCCTTTAAAAAGTTCGGCAACTGGCTTCCCGAAGAAACGCTTAAGGCGTTTAAGGAATATTTGGTAGGCATTAAAGGCCCGTTGACAACCCCCATAGGCGGTGGCATTCGCTCGCTTAACGTGGCCTTAAGGCAGGAGTTGGATTTGTATGTATGCCAGCGTCCCGTGCGCTATTTCGAGGGTGTAGACAGCCCCGTAAAGCACCCCGAGTTGGTCGACATGGTTATATTCCGCGAAAATACCGAAGACATTTATGCGGGCATAGAATTTCAAAACGGCAGTGCCGAAGTTGAAAAACTAAAGGCGTTTTTGAAGGAAAACTTCCCCGACAGGTTCAAGAAAATACGCTTCCCCGACTCGTGCTCGCTGGGCATTAAGCCCGTTTCGCAAGAGGGCACAAGCAGGCTTGTGCGCAGCGCGATAGAATATGCAATAAAGCAGAACCGCAAAAGCGTAACTTTTGTGCACAAGGGCAATATTATGAAGTTTACCGAAGGGTTCTTCCGCGACTGGGGCTACAAAGTTGCCCGCGAAGAGTTCGGAGGCGAAGTAATCGACAAGGGCCCATGGTGCAAGTTGCCAAACGGCATTATAGTTAAAGACGTTATTGCCGACGCCTTTTTGCAGCAAATCCTTACAAGACCCGCCGAATACGACGTAGTTGCCACGCTAAACCTTAACGGCGACTATATCTCCGACGCTTTGGCTGCCCAGGTAGGCGGCATAGGCATTGCCCCCGGCGGAAACATAAACTACCTTACCGGCCATGCCATATTCGAAGCTACGCACGGCACGGCTCCCAAATATGCGGGACTAGACAAGGTAAACCCCGGTTCCGTGATATTGTCGGGCGAAATGATGTTCAGATACATGGGCTGGAACGAGGCCGCCGACCTTGTAATTAAGGGGCTGGAAAACGCAATCGCCAGCAAATATGTTACCTACGACTTGGCAAGGCTTATACAGGGCTCTACCGAAGTTAAGTGCTCGCAGTTTGCCGACAAAATGATAGAGCTTATGTAGCTTTTTTGGGGCGTTTGGCGAAAATAAACCGTCAAACGCCTTTTTGCTTTTGGGGATTTTTTATACGACAACAACCTACAACAAAAAAAATATATATGATAGACATAAAGAAAATTGCGATTTTTGCCGCGTCCGTTTTTGCCGCGTTGTGCGCGCAGGCCAAAATAACGCCGCTTAATTGGCAGATAGGCTATTCGGAAAAAGAGGGGGTTGCCCCCGCCGAGTTTTACCCCGCAACGGTTCCCGGGGCGGTTCAGATAGACATAGGCAAGGCAAAGAATATGCCAAAGATGGACTATGCCAATAATACCGAAAAGTACGAATTTTTGGAAGACTGCTATTTTACGTACAAAACTTCGTTTAAAAAGCCCAAGCTTAACGCCGACGAAAAACTTTATTTTGTCTCGAAGGGCATAGACTACCAGTTCGACATTATATTTAACGGCAAAAAGCTTTTCTCGCAGGAGGGTATGTTTACTCCCGTAAACATAGACCTAACCGATATGCTTAAAGACGAAAACGATTTGCAGGTTTTGATATATCCCGCCCCCAAAGCGTACGGCAAAGACCATAAATTCAGAAGTGCCGCTCTATATAGGTCGCAGGCCGACAAATCCGTAAAGCCGCCCGTAAACTACGGTTGGGACTGGAACCCCCGCATGGTTTGTTTGGGCATTTGGGACGAAACCGGGCTGGAAGTTCGCAACAAGTCGTTTATTGCCGACGAATATTTGTCGTACAAGCTTTCCGACGACCTTAAAAGTGCGGCGTTATCTTTGGAATTTTCGGGCAAAGAGCTTGCGGGCTGCTCGTACAAATGGGAATTGCTAGACGCTTCGGGCAAAAAGGTTGCCGAAAATTCGGGCAAGATAGACTCCGACAACTTTTCCTCGAACAACGAGGGCGTTTTAAATGGCGTAAATTTGTGGTGGACGCACGACCACGGCACGCCGTATCTATACACTTTCAACCTGAAATTGTTTAACGCGCAAAACAAGCAGGTTCAAAGCATATCCGAAAAGGTGGGCTTTAAAAAGCTGGAGCTTGTTTTGAACGCAAACGAATATCAAAGCGAAACCGCGGGCAGGGGCGAACGCCCAAGCTACCCAATGCAGATAATGCTAAACAACAGGGAAATCTACGCAAAAGGTTCAAACTGGGTTAACCCCGAAATGTTCAACGGCACAATCACCAAAGAAACCTACGAAACTTTGGTAAAATACGGCGTAGAGGCAAACTTCAATATCTTCCGCTGCTGGGGCGGGGCTTTGGTAAACAAAGAGTCGTTTTTCGAAGCTTGCGACAGGCTCGGCATACTGGTTTGGCAGGAATTCCCGCTTGCGTGCAACGAATACAAGAACGACGACCACTACCTTAAAATTTTGGAGCAGGAAGCAGTCTCGATAGTAAAACGCGTGCGCAGGCACCCGTCTTTGGCTATGTGGTGCGGCGGCAACGAGCTGTTTCAGGGCTGGTCGAGAATGAACGACCAATACCACGCGCTAAGGCTTTTAAACGCAATCTGCTACAAGTACGACAGAAAAACCCCGTATTTGTACACATCGCCGATGAACGGCGTAATACACGGGCCGTATTTCTTCTATCACGCAAAGACAAAAAGGACAATGATAGACTATTTCCAGCACTACAAGGCTGTGGCCTATACCGAATTCGGCGTTCCGGCGCTTTCGCCCATAGAAACAATTAAAGACGTTATCCCCCCCGAAGAATGGTGGCCGATTAAGCCCACAAAGGCCTGGATAAACCACCACGCTTTCGACGCTTTGGGCTGGGAAAGATGGCTTTGCCGCCCGGACGTTGAACTTGTGTTTAACGGAAAGGCAAAGTCTCTTGAAGATATGGTAGAAAGAACCAACTTTTTGCAGGTTCAAGGCTACAAGGCAATGTTCGAAGAGGCGCGCCACCAAAAACCCCATTGCTCGATGGTTATAAATTGGTGCTACAACGATTCCTGGAAAACCGTTGCAAACAACTCCATTGTAGGGTATCCGACAATCAGAAAGCCCGCATATTACGCCATAAAAGATTCGTGCCGCCCCGTTTTGGCAAGCGCAAGGTTCCCGAAATTCCACTGGTATACGGGAGACTATTTTAAGGCGGAAATGTCGCTTTTAAACGATTCGTACAAAAAGCTGAACGCAATGAACATAACCGCCTATTTGGTTATAGACGGCAAAAAATACAAGGTAATGACGTGGAACTGTCCCGAGGCCGGCATAAACCGCAACGTTTACGGGCCGCAGGCCGTGTTTAAACTTCCGGATATGTCGAAAGTAAGCCGCTTCGACTTTGTCTTGGAGGTTGAAAACCACCCCGAATACAACTCGAAATATTCGTTTGTTGTAAAGCCCAAAAGCGCACTATAGTTGCACGAACGCAAAAGGGAGGGCGTAAAATACGCCTCCTTTTGCCGTTTTTGCCCAACAAAGCTAGAAAATAGTGCTTTACAAACACTAATATATATGCTTTTATCGACATTTAAATTTTTTAAGAAAGATATACAGCAATGGCTAATAACAAATCATCAGAAAAAGATATCCGCCGTACGGCGACCCGTACAGAGGCTAACCGCAAGGCCAAGAGCCGCCTAAAGACTCTTGTTAAAGCATCCAAGCAGTCGGCCGACAAAGAATCGTTAAAGAAAAACGCCGCCAACTTGGCTTCGGCTTTGGACAAAGCCGTAAAGACAAACAAGCTCTCGAAAAACAGAGCCAACAAAATCAAGAGCAACTTGGCTAAGGCGATAAACAAAAAGGCCTAAGCTTTTTTACGCAATATTTTGTTTGCAGGCCTTGCCTTTTTAGGACAAGGTCTTTTTTGTTGTATGCAAACTTTACCACAAATAGGCTTTAAAAGCGGCGAGCTTTGCGAAAACGCCGTCAGAACCGAAATATTGTTCCATAAAGAGGGCGAGTTTTTTATGTTGAACAAGCCCGCGGGGGTGGATTTCGATGTGCCCGCCTCGCGCGAGTTTGGCTCGGTAATTACCTGTCTTAGGCAAAATTTGGAAAAGCCCGAATTGGCCTTCCTTAAAATGCAGGTGCCTACGGCTTCGTCGCTTATCTCGCGCGACGTTTCGGGCGCGTGCATAATAGCCTGCAATAAGGATACGGCTTCGGCCCTTAAAAACGCGTGCGGTTCGCACCTGTTTAACTTCGAATTTTTGCTTGTGTGCAGAAAATCCGAGCGCGCTTTCGAGCCGTTCGAGGTAGACTTGCCCATTCTTACCCCCTATAAAAAGGAAAAGGCCGTTATAACCCACAATTTCGGCAAAAAGTGCACAACGCAGTTTACGCCGTTGAAGGAAAACGCGCAATTCCAGTTATGGAGCGCAAAAAGCACATATTTGCGCAGGCATCAAATACGTCTGCACGCCAGTGCCGGCGGCCTTAAAATTTTGGGAGACACTTTATATTCGCAAACGCCCTTTGTAAAACTTTCGTCGCTAAAAAAAGGCTACAAAAAGTTCGACGAAGAAAGGCCCTTATATCCGTTCATAGCAATACATTCGGCAAAAATATCGTTTTCGGAAAAATCCGAATTCGGCGCAATCGAGGTTTCGGCTTTGCCTTCGAAAAAGTTTAACACATTGTTGGGAAAACTTTTGCTTGCCTAGTTTTTATGAACCCCGACGACGTAAGAAAATATTTCGAAATTCCCGAAGTTGCCGACGAATACGCCTTTGCGGTAGACAGGGTTGGCCTTTGGAATTCCGAGAAAATTGTGATAGAAAAATATCTGCCCAAAACGGCGCAAATATTGGAGTTGGGGTGCGGAGCGGCGCGCGTGGGCATTAACCTTGCGCTTATGGGCTACAAAAATTTGGCGGCAAGCGACTTTTCGCCGAAAATGGTTGAATGTGCAAGGGCCATTGCCGAGTTTAAGCGCGTAAACTTGCCGCTTTCGGTAGAAGACGCAACCGATTTGTCTCGGCGCGAAAGCGGTTTTTACGACGGGGTTTTGTTTTGCTTTAACGGGTTTATGCAAATTCCCCTGCAAAGCCGCAGGCTTGTTTGCGCAAAAGAGATTTTCAGAGTTCTCAAAAAGGGCGGCTATTTCATATTTACAACCCATTCGCGCAGCGCAAAACGCAACGAAAAATATTGGGAAAACGAAAAAAAATTGTGGCAAAACGCAAATAACAATCCCAAATTGGACGAATACGGCGATATATGTTATAAGAGCGACTACGGCGAGCTTTTCATACACTCTCCGATAGAATCCGAGGTAAGGGCAACCCTAAAAGACGCCGGCTTTGCCGAGGTCTTTTCGGATTGGCGCAGCAACATTGCAAACGAAAACGCCGCCGTGCGCGAATTTTCCGACGACTGCCGCTTTTGGGTATTCAAAAAATAAGGGACATACTATGAAAAAATTTATAATCATACTTCTTACGCTTATGAATATATCGGGTTATGCAAAGGATTTGCAGATCGACAACAGGTTGTGCGAAACGACTTTCGAAAACGGCTTTAAGCTTTATATGTTCAAAAATTCCGAGCCGCCCGACAGGGTGTCGATGAGGCTTGTTGTAAGGCGTGGCTCGGCAAACGAGAGCGAGTCGGAAAGCGGCATAGCGCACTTTTTAGAGCACATGGCCTTTAACGGCACAAAGCACTTTAAGGCGGGCGAAATGGTCGAGTATTTTCAGCGCATAGGCATGGCGTTCGGCGCCGACACAAACGCACATACCTCTTTCGAGGAAACCGTATACAAAATAGACATTCCCGACGCCGACAAAGCCCACATAAAAGACGGCATTGTTCTTATGGGCGACTACGCCTACAATATGCTTTTGCCCTTAGAGCAGATAAATTCGGAGCGCGGCGTTATTTTGGCCGAAAAAACCGCAAGGCAATCGGCTTCGTATCTGGAATTTTGCGCCTATTGGAGGGCGATTTTCGGTCCCGACAGCGTGTACTCGAAACGCCTGCCCATAGGCGACGAAAACGTGATAAAAAACGCCCCGCGCGAAACTTTTGTGAAATTCTACAACGAAAACTATTCGCCCGAAAATATGGCGCTGCTTGTTGTAGGCGACTTTGATTTTAACTATGTAAAAGCCCTGGCAAAAGAGTATTTGGGCGGCGAAAAGGCAAAGGGCTTTGTGCGCCCGGCGCTTTCCGAAAAGTGCAAATTCCCAAAAGCTTCGGGCAACTATAAGGAGCTTTTTGAAAGGGCCGTTGTAGACGTTTACACAAACAAAGAGCTTAAAAATTCGTCGGTAAAGCTCATGTCGGTTAAACCCGCAAAATTTGCGGGCGATTCGCTCGAAAAAAGGGAGTATTACGCCGTGCTGGGGCTTGCAAACTATGCGCTTAGCCGCAGGCTTGAAAGGCTTTCGAGCGAGGAAAATTCGCCCTTTACGGCGGGCGAGGCCTATTCTATGGACTTGTTCGACACCGTAGACGTTGCCTGTCTGGACATAACAGCCCCCAAAAAACTGGGCAAAGAGGCGTTTTTGCTGCCTTTGCGCGAATTGGCAAAGGCGCTGCAATTCGGCTTCGACGAAAGCGAAATAAACGAGGCAAAGGCCTACTACCTGAACAATTACGAACAGCTTGTAAAAACAAAGCTCACCAAAAAAACGAACGAAATTGCCAACGATTTGGCGGGCCGCATTTCTAAGCAAAACGTTATAACTTCGCCCGAAAGCGACTATTTGGCGGCAAAAAACCTCTTCGCAAAAACTACGGCAAAAGACGTTTTTAATTTGTTTAAAGGCCAGTTTGCCGACTCTAAATTTGTTGTGTTTGTAAGCGATGCCGTGCCTTGCACATTCGACATACCGGCCGAAGTTAAAAGCGCGGCAAATATGCAGGTTGTAAAAAACGCCGAAATTAAAACGCAGGAATTTGCATATTCGAACATTTCGGGCAAATACGAAATTGTTGAAAAAAACAGGATTGAGGAACTCGGTTTGCTGCAGGTAAAGTTTGCAAACAACGTTCGCGCAAACTTCAAAAAAACCGCCTTTGCCGCCGACACGGTGTCCGTAAAATTCTCGTTCGGCAACGGGCGCATGGGCATTGCAAACGAAAAGACCGCGGCCATCGCCAAATTGGGCGATTTGATTGTATACGGCGGGCTAACTGCGCATACGTACGAGGATATATTTTCGATATTTTCGGACAAAACAATGTCGCTTGAATTTGCCGAAGACTACGACTGTTTTTCGCTTAACGCCGTTTGCTCTAAAAGGGATTTAAAAAGCCAGTTGCTGCTTATAAGGGCTTACATTACAAATGCAGCTTTCCGCAAAAACGCGCTAAGCCGCATAAAAAAGACGGTAAAGGAAAACTACATTAAGTTCGACACAACGCCCGAGGGGGCTTTCCAGTCGAAAACAATGAAGCGCATTTGCTCCGGCGACGCGCGTTTCGGGTTTCCCCCCGAAGATTTGCTTATGTCCGTAGGCGAAAAGGACATTGAAAACTTCTTTAGAAGTTTGCTGCAAAAGTCTTATGCCGAAATTTCCTTAGTCGGCGATTTCGACGACTCGGCCGAGGCTACGGTAGGCGAAGTTTTAGGGACTCTTGAAAAGCGCAGCGAAAACTGCAATGCAACCGAAAAGATGTACGAAGTAAACCTGGCAAACCCCGAAATTCCCGTACAGATAGATTTTAATTCGAAGCTGGCAAAGGGTATTTCGGCTTTGGTGTGGAAAAGCTTCCCCATGCGCGACATAGACAGGGCAAGGGCGGCAAACCTGCTTGCCAGCGTGCTGGACGACAGAATGAGAATTAAAATAAGGGAGCAGTCGGGTTTGGTGTATAGCCCCTTTGCATTCAACAATTCCGAGCGTACCTACAATTTCGGCATATTGATAGAGGCAAGCATTGTGGATAAATCGTATACCGACAAGGTTGAAACTTTGCTGCTGGAATGCGCCGAAAGCCTTAAAACGCAGAAAATAACGCAGGACGAATTCGACAGGGCAAAAAAGCCGCTTATTAAACAGATAGAAAAAATGCGCCGAAGCAACGCGTATTGGCTGGACTCGGTAGTGTCGTATTCGCAGGCTTTTCCCGAAAAAACGCAGTGGGCAAAAACCGTGTTAAGCGGCTACAAGTCGGTGTCGCTTGGCGACGTTCAAAATGCGGCATATTCGATAATCGAAAAGCCCTACAAGGTAAGAATTTTTCCGAAGCAAAAAAAGGTTGAATAATGCCCGAAATGTGGGATACTTTTTAGCAATTTATGAATGCCAAATTTAAGAGAATTGTTTTAAAAATAAGCGGCGAAGCCCTGAAAGATGTAGAAAAGGGCGACGCGCTTTGTCCGGTAATTTTAAAAAATTTAGCCAAAGAGCTGAAGGAAGTAAGCGAAATGGGCGTGCAAATATGCCTTGTTGTAGGCGGCGGCAACATCTTTAGGGGGCTAAGCGCCTCAAAAAGGGGTGTCGACAGAACTACGGGCGACTATATGGGCATGCTTGCCACCGTTATAAACGGCTTGGGGCTTATGAACGCGCTTGAAAACGAAGGCGTAGAAGTTAGGGTGCAAACCGCAATACCCATGGAAAAGGTTGCAGAACCCTTCATTGTAAGAAGGGCCATAAGGCACTTGGAAAAGGGAAGAATTGTTATTTTTGCGGCGGGCACGGGCAATCCCTATTTTTCGACCGACACAACCGCCGCTTTGCGCGCCGCCGAAGTTCAGGCCGACTGCATTTTTAAGGCTACCAAAGTAGACGGTATTTACGACAAAGACCCCGTAAAATATCCCGACGCCGTAAAATTCGACAAGCTTAGCTACCAAGACGCCATAAACAAGCGTTTGGCGGTTATGGATTCCACCGCTTTTTCGATGTGCCAAGACACGAAAATTCCGATTTTGGTGTTCGATATGAACAAATACGGCAACATAAAAAAGGCCGTTTGCGGCGAGCAAATAGGCACTTTGGTAAGCTAAATTTTTTATAGGGTAGACAAAATTTTTAAAAAACTAAAAAGGAAAAAATATGGATATACAGGCTGAATTGAAAAAAACACAAGAGGCAATGGGCAAAGTTTCGCAGTATGTGTTGAACGAATTTGACACCGTACACACGGGCAAGGCGTCTACTTCGATGGTAGAGGGCGTTGTTGTAGAAGTTTACGGCTCGAATATGCGTTTGAAGGAAGTTGCCGCAATTACCACACCCGACCCGCAGACAATAAGGGTTCAGCCGTGGGACAAAAGCATTTTAAAGGCGGTGGAAAAGGCGATTTTGGCCGCAAACGTTGGTTTAACCCCCGCAGTTATGGGCGACGCAGTTCGCTGCCCCGTGCCCGCGCTTTCGAGGGAACGCCGCGAAGAGCTTGTTAAAATCTGCAACGATATGGCGGAGCAGGGCCGCGTTCGCGTTCGCAATGTCCGCAGAGACGCACTAGACGCCTTCAAAAAAGCCCAAAAAGACGGCCTTATTACCGAAGACGATTTAAAGCGCGTGGAAAAAGACGTTCAAAACCTTACCGACAAGGCCATTAACGGCATAAACAAAGACCTTGCCGACAAGGAAGCCGACATTAAGCAGATATAATTTTATTATGGCGCAAAAGCCCAAAAGGGTAGTTATAAAAATCGGAACGCGCGTTCTGATAGAAAATTCGGGCGAGCTTAACGCAGCCCGAATGAACGCCATTGTTGCCGACGTTGCCAAGCTTGTCGAAAGCGGGATAGAAGTTGTAATGGTAAGCTCGGGCGCGGTGGGCCTGGGTATGGGCAGGCTTTCGCTTGCAAAAAAGCCCAAAAAGCTTAGCGCAAAGCAAAAATGCGCCGCGGTAGGCCAGGGCATTTTAATCCAAAAATACGAGGAAAGCTTTGCAAAATACAACCTGCCCGTAGCGCAGCTGTTGCTTACGCGCGAAGACGTAGACAACCACCACAGGCATTGCGCCCTAAAAGAGGTTATCGACGAAATTCTGTCGGACAAAATCGTTCCCGTAATAAACGAAAACGACCCAATCAGCGCGTCGGAGCTTAACGTGAAATTCGGCGACAACGACATTTTAAGCGCGCTGATTGCAAGTCTGGTAAAGGCCGATGTTCTCCTTATTTTGTCTACCGCAGGCGGCCTTATAGACATGCGCGGTACAAATGAAATCGTCAAAGAGGTCGAAAAGGTAGACGACAGCGTAAAGGCAATGGCAAATACCTCTACAAGCGTAGGCGGTACGGGCGGCATGGTTACCAAGCTTAGAGCCGCCGAAATTGCCACAAAAAGCGCGTGCAAAGCCTACATTGCTGGCGGAGACATTAAAAACGTGGTAGCCCGCACCATATTAAACGGCGAAAATTTGGGTACATATTTTAAGCCGTGCAAGGGTTCGCCCGTGTCGAAAAAACGCTGGTTTGCCCATTTCGGCAAAAGTATGGGCAGGCTTTTTGTAGACGAGGGCGCCGCAAACGCCCTTAAAAACCGCGGGGCTTCGCTGCTGGCCGCGGGCGTTGTAGACGTGTCGGGCAGCTTTAAGGCCGGCGATTTGGTGGATATAGTTTTAAACGGCACTTCGGCTTTGGTTGCAAGGGGCTTGGCTTCGTACGACGCAAAGGAAATTATGAAAAGCAAAAACACCTCTACAAGCGAAGTGGCGGTGCACAGAGACAACCTTGCCTTGCTATGAGCGAAGAGATAAATTTAAAGAGAACTTGTTGGGCAATGCTTATTCCTTCGGGCGTAAAAGTGCGCCTGGCGGAATCTACACCCGTGCTTATAACGCACAGGCTTGGCGGCAATTTTACGGTTAAAGGGCCATTCGGCGTTGCCAGAATAGAGGGCATAGACGCCGACGCCCTCGGCGAGCCCGTTCCCGAAAACCCCGACAAGCCGAAAACGCAGCCTGCCGAAAGCGAACATAAATTTGCCCTGCCCGAAAAGGACGAGCTATGGAGTTTGGCAAAGACGGTGTACGACCCCGAAATACCCGTAAATATTGTGGATTTGGGGCTTGTATACAGGATAGACGCCTATACCGATGTAGAGGGCAAGAACAATGTAGAGGTGGATATGACTCTTACCGCTCCCGGTTGCTCGCTTGGCCCCGTTATTGCCGACGATTTAAAAATGCGCCTAGAGGCAATGCCGGGGGTAGACAAAGCCGAAGTTAACATTGTTTGGGACCCTCCGTGGAATAAGGATATGATTTCGGAAGAGGGCAAGATGATTTTGGGCTTGGTCTAAAATTTTTTGTTCGCAAAGTTTTCCGCAAACGCAAAAAAGTTCGGGAAGCGTAAATCCCGAACTTTTTGTTTTTTGCAAGCGTAGCTGAAATTTTAAAGCCTTACGGGGATTGAATTTTCCGCCAAAAATTCTTTTGCCTGTTTTATTGTGTATTTGCCGAAGTGGAATATCGAGGCCGCCAAAACCGCCGAAGCGCCCGCCGTTTTTACAACGTCTTTTAGGTGGTCCAGCGTGCCCGCTCCGCCCGACGCAATTACGGGTATGCCCACATTTTCGCTGACGGCTTTTGTAAGCTGCAGGTCGTAGCCGTCTTTTGTGCCGTCGGCGTCCATCGAAGTTAGCAGAATTTCGCCGGCGCCGAGTTCTTCCACCTTCTTTGCCCATTCAACGGCGTCCAGCTCGGTTTGTTTGCGGCCGCCGTGGGTAAATACGCCCCATTTGCCGTCGCCTATTTTCTTTGCGTCTATGGCGGCAACTATGCACTGGTTGCCGAATTTTTCGGAGGCGTCGGCTATAAGTTTCGGGTTTAAAATTGCGGCTGTGTTAAGCGAAACTTTGTCGGCCCCCGCGTTTAACATTCGGCGTATGTCGTCGGTAGTGCGCAGCCCGCCGCCAACCGTAAGGGGCATAAAACACACGTCGGCTGTGCGTTCCACAACGTCTACCATAATGTTTCGGTTGTCGCTGGAGGCCGTTATGTCTAAAAATACAAGCTCGTCGGCTCCCTGCTTTTCGTAGGCTTTTGCCTGCTCTACCGGGTCGCCCGCATCTATTAGGTCTAAAAAGTTTACACCCTTTACAACTCTGCCCGCCTTTACGTCGAGGCACGGGATAATTCTTACACTAAGCATTTTTAAAAGTCGCGTTTATTTCTATTTGTTCCGACGGGTTTACAAGTATGTCGCCCTCGTTTGCCATAACCGAGTCGTTAAGCCAAACCGAAAGTCGGGCGGGCTCGTCGAAATCTTCGGGAGCGTATTGCCATTTGCCTATTTCCAAAAACTGCATGGGCACTCCCTTTTGCTCGCCGTTTTTCCTTACATAGGGCTTGTTGCCTATCCCTACAAGCGCGTTTACAATAAGGCAGGTTTTCCCTTCCTTTGCCTTTTTTGGCTTCTTTTCGGCGGGGGGTAGGTCGTCGAAAAGCATAGTTTGGGGGCTTTCCTTTTGCGGTTTTTCGCCCCCGGTTTTTTTGTCGGAGCCTTCGGTATTCGCCTTTTCCTCCTCAAAATCTTCTTCGGCGTTTACGGGCAAATTCAGTATGTCTTCTATAATGCTTTTATCGCTTTTTTTACCGCTGCCGTCCAAAAACGAAAAGTCGTCCATATTCGGGTTTATTTCAACCGCGTCTTTGCCGAATACGGGAAAAATTCCCCCGTTGTTTTCTTCGTCGGCGTCTTCGCCGCTTTCGGGGAAGCTTTCTATGCCGTCTTCGTTTTCGGGCTTTTCGCCGTCTTCGGCGGGTGCGCTTTCGCCTTTTGCTTCGTCTTGCGGTGTGCCTTTATCCAGCATTTTGTCTATAAAAGACTTTGTGGAATTTTTCTGCGAATTTGAAATTGCCTTTTTTAACACTCCCGAAAGCTCTTCGGGCAACGCCCCTTTGTCGATGTCGTGCGCGATTGGCTCCTGCACGATTTCGTTGTCTTCTATGTCTAGGTTTTCGACTTTTTCTTCGCTTTCGCCGGCGTCTTCGTCGTATTCGGTTTCGTCTATACGGTTTTCTATGTAGCCTAGCCTTTCGCTAAGCGTCTTTAGCCTGCTTTCGTATTCGGCCGCCTTGCTGGAAAGCTCGTCGGCTCTGCCGGTAAGCTCGTCGGTTTTGTCCGACAAAATGTTTGCCTTGTCGGCAAGCTCTTCGGTTTTTGTGCTTGCCTGCAGTGCGTTTTGGTTTGCGCTTTCAAGGTGCTTTTCGTCCGACGAAATTTTTTCGTCTACCGCGTCAAGTCTCGCCAAAGCCGAATCTACATCGCCCGAAAGGGCGTCTATCTTTTCGGTTAGTTCGTCCCTTACGGCTTGCAGTTCGTTGTCGTTGCTTTGGGTGTTGTTAGCCTCAAAAGCCGACAGTTTTTCGGCAAGCTCCCTAATTTCCGACGAGCATTTTTTCAGCGAAACCGACTTTTCGGCAAGTTGGTTTTTAAGCTCGCAAAGCTGCGAAAAAGTTTCCTGCAAATTTGTGGCCGTTGCGCTTTGCGCGCTTTTTATAGAGTTTGTCTCCCTAAAGAGAATGTTGAATGCCTCCTCGATTTTTGCGTCTTTTTTAAGGCTTTCGGCGTTTGCCGAAAATTTTGAGGATTTATAATCAAGCAAAAACGGCACAAGCGAAGTTGCCGCGGCAACCGCTGTCATCAGCATGCAAACTGCCGCCGTCGAAAAGGGTATAACTTCGCCGTTTGCCGTATACGAAAATACCACAAGCAAAACGGCCACAATTTGCAGGGCGTCGGCCAAATACAATGCCCAAATCGGCGGCGATTTTTTCATACTCTAAAAACTTTTGTTGGTGTTGTTATTTTTTGGGGGCTTGGTAAAAGCCGGCTTTTCTCCAAACCTTGCCCAATATTTTGTTTGCCCTATATTGCGCCTTTTGTATGCCCGACTCGAATACCGATTCAAGATACGCTTTGTCGTTTACAAGGCTTAAATACTTTTCCCTTACGGGGGCTAAATGGGCAATCAAAGCGTCGGCAACGGCGCTTTTAAAGTCTCCGTAGCCTTTGCCCGCAAACTCGTTTTCTATTTCGGCGTAGCTTTTTGCCGTTATAGCCGAATATATGTTCATCAGGTTTGCAATGCCCTTTTTGTTTTCGGCGTCGAACCTTACGCACGAGTCGGAATCGGTAACCGCGCCCATAAGCTTCTTTTTAATTGCGGTCGGCTCGTCTACAACATACACAACCGCGTTTTG
Organism: uncultured Opitutales bacterium; assembly: GCA_934660865.1. Lineage (GTDB taxonomy): Bacteria > Verrucomicrobiota > Verrucomicrobiia > Opitutales > Intestinicryptomonadaceae > CAKUIA01. Next base: position 18,923 of record CAKUIA010000018.1, read on the forward strand.
GTTTTTGTCGGATTTCGACATTTTGGATTCCGGATTTTGCAAAGACATAATCCTTGCGCCCGCCTTCGGGATTGAAGCTTCGGGAATCTTGAAGGTGTCGGAATATTTTAGGTTGAATTTTTGCGCCAAATCGCGCGCCAATTCCATATGCTGTTTTTGGTCTTCGCCTACGGGAACAATGTCGGCATTGTATAGCAGAATGTCGGAGGCCATAAGCACGGGGTAATACAAAAGCCCGCTGCCTATAAACGAAGTCTGTTTTTTTGCCTTGTCCTTAAACTGAGTCATTCTTTCGAGGGCGCCTACGGGGCACAAACACGCCAAAACCCACGCCAAATCGGAATGCCCGTGAACGGCGCTTTGCGGGAAAATTGCGCTTTCGGGGTTAAGGCCGCAGGCCAGATACTGCGCAAGGCAGTCGTATACGTTTTTGCGCAGGTCGGCGGGGGTGTAGGGCACGGTTATTGCGTGCATGTCGGCTATGCCGAAATAACATTCCTCTTTGTTCGACAAATCCACCCAATATTTAATCGCCCCAAGGTAATTGCCCAGGTGCAGTTTGCCGGTGGGCTGTGCGCATGTTAAAACAACTTTCTTATTTTCTTCGTTCATTTTTTTAGCGGATAATATTTGCAAAAAAGCTTTCCCTTTCAAGCTTATATTGCTTTGTTTACGGCGAATATTTTTCGAATGCGGCGGCTTTTGACGATGGCAGTTTTACGGTAAGCTCCACGCAGTAGTCCAAGTCGCTTTTTTTGCGCACAGCCCCCAGTTTGTGCAGGGCTGCAATGGCGGCATAGTCTTGCCTCGGAATTTTAAGGAGCATAATGCGGCAGTCTTTGTTTACGGCGTGCTCTATTGCCCGCAAAAGACCATCCAAATTTGCGCCGGTTTTTGCGCTTACAAAAATCGCATTCGGGTAGCTTGCCGCAAGTTGCGCCCTTAAAAAGCCGTCTTTAAGTTTGTCGCATTTGTTAAAGACCAGCAGCGTTTCCTTATCGGCAACGCCCAATTCCCTTAAAACATTGTTTGTAGTTTGTATGTGCTCGAAGGCGTCTTGGCTGCTGCAGTCTACCAAATGCAGCAAGAAATCGGCGTTTACGGCCTCCTCTAAAGTAGACTTAAAGGCCTCTACAAACTGGTGGGGCAAATTTCTTACAAAGCCCACGGTGTCGGTAAGCAAAACGGTTTGACCGCCCGAAAGCTTAAGCCTGCGCGTTGTGGGGTCTAGCGTGGCAAAAAGCTTGTCTTGGGCGAGAACGTCGGCATTGGAAAGGGCATTTAACAGCGAAGATTTGCCCGCATTTGTGTAGCCGACTATTGCGGCGGTGGGCACTGGCACTCTCTGGCGCCTTTTGCGCTGCGTGCTGCGCTGCTTTTTTACCTCTAAAAGCTGCTTTTTTAGCGCCGCAATTCTTTCCCTTACGCGGCGTTGGTCCAGCTCTAGCTGGCTTTCGCCTTCGCCTCGCTGGGTAACGCCGCCGCCCCTTTGCCTGCTAAAGTGGTTCCACGCGCGCTTTAAACGCGGCAGGGAATATTCCAGCTTTGCAAGCTCTACTTGCAAGGTTGCCTCTTTTGTTTTGGCGCGTCGGGCAAAAATTTCCAAAATTATTTCGTGGCGGTCTATCACGCAAAGGTTTGCAAGCTTTTCCCAGTTGCGCTGCTGGGTGGGGCTTATCTCGTTGTCGAATACTACAAGTTTTGCCCGGTTTTCCTCTGCCGTTTTTATTATTTCTTCGGCCTTGCCCGAGCCTATAAGCAACTGCGGCGAAAATTCCCTTACGCTTACAACAATTTTTTTGCGGCACGCAATGCCCAAGTTTTTGCAAAGCTCCTCAAGCTCGTCTATAAGGCTTTGCGCGTTTTGTAGAGTTTGGTCGGCCTTTCTTACCGCAACTAAAACGGCGTTGTTTGATATGTTTTTATACGGGTCTTTGTTCGGGGGTGTTTGCGGCATATATTCTTCGCTTTAAGATTGTCTTAAAACGGCGCACAATGCAACAATAATAGTTTGACAGGCACAAAGGCTACTGCGAATATTTTTGTATGGTATATCTTGTATTGGCAGACGACGAATTTATAGCCGACAACGCGGCAAAATCGATATTTTCGGAATTGTCCAAAAAAGTAGACGACGAATATTCAAACGAAATTATAGAGGCCATGTGCACAACAGCCGACGAAGCCGTAAAGGCGTGCGCGGCCGCGGTAGAGTCTATGATGACAGTTTCGATGTTTTCGCCGAGAAAAAACGTTTGGGTAAGAAACGCCAATATATTTTCGGAAAACAGGGCGGCAAAGTCGCAGGCCGCGGCCGAAGCGGTAGAAAAACTGGTTGCCGCAGCCAAAAGCCTTGCCGACAGCCAGGACGTTGGCGTTGTAATTAGCGCGTGCGGGGCCGACAGGCGCAAAAAGGCATTAAAAGAGCTTATGTCGTTTGCCGAAGTTAGCGATTTAAAGGCTTCGAACGCAGCCCAGGCGTGCCAAAAGCTTGTTTTGCAGACCTGCGAAAAATGCGGGGTAAAAATCGAGGAAGACGCCCTTTATGCGCTTGTAAACACGGTGGCCGCCTCTCCGAGAATGGTCGTTAGCGATACCGAAAGGCTTGCCGCCTACTTGGGCTTTAACGGCACAATTACCGAGCAGCTTGTTTCGCAAAATGTTCCCGTTTTCGGCGAGGGCGACTTCTTTGAAATAAACACCGCATTTTACGACGGCGACTTGCCCGCGGCATTGTCGGCGCTGCACCGCAGGTTTTTTACCGACAAAAACGCGTCGGCGCGCCAGATATTGGCGGGCCTGGTAAACCAAAACTCGATATTGATACAAATAAGGGCGCTGGTAGACAGCGGCGTGCTAAAAGCATCGCCTACGGGAATATACAAGGCGTCTTTCGAGGCGCTGTCTATGCAAATGGCCGACGACTTTGGCGGAGCTTCCAACAAAACCCCCTACAATGTGTTTTCGCAAAACTCGTGGTATGTATGCAACAAGCTTGCTCTAATAGCGTTAAAGTTTTCGCTAAAAAGGCTTATAAATTTCCAAATGTATTTTGTAGAGGCTTTCCGCAACCTCATAGCAAGGGGGGCGGCTTCCGACGAATCGGTTATGGCCGAGCTTTTTGTAAAATGCTCCATAAAGTAGAACGCAATAGGCCTTATGAGATTTGTTTTGCCGATATTTTTTGTTTTTTGCGCGCAGCTTTTTGCGGTAGACGCAAATTTGTACAATTCGCTTAGAAACGCTTTCGACTATACGGGCTTTCCCGAAATCGCCAAAAGCGATGTAGAAAACATAAAAAAGCTTGCGGCAAGCGACGCCGACGCGATGTATTGCATGGGCGTTTTGGCGTTTAGGGGGCTCGGCAAGGTTGAAAGGAACAATTACGAGGCCTTAAAATATTTCACAAATTCCTCTATATTCGGCAATGTAGACGCGCTTGCGGCGGTAGGCTATTTTTATATGGAGGGCATTGCCCTAAAACAAAATCCCGAAAACGCCGTAAACTATTTTAAAAGGGCGCTGCCTTCGCCGCTTGCAACAAATTTTTTGGGTGTGTGCCACCTTAGGGGCTTTGGGGTGGAAAAGTCCGAACAGAAAGCCGAAGACCTGTTTAACGACGCAATAAAGGCGGGGAACCTAAGGGCCAAAATTTCGCTGGCAATGTGCAAAATGGGCGGCAAAAACAGGGACTTACAACTGGCGTTGTCGCTTTTAAAAGAGGCGGCCAACGGCGCAAATGCCATAGCCCAATGCAATATTGCAACCTTTTACCTAAAGGGGGCGTTCGGGGAAAAAGAGCCAAAGCAGGCGTATTTGTGGTTCGAAAAATCGGCAACAATGCAATATCCGCCAGCGCAGCTTGCGTTGTCTAAGCTGTATTTAGAGGGCAACGGCACCGAAAAAGACGCAAACAAGGCCTTGTATTGGGCGCAAAGGGCGGCGTATAACGGCAGTGCCGAGGCGATGAATACGGCGGGCTTAATGCTTTCGGGCAAAATATCGGGCGTAGGGCTAGATCCTAAATTGGCGTTTGAGTATTTTAGAAATTCCGTCGATAACGGATACGAAAAGGCTTTGGACAATTTGGGCGACTGCCATTTTTACGGAGTTGGAACTGAGCGCGATTTTAAGGAGGCCGCAAGGTATTATAGAAGGGCGGCATATAAAAACAGCGCATACTCGCAAACAATGCTTGCCCAAATTAAGCTGGAGGGTTTGGACGGCAGGCGCAACAGCCGCGAGGCCGTAAGGTGGCTAAAAAAGGCGGCCGACGCGGGCTATGTGGAGGCTCAAAGCCGCTTGGGTGCGGTTTTGCTAGAAGACGATTCCGACAAGGGAAATGCAGCCGAGGCGGTGCGCTATCTAAAAAAAGCCGCCGACGCCGACAACCCCGAGGCTTTGGGCAACCTGGGAGCATGCTATGCCATTGGTATGGGCGTTACCAAAAATAGGGACGAAGCCGTGCGTCTTTTAAAGCGCGCGGCCGTGCTCGGCAACGAAGACGCCGCTCGCGCCCTGGGCCGCCTAAGATAAAAAAAAGCTTTACAAAACCGCAAAAGGGTACATCATTTGAACCATAATTATAAACATAAGTTTATACACAAATAACCATAAGAAATAAAACTATGTCAGACATTGAAAAAAGAGTAAAAGATATCATAGTAAAACAGCTCCAAGTTAACGAAGAGCAAATTACCCCCGAAGCGTCTTTTGTAGACGATTTGGGTGCCGATTCTCTCGATCAGGTTGAGCTTATAATGGCTTTTGAAGAAGAATTTAAGGACGATATTAAGGAAGAAATCCCCGAATCCGACGGCGAAAAGCTTACAACTGTCGGAAAGGTAATCGACTATATCAAAGAAAAATCGAAAGCCAACAATTAGTTGCAAGATTATAGCTAGATAATTTTTGTAGAATACCCGTTAGTTGGCTTTGCTTCTAACGGGTTTTCTGGTTTTTTACAACTTTGTTTATTTCAATTAGTTAGGATACGTTATGAGCCAAGAGAGAATTGTTGTTACAGGTCTGGGCGTAATTTCGACTTTCGGCGACGGCATAGACGCTTTGTGGTCGAACCTTTGCGAGGGCAAAAGCGGTATAACATCGGTTAGCCTTTTCGACGCTTCGCAGCTAAACTGTCAGGTTGCTTCGGAATGCCGCAACTTTGTGGCCGAAAATTATATGGACGCAAAAGAGGCAAAACGCAGCGACAGGTACACCCACTTTGCAATGGCCGCAGCCAAGCTTGCCGTAAAAGACGCGGGGCTAGACCTTGAAAAGATGGATATGAACAGAATGGGCGTGCTAATCGGTTCCGGCGTAGGCGGTATGGATACTATCGAAAAGCAGACAACCGCTTTCGTGCAAAGGGGGCCGCGCAGGGTTTCGCCCTTTATGATACCGAATCTTTTGGCGAATATGGCTTCGGGCGTTGTTGCAATAGCTTTGGGGGCTAAAGGTGTAAACTTTTCGGTTGTAAGCGCATGCGCAACCGGTACGCACGCCATAGGCGAGGCTATGCTTCACCTGCAGCTTGGCAAGGAAGACGTTATCTTAGCCGGCGGCAGCGAGGCTGCGGTAACCCCGCTAAGCTTTGCGGGCTTTTGCGCCATGAAGGCCATGGCCACAAACTTTAACGACGAGCCTTCAAGGGCTTCGAGGCCTTTCGACGCCGACAGGTGCGGCTTTGTAATGGGCGAAGGCGCGGGCGTTTTGGTGCTTGAAAGGCTAGACCACGCCCTGGCAAGAGGCGCGAAAATATATTGCGAGCTTTCGGGCTACGGCGCAACATGCGACGCCTACCATATTACAAGCCCCGACATAGAGGGCAGGGGCTTGACCCACTGTCTGGAAAGGGTTTTAGACGACGCAAAAGTTTCGGTACAAGATGTAGACTATATAAACGCGCACGGAACTTCTACGCCCTACAACGACAAGTTCGAAACATTGGCAATACACAAGGTATTTGGCCCGTATGCAAAAGACCTTATGATTAGCTCTACAAAGAGCATGACAGGCCACCTGCTTGGGGCTGCGGGCGCGCTTGAAGCCGCAATTTGTGCAAAAACAATAGAAACGGGAATTGTTCCGCCTACAATAAACTACGAAAATCCGGACCCCGATTGCGATTTGGACTACGTTCCCAACGTTGCAAGAAAGGCGAAGGTAGACACCGCCATTAGCACCAACTTGGGCTTTGGCGGGCACAACGGAACATTGTTATTTAAAAGGTATAAACAGTAATGAGCGATATTTCAAAGGCCTACGAGCCTCAAAAAGTAGAAGACAAGTGGTATAGCCAGTGGGTTGAAAACGGTTGTTTTAAGCCGTCTAGCGACCCTACTAAAGAAGCGTATTCCATAGCAATGCCGCCCCCGAATGTTACGGGTGTGCTTACAATGGGGCACGTTTTAAACAACACCATTCAGGATATTTTAATACGCAATGCACGCCAAAACGGCAAAAGCGCGGTTTGGGTGCCTGGCACCGACCACGCGGGCGTTGCAACCCAAACCAAGGTAGAGGCATATTTGCGCAAAGAGGGGCTTTCGGCCAAAAAGCTTGGGCGCGAAAAGTTTTTGGAAGTTGCCAAGCAATGGCGCGACAAGCACGGCGGCATAATTATAGAGCAGCTTAAAAAGCTTGGGGCTTCGTGCGACTGGAGCAGGCTTGTCCACACTTTAGACGACGACTATTCAAAAGGCGTAATTAAGGCGTTTGTAGAGCTTTACAAACAAGGCTATATTTACCGCGGCAAAAGAATGGTAAACTGGTGTCCGGTAAACCTTACGGCTCTTTCCGACGAAGAGGTTATTATGACCCCCCAAAAGAGCAAGATTTACAAGATGAAATACCAGCTTGCCGACAAAAGCGGTTATCTTGAAATTTGCACAACGCGTCCCGAAACCATTATGGGCGACTCGGCCGTTGCCGTAAATCCCAACGACCCCCGCTATGCGCATTTGGTTGGCAAAAAGTGCATTAGGCCTTTCCCCGAAAAGGAAATTCCCATTATAGGCGACGAAGCCGTAGACATTAAATTCGGTACTGGCGTATTAAAGGTAACCCCCGCGCACGACCCCGCCGACTTCGAAATAGGCAAAAGGCACAACCTTGAAGTTATTACCGTAATGAACCCCGACGCCACTATGAACGAGTTGGCGGGCGAAGACTTTGTAGGGCTAGACAGGTTTAAAGCGCGCGAAAAGGCGGTTGAAAAGCTCGACAAAATGGGGCTTTTAATTGAGGTAAAAGACTACGAAAACAACGTCGGCTTTTCCGAAAGGGGCGGCGTACCCATAGAGCCTCGCGTTTCCGACCAGTGGTTTATGAGGTACCCCCATGTAAAGGAAGCCAAAGAGGTTGTGGAAAAAGGCCTTATAAAGTTTTGGCCGGCCCGCTGGGAAAAGACCTATTTACACTGGCTCGACAATATCCGCGACTGGTGCATAAGCCGCCAAATTTGGTGGGGGCACAGAATACCCGTTTGGTATAAAAAAGGCGTTGCCAACATAGACTTTAACAACCCCGAACACGTTTACGTGGGCGAAACTGCCCCCGCCGACGCCGAAAACTGGGTTCAAGACGAAGACTCGCTCGACACATGGGCGTCGTCGTGGTTGTGGCCCTTCGGCATACTGGGTTGGCCGAACAGGGAAAATTCCGAAAAGCTTGGCTTGGCAAGGTATTACCCGACTTCAACCTTGGTAACGGGCCCCGACATTATATTCTTCTGGGTTGCCAGAATGATTATGGCGGGCTTGGAATTTACCGAAGGCGAGGAAAAAGACCGCATTCCCTTTAAAAACGTATATTTTACGGGCATTATAAGGGATATGCAGGGCAGAAAAATGTCGAAAAGCTTGGGCAATTCGCCTGACCCGTTAGACTTAATCGCAAAATACGGCGCCGACGGCCTGCGCTTCGGCATTATGAATTGCGCTCCGCAAGGGCAAGACATTCTCTTTAGCGAAGATAGAGTTCAGCTTGGCCGCAATTTCTGCAACAAGTTGTGGAATGCCTGCCGCTTTAGGCAAATGCAGGGCGAGCTTGGCAAGAATTCCAGCATAGACGAAATTGTTTCGAGAATAGACACCTCCATTATAGACGACAACGACAAGGCTCTTATATTAAGTCTGTTAAATACGGCGGAATCCATAAGGAAAGACTATTCGGCGTACCAGTTTAACGCAATTACGCAAGACATCTATGCGTTTTTCTGGAACGATTTTTGCGACTGGTATTTGGAGGTTTCCAAGTCGAGAATGGCCGACGAAAACGCAAAGAAAACCATTCTTGCCATACAGGATTTGTGCATAAGGCAAACACTGCTTATGCTGCACCCGTTTACCCCGTTTATAACCGAGGAATTGTGGCACAGTATGGGCTTCGGCAAAGATGGCGAATACATACAAAACGTATATCCCTACCTAGACGCCGAAAAGTTCAAGGCTGCCTTAAAGCTAAACGCTTCGGCTTTGGAAAATGTGGAAATGCTTAAAGACTTTGTGGCCCAGGCGCGCGCGTTAAAGTCGCAATACAAGCTTGCAACAAACAAGCACGTTAATATGAGCTACATTGCAAAAGACTTTTCGAAGCAGTTGTTGGCCGCAAACAACGAACAGCTTAAAAAGCTTATAGGTTTAGATACCTTAAACGAAATTTCGGGCGAAATACAGTCGCCCGTAAGCGTGGCAAAGGCGGCAACAATATACCTTATCCTTTCGCAGGAGGCCTCTGCACAAGACAAGGCGAAACTCGAAAAGGAAAAGGAAAAGATTGTGTCGCTAATTGCCTCTACAAAGGCAAGGCTTTCGAACGAGGCGTTTGTTTCGAAAGCTCCCGCAAATGTCATAGAAGGCGCTAAAAAACAGCTTGTCCAATACGAATCAAAGCTTGCCGAGCTTGAAAAGATTTTAGGCTAGGCAAACCAACTATTTGCGAAAAAACGACAAACGCAGGTCTAAAAGGGCCTGCGTTTTTTTGCGCCGAAATGCCGAAAATTTTTCACGAAAAGCGGCGTAAAATTTCTCCTTAAAAAAATCCTAAAAAGCAGGGCGGGGTGTGCATAGTAAGTATGCGCAAAAAAAAGAGGGGCTAAAAAGCCCCTCTTTTAAATTTTTTGTAAAGGTTAATTACTTGGCAATCTGAGCTTTAGCCTTTTCGACAAGGGCGTTGAATGCCGCTTCGTCGTTAATTGCCAATTCGGCAAGCTGTTTTCTGTCGAGTTGTACGTTCATCGACTTTAACGCGCTCATAAACTGGCTGTATTTAAAGCCGCAATTTCTGCAAACTGCGTTGATACGAACTATCCAAAGTTTGCGGAATTCGCGCCTGCGAACCCTGCGGTCTCTGTAAGCGTACTTACCAGCGTGTTGAACCGCGTCTTTCGCGTAGCGAAACAAACGGGACTTGTTACCGAAATACCCGCGGGCCTGCTTTAATACGCTGCGCCTGCGTTTGCGGGTATATACTGCATTTGTTACTTTTGGCATGTTATATAATCTCCGATTATTGTTTTATGTAGCCTTGGGGTCGCCTAAAAAAACACCCCTTCAGCCTGTTGATGTTTGCTTTTTATTATGCGAAGGGCATACCCTTTTTGAGGGCGGCCGCGTGTCCGTCGGAAACCTTCTGGTCCTGGCTCATTCTGCGTCTTTGCTTAGTGTTTTTTGCGCTAAGCAAGTGGCGCTTGCCGGGCTTTCTGCGAAGGAGCTTGCCGGTTGCGGTTACTTTGAAGCGTTTAACTATCGATTTCTTTGTCTTTTGCATTTCTGTATAAGATAAAAGACACAATGAAATATATTTATTGGAATTTGTAAAGTTTTTTTTGCTTTATTTTTATAAAAATTGAATTGAAGAAAACGCGCGTATATGCAACAATTTGTCTATATGAATAATTTTCTTAAATTAGCACCCGTTTTGTCGGTAGCCCTTGCGCTTTGCGCTTGCGGCGTTATAGAGGAAAACCGCCAAAACGAGGCGTCGAAATGGACTTTCGGTAAAGACGTATCCTTGCTTAGAACATACGCCGACTGCGAGGTTTTGGGCGAAAACGGTTCGTATATAGCCGTTTCGCCGAAGCTGGGCGGCAGGGTAATGGTTGCCACTTTAGACGGCGCTTCGGGCAAAAGTCTCGGCTGGTATAACCGCAATTTGGTCGCAAAAAAAGACATAGTTGAAACTTCGCGCAACATAATAGGCGGCTTAAACAGGTTTTCGCTTGCCCCCGAAGGCGGGCAGTACGCCCTGTTTTTCGGCTCGGGCGACTTGATGATTCCCGAAAAATGGAAAGCCCCGCAGTTTTTGGGCGCAAGCCAATGGGACCTTGTTTTTGCCGACAAAACGAGAATTGCCCTCGAAAAGTCTGCAAGCGTAAAAAACTCAAAGGGCGCCGAATTTAATTTTAAGGTTGAAAGGCAGATTGTATCCCTAAACAAAGCCGACGCCGAAAAGGTGCTGTCGGCGAAAATTCCCGACAGCGTAGACATGGTTGCCTTTGCCGCTTCCGACAAAATAACGAACACTTCCGACAGGCAATGGGAGCAGGAAACCGGGCTTATTGCCGCGGTTTCGCAAAGCTGCTTTAATGCCGACAAATCAACCTACGTTTTCGTTCCCTACAAAGAGGGCGATGTTAAAACTTTGGGCAACATTGTAAGGGACGACTATTTCCAAACCGCCGACGAGTTCAGGCTTTTTGTTTCGCCCAAGTTTATAAGGTTTAGGGCCGACGCGAAAAAGACGGTAGAAATAGGGGTGCTGCAGCAAAGGGCAAAGGGCATTGCGCTTTCCTACAACGCAAGCAAACGTTTGCTTGTAGTGGTAAGCTTTTCCATGCCCAAATCGCGCAAGGCCTATGTAGGCAACACATGGAAGCGCAGCGACAACGAATTTGCGGGCGACGTTTTAAGCGTTTACAACAACGGCCCCGTAAACGACACTTCGCTTGCCGCCGAGCATTTTTACGAAATTTCCACAAATTCGCCCGCGCTCGGGCTTGGGGCTAAAAAAAGCCAGATAAACATTCAAAGGGTGTTCCAGTTCAGCGGTTCGGAATACGAACTTGGCAAATTGGCCGAGGCGGTTGCCGGAATTTCGATAGAAGATTTAAGGGTAGAAATGTAAAAAGATTATGGACAAAAAATTTTTAAACGACTTGCTTAACACGCGCTCGCCTACGGGCTGCGAAAAAGAGCTTAACGACGTTGTCGAAAAATATGTTAAACCATTTGCCGACGACTTTAAAAAAGACGTTTTAGGCAACAGAATTGCAACCTTAAACGGCTCTTCTAAAAAAACGCTTATGCTGGCTTCCCATAGCGACGAAATAGGCTTTATAATAACCTCCATAGACGCAAACGGGTATTTGTATTTCGACAAACTTGGCGGCCACGACGATTGCATGATTGCGGGGCGCAGGGTAAACATTCTTACAAAAAACGGCATTGTAAGGGGCGTAACGGGCAAAAAGGCCATACACTTAATGACGCCTGCCGAACGCAAAACCGTTCCCGAAATAGGCAGCCAGTGGATAGACATAGGAGTTTCGTCTAAAGCCGAAGCGCAAAAGCTTGTAAGGATTGGCGACAGCGCGGTTTTTGAATATTCGCCCGTAGAGCTTTCCGAAAACAGGCTCGCTTCGAAAGCGCTAGACGACAAGGCGGGCTGCTACAGCGTATTTAATGCCCTAAAACAGCTTTCGAAGGAAAAAAAGCTTTGCTATACGGTGTGCGCGGTTGCCACAACGCAGGAGGAAATAGGCACGCGCGGCGCGCAAACCTCGGCGTTTGGCGTTAACCCCAGCGTTGCCATTGCCGTAGATGTAGAACATTCGAGCGACTACCCGACTGCGAAAGTGGGCGTAAACCCCGACATTAAACTCGGCGGCGGCGTGGTAATTTCGAGGGGGCCCAATATGAACCCCGTTGTTTTTGAAAGGCTTGTAGAATGTGCCGAAAAAAATAAAATCGCCTACCAAATAAACGCCGAAGCGCGCCCGACCGGCACCGACGCGAGGGTAATTCAGATGGCCCGCAGCGGAATTCCGACCGGTTTGCTTGGCATACCGCTTCGCTATATGCACACCCCAAGCGAAGTTTGCGACCTGCGCGACTTGCAGGCCTGCGCCGACCTTATTGCGGCGTTTGCAAAAACACTTAAAGACAAAGACACTTTCGAATATTAAAATATCATGAGCGTAAAAGGTAAAAGAATAGTTCTTACGCGCCCCGATAATAGCGACTTAAAGGCCCTGCTAAAAGACAAGGGGGCGGCCGTAATAGATATGCCCCTTATACATATCGTGCTTTCGAACCCCGACAATTCCGATGTGCTCGACGACATTGCAACCTACCAGTGGCTTTGCTTTACAAGCTCAAACGGCGTAAACGGTTTCTTTAACGAATTTTTCCGCCGCTACGACGACATTCGCTGCATAGGCGCGTGCAAGATTGCGTGCGTGGGCCAGTCTACAGCAAGAACGCTTAAAGACAAATACCATTTGGCAAGCGACGTTGTTCCTGCCGAACAAAACGCAATTTCCATGGCCGAAGCCATGATGCAGCACGAGTCTTTGGACAACCTGCAAATATTGATTGCCTGCGGCAACCTCTCAAAAGACGAGCTATCTAAAACCCTCGAAAACAAGGGCAGGGCCATTGTAGACAAGTTTGTAGTATACCAAACCGAGGAAACTCCTAAAAGCGACATTTCGGCCGCCATGAAAGACTTTGTAAAGTTCGGCGCCGACGCGATTGTTTTCGGCAGCCCGTCGGCCGTAGACGCGTTTTTTGCCGACATTAAAAACTTTGCAATCGACAAAAGCGCCGTAAAGCCGAAAACGGTAGCCATAGGCGAAACTACGGCCTCGAGAATGCGCAAACATTCCATGCCCGTAGACATTGTAGCCGAAAGCAGCTCCGACGCGGGCGTTATGGCGGCGCTCGAAAAAATATTGTAGGCCTTAAAACGCTTTGGCAAAAAAACTTTAAAATATACAAACAACAAAACCCCCTTCTCCCGATGAAATATAAAAACTTTTTCAAATTCCTGTCGTTAATTGCGGCGCTTTCGCTATTGTTCGGTTGCGGCAAAAAAGAGACTAAACCCCACCAAGAGCAAAAGGCGGAGCAGGTTGCCGAATCTTTCGAAGACGCCCCCGCAGCAGAGGAGCAAAGCGAACCGCAAAAGCCCGAAGGGCCTTTTCTTAAAACCGAATTGAAAAGCGACGGCCTTTCAAAAAATTCGGTTTTGTCGGCTTTTGTCGAGATAGAAAAAAAGTTCGAAAACCCCTTTAGCACGTCGGACATTGCAGTAGACGCTACAATCACGTTCGGTTCGCAAAGCTATGTTTGGCCGCTTTATTTTACGGGCAAAAAGGGCGATGTTTCGTATTGGACGCTGAATTGCCCGCTGCTATATTCGGGCAGCGCCAAAGTGCAATTCAACCTAAAGGCAAAAGACGGCTTTCAGGATTCCGAAGAGCTTTCGTTTACGGTTGCAAACTCAGATGTTCCTAGCGGAATCTACAAAACTTCGAAAAGCTCAAACTTTGCGCTGTTCGACGAAAATTCTGCGGCGTTTAGGGGCATGGGCGCAAACCTTGTTTTGGGCGCCAATGCAGACGAAACTGTTTTGCAGATGAAAACGCTGGCCGAAAACGGCTGCAACATTGTAAGGCTTTCGTTTGCCGATTTTTGGAGCTTTTTTAATATGGGCAAGCCCGTTGCCGACGCCGCCAGCGACTTGGCCTACGAAGTTAAAGACGGCTACTTTAACAAAAGCGCCTTTCACGCCATCGACCGCGTGTTCGACGCCGCAAAAGAGCATAATGTAAAACTAATAATTTCGTTTTTAAACGACGATTCGTTTAAGGGGCAAAACTATATTGCGTCTTTCCCCGCAAAAACCGCAAAAGACATAAAGCAGTTTATGCAAAGCGAAGAGTCGAAGGCCTATTTTAAGGATTTTTTGCGCTATTTTGTTGCAAGGTACGGCTGCAAAAAAGAGTTTTTGGCATGGAACTTGTATTCGGCAATCGACAAATATTCTCTAAAAGATGTCGAAGGCAAAATAATGTGGCTCGACGAAATGACCAACACGATAAAGGAGCTTGATATTACCCAGCGAATGAATATTTCGACGGCGGCAACCTCTTCGGTGTTAGACTCGCTTTGGGCGGGAGAATGTTCGGCTATGGTGGCTTTGGAATCTAAAAATATGCGCGACTACGCATTTGCCGTAAACGAACAGTGCGGATTTTTTGCAAAGAAATATGCAAAGCCGGCCTTTTTTGCGTCGCTTGGCCTAGACAAAAACAAAAGCGGGCACTTGGACCTTAAAATGATGCACTTTCACGATTCGTTGTGGGGCGGTTTTATGTCGCAGTGTCCCATACTGCCTTTGTCGGACGACTACCAAACGCTTGTAAAGCGCGAGGCCTTTTGCAACTACAAAGCAGTTAAAGCCTTTGCCGACTTGGCAAAGCTAGACTATGCTAAAATGCAGCCGCTGCAGCTAAAGGGTGTTGTTCTTTTTCAGCGCAGGGGCGAAAACAAGCTTGAGGTTTTGCCCGCTTTCGGCGCAACCCACCCCGAAATTATGACAGACGAAAATTTGAACATAGCCGAAATATGCAACGGCGTTTTGCTTAAAAATACGCTGGCTAGCAGGCTTACCGACAACTGCCCAATGGTTTTAAATATCGACCAAAACGCGGCGGCAGGCACAATTACATTCAATATGAATGCCGTAAAAAAGGCGGAAAACACATTCGAATTGGTCTTTATGGTAGACGATGTTTTGGCGGCTACAAAAACGATAAATCCCGCAACCTATGCAGATGCCGCAGTTTTGCCCGACGAAGACGCGCAAAAAATTATGTGCTCGGAAAAAGTTTCGTTTAAATTCCCCGCAGGCAAGCACAAACTTTCGCTCGAAGTAAAGTCGAAAGACTGGCAAAACCCGTCGTATGCCGACATAGCCTCGATAGAATTTGCGGGCATTGGCTCGGCCGCCGGCGTAAACCAAGTTTCGGTTTTGGGCGCAAAAAGCGGAACAAAAACCGCGCTTTGGTTTAAAAGGGCGGGCACAAACAGTTGGGGCTTCTTTAAATACGGCCTGCATAAAAAGACAATTCCCGACCTAAAGCCCTTCGAATATGCGCTGGAAAATCTCGACGCAAACTGCGAATACAGCGTTGTTTGGTTCGATTCGTACTCCGGCAAAGAGGTTGCTTCGGGCGTGCTAAAGACCGACAATGCGGGTGTTTTAAAACTGAAAACCGCAACGTTTAAATACGACATTGCCTGTTTTATAGAAAAGAAAAATTAACCCGAAACAAATTGCATAAAAATGCGTTTAACCAGTATTATGAAATTTCGTAAAAACAGAAAAAGCCGAGGGGCTTTTACGCTTATGGAGATAATTTTGGTTGTTGCCCTCCTTGCGCTGCTTATGTCGCTTGTTGTCGGCAACCTCGACGGGCTTTATTCGGAAAGCCAATCGAAAGTGGCAAAGACTTTTGTAAACGGCACAATGTCGGCTCCGCTTATGGCGTATAAAATTTCGATGGGCAGGTATCCGACCACCGAAGAGGGCTTGGAAGCCCTTTTAAAAGCCCCCGAAGAAGACTCCCGCTGGAGGGGGCCGTATATAAAGCAGCTGCAGCCCGACCCTTGGGGCAATAAATATATGTATGCGTGTCCAGGCGAACACAACAAAGATTCGTACGATTTATGGTCGGTTGGCGCCGACGGCAAAGACGGCACCGACGACGACATAGGCAACTGGGTTAGCGAAGAATAAACGCCATGTGCCTTAACGCCCCCCGCCGCGCATTCACGTTGCTGGAAACGGTTGTGTGTCTGGCCATAATATGCGTGCTAGTGGGCGTAATTTCGGTAAATTTCGACCCCCTTTTAAATTCGGTAAATGCGCAGTCGCCCGAGCGGATTTTGGCGGTCGCAGTAAAAAAGGCCTACGACTTTGCCGCCGAAAAGGGCGAAAAAACAGTTTTGTTTTTCGACGCCGAAAGCCGCAGCCTTGTAGTGTGCGGCGGCGACGGCATGGCGCAGCTTGCGCGATACGAATTGCCGCAGGGCGAAGTTTCGCTTGCATTCGAGCCGGTGTATCCTGAAACGGTAAACATTTCGCAGCACACCTACGGCGCGGTTAAGGAGATTGGCGAGCTTTCGTTTTTCCCCGACGGAACGTGCACGCCCGCAAAAATTCTGTTCGGCTATAAAAACGAAAATATGCAATTTGAATGCGACACGTTTTCGGGTGCACTTGTAAAAAATGAAAACTAAAAAGGCATTTACTTTGGTCGAAACCATTGCCGCCCTTGCAATATTCGTTCTTATGGCAACGGGCATAGGCGGCGCGGTATACAACCTAAAATCCATTGTAGACTTGCCCGAAAAAAATCCCGATTTCGACGCGCAGCGCGAGTTTATAAGAACCAAAATTTTGGAAATTTCCTCGCGCGACGATTTGGAGTCGGGCATTGAGTGCGACTTGTTCGATTCCGCAAAGGCCGAAGTTGTATGCACAATAGAGGAAACCGAAGTGCCCGATTTGTTTTTGATTGCAGCTTCGGTTAAATCGCGGGAGTTTTCGTATACGGAAAACTTGTATGTAATAAGAAGCTCGTGGTACGAAAATTCCGATACGCGCCAAACGCTTATAGACGACAGACGCGAATTTTTGGAGCAAAAACGCATAGGCGACTATTCGGGAGGGCGCGGCAAATGAAAAGGCGCGCATTTTCGCTTATAGAGCTTTTAATGTCGCTGGCGGTGGCGTCTATGGTAATGATGTCGTGCGTGTGGCTTTTCCTTTCAATGGTAAATTTGTCGGAAAGCGCGCAAAACGCGCCGCAGCTTTTGCAAAAGGCAAGCGCAGCGGAAAAGTTTTTAAGGTGTGCCTTTTTAAATTCGTCTTTCCCCCAAAGAATGCCCGACGACCTTATAGGCAACATACGCACCACAAGCGGGGCGATAAGAATAGGCCAGTATCCCGAAAACACCGATACGCAGGAACTGAATTTGTGCTTCGGGCTGGAGCGCTTTCACCCGCTGTTTTTGTCGGCCGACGGCTTTGCAAAAGAAAAGGTTTGCTGGCTTAAATTCGAAAAAGACACGGGGCTTTTTCTTGTGTGGACATTTGTGGATTTGGAATACGAAAAGACCGAGCGCACCATTTACAAAACAAAAATTTCCGACTGCGTAGCCGAAGTTTCCTATATGTTCTATTCGGAGGAATACGGCTGGCAGGAGGAGGACAGCCTATCGCAAAGCGGCGACAATGCGGGGCTTATTCCGCACTACATAAAAATTGTGTTTGCCGATTCCGGACAAAGCACTACAAGGTATGTTCCGCTATACTCCTTTTTGGAGGGCGAAAAAAAGGCCTCGGCAAGGGAAAGGCAAAGCGGCAGAAGGGGGGTTGTCCAGTATGAATAAAAGGGCGTCGCTTTTGGTGTATGTTTTGGGAATGATGGCGTTGCTTTCGGCAATGTTTGTTTTGGTTTTCGACGCCGTAAAAACTTCGGTTGCCCCGAAGGCGTGCGATTTGGAAAACGCCCAGCTTAGAATAGACGCCTACAACGCGCTAAACGCCGCCGTTGCAATAATAGAGGAATATAGGTATTTAGACGGCGGAATTTTTGCGCCCGAACAGGGCTGGAATTTGCCCTTAAACGATGGCAGAATAGGCTTTTTAAGCGAAAACAAAGTGTCGGTGGCAGTTTCGGACGAGTCGGCAAAAATTTCGCTGCCGAACGCAAACGCCGAAATTTTAAGCGCGCTTTTCCAAACAATGGACATTCCCGAAAGCGACGCCATAGAGCTTGCCGACTGCTTTATGGACTGGGTAGACTCGGATTCCAACCCGCGCCTAAAGGGCGCCGAAACAGACGACTACGACCGCTCCGCCCCCAAGCCTCCCAACCGAAACATAAGGGATTTTTACGAACTAAGATTCGTAAAAAATTTCGGCAAATATTTTTTCGACGAAAACGGGCGCGAAAACGACAACTACAAATTGTTCGTGCAAAGCACGTCTTTGGAGCTTTTCGAGAAAGTAAACGTAAATACGGCGTCGCCCTTTGTTATACAAACATTCTACAAAAAGCAGGACAAAGAGCTTGACGCTTCGGTTGTCGACGCGATAAAGGGCATAGGAGTGTCGGTAGAAAACGGCATAACCTGGGTGCGCAATTTCAGCGAGCTGCAAAACAGGGGCGTGGAATTTTTGTCGGACGGCTTTGCCTGTGAAAGTTCGCTGCTTAAAATTTCGGTAAAAGTGTCGCGCGGGGCTGCGTTTTTCGAGCTTTGCGCCTATTACGGCGAAGAGCCTAAAAGCACAATGTCGCAAACGTCTACAAGGCGCAATTCCAAAACAAACGGGGCTTTTTCGGGCTCGCGCGCGCGTTCGGGCAAAACCGCAAAAGATTTCGGCAACTCAAATTCGAAAGTCGGGGCCAAAATATTGAGAATTTCGGAATATTCTTCGGAATGTTATTGAACGCCCGTTTTTTAACGATATACACTAAAGGCAATATGAACGACATACTCGACAAAATAATAGAATACGGAATAACCAAAAAAGCCTCCGACATACACATTTGCAGCGGCGAGGTTGTAAGGTATAGGATAGACAACAACATTGTTTCTCCGTTCGGGCAGCCCGTAAATTCCGATAAAATTGTCGACAAAATTTTGTCGTACCTGCCCGGCGAAGAGTTTCGCAACAAGCTGCAAAGCGCCTATGCCAACGGCGACGAGATAGACTTTTCGCTGGAGTTTTGCCAAAGCCGCCTAAGGGTTAACGCCTTTAGGGATTTTACGGGCGACAACATTGCCGTAAGAATTTTGGACAAGCACATTTTAACCCCGCGCGAAATAGGCCTGCCCGAAGCTTTGGTTAATTTAAGCCGCAGGGCAAACGGCATTATAATTATTGCCGGAGCAAGCGGCTCGGGCAAAAGCACAACGCTTGCCTCGCTTATAGAGCTTGCAAACAACGAGCGCAATTTGCACATAATTACAATAGAAGACCCGATAGAATATGTGTTCAAAAGCAAAAAGTGCCTTATAAACCAAAGGCAGGTGGGGCTTCACACAAAAAGTTTTGCATCGGGGTTAAAGTCGGCTTTAAGGGAAGACCCCGACATTATTATGATAGGCGAAATGCGCGACCAAGACACCGTAAGGGCGGCCATGAAACTTGCCGAAACGGGGCACCTGGTTTTGGCTACAATGCACACTTCAAGCTCTTCGGGGTGCATAGAAAGAATAATAGACTATTTTACACCCGAAGAACAAAGGCAGATAAGAACTGTTTTGTCGGACGCGCTTTTGTGCGTTTTAATACAGTCGCTTATTCCCGCAAAAAATTCTACGCGCACGGCCGCATTCGAATTTTTAATTTCCAACGCCGCGGTAAAAAATCTCATTAGAGAGTCGAAAACGAACATGATTCAAAACGTTTTGCAGACATCGTCGAACATGGGAATGATTACAATGAAGGAAAGCTACACGCGTTTGGTGCAAAAGGGCGTAATTACGCTTGAAAACGCAAGGAAATACTACCCGAACGGCGACTTTACTTTGTAGGGCTATTTGCCTTTAGCTTGCATATTAAACAAAAAACGCACCGAGTTTTGCCGGTGCGTTTTTTGTCGCCTTTTTATGGGGGCTATTTGCCTCTTTCGCCTGTGCGTTCGGGGAACATATCCTTGCGCTCTACAACAAAGCCGTTGTTGTTTTTAAATTCTATCTGGCTTTCGGGAATGCCCAGGCCCACCGCAATTACGCCTTTTTTGCCGTTTTTGTCGGTGTAGGTGTTGTTTTCGAACACCGCGTTTTCAACCCCCGCAACAAAGTTTACAACGTTTTCGTTCCACGTTCTTGCGGGAGCGCGCCAGGGTTTAACGCTTGTGTCGGTGCAAAAGTCGGCCAAAGAATTGTTTTTTACGACAAGGTTTTTAACGCTTGCAAACAACATTGCGCTGTTTGCGCCGCCAAAAATTTTGTTGTTCGAAATTTCCACATTGCAGTGCACGGGCCAATCCAGCAGCTCGCCCTGGCTTAGGCCGTCGTTGATTTCCTTTACCGCGCCTTCGGCCGAAACTATTATAACGGCGGGCAGATTTCTATGTCCGTTTATTTTGCTGTTTATAAAGCTGCAGTTGCGCACAACAACATTGCTGCTGGGCACGCCCTCGAACCACGGCTGTATGCAGGTATTTAGCTGAAAGCCGTTAGAATTTATAAGCTCGCAATTTTCCACCAGCATATTCGACGCCTGGCAGCAAATGCGGCCTTCGCTGTCGAGCCTGCAAAAACGCATGACAATTTCGCTTGGCTGCTTTGTCGTCGAAATTATGTCGTTGGCTATGTCTACATCTTTCGGCAGGGGCTCTTCGAACACAATGTCGGCGCAGCGTTGCTGCCAGTTTTGCGTTATGCTTTTTATTTTGCGGTATGCGTATTTTTTCAGGTCTTTGCGCATAAATACCAAAGTGTCGCCGGCTCTGTCTTGAGGCATTTCGCCCGAATTGAATTTTGGGCTGTGCATTTGTATCTTGTCGGGAGCCGTTTGGCTTTTAATTTTATAGTAGTTGCTAAACACGTTTATAGAATCGTCTTTAGAGCCTTTTACGCGGCAGTTTTCCACCAAAATTTTGCCGTAGCAGCCGAGCAGGTTTATCGCGTCGGAGCTTACCGAATAGGGCACCTTTGAATGGGGGGCGGGCTCTATGTTTACGTTTTTTATTTCTATGGAATCCAGATATTGGCCCACAATGCCCATTCCCATTCCCGAATATATGTTTACGTTTTCTATCTTGTGGTTTTTCGAGTGGTGTAGCCTGAAAATAGAGCCGCTATAGGTGTGGTGGCGCAGCATAATCTCCATTCCGATTTTTAGGGGGTCTATTGAATGTGTGCACGATACCCTGATTAAATCGGGGGCAATTAGGCGCGTTTGCGAAACTTGGTAGTTTACAAAAAGGCCGCCGTTTACGCTGAAAAGCCTGTCGCCGTAAACTTCGGACCACGAAGGCACGTCTTCGCCGCCTTTGGGCCTGTAAACCGTATTGTCGAATTTCAGGTCGAATTCGGATTTGTCGGGGCTTATCCAAGCTACTTTGCCGTGGGTGAAAAACGGCTTTTCGTAGTCTATGTCGAAATTTTTAAATACAACGTTTTCGCAGTCGGTGCTGTATGCAAAGCATTGTGTGCCCTCGAAAACAAGCAGCGAGCCTTGCCCGTCTATTTCAAGATTTTTTACGTTCTTTAGCCAAAACAGCCAGTGGCTTTGCTCCCACAAGCCGCCTTTTGCCTGCGCAAAATTATATATGCCCTTGGGGAAAACAAGCTTTTTTGCCCCGTTTTTTAGGGCAAAATCCAGGGCGCGGCGCACGGCTTGGGTATCGTCTTTGCCGTCGCCTGCAATGGCGCCGAATTCCCTAACGGAAACCGTGCCGCCTTTTTTAATAGTAAACGAGGCCGCCTTTGCCGATTCGTTTTGCCATGCCTGCATTTCCTTTTGGCTTGGCAGGCCTTTATACAGGCGTATGTGGTTTATTGCGCCGCACATTGGGTGGCTCCAGCGGCCGTTGGGGTTTGCGTTGCCCAAAATAAAGTCGGTTTTATACTCGAAGGGCTTTTGCAACAGGTTCGAAGCCCCCTCAAAAATTCCGTTTACATACAGCTTTACACTATATTGGTTGTTGCTTGTGTCGAATACGGCAATTATTTGGTAGTATCTGCCAAGCTCCATTTTTGTTTCCGAATTTACGGAAAACTTCACCTTTTTGCCTATGCCGTAAATTTCGTGGAAAATGCGGCCGTCTTTGTCGCAGCCTAGCATATGGTTGTAGCCGCGCCTTGCAAAGAATGTTGCGCGGTCTTTGGGGTATTTGTCGAGTCTTACTAGCATTGCAACGGCAAACGATTCGTTTAGCTGCGGCGTGTTATAGAACATATACGAAGAATCTTCGCCTGTAAATACAAAGCCGTTTTTGGTCTCTTGTATGTTTTCGCTTTTATAGAGCTTGCAGTTGTTTAAAACTTTGTCTTTTTGGGCAACCAAATCCATTAAAATTTCGGCGCCGAAAAGTTGCATACCGGCGATTGTGAAAACAACCGCCAAAAATGTTTTGCATAGTGTTTGCATAAGTTCCCTTAAAAGTAGCCAGCTATTGGTGAAAAAATAAAATTTGTTTATCGATTAAATTTATCGAAAAAAGCCTGTCAAGCAGATACGGGATATATTTATAGATTGCAAAATTTATTGCAAATTTAGCGTTTCCAAAACGGTATCAAAACACCTTTTAGACGCGCCTATGTTCGACGTATGCCAATCTTTGGCGGCTTTGCCTATCTTAAGACGCAAAGATTCGTTTTTTGCAAATTCAAGCAGATTGTCTACCACTTCGTTTGCGTCTTTTGCGGGCAGGGCGGCCTTTGCGTCTTTTAGGCCTTTGCATGCCGCCTTAAAGTTTGTCATATTGGGCCCGTATGTCATTGCAATCGAAAGCGCGGCGCAGTCTATCGGCGTTTGCCCGCCGTTGTTTGGAGAAAGGCTTTTGCCTATAAAGGCAAAGTCTGCAACCTGGCTTAAAATACGCATTTCGCCCGTAGTGTCGGCAACGTAAATGTCGCACGGGTAATTTGCAACTTTGTTCGCCTTTCTAAAATTGTATTTATAGGGCGTTTTTTTAAGCACGTTTTCTATGTCGTTTCGGCGTTCCTCGTGGCGCGGTATTATAAGCAAATTGCACTCAATGCCGCAATTTCTTATCTTTGACAAAGCCTGAAGCAAAACCTCCTCTTCGGTAGGCCAGGTAGAAGCCCCCATCATTACAAGGGCGTTTTCGCCAAAGCCCATTTGTTTTTTTAGCTCGGATATTTCGCTTTGTCCAAGATATTTGCTTGGCACGGTGTCGAACTTAAGGTTGCCCATTACCGAAATTTTGCCTTCGGCAATTCCCAGCTTTTTAAACCTTTCGGCCTCGGCCGGCGACGCCGTCAGAATTTTGGAAATAGGCGCAAACATAGCCCTTGCAATTTTGCCGACTTTCGAGTATCTGCCGAAAGATTTGTCCGACATTCTGGCGTTTACCAGCAGGGTTTTTACGCCGCGCTTTTTTGCCTGGTGCAAGTGTTCGGGCCAAATTTCGCTTTCCATTAAAAGGCACAAGTCGGGCTTAATTGCGTTCCAAGCCATTGCCGAAAAGGGGGCAAAGTCCCACGGGAATATGCCTGTGTATACGCAAAGGCTGTCGTATTTATCCTTTAAAATTTTATAGCCCGTGCTTGTTGTAGTGGTAATTACTAGCTCTACTTTGCCGCTTTCGCTTAAAAGCTTAACCAAAGTGCCTATAGCTTCGGTTTCGCCAACCGAAACCGCCTGAATCCAAATTCTGGGTTTTTTTGGTTTTGGTAAATTTTTATGCAAACCCAGTCGGTGCTTAAAGTCTTTTGCATAGCCGCCACGCCTAATCATTCGCAACGCGTAGTAGGGCATTGCAATCAAAAAGGCGGGCAAAAATATAAGCCTGTAAAACCAAATAAACATTGTGCTTTAGGCGTGCTCTAAAACCACAACAGCATTCGCGCCGCCAAAGCCGCTGCTTAGCGACATCATTTTCTTTACGGGCGTATTTAAAAGCGTCTGTTGCGGAATGTTTAAGCCCTTTGCGCAGTCGTCCATCTCGGTTATATGCGCCGACCCGGGAACAATATTTTCTTTAAGCGAAAGCGCGCAAAACGCAGCTTCCATTACGCCCGCAAGCGAAAGCCCGTGGCCAGTAATTGCCTTTGTGCTGCTTATGTAGGCGGTTGTGTTTTCGCCGAATACCTTTTTTATGGCTTTTAGCTCCGCGGCGTCGCCTATTGGGGTTGAAGTTGCATGCGCATTTATGTAGCCGATTTCTTCGGGCTTAGTGTTTGCCGAAATCAAGGCCCTGTTTATTGCGTTTACCAAGCCTTCGCCTTCGGGGTGCGGAATTGCAACGTTGTAGCCGTCGCTTGCCTGCCCGAACCCCGAAACTTTTGCGTATATTGGGGCGTTCCTTTGCTTTGCAAATTCCTCTTCCTCTATAATCATACAAGTAGCGCCCGCCGTGCCTACAAAGCCGTCGCGCTTTTTGTCGAAAGGCCTGGAAGCCGTCATTGGGTCTTTATTCATGCTAAGGGCGCGCATTCCCGCAAAGGGAAGAATTGTGCGGAAATCGCCGTCTTCGCCGCCTACAACCAACATTCTTTTTTGGCGGCCGCATGCAATTTCGTCGTAGGCAAAGCCCAGGGCGTGGGTAGAGCTTGCGCACGCGCTTGCAAACCCGCACGAAGCACCCTTAATTTTGTACGCCGAAACCAGATTGTACGAAAGCGTGCCTACAATGGAGGAAACCACGCCCATTGGCGGGCAGCGCAAAACGCCGAATTTGTCCATTCTTTGCATGTGCGCATACAACATTCCCGCCGAGCCAGCCGACGCCGTATACATGCCCGTTTCCAAATTGTTGGCAATGTCGTCTAAAGTAAGGTTTGCGTCTTTTAACGCCTGCGAAACTGCGCAATAGGCATACAAAACGTGCGGGGCAAAACCCCTTAAAACTTCGCGCTTAATAGGGTATATGTCTTTGGGCCAAACCCAGTCTTCGGGGTCGGTTCCCTTTGTCTGAAAGTGCTTTACAGTTCCCGCGCATTTTACGGGAATTTTGTCGTCCTGAAAATCGGGGTATAATTCTATGCCGTTTTTCAGATTTATAAGGCTGTCTAAAACTTCGGTTTTATCGTTGCCTATGCTTGTTATAAATCCCAAACCCGTTACTACAACGTTTTTCATTATCTTTTATAGTCGAATGTTAAACAAATTCTGTCGGCGTGGGCCGCCTTTTCACCGTTAACGTAGGCGTTTGCCGAAAACACCATAAGAGGGTGCCTTACAGCCGCAACCTTAATTTCCATATCTATGGTTTCGTTCGGCTTGCAGATTCTTACGCAGCGAATGCCGTCGCACGATGTAAAGAAAATTTTGGACGAATCTACGGGGGCTTTTAGGCGCTCGTCTCCCGATTTTAACAGATACAGCAAGCCCATTTGCCCGATTGCCTCTATTGTGATTGAAGCGGGGAAAACGGGATTGTTCTTAAAATGCCCCTTAAGGAAAAATTCGTCGCCCCTGATTTTGTACGACGAAACTACTTTGTCTTTTTCTATAACCGAGTTTTCCAAAAACAGATACGGAAATTGCTGGGGCATAACCTCGGCAACTTCCTCTTTTGTAAGGGTAATTTTTGTGTCCATATAAAAAAATTGTTAGCAAACCAGGCTCGAAAAGTCCGAAAAACTGCCCGTAAAGCCCCCCGGGCGGCCCTTGCATACAACGCTTACGGCGTCGTGCGAGTGCAGGCTTTCGAGGTGTACGCACGTTATTTCGAAGTCTTTTACGCGGGTGTCGCAGTCGAACTCTTTATGCAAAAGGCGGGCGGCGTCTTCCACAAACTTTACATAGGCGCCGTTCATTTCGGCAAAAGCCTGCTCGTCTTCGCGCTTAACCATAACCTGGGTTTCGGTTTTAAGGGCGTTAAGGCATTTTGCGTGGATATCCTCGATTGGCATGTGCGAGTTTTTTTCAAGCTCCAGGGTAATCCTTGCCCTGCTGCGCTGCGAATGCGGAATGCAGTATATATTGCGCGTGTTGCGCGCGTGTTCGCTAAGCTCCGAAGAGCAGGGGCATGCCGAAGAATATACAAAGTCGAACGAGACGATTTTTCTGAAACGGTTTAAGTCGTCTATAATGCCTTCGTACGAGCAGTCGTAATATTGCCAGCCCTTTAGGCCGCTGCGCAAACTTGTTTGCATAATGGGGTACGAAAACCTTATTTTTATTCTCGCTCTGGATGTTTCCAAATCCTTTTTGTATTGCGCCAAAATCTCCTCGAGCAAATCGGGGGTGAAAACCCTTTCCGAAAAGCGGTAAAAAGTGCGCATTATGCGCGACATATTTATGCCCTTGCTTTGGGCGGCAAGCGAAACGGTGCCCGTAACCGATGCTTGAACCTGCCGCATTTCGCAATTTGCCCCCATAATGTTTAGCGGCAACTTAAAGTTGTTTATGCCTACCTGAATTATGGGAATGGGCTTTAGGCCTTCGGTTTCGGTCTTTTCGTTTTGCATGTCGGGCAAAGAATGCACATAGGCTTCGCCCGCCTTAAAGTTGGCGTCGAATTTTGCAAAATTGTGGGGTATTGCAGCCTCCTGTTGATGGTGTTGCGCTCTTTGCATTGCAAAAACTATCCTACAAAAACAATGTCGGGGTTAAAGGAAATAACCAGCCTGTATTGTATGCCCGGGCGCATTATAAGCGCATGGTCGCGCTGCAATGTCTGCAAATAGTGTATTTTGCCCCAATAGGTTTTGTAGTTCGGATCGTCCGAAACAACTTCGGTGTCTTTCCATTCGGCCTGGAAGTCGTCCTTTTCAACCTCAATGCCGAGACCCTTTTCGCCAATGGTGTACGAGGCGGGGGCTCTGTATTCGCTGTGGGGGGCTGCAATGGCAACAACAAGCCTCATTTTGTCGAGGGTGGTGGGCACCTTAACGGTGTAGGTAAAGTCGCCCGTGATTTTGTTGTTGTCGAATGTCCAGCAAACTTTGCACGACGCCAAATTTTTTACAATTTCGCCGTCTTTTGTGGTAAGCTCGGGCTGGTCGTATTTAAATGTATACGAATTTCTGAGGCCTATGCCGGTTACGCAGTTTTTGCCGTAGAAAGAGGGAATTGTAATCTTGTCGCCGAAAGTAAGCTCGGGAATCATTATAGGCAAATAGTTGTTCGACGGCCAGTCGAAAACACCCGGCATATGCGGGAATGCCAAAGTAGAGGTCAAGTCTTCCTGGCTGTCGCCGGGGGCTATTAGCGGAATGCTTACATGAAGCCCCGTTTCTATGTTTTGGTAGATAAGCACTCCCTGTTCCTTTACCTTGGTTCTGTCGAAGGAAACATAGCGGCAACCCGTTCTTGCGGGGGTTGTGCGCGACTGCATTGGGCGGTTTACGCTGCGCGCAAGCCTGGACCATTGGCAAAGATAGCGCGCCGCGTCGAAATTCGCCATGCGCGTTGTTTTCAGCTTAGATGCCGAACGTTCCGCGTCTTCTATAATAAGCGCGCCTTGCTCTTGGTCTATATAAGTCATAAAGAAGAACTGGAAAAGCCTTCTTAAAATGTCCATATAGTCGGGGATTTTGTCTTCGCTAATCCAGTTGTCGCGCATAGACTGCAAAATCATGCTAATTAGGTGCATTTGCCCGTATGCGCCAATCTTTTTGCCGAATGCCCAGCCGAGGCCGTCGGCGCGAACCAAGTCGGGGAATATTTTAAGATACTTTTCGGCGTATGTGCGCAAAGAGGGAATTTTTCTGTCGCGCAAGTGTATGTTTGCGTGCAGCTGCAACGCCTGTCTGATGAATACGAACGCGCCTACGCCCGTGATGTCGAAAATGCCGTCCATTCCGCTTGCGGGCTTGTCGTCAAAATATTTGCCTGTCGAAAACTGCTCTATGCGCTCTACAAAGCGGTCTATAAGCTTGCCGGTTTCGTCTTTTTTGCTTAGCCCTATGCTGAACCTTGCAACGGCTTTTGCAATGTTGTACATCTGAAAGCTGTTTTCGTAGTCGGTTCTTTCAAGCAAGCGTTTGTCGAGGTTTTTGCGCGTGTCTTCGCTAAGCTTTTCCCAAATTGGATTGCGCTCTTTAGAGGGGTTAAACGACAGCAACCCCAACGCCGAATATGCAAGGCCGTCTTCGCTGTCTATATCGGCGTTTGCCTGCGCGGTTATGCACTTTGCGCACAAGTCGGCAGTGTCGAAATTTTCGAGCTGGGTAAGCCCCGTGGCCCTATAAAATTCGCCCATGGCCAAAGCTGCGTGGCCGGGTTCGTCGCGCAAAGGCATTTCGCCTTCGGCGGGAGTTATGGTGCCGTCTTCGTTTACGGCACCCAAGTTGCGGCTCAATATCGAGCGCGCCATATCCATACATTGCTCGGAGAAATTTAACATTAGACTTCCTCTATCTGTGAAAAGGCACAATACTTTACATTTGGCGTGTTTTGTCAATAGTTAAAAACTATCCGCATTTGCTTAACTATGTGCTTTACAAGGCTTGCGGTTCTGATGTAGGTTTTAGCTTTAGGTATATATGGTTAACGTAAACTTTATGAAAAACAAAACATTCATTAAACTACTTGGCGCAACTGTTGCGTTTTTAGCTTTTGCGGGGGCGGCTTTTGCAAGCCCCAACAATGCTTGGAACGACATTTCGCAATTTGCAATAAACAAGGAAGCCCCGCACGCGTTTTTTACGGTGCACACAAATTTTGACGGGGCGGCCACCCCGCTTAGCATAAACGACATAGAAAACATCTATGTTGGCGAAAACTACCAAAGCCTAAACGGAAATTGGAAGTTCTTTTTTGCCAGGAATCACGGCGAAGTTAAAGACGAGTTTTTCGCTAAAAACTTTAACGACAAAAATTGGTATACAATGCCTGTTCCCATGTCGTGGCAGTGCAGGGGGTTCGACAGGGTTTTTTACGACAACACCACCGCAGAGTTTTTCTTCGACTACAACGGCAATAGGTACGACGCTTTTAAATACGGCAAAAACGGGGCATTCCCGCCAGCTTTAAGCGCACCCTTTATACATAAAGACCACCAACAAGTTGGGATATACCGCAGGGAATTTAAATTGCCCAAAGATTGGGACAATAAGGAAATTTTTGTAAGGTTCGACGGCGTAAGGACTGGATATAACCTATACATAAATGGCAAATATGTGGGCTATAGCGAAGACAGTTTTGTTTCGGCCGAGTTTAATATAACAAAATACATAGAAAAGAACGCCGAAAATACGATAGCTGTAGAAGTATTTAAATATACAACGGGCGCCTACTACGAAATGCAGGATATGCCGCACGTTTCAGGTATAATAAGAGATGTCGTTTTAATTGCCAGAAACCCGGTGTATATAGAAGATTATCGCGCAACCTACGAGCTAAACGATAGCCTAGACAAGGCAAAAGTAAATATAACGCTTAAGGTAAAGAACAACTCCAATAAAAATGTTGAAGGCGTAAAGCTAACCGCCTATTTGCTAGACGCGCAGGGCAAGCTTGTAAAAAAGATGTTCTCGCAAAAGGTAGATGTAGCCAAAAACGGCGAAGCCGAAGTTAAAGACTATGCTACAATTCGCAATGTGAAGTTGTGGGATACCGATAACCCCAATTTGTATTATCTAGTTTTTGCTTTGGAAGATGGGAACGCTTACGAAGCGATTAAGGCCGATTTCGGCTTTAGCAAGTTCGAGATAAACAAGGAAAAACGCTCGTTGGTATTTAACGGCAAGCCCTTCTTAATTAAGGG
>CAKUIA010000019.1 GCA_934660865.1 uncultured Opitutales bacterium
TGTATGTATGTATGTATGTATGTATGTATGTATGTATGTATGTATGTATGTATGTATGTATGTATGTATGTATGTATAGACAGATACTAAATATTTTAGTACCACTTGTATACTTTTCGTTCAAACATTGTCAAGCATTTATATCTACGACTCCCGCAACCGTTTAAAATTGCCGATACCGCAAACAGTTCCCTAACATTAACGTATTTCGCAAAAACACCCGAAAAATCACGCCTGTTTATATTTTTTGCAAAAATCAACTCTTTTTTGCCCGAAACATTGGACCGCCGCCCGCGCGGGCTAACCTCGGCACAGGTTGCGCTTGCCTGGCTTTTAAATAAAAAACTCTTCGTTGTGCCGATTCCCGGAACTACAAAAATTTCGCACTTAGAGAAAAATTTAAGGGCCACAAACATAAAATTTTCGGAGGAGGAAATGCTGGCATTGGAAAACGAAATCTCGAAAATAAAAGTTGTAGGCAGCCGCTACGACGCCCTGCAGGAATCGAAAATTCAGAAATGAAAACTTTTGCCTTTTTTATTTTTTGCATTTCGGCATTCAGCCTTTTTGCCGAAAAACCCATTACGCTTAAAACGCAGGCAAGCTTTGCCGTAGGCGGCAAAGTTTTGCGGGACAACAGCGGCAACACATTCCACGGCGACCACGCCTATGTTTTCTGCCAAATACCCGAAAATGCGCGGAAATACCCCCTTGTGTTCGCGCACGGCGTCGGACAATTTTCAAAAACGTGGGAAACCACCCCCGACGGACGCGACGGCTTTCAAAACATTTTTTTGCGCCGCAATTTTTCGGTATACCTTGTAGACCAGCCGCGGCGAGGCAACGCGGGGCGCAGCACGCAAAAGGCCACAATAACGCCCGCTTTCGACGAGGAAATTTGGTTTAACCGTTTTAGAATCGGCATATACCCAAACTATTTCGACGGCGTAAAATTCGACAAAAGCAGGGAAACACTCGAGCAGTTTTTCCGCCAAATGACGCCAAACATAGGCGCGGTAGATTTCGATGTTTATTCCGACGCATACGCTGCGTTGTTCGAGAAAATAGGCAATGCAATATTTGTAGTACACTCGCAAGGCGGCGCGGTTGCCTGGCAAACGCTTCCAAAAACGGATAAAATCAAGGCAATAGTAGCCTACGAGCCGGGAGGCAACTTGCCATTCCCCAAGGGCAAAGTCCCGCCCGAAGCAAGCGTATTAACGCTTTCAAAAAAGACGGAGGGCGTAGAGGTTGCACCCGAAGTTTTTGCAAAATTTGCAAAGATACCCATTATAATTTTCTACGGCGACAACCTGCCGCAAAGCGACGAGCGCCCCGAATTGTACGAATGGACGCGCAGGCTTAAAATTATGCGCCTGTGGGCGAAAATGCTAAACGATATAGGCGGCGATGTTAAGGTTGTGCACCTCCCCGAAATGGGAATACGCGGCAACACGCACTTCCCCATGTCCGACACAAACAACATCGAAATCGCCAACCTCCTCTCCGCCTGGCTCTCCGCCAAAAACCTCGACTAACCCCACCGCAAAACGGCGAGTACTACCCTTCCTAAAATCTCCAACACTATCTCACTTACCCTTACGCTTAAAACGACACTTAAGGGAAAAGGAATACTGCCGAACTTGTGGATAATTCTTTCCTGTCGCCCCAACTAAAACAAAACTACAAAGAATTGTTCTTCGAGCGCCTCGAAACATTGGTGTAGAGTAAAAAACAAAAACAACAACCAATATTTGACACTACAACACGTCTAAATTTTCTATCATAACAAAACAACGCAAACAAACACGGCGGAAATTCATTCCGCCGTGTTTGTTTGAAGCAAGTTGCGTTTGGCTTTAGGCGAAGCTTACTTCGGTTACGAACGACTGCGATTTGTTAGGTTGCACGTAGTGCACTCCCCCGTTTTCCATGGCGTTGGGCAGGCCCATCCACGGCTCTACGCAATAGTAGGGCTTGTCAAGGCTTTCGCACCAGGTTACAACGCTTGCAAATTTGTCGAGTTTAACCGAGCCGGAGGTTTTTAAAACAATATCCTCTTCGCCGTTTTTCGGGCCAAGTTTTACTTCGTCGCTTTTTAGGTTAAAGTGTATTCTGTTTACGGCGCTTTCGTCGCCAGCGTCGAAATGTTTGAATGCCGCGGTTTTTTCCAGCGAGCCGTCCTGCTTATGGTAGCAGGCTTTTTTGCAGTCTAAAAGCACCCTGTAGTCGCTCTTTTTAAGGTCGCTATGCCACGGCAGCCTAAAGAAAAAGTGGTTGCCCGCGCTCCACGGGATTTCCACAACGTCTTTATTTACAAGCATTAGTTCTACCGCAAAGCCCAGTTGCGAAAACCTGTATTTTACGTAAAATTCGTACTTATACGGATACATGCTTTGCGTGGACGGGTTTTGAATGAGCTTTGCCGAAAAGCCGAAATCGTTAATGTCTACAATTTCGAAATCGCTTTGGCGCGCAAAGCCGTGCTGGGGCATTGGCAAAACCTGTCCCTGCGGGGTTTTCCACTCGCCCGTTTTGCCGTCTACGCTGCTGCGGCCGCAAAAGGGAAACAATATGGGATTGCCGCCGTATACATAAGGGAAACCCTCGCCCATGGGAGCGTCTTCGGGCCAATAGATTACATCGCGCACATCGCCCAAAGCCATAGATATATTCCAATTCATAAGCCTTGCGCCCGCGGTGGGGTTTACAATGAAAGTTGAAGCCCCTATAACCCACTTATATAATTTTAATCCGTTAAAATCGACAATCTCCATTCTTTAAATTCAGACACAAAGCTATTGTAAAATCAAGTTTATCCATAAAAAACTTGCATTAAAAAAAATATGGACAAATATTCTTAACAATCGCAGGCGGACGTCCGCTTCGGGCACTTTGCCCCGAGAGGAAAGTCCAGACACCGCAGAGCGGGAATCCGTCGTAAAAAACGGGCTCGAAACGGCAAACGTTTCGGGATAGACAGTGCCACAGAAAACATACCGCGGCAAAACGCAAGGGTGAAAAGGCGGGGTAAGAGCCCACCGTTTTGCAGGGCAACCTGCAAATGCAAGGCAAACCTATTCCGGTGCAAGACAAAGTAAGGGGCTTGGGCTGCTCGTCCACATGGGCCTCGGGTATGTCGCGTCTCCCCTAAAAAGGAGAGCGCACCCCCCTAAGGGAGTGCGCAGATAAATGGGCGTACATTGCGGCAAAACGCGCCGCATGGACAGAATCTGGCTTACAGCCTGCGACCGCTATTTTATTTTTTCTTTTTCGGGAAAAGTTTTTCCCTTGCAAACTGTATTTCGGCGGCGTTTAGCGCTTCGGTGTCGAAATATTCGTCGAACAGCGCCCTGCGCGTTTCGATATTTCTTTCCTGCCCCAAGCACTTTATTGCCGAGCGCAAAGCAGCCTTTCTTATAACCGGGTCGGCGCCAAGCATTTTAAACATTTTGCCGACGCCGTATATGGTAAGGTGGTGGTTAAATACGTTTGTAAGCTTCGAATTTTTGGCGCCCTCTTTTGTAAGGAACATTTTAAACATTTTCTCGTTTGCGGAAACGTCGCCCCTTGTTACGGCGCAGCTTAAGTACGGCAAAAAGCCGTCCCTTTCAAAGGCTGCCATAAGCTTTTCGTTTATACACTGTTGCGAATTTCTTTCCAAAGCGTATTGGGCGGCTCTGGCAACAGTAGCGTCTTTCGACTTTGCCAAGCCAATCAAAATATCGACCATTTCGGGGGTGCAAACAAATTCGCACGCGTATATTGCCTGCAAAGACTTTATGTCGGCAGAATCTTTTAATTCGCCCTTGATTATGTCGGCAAACGCGGGGTCGTTCGAAAGCCCGAAAGACCTTAGCGCAACAGCCTTGCCCGTATCGCTTAGCGACGGATACGCCTTTAGCAATTCAGCCGAATTTGCGTAGGTGCGCCCCGTATTTGCCAAACGCGCGGCAGCCCTGGAATTGCGGGTTTCCTGCGCCATAATTTTGTCGAGATACTCCGTTCTCTTTTCGCCCGAAATATAGGCTCTAACCTTTATTGCGGCGCAAAAATCTTCGGGAACAAAGCTTAGGGCAAGGTCTGCAAACTTTTGGTTGTCGGCTTGGAACATAAATTCGGCCTGTTTGGTTAACGCCAAATTTCTTGCAAAAAGCAGATTTTCGTTTTTCGGCGAAAACTTGCCCAGCAAAACAACGGCGGCTTCGCTCGGAATATCGCCAAGCGCCCTTAAGGCGCCAAGGGCTACCGCGGTATCTTTGTCGTACATAAAATACGAAATTTTGGCCACGGCGCTTTCGACGCGGTTTGTGCCCAACGCCCCCATTATGGCGCATTTCGAAACATTGTCGGCGTTAAACAAAGCGCCCAAAAGAGCCTCGTTTGCAGCCTTTGTGTTAAGCGATTTTAACACGTCGGCCGCGCTTGCCGAATAGTTTTTGTCGGTTAAATATTTTTTTAGAACGTCAACCGACTTGTCCGAAGCGCAATTTTTTAGCGGTATGCACAAATACCTGAAAGCTTCGGGCGTTACAGTTTTTTGCGACGCGATTTGCAAAAGGTTTGCCTCGGTTTTTGCCGATTTTTTGAAACTGCCGGCAACGCTCGAGTGGTACCACGCCAAAGAGTCGCCGCTTTTATACCCGGCGCACTTTTGCGCGTCGAACGCGAAGAGCGACGCAACCGAAAAAAGACCCGCTACAAAAAAAATTCTTTTCATATAAAAATTCCTCCTTGTTTTTTTAAGACAGCTGCCAATTACCGTAGTATGCCTTAGAGCACAATTTTTGGGCCTGGCTGTCGCCTACAACTTTTTCGGTTTTCCAGTCCCACTTAATGGTTCTGCCGGTACGGTACGCTATTTCGGAAAGCAGGCACGCCGAATTTGTGCGGTGGGCAATCTCTATGTCGGTAGAGCATGCGCGGCGGTCTATAACGCTGTCTATAAAATTGCGCCAGTGGTCTTTGTCGCTTCCGTACAGCCTAATGCCGTCGGTGGGAACTTTCATGTCGGTTAAAATTGCGGGAGTCGAGTCCATTCTCGAGCGCGAAATCGAAATTTTGCCCTTTTCGCCGTAGAAACATACCCCCGGCTCTTTCGACGAGGCGCTTACGTCGAAAACTTCGCCGTTTGCATATTCAAGCAAAACTCTAAATTCTATGGGTTGGTCGTAAAAGCCCTCTTTTGGCCAAACGGCCGAAACGGGTTTTATTTTGTCGGGCCCCTTTTCGTTGTAGCCCAAAGCCCAATGGGCAATGTCTATGTGGTGCGCGCCCCAGTCGGCAATTTTGCCAGCGCTGTATGCCGAAATAAACCTCCATGTTGTAAAGGCTTTAAATGTGTGGTAGTCGCTCCTAAAGGCGGGGCCCTGCCACATGTCCCAATTAAGGCCTTCGGGAACTGCCTGGGCAGGCAGCGCCTCTATTGCCGCGTTTTTAGGCAGCGTAATTTCAACTTTGTGCACTTTGCCCAAAACGCCGTTGCGGATAAGCTCGGCAACATATCTAAATTTAGGCAAAGACCTTTGCCACGAGCCGGTCTGCCAAATTATGCCGTTGCGTTTTACCGCTTCGCACAAGGCCCTGCCTTCTTCTATGGTTCTTGTTAGCGGCTTTTCGCCGAAAACGTCTTTGCCCGCGTTTGCGCAGTCTATATAGGCAATGGCGTGCCAGTGGTCGGGCAAGGCAACCGTTACGGCGTCTATGTCGCTTTGCGCCAAAAGCTCCCTGTAGTCTTCGTAAACGGGAACATTTAGGTTGTTTTGCTTTTTAAAAACTTCGGCGCCCTTTGTATCGGTATGTCCGTAGCCGTAGGTGTTTGCCGATTTGCAGACATCGCACAAAGCCACAACTTCCACGCGCTTGTCGCTTAAAAAGTTGCGGGTGTTCATTGTGCCCTGTCCGCCCAAACCTATCGCGCCCAATGCCACCCTGTTGCTGGGGGCAACATAGCCCGATTTGCCCAGTGCCGACGACGGTATTATAGTTGGCGCTATCGCCGAAAACGCGGCCAACTTTCCTATTTTTCCCAAGAATTGACGTCTTTTCATGTTTCCTCCTCCATATAATATACAAAAGCTTTTCTATCAATATTTTTTTAAACTTCGGGCTTTTCGCCCAAAATGCCGCACTGCATTCCCCTAAGCTCGGCCAAGCCCATCATTCTGCCTATGTAGGAATAGCCGGGGTTGTCGGGATAGGGTTTTTCGAGGTCGTCGGCCATGTCCCTGCCGTGGTCGGGGCGGAACACTATTCTGTCGAGCCCGTTTTTAACGCGGTGCTCCTGCAAAGCCAAAAGGCGCTTTAGAACTTCGTACATATTAACCGAGCCGTCCAAATGGCCCGCCTCGAAGAAGCTGCCGTCGGGCATTCTTTGGGTACTGCGCAAATGCACAACGTGTATTCTGTCGGCAAGGGCGTCGACCATTTCGTGTATCACGTTCTTGGGGTTTGCGCTAAGCGAGCCCGCACACAGGGCCACCGTGTTGGCCGGACTTTTTTCGCCCGCAAAAATGTCCAAAAAGTCCTGCGTGCACGACGCGATTCTCGGCAAACCGAGCACGGGAATTGGCGGGTCGTCGGGGTGTATGGCCAAAATTGCGCCGTTTTCCTCGGCAACGGGGGCGGTTTCGTTAAGGAATTTAATTAAATGCTCCTTAAGCATGGCGGCGTCTATTTTCGAATATTTTGCAAGCATTGCCCTTACGTCGTCTATGCTTAGCCCGAACTTGCAGCCGGGGAAAACGTCGATAATGTCGCGCTCGAACTTCTTTTTTTGCTCGCCAGTTAGCGATTCGAAAAAGGCTTTTGCCCTTTCAAGCTGGTCTGGTGTGTAGTTTTCTTCGGCATTGGGGCGCTTAAGCAAATATATTTCGAACGCCGCAAATTGCGAAGGGTCGTACTTTAAACAGCGCGAGCCGTCGCCCCTGGCGTCGAAGCGCAGGTCGGTTCTAATCCAGTCGAGCACGGGCATAAAGTTGTAGATAATCTTTTTTACGCCGCATTTTGCCAAATTTGCAATGCTTTGCCTGTAGTTTTCAATATGGCGTTTATAGTCGCCCGTGCGCGTTTTAATGTCTTCGCTGACGGGCAGCGACTCTACAACCGACCACCTAAGGTTTGCGTCTTCGACTATTTTTTTGAACGAGTTTATTTCGTCGCAAGTCCAAAGTTCGCCGTAGGGAATATGGTGAAGCGATGTAAACAGGCTTTCCACCCCCGCCTGTTTTATGTAGCTTAAAGGCACCCTGTCTTTGGGGCCGTACCACCTAAAGCCGTGTTCCAACAAATGCTTGTTCATTTTTACTATACTCCCGTAAATGCCGAAAAACCGCCGTCTACCGCCATAATGGTGCCCGTTACAAAGGCCGAGGCCTCGCTTATAAGGTAGTGCACGGTTCCGTTAATTTCGTCGCACTTGCCGAACCTGCCGAAAGGCGTTTTGTTTATAACCTGATTGCCCCTTTCGGTATACGAGCCGTCGGGGTTTGTAAGCAACGCCCTGTTTTGCTCGCTAATGAAAAAGCCCGGGGCAACGGCGTTTACGCGCACCTTTTCGCCCGTCTTTTTGGCGAATTCAACGGCAAGCCATCTTGTAAGGTTGTTTATGCCGCTCTTTGCGTTGGAATAACCCAAAACGCGGGTAAGAGCCTGCTCGGCGGCCATCGACGAAAAGTTTACAATAACGCCCTCTTTTTGTTTTTCGAAAGCCTGGCCGAACACCAAAATCGGCAGCATTGTGCCGCCCAAGTTAAGGTCTATAACCGCGCGCCACTGCTCGAAATCCAGATCGAAAACCGATTTGTCGGGGGCTACTACCGCCCCCGGCATATTGCCGCCTGCGCCGTTAATAAGCGCGTCTATGCGGCCGCACTTTGCCATGATTTTTTCGTAGGCGGCTTGCAGCGCGTTTTTGTCCAAAACGTTCGCCACGCAATAAAAGCAGTCTTTATTGCCGCTTTGCGCCTGTTGCACCGCCTTTTGCAGCTTTTCCTCGTTGCGGCCTATAAACACAACCTGTGCCCCCTGCTGCGCCAAATATTGGGCAACGTTGCCCGCAAGCACGCCGGTAGAGCCCGTTATAACTACCACCTTGTTTTTAATGTCGAATAAATTTTTCATATTTTTATTTTCCTTTTTTATAAAAATTTCTCGGCTTTTGCCTGGGCTGCAAGCGCAAGCCTGGCCGCGGCAAAAGCGTGTTTTTGCGTCATCGCGTTTTCGGTTTTGTTTAGAATGTCCAAAATAAATCTGCCGAAGAAGGGGAAACCCCTTCCCCTGCAGTCGATTCTTTCAACCGATTTGCTGTCGGATACAAACAGAATTTGCGGGGGATTTTCTGCGTCGGAATAGTCTATGTACTTTCTTATTTCGATATAGCCTTTGTCGCCCAAAACGAATGTTCTGCCGTCGCCCCAAACGGGGAGGCCGTCGGGGGTAAACCAGTCTACCCTGCAGTAGCCCGAAGCGCCGTTTTTCATTTTCACGCACGCTTCGCCGAAATCCTGCAATTCGGGAGTTTCCGGGTTCTTAAAGTTGCACACTCTGGCATATTCAACTTCGGCCTCGTCGCAGCCCGAAAACTGCAAAAACTGCTCGAATTGGTGGGTGCCTATGTCGCACAAAATGCCGCCGTATTTTTCCCTTTCAAAAAACCATTTCGGGCGCGCGCCTTTCGACAGCCTGTGGGGAGCCATTATAAGCACCTGCAAAACGTCGCCTATTCTGCCGCTTTTTACAAGCTCGTCGGCGGTTTCGGCAGCTTCGTTGTGTATCCTTTCGGCAAAGTAGGGCATATATTTTAGCCCCGTAATTTTTACAAGCTCTTTGGCCCTTTCCAGCTGCGAAAGCGTTGTAAATGGGGGCTTGTCTACAAAGTAGTGCTTGCCCGCCAAAAGCGTCTGCTCGCCTATTGCAAACCTGTTGAAGGGAATTGCCGCGCTAGCAACCAAAACAACGTCTTTGTCGTTTAATATTTGCTCGAAAGAGTCGGCTACCTTTACATTCGGAAACCTCTTTAAAAACTCGGCGACTTTTTTCGGGTCGGGATCGTACACATATTTGCATTCCGCGCCCGCGTTTACAAGCCCCGCGGTTTGCGCGTATATGTGCCCGTGGTCTAAAAAGGCGCTTGCAAAAACAAATTCGCCGCGGCCTACAACCTTTTTGCCGCCGCCTTCGGGAACGTAATCGTAGCCTGTCTTTGCCATTGTTTTACCTAAACGATTTGCCGAAATCCATAATGCAGTCTTTTACGGTTTCGGTTCTAAGTTTCGAATTTGCGGTTTTTTCGGCAAGAAGCGCGGCGTAGGCAGCGTCGTTAAACGGGAAATTGATGTCGGAATTTGTCCAGGTAGAAAGCAGCATTGCGTTCGCCAGACATACCGATAAATAGCCCTGCGAGGGGCTATATAGCAATTCCTCTTTGCCGTTTATTGAATTTACAAAATTTCTCAATACGCCCACGTGCTGAAGCCCCTTGTCGGAAAACTCCTCCTGCGAATACTCGGTTTCGGGTGTGCCGAAAACGTATTTCGTGTTTTTTGTGTAGTCGCTTAAGGTTGTGCCCTTAAACATATATTTTTTAAGGAGCTTGCCGTCTTCGGCTACAATGTAGCCCTTGTCGCCCGAAATTTCGAAGCGGTTTGTGCCGGGGTGCTCGCCGCTGCTTGTTATGAAGGTGGCCGTCATATTTTCGGGGTATTGCATAAAGGCGCTTACTTCGTCTTCAACCTCTATGTCGTGGTATTTGCCGAACTTGCACCACGCCCTAAGCGTTTGCGGCAGGCCGAATATCCACGCAAATGCGTCTATGTTGTGTATGCCCTGGTTTATAAGCACGCCGCCCGCTTCGCCTTTAAACGTGCCGCGCCAAGTGTTGCACTTGTAGTAAACATCGGGCCGATACCAGTTTGTCATATTCCACGACACCCTGTTTATCTTGCCCAATTCGCCGTCTTTAACAAGCTGCCTTATGCGCGCATACATCGGGTTTGTGCGCTGGTTAAGCATAACGGCGGCGGTAAGCTTCTTTTCCTTTGCAAGGGCGTCTATCTTTAAAATGTCTGCCGTGCAAAGCGCCATCGGCTTTTCGACCAAAACGTTTTTGCCCGCATCGAGAACCTTGCAGGCCAAGTCGAAGTGCGTAAAAGACGGCGTCGAAATTATAACGCTTTCAACGTCTTTGTCGGCCAAAAGGGCGTCTATGTCGGAATAGATTTTTTTGCCCCCAAGCTTCGGGTTTTCGATTTTTCTGGTATCGCAAACGGCAACCAATTCGCAGTCGGGAATCTTGCCCGAAGTAATGTTGTCGACATGCATCGAGCCTATGGGGCCCATTCCTACAAGAGCTACTTTCATTGTATGCGCTAGTTAGAAGTTAAAATAATTTTTTGCGTTGTAGTACGAAACGTTTTTGACCAAATCGCCGACCAATTCAAAGTCGTTCGGCAAAAGTCCCCTTTCCATTTCCGAACCCAAAATATTGCACAATATGCGGCGGAAATATTCGTGGCGCGGATACGACAAGAACGACCTGGAATCGGTAAGCATACCCACAAAGTTAGCCAAAAGCGAAAGCTGCGAAACCGATTCTATCTGCTTTTTAATGCCGTCGCCCTGGTCTAAAAACCACCAGCCGCTGCCGAGCTGAAGCTTGCCCCTTACGCCAGCTCCCTGGAAGTTGCCCAACATTGTGGCAAGCACTTCGTTGTCTTTCGGATGCAGGTTATACAAAATTGTTTTGCCCAGACACCCCCTGCTGTTTAGGTTGTCCAAATGCAGCGAAAGCTCTTTTGCGAAAATGCTTTCGCCTATCGAGTCGAAGCCCGTATCGGGGCCAAGCTTCTTGAACATTATTGAATTGTTGTTGCGCATTGCGCCGATGTGAAGCTGGCGAACCCAACCGGACTTACTGTCCATAACGGCACATTCCGTGAGAACTGCGCTTTTAAACTTTGCAACTTCGCAGTCGCAAAGCGGGGCGTTGTCCAATATCTTTTTAAAGATTTTGTTGAGTTCCTCGCTTGTAGCTTCGGCATACCACATTGTATCCAAGCCGTTGTCGGAAAGCCTGCAGCCGTTTTTGTCGAAATAGTCGTGCCTTTGCTGCAACGCCGAAATAAGGGCGTCGAAAGAGTCTATCTTTACGCCCGAAACCGCCGAAAGCGTTTCAAGATATTTAAAATATTGCCGGCGGTCGGCAATGGCGTGGGCTTTGTCGGGCCTAAAGGCGGGCAAAACTTTTACGCCGAACGGCTTTTGCGCAATTTCTTTGTGGTACGGCAATTCCGAAACGGGGTCGTCGGTCGTGCAAACGGTTTCTACATTGCACATTTGCATACACTTGTGGGCGTTTAGGCCGTTCTTTAAAACCTCGTTTGCCCTGTCGTAAACCTCTTTTGCCGTTTTAGGCGACAACAAAACGTCGTCTATGCCGAAAAAGCGCGCCATTTCCAAATGAGTCCAATGGTATATGGGGTTGCGCAAAAGCCTGGGCATAGTTTCGGCAAACTTTTCAAACCTTTCGTAGTCGGAAACGTTCGGGTCGGTGCAAAACTTTTCGTCTACACCGTTGCTGCGCATTGCGCGCCATTTGTAGTGGTCGCCGTAAAGCCAAACCTGGGTTACGTTGTCCCACGACTTGTTTTCGGCAACCTCCTTCGGCTCCAAATGGCAGTGGTAGTCTATAATCGGCAGGCTTTCGGCGTATTCGTGATACAGCTTTTGCGCCGCCTTTGTTTCAAGATAAAAGTCCTTATTTATAAAATTGATTGACATACCCGCATAACTAAACCTAACCAATGCGATTTTGCAAGCAAAATATGCCCCTTGTATGCCCGATTTTTGCCGAAAACGCCCTTTTGGCGCGCGTATATGTTATTTTTTAAATTTGTTTAAAAGGCGGCTGTTGC
Organism: uncultured Opitutales bacterium; assembly: GCA_934660865.1. GTDB lineage: Bacteria > Verrucomicrobiota > Verrucomicrobiia > Opitutales > Intestinicryptomonadaceae > CAKUIA01. The sequence goes on from CAKUIA010000019.1 coordinate 11,913, forward strand.
TTTTAAACATTTTCATAACCTTGCGCATTTTTTCGAAATCGCGTATAAGCGAATTTACCGAAGAAACTTTTGTGCCCGAGCCGTTTGCGATTCTAAGCCTTCTTTTTGCGTTTAGTATGGAGGGGTTCGAGCGCTCCTGAAGCGTCATCGAAAGGATTATCGCCTCGGTTTGCTTCATTTTCTTTTCCTCTTTTTCGCCTATCTGAATGTTGCCCATTCCCGGCAGCATTTTCATTATCGAGCCCAGCGAACCGAGCTTTTTTATCTGCCGCATTTGCGCTAAAAAGTCGTTCAAATCAAAATCGGCGCGACGCAGTTTTTCGGCCATTTGCATGGCCTCTTTTTCGTCTATGCTTTCCTGCGCTTTTTCGACAAGGCTTACAACGTCGCCCATGCCCAAAATTCTGCCCGCCATGCGGTCGGGGTAAAAGGCGTCTAGGTCGTCTATCTTTTCGCCAACGCCCGTAAATTTTATGGGAGCTTTCGAAATTTGGCGTATAGACAATGCAGCGCCGCCCTTTGCGTCGCCGTCTAGCTTTGTCATTACAACGCCTGTAAGCGAAACTGCTTCGTTAAAGTCGCGCGCAACGCTTACGGCCTCCTGGCCCAAAGCGGCGTCGGCAACAAGCAAAACCTCCTGAGGGTTGCAGGCGGCTTTTAGCCTTTTAATTTCGTCTATAAGCGGCTCGTCTATCTGCAGGCGCCCGGCGGTATCGAAAATTACAATGTTAAAGCCCTCGTCTATTGCCTGCTTTTTGAATTTTTCGGCAATGGATACAACGTCTTTCGAATCTCTGTCGGAATAAACCTTAATCGAGTTTTCGGCCCCCAAAGCCTCTATTTGGTCTATGGCGGCGGGCCTATATACATCGCAGGCTACAACGCAGGCTTTAGAGCCCTTTTTGTTGAAATATTTTGCAAGCTTTGCCGACGTTGTGGTTTTGCCCGAACCGTGCAAACCGACCATTAAAATGCACAGGGGTCGCACCGGCGAAATGTCGGTTTTGTCGGAGCCCAAAAGCTCTACAAGCTCGTCGTGTATTATCTTTACAATCTGCTGGCCGGGGTTTACGCCGTTTATAACCTCTACGCCCAAAGCCTTTTGCTTTACGCTTTCTATAAATTCCCTTGCAACCTTAAAGTGGACATCGGCCCCAAGCAAAGCCTGACGCACTTCGCCCAAAGCCTCGGCGATATTCTCTTCGCTAATCTTGCCCAGCCCCCTTATGTTTTTAAGGGCTTTGGAAAACCTCTCTGTCAAATTTTCAAACATGCTTTTATGTTTAAAAAATATTTATGCCTTATCAAACACTTTTTAGCCTGCATGCACAAAAAAAACGAAAGGCGTCTTAAACCTTTCGTTTTTTGCGGGTGTTTTACGCGAAAAATAACCGCTCTTAATTTTTTGCGTCTTTAGCCTGCGCCTGGGCGGCCTGGGCCTGTGCAACTTCGGCCTTTTCCTTTAGCACAGCCGTTTGCTCAACCTCCAAATTGTTGAAGAAATACGGGTCTTTGCAGGTTGCGGCATTGAATGTTTTAAGCTTGCCCGCGGGTTTTTCGAATATGCAGTTGATAACCCTTAGCATGGAAACATCGTCGGCAACAACCGCATGGCGGTAGTCGGGAACGTCTTTTACCCTGATTTGCACGTTGTCGAGCGTTATGTTGTTTGCGTGGCGCAAATACAAGCCGAAAGACGGCAGCGCAAAGTTGAACATAAGACATTCGGGATATTTGTTTTCAACTTCGGGCACGGGGGTTGTGGCCATTTTTTCGGTACCCGAACCGAAAACGTTGAATATGCAGTTGCGCAAAACTATGTTCGAAAGCCCGTGGTCGGGAATCGAGGTAATGCTCGAAGTTACAACCGTTTCGCTGTTGGCTACAATGTCGCTTATTATAACGTCTTTAATGTAGCTTTTTTGAGCGTCTTTGTTGCGGTGGCCAACCCTTATGAATATGGGAACAAAAACGTTCGACATTACCAGGTTTGAAATTGCAACCTGCTCCATATACCCGCCGTCTACGGCCTCCAAAGCAATGCCTGCCAAGCCGAGCGGATAATCGCCAACGCGGCCGTACCTGCCCGAAATCCATTTGCTGGTTTTCCATTTTCTGATATTGTCTTCGGCGGCCTTTTTAAGCACGCAGTTTGATATTGCAATGTTTTTAAAACCGCCCGCCGAAGCCGTGCCGAATTTTATGAAATTGCAGTTCGAGGAAACCACGCAGTTTGTTATCGCAACGTTTTCCACAATAAAGTTGCGGCTTTCGCTTTTAAAGCAGATGGCGTCGTCGTCGGTATTTATAATGCAGTCGCTTATTACAACATTTTTGCTGTCTATGTCGAAACCGTCGTTGTTCCAGTTCGAGTGCGCGTAAATCTTCATTCTGTTTACAATAATCGAATCGCACCTTTGCATTTTAAACGACCAAAACGCGGGGTTTTTAAGCGTAATGCCCTCTACCCTTATGTTTTTGGAATCCTTAAACAAAATGCCTATGGGACGCCCACCCGCGTTGTCGCCCTCGTTAAACAAAGCGCCGTTGCCGTTAATTTCGCCCATGCCCTTAATTGCAACGTCTTTTACCTTGTCGCCGAACACAAGAGCCTGTTTGTAGTTTTCCTTGCCCGCTATGCCCGAAATAACGGCGTCTCTGTCTAAATAAAGGGTTACGTTGTCGCGCAGCATTAAAGTTGCCGTTTTATATACGCCGGCGGGAACAAACACTTCGCCGCCGCCGGTTTTTGCGCACTCGTCTATTGCCGCCTGGATTTCGTTTGTGCAGACGGTTTTGCCGTCGCCTTTTGCCTTAAAGTCGCTAACAACGTTTACGGAACGCGCCCACAGCCCGCAAACCGCAAACACCGCCAACGACACAAATAGTGCAGATTTCTTCATATATACCTTCTTTTGTTGTTAATCTAAAATTTGTTTATAAATTCACAAAAAAGCTAACCTATAAGCATAGACAAGTAAACAAAAAAATCGGCAAAAAATACGCCCGTTGCAGGCAATATAACTTTTGCAAAACAAAAGCCCCGTCCAAAACGGCGGGGCTTTGCGTTTACGCGTTTTGTTTTGCCTATTTTTTTGCGGCCACTTTTTGCGGGAACTGCTCGCAGTTTTCTATTTTGTAGTTTTGGCAGCCCACAAGGTTTATGGTTGCAAGCTTGCCCTCGGGCTTTTCGAACACGCAGTTTAAAAGGCGCAGCCTATTTGTGTCGTCGGCAAAAAGCGCGTGCCTAAAGTCGGGCTTGCCCCTTACTGCAAACTGCACATTGTTAAGCGTAATATTGTCGGCATGGCGTATGTACATGCCGTAGGCCGGCATTGCCATGCCGAACATTTCGCTTGCGGGATACCCGTTTATCTTTTCGGGAACTTTTTGAAAGGCCTTTTCTACGGGGGCAGACCCGTACATATTAAAGAAGCAGTCGCTAATCGAAACGTTCGACAGTTCGTGGTCGGGAACGCTTGCAATTATGCAGGGAACGGGGCTTACGCTGTTTGCTATTACATTGCTTATTGTTATATTCCTTATCGCGCTTTTGCGCGCGTCGGTGTTGCGGTGTCCAACCCTTATAAGAATGGGGGTTTTTACGTCGGTCATAACAATGTTCGAAATTGCAACGCCGTCCATTACGGCGCCGTCTACGGCTTCCAAAGCAATGCCGTCTATGCCCAGGCGCTTTGCGCCAAGCTCGCCTATGCGTTTTTGGTAGCGCGCATATTTTTTGGGGTTTACCGCCCACTGCCTCAGGTTGTCTTCGCTTGCGCCCTTCATAACGATATTCGAAATTGCAATGTTTCTAAAGCCCTTTACAGACCCCGTGCCAAACTTTATAAAGTTGCAGTTCGAAGCCAATATGCAGTTTGTTACCGTTATGTTTTCAATCATAAAATCTTCGTCTTCGCTTTTAAAGCAAAGGGCGTCGTCGTCGGTATCCACAATGCAGTTGCTTATTACAACGTTTTTGCTTTCTATGTCGAAGCCGTCGTTGTTGAAATTTACGTGCGAATAGATTTTAATGCCGTCCACTTTTACCGTGTCGCAGCTTTGCATTCTAAACGACCAAAACGCCGAGCTTTTAAGCGTAATGCCAGAAACTTTCATATTCTTAGAATCGCGCATAAACAGGGCTATTGGGCGGCCCTCGGTGTTGTCCTTTTCCAGGAAGCTAAGGCCGTTGCCGTTAATTTCGCCCATGCCTTCAATCGAAACGTTTTCGACCTTGTCGCACATAATAAGGGCTTTGTAGAACTTTTGCGAGGCAAGCACGCCGTGGCCTACAACGGGATAGTTGTCGCGGCCCTCCACGCCCAGGATAACGCTGTTGCGCTCGAGGTGCAGCGTTACATTGCTTTTAAGATATATTGTAGACGTTTTAAACACGCCCTCGGGAACGATAACCTTGCCGCCGCCGCTTTTTGCACATTCGTCTATCGCGCTTTGCAGCGCCTTTGTGCAAAGGGTTTTGCCGTCGGGCACGGCGTTAAAGTCGCCAACAACGTTTACGGTGCGGGCCCACAGCGAAAACGCGGCCGCCAGTATGGATAGTGTAAGTGTAAGTTTTTTCATATTCCTATTTTTTAAGACCTAAGTGTTTTAAAATAAATTCGTGCTCTTGTTTGAAAAATTCGGGAGTTCTGTCGTGCGGAGTGTTTTGCATTGTCATATACGATTTTTTGCCGCCGTAGTTGTTGTACATTGCCATTATCGAGCTGGGCGAACACGTTTCGTCCAAAAGCCCTATGGCCACAAACATTTCGGCCTTGGCCTTGGCTCCCAGCAGCGCCATGTCGTAATATTTCGAAACTTCGTTGGTTTCGCTTTGGCGCTTGTCGTTTACCCAGAAAGGCCAGGCCGACCTGCGGGCCTTGTATACGCTGCCCAAGTCGCACATTGCGGGGGCGGCCGGGCAAATTGCGGTAATCTTGTCGGACAAATACGCCGCCATTACCGACTGCGCTCCCCCCTGGCTAAACCCGTGAACTACAAAGTGTTTTTTGTCGAAATTCGGGTGGTTTTCAACGGCCTTTAAAACCGAATAAAGCCTTTTAAACATTCCGTAAAAATATATTTGGGTTGGGTCGCCGTCTTTTACGCCGATTTGGTTGTAGCGTTTCAGAGCGCCGTTTCGCGCCGAATTTATCTCGTCGGCGGAGGCGTTGTAAAAGAACGGGTGCGGATTAAGGGTTATGCTTAAAGCCCCAAGCTTTGCGTATTTTACGGCGTCGTGCACGTTTGCCGAAAATGTGCCCGCCCCGTATACCGTAAGTATTGCAGGCAGCTTTTTAGAGCCTTTTGGCTTTGCCAAATAGCCCGAAGCCCTTACGGGCTCGGGCGAGCCTATTTCGCCGCCGCCCAAATCTATCACATAGCCGTAAAGCTCTACCGGGCCCTCGTCCCTAATTTTTGTAAGCGAGAATTTAAGCGGATATTTTGAAAGCTCTTTCTTTGCGTTGTTCCAAAACTCGTCGGTGTCTTCGGCCGGCGTGTTTGCGGGCAAAATCCTTTCGGGGGAAACTAGCACGCCGTTTCCGTTTAAGTGTTTTTTTGCGGCGGGCGAATTTTTTTCGACCGCGTTTTCGGCGGTAAATATAACCGCGCCGCACTCTTTGGGCAAAACCGAAGCCCTGCCCGATTCCAGCGAGCCTTCGGCCGCCTTATAGCCGTTTATTTTTGCCGACCACGAAGCGGTTTTAGGACAGTCTTGCACCGTAAACTCCACGGGGCTGCCCGCAGTCGCAATGTCGTTTTTTGCGTTGTTTTTAACCGATATTTCGGCGTTTAGCGTAAACGCGGCAAAAACCAGCGCCGCCAGCGAAAATATATACCTTTTTACTGCAATCATCATATATGTGAAATTTTGTTAAAGGCCTAAAATTAACAGGCGGACACTGCAAATTCAAGCATTTTAACAAAGCTATACTTAACTTACATAAAACAAGATTGCCTGTAAACAAAAAACCGAAATTTGCCCGCAATAAAGCGGCCGGCAAAACGCCCTACATCGACGACTTTCTTGCGGTATATTTCAAAGACTCGGCAATTTCGGGCAGGGTATTGTCTTTTTTGCAGTAAATTGCCCTTGCAATTTTCCTGATAGAGGGCCTGAAATACTCGAAAACAAGCGCGCTTACAACGCATATTGCGCCCGCAACAAAAAGCACCCATTCCATGCCGAACATCTTCGACAAATAGCCCTGCAAAAGGCTGCCCAAGGGCTGCATACCGAAAAAGCACATTGTAAAAAGGCTCATAATGCGCCCTCTTTTGTTGTCGTCTACCAAACTCTGCAAAAGAGTATTGCACGACGCCGTTGTGGCTATAAGCCCGAAGCCCATAGGCACGCAAAAGAAGTATGTTAGCGGCATATTGCTTGAAAGCGAAACAACCATAATGCCTACACCCAGCATGCCCGACGAAAGCGTTATAAGCTTGCCCAGGCCCAACACGCTTTTGCGCGACGCCAAATATAGCGAAGACGCCAACGAGCCCAAACCTATAAGGCTCATCATATTGCCCAAAATTTCGCTGCCGCCGCCGAAACGGCCTACAAAGGCGGGCAAAAGCATCGGCAGCGGCGCGCCCCAAAAGCAGACGGTTGCAAGCAAAATAAGCAGCGCCCTAATCGGCAAAACCGACTTTGCATACGAAATTCCCTCTTTTATCTGCGCTATTGCGTTTGCATTGGAAACCCCTTTGGGCTTTGTGTCGGCGTTAATCATAAACAGGGCAATCAATGTAGCCCAATAGGTTATAAAATTTATGGTAAAGCACGCCGTTTCGCCTACGGTTGCCACAATAACGCCGCCTACCGCAGGGCCTATAAATTTTGTCCCGTTAATGGCTGTGGCGTTAAGCGCAATGGCGTTGCTTAGGTCTTCGGGCGGAACAAGCTTTGAGTATATCGACTGCCTTGTGGGGGCGTCGAAGCTAACCGTTATGCCGAATGCGAGCGAAATTGCCAAAATCCAGAAAAGGTTTACAAACCCCGTATACGTTAGCACCGCCAACATTGCCGACATAACCATAAACGCCGACTGCGTGCACAACAAAACCTTTTTGCGGTCGAACCTGTCGGCAACTACGCCCGCAAAGGGCGTTATAAACAAAACGGGAATTTGCGTTAAAAACACCGACAAGCTAAGCAGAAAAACCGAATCCGTAATTTTATAAACCAAATAGCCCATAGCAACCTGCTGCATCCACGAGCCCAAAAGGGTTATAAACTGCCCCGAAAAATACAGCGCAAAATTGCGGTTGCGCAACGCTTTAAACGTGTATTTAAAGATTGCCGCATTGCGGGGGACAAGCTCTTTTATGCCCGTTTTTCCCCACCTATATGCGTGTTGCGGTGTGCTGTTGCTGCTGTATTTCATCGTTCAATAAAAAAACGGCATATCGACAGATTGGATAAGTCGAAACGCCGTTTTTATAGAATTTATGTTGCGTAAAAAACTATTCGGCGTCGGCCTTTTTTACCCTTTTAACAGTGCTTTTCTTTGCGGGTTTTTTGGCGGTAGCCTTTGCAGCCTTTTTTTCGGCTGCGGGCTTTGCCGCCCTCGGCAAAAATTCGAAAGATACGCCGCCCTTTTCGTTCAAAACCAAAAATGCCGAAAACTTTTTGTTTGTGCGCTTCGACACAAAGTCTTCTATAAGGGGTGTTTTGCCCTTTTCTATAAGCTCTTTAACTTCGGCGTTTTCGAATTTGTGCGAAAGCATTGTTTTGCCGAGTCTGAAGGCGTCTTTTAAAATTGCGCCGTCTTTTACGCACACATACGAGGTGGGCGTTTCGACAACAACCGAACCTTCGCCGTTTTTAATGGAGCCTGGGCAGTTCCCCAAAACCTCGGCTGTAGACAAGTCGAAGTCGGCGGGTGTTTGCTCGGCCGAAGTTTCCTTTGAATTGGGAAATTCGAATTTAATCTTCAGGCTGTCGTCTATATAGAGGCTCGCGTCATAGGGTTTGCCGGTTTTGTTGCTTTTAAAACCGGTAAGCGGGCCAATTCTTTTGTTTACAACCAGCTGTCTAACTTCGTCTTTCGACAGCTTTCGGTTGCCTATTGTCTTGTAGATTTGGAATAGGCCGTCTTTTGATTTGTACGACCTAAAAGTTTCAAGCAATGTACCGTCTCCCGAAGGGGAGGGAATGTCGGTGGGCTGAACGTCCGCATCGGCCTCGTTAAAATTTTTTGTGACTTCGACAATATGCGTAGTCATATCGGATATCCCGTGCATAAAATCTTTTCTTGTTAGTTCTTTTTTCTCGATAAGCCTGAGTTTATGCTCCCAGTCTCCCGTAAGGGCGGGGCTTGTAAGCTCGTTAACCCCAACGGTTTTAAGAAATGTTATAAATGTTTGCGCCTTAACAGTGGGCAACAAGTCGCGTTTTTGCCTTTCCACAAATTTGTGGGATATAAGCGTTTCGATAATCTGCGCGCGCGTGGCTGGCGTTCCCAAGCCCTTTTCCTTCATGGCTTCGGCAAGCTCCTCGTCGTCTACAAGTTTGCCGGCCGTTTCCATTGCGGTAAGCAAAGTGGCTTCGGTATAGCGCGGGGGTGCTTTTGTAAACTCCTCCTCTATTCTGCCCTCGCCTACGGCGGCGTTTTCGCTGTCGGCCGCCAAAGCGGGCAATATGGCGGTACTTTCGCCCTTTTTGCCCGAATTATCGTCGGCAACGTCGTCTACCGACTGCTTGTTGTAAACTTCCAAAAAGCCTGCCGATTTTAAAACCTTGCCTTCGCTTTTAAAAAGGTGTCCGTCGCAAGACGTAGAGCGCACGGTAACGTCGAAAACCGCTTCGGGATAGAACGCCGCAATAAACCTGCGGGCAATCATATCGTAAATCTTGGCCTCGTCGGGGCTTAGTTTGCCCGAATTTAGCCCTGTGGGAATTATCGCAAAGTGGTCGCTTACCTGCTTGTTGTTGAAAATCTTTTTATTGAAAAAGTTTACATACTTTTCGTCCAAAGCGCGCTGCGCAAAGGGCTTGTATTCGCCCTGCAAAGACGAAAGCGTGCGCAAAACCACGTTGCCGTAGTCTTCGGGCAAAGCCCTTGAATCGGTACGCGGATACGTTACCATTTTGTGCTTTTCGTACAGACTTTGCGTCAGGCTTAGCGTTTTGCCCGCGGGGAACGAAAACCTGTTGTTGGCCTCCCTCTGCAAAGTGGTAAGGTCGTACAAGCGCGGGGCTGCGCGCTTAGACTGGGTTTTCTTGTCGGTGGCAACAACGCTTTTGGCGTTTAGGGCTTCGTTCAGGATTTTCTCGGCCTGGGCATAGTCCCAAACGCGGTCGGCCTTGTCGGGAGAATCCTTGTCGGCCTTAAAGTCGGGCTTAATGTACACTCCAGTGTATTCGCCGTTGGCAACCTTAAAGTCGGCCAAAATTTTCCAGAACTTTTTGGGCTGGAAAGCCTCTATTTGCTCCTGGCGCTCGACAATCATGGCAAGGGTGGGCGTTTGAACGCGGCCTACGCTTACCATTTCCTTTACGCGGCTGCCGTACATTCGGGTAGTTACCGCCCTTGTTCCGTTAATGCCTATAAGCCAGTCGGCCTCGCTTCGGCAGCGGGCGGCGTCTTGCAGCGACTCCATTTCGTCCTGGCTTCGCAGATTTGCAAAAGCCTCTCTAATGGCGTCGGGCGTCATCGAAGAAAACCACAAACGCATGCGCTGTTTTTTACATTTGCAGATTTCGTAAACGTATGTAAAGATAAGTTCGCCCTCTCGGCCCGCATCGCAGGCGTTGTACAACACGTCTATATCGGGGCGGCCCATCAGCGATTTTAGGGATTTTAGCTTCGGCTTTGTCTTTTCTATCGCCTTAAGGGTGAATTTTTCGGGAATGATGGGCAAGGTAGCCATGCTCCAGCGGGCGTATTTTTTGTCGATGTCGGCGGGCATGCAAAGTTCGACAAGATGGCCGACCGCCGACGAAACGACAAACTCGTCGTTTTCGTAGTAGTCGTCTATTTTGCGCATCTTGCCGAGCACGCGCGCTATATCGGCCGCAACGCTCGGTTTTTCGGCTATAACAAGCTTTTTCATCAATCCCGAAAGATAAACTACTTAATAAATTCGGGCAAAACCGAATCCAAAGCGGCTATCAATTCTTCGATAGTTTCCTTTGTTTCGTCGCCCATATTGGAAATGCGGAATGTCGTTCCCTTAATTTTTCCGTAGCCGCCGTTTATTATCATACCCGTGCGCTTCTTTAATTCGGAAACAAAGCCCGCCATGTCAATGTTAAGGTTGTTTTTAAAGCAGTTTAGCGTTACCGACGAGTATTTTTCTTCGGGGAAAAGCTCGAAGCCCTTAGAATAGCCCCAGTCGCGGACCATCTTGTTCGTGGCAATGTGGCGCGCGTATCTGTGTTCGAGGCCTTCGGCGAAGATTTCGTCGAGCTTGCTTTTCAAAGCCAAAATCAGCGAAATTACGGGAGTCGACGGAGTCATACCCTTTTCGTAGTTCTTTTGGAATTCCAAAAAGTCGAAATAGTAGCCGCGGTTGGGAACTTCTTTTGCCCTATCCAAAGCCTTTTGCGAAACCGAGCAAAACGACAATCCCGGGGGAATGGCCAAGGCCTTTTGGCAGCCCGTTACCATAACGTCTATGCCCAATTCGTCTTTCTTAATGGGCATTGCCGAGAAAGAGCTTACCGTGTCGATAATCGAAACAACGTCGGGGAACTGCCTTATAACTTCCATAAGCGATTTGATGTCGCTCATAGTGCCGGTAGAAGTTTCGTTGTGGATAATGGTAATGGCGTCGTATTTGCCCGTCGACAATTCCTTGCGAACCGCTTCGGGATCTACGGGTTTGCCCCAGTCGAACGAAAGGAGGGTTGCCTCTTTGCCGTTGCGCTTTGCAACATCGTACCACTTGTCGGAGAACGAACCGTTGCCGCAATTTAACACCGCCTTTTTGCAGACGTTGTTTATTGCGCCTTCCATTACGCCCCACGAGCTGCTTGTGCTAAGATATACGGGGTCGTTCGTGTAGAACAACTGTTTTAGCAAAGGCTGTATGCCGTTGTACAGCGCAACAAATTCCTTGCTGCGGTGCCCCATAATCGGGGTAGTCATAGCCTTATAGGTCTTTTCGGATACCTGAATGGGACCGGGAATGAATAGTTTTTCTTTCATATGTGTTGGTTGGTGTGGTTTGTAATTTAAAATAAAGTGTTAAGCTTTTTAATTACCTTGGTGTTGTTTTCGGCCAAAGTAGCCGTTCTCGGAACCCAATTTTCGGCGTCCTTTTCGTCTATTTGGGCGAACGACATTATTACAAGCAAATCGCCCACTTTGCCGAGATGCGCGGCCGCTCCGCGTATGGAAAATGTCTTGCTGCCGGCTTCAGCCGGGATTGCATAAGTTTCGAACCTTGTGCCCGAATTTATGTTGCCTACAAGGATTTTTTCGTACGGGTGCATGCCGACAAGTTTCATCAAATCAATGTCTATGGCCAACGAGCCCTCGTAGTCTACCCTTACTTCGGTTGTAGTTGCACGCAACAACTTACTTTTTAGAACCTGAATTTTCATTTAACTCCTTTTATGGTTATGAAAATCTACAACTAATATACTTGGGGGGCTTTTCGTCAACTTTTATTTTGAAAGCGACTTTTCTACCCCGTAGGGGTAATTTTTTAAAAAGGCATAAAGCCGCGCGCCCCGCTTTGGGTAAAACGGAAATAAAATATAGGTAGCGCTACTCTTTATGCTCGGCAATAATTTTAAGGAATGTGGGCAAAAATGTTGCCGCCTTTTTTTCGCCTATGCCTTTTATGGACATAGCCTCTTGGGCATTTTCGGGCTTTAGGTCGGCAAGCTTTTTTAAAACCGTGTTGGGAAACACCATGTAGGCGGGAACATTTCCCCTTAGGTGGCAAAGCTGGTTTCGTTTAGATACCAGTTTTTTGTAAAGCTCGGTGTCGTCGGGCATTTCGTCGCTGGCGTAGGTTTTTTCGGCAATCTTTGCCCTGCGCTTTTCGCCCTTTTCGGGAATTTCGGGAAATTCCATATACGGGCTTTTTGCGTTTAGCATAACCTCTATGCCCTTCGAACTTAGCCCTACAAGCGGGTAGTCGCCGCAGCTAAGCTCTATTAACGAGGCGTCTATCATGCAATCTATAAGCTTGGCGACAAAGTTTTTGCCGTATTCCTTTAAGATTGCGTAGGTAGAAAGCTCGTTTAAATGCGCCGAAACTATTTTTTCGTCTTTGCTGCCTACAAGGCATTTTACAAGCCTGTCTTTGCCGAAGCGCGGCTCCCACATATTTCTGCCCGTTTTGTAAGACATTCTAGCTACGCAGCTTAAAGCTTTTCGCACAATCTCCAGCTTTTCGCCTTCAACCGTTTCGGCCTTGTCGGAAACGCCCGAACGGCATTTGTCGCACTTGCCGCAGTCTACGGCATATGTTTCGCCGAAATAGTCTAAAATCCATCTTTGGCGGCAGCCCGAAGAATACGCATAGGCCAAAACCGACTTTAATTTTCCCAAATCCCTCTGTTTTTTAAGCAAAAGCGCCTGCGCGTCTATAGGCAAATCCCTTTCGCTTAGGCTTAAGTCGCAAATTCTTGTGCATTTTACGCGCCCCGTTTCGCCGTCGAAACGCTCTATAAGCGAGTATCTGCGCAATATGGACAAGGCCGACGAAACCGCCATTTGGTTCGCCTTTTTTTTGCCCCTTTCCGACAAAAGGTTTGTCATTTCCTCTATCGAAAGCTGGCAAAAGCCCTCTTTGTCGGACAAGTCGCGCAAAAGGCGGTAGCATTTTTTTATGAAATCCAAATCTGGGTTTGCCCCCTCTATAAAAAATTCCTGAACCCTTTTGTCGGCATACATAAAAAGCATTTCGCAATAGGCGTCTTTGCCGTCTCTGCCGGCGCGCCCCGCCTCCTGATAGTAGCTTTCCATGCTGCCGCACAGTTCGTAGTGGCACACAAACCTTATATCGGGGCGGTCTATGCCCATACCGAACGCGTTTGTGGCCACGGCCAACCCCACTTTTTTGGACATAAAAAGGTCTTGAGCCTCGTCCCTTTGCTGGGGCGACATCTTGCCGTGGTAGAGTATGTGCGGCACTTTTTCGGCGGCCAAATCCTCCGAAAGGCTTTCGGCGCTCTTTACCGTGGCGCAATACACAATCCCCGTTTTGTATTTGTCGTAAAGCTCCATAATTCTGTCGAGCTTTTCGGCTTTTTTCGACACGCTTCGCACGTTAAAGCTTAAGTTGGGCCTTTCAAAACCCGAAACAAAAACCGACGGGTTTCGCATGGCAAGCTGGTCTACAATGTCGCGGCGAACGTCTTCGGTGGCGGTTGCCGTAAAGGCCGCAACAACGGGGTTGCCAAGCAGCTTTGCGGCTTTGCCCAAGCGCATGTAGTCGGGTCTAAAATCGTGCCCCCACTGGCTTATGCAGTGGGCTTCGTCTATTGCAAACAGCGAAACATTTACCCCCCTTATGGCCGACAAAAACGACTGCGCCTTAAAGCGTTCGGGGGCAATGTATAAAAGCTTTATTTTGCCGCTCTTTAAAGCCGAAATGCTTTCCCTTTGCTCTGCAAGGCTTTGCGCGCTGTTTATGCAGGCGGCTGCAATGCCCTTTGCGTTAAGGGAGTCTACCTGGTCTTTCATCAGCGCAATCAGCGGCGAAACAACAAAAGTTATCCCGTCGAACATAAGGGCCGGCAGCTGGTAGCACAAACTTTTGCCGCCCCCCGTGGGCATAACCGCCAAAGTGTCTTTGCCCGACAAAACGCTTTCTATAATGGCGCGTTGCGAGTGCCTAAAGTCTTGCAAGCCAAAACGCAGGTTAAGGCATTCTTTAAGTTTGTCGGCACACATTTAAGAATCGCGCAATGCAACGGGCTTGCCGAGAACTTCGGCGCAAACCATTGCGTTTTTTAAAAAGGGCTTGTTTTTAAGCAATTCCGACAAATGCGAATTGTTGTCTAAAAGCCCGTTTTCCTCGGGCTTTGCGGCATATTTTGTGTGCACGTTTTCAAGCCTTAGCTGCGTTTCCCTTAAAACGCGCTCGGCCTCCTGCAAAGACTTGTTGTAGTCGAAATGCTCGAATGCGGGCGCTTCGGGCGCCTTGTGCGAATAGGCGTCGATATGCTCTTCTTTGGCAACGGGTTTTGCGGCGACTTCGGGCTTGGGTGCATTTTTTCGGCTTTGCAGCTCCTCTTTTATTTCGTCGTAAAAATCCGAATAGCCTGCTTGTTCTTCGCGCAAAACGCCGCGTTCGCCGCCGTTTTCAGCCTGCGCGTTGCGGCGCTTTAGCTCCTGCATGCGCCTTTTTGCCGCTTCAAAGTCTTTGGTGGTGTTTTGCGCCTGCTTTTTGATATTTTTTGCCGCGCCAAACACGCCAAAGAGCACCCATAATACAATCATTATTATGGGTATAATCTCGGATATGTCGGATTCAAACCGCATTGTTTTGCACTACTTCTTTGCGGGGCTTTTGCCCGAAATCGAATCGCGCATATTTGTGTCGGACTGAATGTTCTGCAATTTATAGTAGTCCATAAAGCCCATTTTGCCGCTCTTTAAAGATTCGGCCAAAGCCAAAGGCACTTGCGATTCGCTTTCTACAACTTTCGCTTTCATTTCCTCTACCTTTGCCTTCATTTCCTGCTCCAGGGCAACGGCGGCGGCCCTTCTGATTTCGGCTTGGGCCTGCGCCATATTCTTGTTTGCAATGGCCTGGGCTTCCTGCAACTTTGCGCCTATGTTTTCGCCTACGTCCACGTCGGCAATGTCTATCGACAAAATTTCGTACGCCGTGCCCAAATCCAAGCCGCGGCCCAATACAACTTTGGAGATATGGTCGGGGTGCTCCAAAACAAACTTGTAGGTGTCCGACGAGCCTATTGTGGAAACTATGCCTTCGCCGACTCGCGCGATAATGGTTTCCTCTTGGGCGCCGCCTATAAACGTTTTAAGGTTTGTCCTTACGGTAACGCGGGCGCGCACTTTAACTTGAATGCCGTCTTTTGCCACGCCGTCTATGCTGTGCCTGCCCGAATTGGGGTTGGGGCAGTCTATAACCTTCGGGTTAATTGAAGTTCTTACAGCCTCGCCGACGGTTTTGCCCGTGCCCTTTGTGGCAAGGTCTATCGCCCTTGCCTTTTCCCACGACAGGTCCATACCCGCCTTGTTTGCGGCTACAATAGCCTGAACGGTGGGGATTAGGTTGCCCTCGGCCAAATAGTGCTCTTCGAGTTGCGCAATGCTTAAATTCAGTCCCGACTTAACCGCCGTAATGCGCGCGTCTACAATCATTCCGTAGGGAACGCCCCTAAGTTTCATCGCCAAAAGCGTAAGCATCGAAACGGGAGCGCCCGCCAGCAGCGCCTTAAGCCAAGTGCCGACAAAGGTTACAATTACCACCAGCACAACTATTGCGGCCAATAGCGTTGCAACTATTATTATCGTATTTAGTGAGTCTGCCAATAGCATGATATTTTTATTTCTCCGATTTTTTTACTGTTAATCTGAAATTGTCGCCGCCCGTAATCACCAGTCGGCTGCCCTTCTCCACAAAGCCCAGCTCGCTTTGGGCTTCGAATGTTTTGCCGTCTACAACAATCCTGCCCGTAGGCGACATATCCGTTAGCGCCGTGGCCGTTTTGCCCGCATACGCCAAGGCCGAATTTTCGGGCTCGCTTGTTTTTGTGTCCAGCGAAAGCGATTTTGTAAGCTTCATTTTCGGCAAAAATTTCAGCCCCATTGCAATCGCAAAAATCGAAACTATAACGCACAGCACGCTTATCAGCAATCCTGCAACCAAACCGAAGTCGGAAAACGCCAAAAATATGGCATACGCGTAGCACAAAACCGCCATTATGCTTAAAGTCCCGAAACTCGGCAAAAAAAATTCCAGACAAAGCAGCACGCTGCCTACAATAAGAAGCAATAATAAGTCCATACCCGAAGTAATTTTATCTTTCGTAAAATACGTTCATACCGCAGTCTTTGCAAGTAAATTCTAGCCGCAGTTTTGCGCTGTCGTTGGCCAAATACAGGGGCTCTAGAAAGGGCGTTTTCGCCTTTTTTTTGCACAGCCCCAGTTCCCTTAAAACACAGTGCGCCGTGCGCATTACCCTTTTTTTGTCCATATCCATACCGCTTTCGGGGGCGTGCGTTATGTTTTGCACGTTGCAGCGGCGGTAAAACGCGTCGGACAACCCGTTAAGCGAGTTTAGCTCGAAGGAGCTGTTTTCGAACAATTTTGCGCCGTCGGGCGAAATCCCGCGCCTGCGTTTTTTTGCAAGGTACTGCGCATTGTAGGCCTGCAAAATATTGCCCTTTAGCTCGGCAAAAAGCGCCCTTCTTATTTCGTTTATTTGCGAGGCTTTATAGAACGGAATTTTGCCGCCTTCAAAAGAAAAGTTTTCGACCAAAAACGGATATTCGCCGCCCTTTAAAAACGAAGTTTTCACCCTTTCGCACGCCGCCGAAAAGTTGTCGGCGTTTTCTTCGAAAGCAAACTGCCGCACCGCCGAAATGCCGTTTTCGCATTCCAGCAAAATCTCGAAAAATTTGCCCGAGCACTTTGCCGACATTTTGCACGACAACATTCTTGCAAACTCCCTGCAAAAAAGCCTGTCGTTTGCCGCCGAAGAATTGCGCCATATTTGGCTGTTTGCAACAAGCGCGCCTTGCCCCGAGCATTTTGCAATGCCGTTTTCTACCTTTTCAACCCTAAAGCCGTAGGCTATATTGTCGGGCGAAAGCGCAAAAAAGCCGTCTCCGTTTTCTATTTTTAGCCCGTTTAAATAAAAGGCGTTTTTGCCGTGCAATTTGGTTATTTTGCCCAAATACTGCCCTCTGGATTTGGGGCTTTGCATGCTTGCAAAATTTTTCGGGGCGTTTTCCAACATTCCGTAGTCGGTAAAACCGCGGTTAAAAACCTTGTTTACGTCTCCCGAAAAGGGCCTTTTTACAACCCTGCCGAACGACTGCCTTTTTACGCCCTTTTGCCGCGCAATTTCGCTCAGCAAATCGCTGTAGTAGCTTGTCGTATTTTTCACATAGTCGGCGTCTTTAAGCCTGCCTTCTATCTTAAAAGACGAAACGCCGGCCTCTATCAACTCGCCCAAAAACACGCTGCGGTTCATGTCTTTTAAAGACAAATAGTAGGCGTCGGCAGCCGCCTTTTTGCCGTTTGCGTCCAGCAAAGAATACTTCATTCGGCACGGTTGCGCGCACTGCCCCCTGTTTGCGCTTCGGCCGCCTATGGCCTCGCTTAAATAGCATTTGCCGCTTTTGCATACGCACAAAGCCCCGTGCACAAAAACCTCTATTTTCGATTCGGGAACAGCCCCGGCAATTTGCCCTATTTTTTTAAGCGAAAGCTCCCTCGCCAAAACTATTGTGTCAAACCCCGCCTCGTACAAAAACTTCGCCTTTTCGGGGGTGTCTATGTCGCACTGCGTGCTTGCATGCAGGGTAATTTCAGGCAAGTCCATATTCAATATGCCCATATCCTGCACTATAATCGCGTCTACCTTGGCGTTGTAAAGGTCGTGTATAAGAGTTTGCGCCGCGTTTAATTCGCCGTCCCTTAAAAGGGTATTTAGCGCAACGTAAACCTTTACGCCGAACAAATGCGCATATTCGCAAAGGCTTTTTATGCTGTCGGTGTCGTTTGCGGCGTTCTGCCTTGCCGAAAAGCTGTTTGCCCCTATGTAGACGGCGTCGGCGCCCGCGTTTATTGCCGAACGCGCCACCTCGCAATTCTTTGCAGGACTTAAAAGCTCTACGACCCTCATTGTTTCAAATAAAATTCAAGGCAAAATATGCACTTAATCGGGCGCGCAATCAAGTATAATGAAAGGCGCTTTTTGCGTGCGGGCAAAAAAAATGTCTCGCAACAAAAGCCCAAGGGGCGTTTTATTTTTATCCAAAAAATTTTATATGGAAATTTTCGGGATTTATCTGACAACTTTTCAGCTTTTTGCGCTTATGTTTAGCTCGCTATTGCTTGGAATGTCGAAAACGGGCATACAGGGAATAAGCATAATATCCATTCCGCTTATGGCGATGGCATTCGGGGCAAAGGAGTCTACGGGAGTTGTTTTGCCGATACTTTGCTTTGCCGACCTAATTGCCGTAGTATACTACAAGCGCGACTGCGTTTTTAAATATGTTGCAAGGCTTTTGCCGTCGGCGGTGGCGGGGTTTTTCCTTGCAATAGCAGTCGACAAAATGGTGCCCGAAAATATGTTCAAGGTTTTGCTTGCAATTTGCATACTCGGCGGCTTTGCGGTTATGGCGTTCGACAAAAAGCTTACGAACGAAAACTCGTGCGTAAATTCGTGGTGGTATGCGCCGCTTTTCGGCATATTGGGCGGCTTTTCCACAATGATAGGCAACGCCGCGGGCCCCGTTATGGCGGTATACCTGCTTAGCATGAGGCTGCCGAAATTCGCCTTTGTGGGCACAAACGCATGGTTCTTTTTATGCGTAAACTACCTAAAGCTGCCCCTGCAGGGCTTTGTGTGGAAAAACATAACCCTGCAAACCCTTGCAATAGACTGCCTGGGAATACCCGCCATATTTATCGGGGCAATTTTGGGGATTTACCTTACAAAGCTTTTGCCCGAAAAGGCGTACCGCAAATTCATAATTGCAATTACAATAGTTTCCACGCTTGCCCTTTTGTTCTAATTTTTTGTTTTACAATGTCCGATTAATGCAAATAAAGTGTTTGTTATGAAAGCTTGCGAACTTTTTACATTACCCGAATCGCTTAAGATTTTTTCGGAATTTTTCGACCCAAACGCGCAGCCGTGGCAATGGCTGCCGAAAATTAAAGACGCGTTAAACGCCATAGACTTTGGCTCTTTAAAAGACGCCAAAGCGCCGTCCGAAATTCCGCAAAACCTGCACATAGAGGGCAAAGTTTTCATACACAAAACCGCAAAGCTGCCGCCTTTCGGCACAATAATAGGCCCCGCCTACATAGGGGCAAACACCGAGCTTAGACCCTCGGTATACATAAGGGGCAACGTTATTGCGGGCGAAAACTGCGTGTTGGGGAACTCCTGCGAATTTAAAAACTGCATTGTTATGGACAATGCGCAAATACCCCACTTTAACTATGTGGGCGACTCCATTTTGGGCAACTTTTCGCACTTGGGCGCAGGCGTGATTTGCGCCAACTTAAAGCTCGACAAAAGCGGCGTTTACGCGCACACCGAAAGCGGAAAAGTGCAGACAAACCTGCGCAAATTCGGCGCAATTTTGGCCGACAAAGCCGAATGCGGCTGCAACGCCGTTTTGCAGCCTGGAACTATTTTGGCGAAAAAGGCCATTGTGCTTTCGGGCATAGCGTTTTCGGGCTATTTGGAGGAGAACACAATGTATTACGAAAAGCCCGCAAACCCGCGCAAAGTAAGGAGACTGTGGTAGCATGAAAAACGTTGCAATAGTTTTGTCGGGCTGCGGAGTTTTAGACGGCTCGGAAATCCACGAAGCCGTAATTACGCTTAACGCGGTGGAAAACTGCGGGGCAAAAGCGCACTTTTTTGCGCCGAATACGGAGCAGTTAGATGTTGTAGACCACCTAACGGGAAAGCCCCTTTGCCAAAAGCGCAACGTTTTGACCGAAAGCGCAAGAATTGCAAGGGGCGCATGCACCGACCTTTCAAAATATTCGCCCGAAGATTTTAGCGCGCTTATATTTATAGGCGGCTTTGGGGCCGCAAAAAACCTGTGCAACTTTGCAATGGAAGGCGAAAACTGCACGGTTAACGGCTGCGTTGCGGCGGCCATCGACAAAAATTTAAGCGCAAAAAAGCCCATCGGCTTTTTGTGCATTTCGCCCGTGATTGCGGCCCGCCATATTTCAAACGGCGTAAAGCTTACTGTGGGCAACGACGCTGCAACGGCAAAAGCCGTAGAGGCAATGGGGGCTACCCACGTAAACTGCGGGGTTTCGTCGTTCGTTTTCGACGGGAAATTCAACGTATATAGCACACCCGCCTATATGCTGTCGCAAAACACCGTGCAGCTTGCAGCCGGAGTAAACGCAATGGTAAAGGCAATGCTAAGCGCGTAAAAAGCGCAAATATATTAAAAAAGCTTTCCCGAACGGTGCGGGAAAGCTTTTTTTGTTGCCGACTAAACCGATTCGAACACCAAATTTATGGTTTGCGGCTGGCCGTTGGGCGGCGGGAAAGGCAGCCTAAGCCGCTTAAATACGTCTACAACCGAATTGTCGAAAGCGGCCGACCCGCTGGACCTTATAATCCTTACCCCGCTAATTACGCCGGCGGAAGAAACCTTAAATGCAATTTTAACGCTAAAGTTCATGCCCGTGCATTCTACGGGCAGTGTCCACTTGCGCTTTGCCTCGGCCTTTATCGATTCTATATACGCCATAATCGCGTTTTCGAGCTTTACGCCGTCTATTGTAGCCGTCCCTATATTGGGGCTTTCGCGGTATTTGTCTATGTTAGTTCCGTAGTTTGTAATTTTGGGAACTTTAATGCCCCTCTTTTTTGCGGGCTTTTTGGGCGCGTCTTTTAGGGGGTTGTTTTTGCGAAAATCCTTTAGGCTTATCTTTTGGGGAGGCTGTTCGGCCTTCTTTTGCTCGGTTTTTTTCGGCTTTTCGGGCTTGGGTTTTTCGGGCTTTGGCGAAGGCATTGGGTCCGGATCGGGTTTGGGCTCAACCTTAGGCTCGGGCTCGGGAAGCTTTATAGGCTCTATCTCCTTTACTTTGGGAGTTTCTATTTGCGAGGCTTCGGGTTCGTCCATAGAGGCGTCTTCCAAAGTCTGCAATTCGGGGGGAGGCGGCTCTACCATGTCGAACACCAATTTTTCCTGAACTTCCTCTTTAAAAAAGTCTCCGACATACATCGAAAGCACAAAGCAAAACAATGCAAACGCGTGCAGCGACAGCGATACGCCAAAGCCCCTGTTGGTGTTGTCGTCCGACATTTCCTACTTAACCTCCGTGTCGAGATTCAGTTTTTTTAGGTTGTGCTTTTTTATTGCGCTAATTACGTCCATAACCTTTTGGTACGGAAGTTTGCCGTCGCCCCTAAGGGTTATGGGGCTGGGCTCGGGCTCCAGCGAAAGTTTGCGCAAATATATGTTAAGCTGCTCTAGCGAAACCTTTTCGTCGCCCCAGTAGATATTTTCCTTTGCGTCTATGTTTATAACCTGAAACTTCACCTTGTCGTCGCGAGTAGAGTTGGGCATTTTTTCCTGCGTGGGCAGCTTAAGCTCTACGGTTTGCTCTAAAAGGGGCGTTGTAACCATGAAAATAATCAGCAACGAAAACGCCAAGTCCATAAGCGGCGTTATGTTAAGCTCGGTTAAAGCCCCAAGCGACTCTTTTCTTTTAAAGGTTCTCGCCATATTTTAATCCTCGAAGCTTCTTGGAGGAACGGGGCCTGAATTTTCGTCGGCGGCAAAATCGAAAACGTTTTGCGGCGGCGTT
Organism: uncultured Opitutales bacterium; assembly: GCA_934660865.1. Taxonomy (GTDB): domain Bacteria; phylum Verrucomicrobiota; class Verrucomicrobiia; order Opitutales; family Intestinicryptomonadaceae; genus CAKUIA01. The sequence continues at coordinate 33,384 of CAKUIA010000019.1, forward strand.
TGCTCTTTTGCAGGTTGCGCGCCAAAATTGGGCATTGCCGCCTGTTGCATATTTTGCCGGGAATTTTGCTGTATGCCCTGCGATATGTTTTGGGGAACGCTTTGGCGCACAACATCTTGCGGCTGGGCAAACTGCTGTTGGTATTGCGGCGCATATTGCGGTTGCGCAGGTTGCGGTTTTGCAAAGCCTCCCTGCTGTTGGGCGGCCGCAAACTGCCTTTCGCCTACGTTATACGGATTGCTTTTCGGCGCCATCTGCGAGGCGTGGGCTGCCCTTCTTTTAAGCATATCGCGCATGCGGCTTTCAAGCTCTATTTTGTCGGCAAGCGAGCTGGCAAAATTTTCCAAATCGTTTACCATGCTCTTCGAGCGGCTAAGCAAATAGTTGTAGCCGAAAACCGAAGGTATTGCAACAATCAGACCGGCAATGGTTGTAAGCAAAGCGCCCGAAACGCCAGGGGCCAACTGCTGCAGCGTTGCGCTTGCCTGAAGGCTCATAGAGCCAAAGCTGTCCATAACGCCCCAAACCGTGCCCAACAAACCCAAAAACGGCGCACCGCTAATAATAGAGCCCAGCATAACCATCTTTTTTTCGTAGCGCATTGTCTGCACCGAAACGGCTCTTTGCAGGGCGTTTTCAACCATTCCCATTCTCAAAGTAAGGTTTTGCTCGCCCAAATCGCCGCCGTCGTACCTGCTCCATGCGCCTACAGCCTCCTTAAGCAAAGCGGCATAGGGGCCCGAAACGGTTTTGCCGAAATTTACAACCGCGTCTATAACCGACTTGCTTGCCTGCAACTTGCGCTCGGTAGACATATTTTCGTCGGCCATGGTCTTTAAATCCATATACTTGCCTATCATTATAGACCACGCCCAAACGCTGAAAATCATCAGCAAATATATAATGGCTTTGCCGGCTGCGTTCGAGTCGGAAAAATAAGTGAAAATGCCCGGTTGTGCGGCGGCTTGCGCCAGCAAATTGTATGTAAAAAGTGTGAACATATATAAAAATAAATTGACCTTTTAGAATATTTCCCTTTTGTCGGCAAAAATCGAGAAAATTTTTGATTAAATTTTCCGAAATTGCAAGGTTTTGATTGGCACAAAGTTGCGATTGCAACCCCCTCCCGCTTAAAATGCGCAAAAGCGGTTTCTTTGTAAAATAAAAAAGGCGCAAAGTTTAGCGCTTGGCCTTTGCCCTAATCGCGTTTAGCTGCTCTGCCAAAGATTTGTAAATGGGCGAGTCTTTTTCGGCCCGCAATATAAGCCCGTTTAAAATCGCCTCGGCCTTTGGCATATTGCCGTTTTTTGCGTACAATTCGGCAAGGGCGCGTTTTGGAAAAACCATGGTTTTATCCGTCAAAACCGCTCTTTCGTAGCAGTCTATGGCCGCGTTTAAGTCGCCCAGCTTTTTTTCGTACAATTCGGCAAGCTGTATAAGCAATGCCCTGTTTTCGGGAAAGCGCAACAATGCCTTTTTTAGATACGCAACACCCCTTTTTGCCTGTATGCGCTCTATCCTTTTAAACTCGGCGCTTTGCGGGGCAACGCCTTTTTCGCGCGCAATCCAATAGGGCATATCGTAGGCTGTAATTGCCGAAGCCATACTCCAAAAGCTTTTCATATTCGGGTTTAACGCCAAAGCCAATTCCATATTCGCCGCGCACCCGGCGGCATTGCCCATTTCCCAGTCGCCGTACGAGGCAATCCAGACAAAGTCGGCAAGAACCGCGCCATAGCCGCTTAGCACGCCGAAAAGCATTGTGCCCGAACTTTTCACCGCGCTTTTTTCGGCAACAGCGCAGTCTTTAAATATGCCAGATTTTTGCCGCGCAAAATCGAAAATTCCGCCCGCAATGTAGAGGACAAGCGCAAACGCAAAATACGGCAGCGCCGTTTTTTTAAAACTCTCTGTGCGACAACGCATAGGCCGAAATTGCGCCGAAAACGGCAATGTAGATTGCGCCATAGCCGAGCATAAATGGCATTGCACCCCAGTTTATGCCGCCAAATAAAAAGCTTCTGGAAACGTCGAAAAGCGAAAGGTCGGGGAAAGCCGCCAAAGCCGCCTTTAGCGCAATGTTGTCGAGAAGGGCAACCGAACCTTTAAGCAGGCAAACCGCATACGCGCAAAACGACATTACCATTGAAAACATAAGGCTTTTAGACAGCACCGCCAACAGCCCCGCCATTGCGCAAACCGTGCACAATTTCACCCACTGGGCAAAGAAATACACAAAAAGCCCGCAAACGTTAAGCTGCAGTTTGCCGCCGCTTAAAAGCTCGGCGGGAATGTTTTTAAGCGATTGTTGCGCATACAGCAATTCGGCGCACGAAACCAGCGAGATTATAAAAAGGTATACGCCTATCAAAAAAGCCGCCCCCGCAAATTTGCCGAAAATAAACTGCGCATACGAAACGGGTTTCGAAATAATCATATAAACGCTTTTAGTGTCGAATTCGGAATACAGCGACTGGCATATAACCAATATGGAAATAATCGCGCCGAAAAACCCCGCCGCGCCGTCGGCAAAATCGGCGATAAAGCGCATTTTGCCCTCGCCCAAATCTATGTTCGACATATAAAACGAAAGCGCCGTCAGCAACACCGCAACAAACGCAAACAACAGCAAAATTTTCTGCCTTATTGCGTCTTTAAACGAATTTTCGGCTATGGCAAAAATCTTGTTCATTGGCGCGAAACCCTTTCAAAATAAGTGTCCAAACTTTCGCGCGACTCGCCGAAATCGGCTATCTTGCAGCCCTGCCTTTCGGCGAAGTCTCTAACGCAAAGGGCCGTTTCTTTCGGAGTGTCGCACATTTGCAAAGTGTAGGCGTTTTCGCGCTTTAGCAATTCGCTTAAAGTGCCCTTTGCCCTTACCTGCGACTTTGCCATTAAAACCACGCCGTCGCACAGTTTTTCCACATCGCCCATTTGGTGCGAGCTAAGCAGCACGGTTTTGCCCGAATCGCGCAAATCCAATATAATGCGGCGCATGTCGGCAGCCCCTATTGGGTCCAAGCCCGAAGCGGGTTCGTCCAGCACAACCAGGCGCGGCGAATGTATTATGGCCTGCGCTATTGCAACCCTTTGCAGCATGCCCTTCGAATATTCCCTAAGCGGGCGGTTTGCGTCGTTTGCAAGGCCTACTTTGTCGAGAATTTCAACCGCTTTTTGCGCGGCTTTCGACTTCGAAATTCCGCAAAGTTTTGCGTAAAAAAGCAGCGTTTCGTATGCGTTTAAGAATCCGTAAAACGAAAGCGTTTCGGGCAGATAGCCCATAAGCGACTTGTTTTTTTGCGTAAGCGGCTCGCCGAAAATTTTAAAAGAGCCGCCGCTTTTGCGTATAAGCCCCGTCAGGATTTTTATGGTGGTGCTTTTGCCCGCGCCGTTTGCGCCTATTATGCCGAAAATCGAATTTTCGGGAACCGAAAACGTTGCGTCTTTAAGCGCGCATATCAAGCGCCCCCTTATCCGCGAACGGTAGTATTTGCTTAGGTTTTCGACGTCTACGGCGTTCATCTTATGTCGAATGATTTATAGGGGTTTTCGCCGAAGCCGTCGCTTTCGTCGGCATTGCGGATAAAGGGCGACAGCGATTTTTTTACCTCGGCTACAAAAGCCTGCACTTCGCTTTTTTTGCCTGCAGCCGCCAAGCGCACCGAGCCGTCGGGCAGATTCTGCACAAAACCCGAAACTTCGAAACTAGCAGCTATCCTAAAGCATTTAAACCTAAAGCCCACGCCCTGAACGTGTCCCGTAAAAATTATGTCGGCAATATACGCGCCGTTTTCGTTGGCATTTGTGTCCATATCGTTTATATTTTATCGGCAGTAAACAGCCAAAAAGCCGCGTTAGCAACAATAAAGTGTTTTGCCGCACCTTCAAAGGCCAAACTATATGCGCAAAAGGCTCAATTTTTTGTTGAAGATAAAATCCGCATAGTCTTAAATAGAGAGATGATTAGAAGAATTTTTGTAGAACCCAAAGACGAATTTGCCAACGGCGCAAAAGCGTGTCTGGAAGACCTTAAAAACTCGTTGAACCTTAAAAATCTCGAAAACGCGAGAATTTTGCAAAGATACGACATTCAGGATTTGGACGACGCCGACTACGACAACGCAAAATACACAATCTTTTGCGAAGCGCCCGTAGAAACTTTGTACGAAGAAACTTTCCCTCTTGCCGGCGACGAAATTTCGTTTGCGGTAGAATATCTGCCAGGGCAATTCGACCAGCGCGCCGACTCGGCCGAACAGTGCCTACAGCTTATGGCCAAAAAGCGCAAGAAAATCGCGTGCGCTACCGTTTACGTGCTAAAGGGCAAGCTTGGCGAAAGCGATTTGACCGCGGTTAAAAAATATCTGGTAAACGCGGTAGACAGCCGCATTGCGGCCGACAAAAAACCCGAAACTTTAAACATTGCGGCAAAAGTTCCCGCCGACGTAAAGATTGTGGAAAACTTCATAACAATGTCGCCAAGCGAAATTGCCGACTTGCACAAATCGCTTTCGCTTGCAATGAGCGTTGCCGACCTAAGTTTTTGCCAGCAGTATTTTGCGCAAACCGAAAAGCGCAACCCGACAATTACCGAAATAAGGGTGCTGGACACCTATTGGAGCGACCACTGCCGCCACACCACATTTTTAACGCATTTAAAAAACGTTTCCTTCGAAAACGGCGAAGTTTGCGACCAAATAAAGGACGAATGGAACAAATACCTGCAATACCGCAAAGACCTTAACCTTGAGGCCAAGGGCAAGCACATTTGCCTTATGGACATTGCCCTTGTAGGCATGCGCGTTCTAAAGAAGGCGGGCAAGCTAAACGACCTTGAAGAAAGCGACGAAATCAACGCGGCCAGCATAGTAGTTCCCGTAGAAATAGACGGCAAAACCGAGGAGTGGCTTGTGATGTTCAAGAACGAAACGCACAACCACCCGACGGAAATTGAACCTTTCGGCGGGGCTGCAACATGCCTTGGCGGCGCCATAAGAGACCCCCTTTCGGGACGCAGCTACGTGTACCAGGCAATGCGCGTTACAGGAGCCGGCGACCCGCGCAAAACCCTTGCCGAAACACTGCCCGGCAAACTGCAGCAGCGCAAAATCTGCAAAACCGCGGCAAAGGGTTATAGCAGCTACGGCAACCAGATAGGCTTGGCAACGGGCCAGGTTTCCGAAGTTTACCACCCCGGCTACGTGGCCAAAAGGCTTGAAATAGGCGCGGTTGTAGCGGCGGCCCCGCGCAGCCAGGTTATAAGGGGCGTACCCGAAAAGGGCGACTATATCCTTCTTGTAGGCGGAGCTACCGGCAGAGACGGCATAGGAGGGGCAACGGGCTCTTCCAAAGACCATACCGAAAAAGCTCTCGAAAATTCCGCCGAGGTGCAAAAAGGCGACGCCCCCATGGAGCGCAAACTTCAAAGGCTTTTCCGCAACAAAGAGGCAAGCCGCCTTATTAAAAGGTGCAACGACTTCGGCGCGGGCGGCGTTTCGGTTGCAATAGGCGAACTTGCGCCCTCGCTGGAAATAGATTTGGACAAAGTTACAAAAAAATACGAAGGCCTGGACGGCACGGAACTTGCAATTTCCGAATCGCAGGAAAGAATGGCCGTTGTTGTTTCGCCAAAAGACGCGCAAAAATACATAGACTTTGCCGAAACCGAAAACCTTACCTGCAAACACGTTGCAACGGTAACCGACACGGGCTACCTTGTTATGAAATGGCGCGGCAAAACCATTGTAAATCTTTCGAGAAAGTTTTTGGATACAAACGGCACCGTTGCCGAAGCCTCGGCAAAAGTTTGCGAGCCTAGGGGCGAAAACCCGCTCTTGAAAGACAACGGCAAAAACACGGCGCAAAAATGGCTGGACACTGTTGCAGACCTTAACGTTTGCTCGCAAAAGGGTCTTATAGAAATGTTCGACTCTTCCATAGGCGCCTCGGCCGTGCTGCACCCCTTCGGCGGCAAATACCTAAATTCGCCCGCCGACAGCATGTGCTCTAAAATTTCAACCGAAAAGGGCGACACTAAAAAATCCACAATATTTTCGTGGGGCTTTAACCCCTATGTTGCGGCATACAGCCCCTACCACGGCGCAATTTGCGCGATATGCGAGTCTTTCGCAAAAATCGCGGCAACGGGCGGCGACACAACAAAAATATACCTAACGCTTCAGGAATATTTTGAAAAGCTAAGAACAAACCCCGAAAGATGGGGCAAGCCGCTTGCGGCATTGTTGGGCGCGCTAAAGGCGCAAATAGAGCTTAAGGCGGCGGCCATTGGCGGCAAAGACTCTATGAGCGGCAGCTTTAACGATTTGGACGTGCCCCCCACCCTTGTAAGCTTTGCAATTACAACCGAAAATGCCGACAACATTGTCTCGCCAGAATTTAAAAAGGCGGGCAACACTGTGGCTTTTGTCGAAATCGAAAAGGACAAATTGGGCTTGCCGAAGTTTGCCGATATGGCGGAAAAATACGCCCTTATAAGAAAGGCGGTTTTGGCGAAAAAAGTTGCATCTATGCGCCCCGTACGCGCGGGCGGCCTGGCCGAAGCCATAACAAAGTCGTGCCTGGGCAACAACTTGGGATTTGAATTTGCAAAAGAATTTAAAGGCTCGCACTTCGACCTAAGCTACGGCTCTATTATTGTAGAGCTTAGCGACGAAAGCGAACTGCAAAAGCTTAACGCAAAAAAGCTGGGCACCGTTAAAGACGACGCAAAAATACGCTTCGACGACACGGTTTTGGATTTAAAAGACCTGCAAAACGCCTGGGAAAACACGCTGGAAAGCGTATATCCTACAAAGGCAAAAGACGCCTCGGGCGAGCTTAAAACCGTAAGCTATGCCGAAAAATCGCCCATTGTAGCCGCAAGCAAAGTGGCGCGCCCGAGGGTGTTCATACCCGTTTTCCCCGGCACTAACTGCGAATACGACTCGGCCAAAGCCTTCGAAGAAGCGGGGGCCGTTGCCGACATATTCGTATTTAAAAACCGCAGCGACGCCGACATTGCAGCCTCGGTAGACGAAATGGCGCGCCGCATAAAGAACAGCCAAATTGTTATGTTCCCCGGCGGCTTTAGCGCAGGCGACGAACCTGCGGGCTCGGGCAAATTCATTGCCGCAATTTTCAGAAACAGGCTTTTAACCGACGCCATTAACAGCCATATCAAGGAAAGGAAAAACTTGGTATTGGGCATATGCAACGGTTTTCAGGCTCTGATAAAATTGGGCTTAGTTCCCTTCGGCGAAGTTCGCCCCCTAACCGAAAATTCGCCCACGCTAACCTACAACAACATTTCGCGCCACATAAGCTGCTATGCAACAACAAGGGTTGCAAGCAAGCTTTCGCCGTGGTTTGCCGATTGCGAATTGGGCGAGGAGTTTTCCATTCCCCTTTCGCACGGCGAAGGCAAGTTTGTTGCAAAGCCCGAAGTTTTGCAAACCCTGATAAATAACGGGCAGGTTGCAACGCAGTATGTAGACTTTTCGGGCAACGCGCGCGCCGACATTCCCTTTAACCCCAACGGCTCGCTGTGCGCAATAGAGGGCATAACAAGCCCATGCGGTTTGGTGCTGGGCAAAATGGGGCACTCAGAACGCCGCGGCAAATATGTGGGCATAAACGTATCGGGCGAAAAATTCCAGCCGCTATTTTCTGCTGGCGTAAAATATTTCGCATAAAAAGCCATTTAAACCGAAAAGCAAAAGCGCAGCCCATTTGGTTGCGCTTTTTTGTGTCATTGCGCTTTTTGCATTTTTGCCGCGCAAAAATAAACCTTGCGCCAAAACGGCAATGCAAATGCTAAACCGCCCTTTTGCAGCAAAGCTTTTTTTAAAGTTTGCCGAACGCATTTTATCTTCACAATACCGCGCAAACAGTTATGCGAAAAAGCGGCAAAAAACTTGGGCAGCCGCAACAGCGCAAAAAGGCGGCAAAAAGCCCTGCGGCTATAAATAAAAAACAGCTGCACACGGCAAGCGCCGCAGCAAATATGCGCAACAAAAAAAAGAAAAGGCGCAAAGCCGATACAGTGGTAAAATAATCGTGCTTTGCGCCTATAATGATTTTTAAACTACAAATGAAATTATGCGCTTTGGCATTGAGAAGGCTACCAAAGTGCAAAATGAAAATATCGAATTAACGTTTCGAGAATTGGAAACGCTTACGAGCACCGGGCTGACCGGACTTCTTACGTTCCTTGGCGCGGCCGTCGCGGGTAATCAAACCTGCGGCTTTCAAAGCCTGACGCAGCGAAGCGTCCATCTTTTCGAGAGCTCTTGCCAAGCCGTGGCTTATTGCGCCTGCCTGACCCATTGCGCCGCCGCCGTTAACTTTAATGTTGGCGTCTACCGAAGAGGATTTGTCGGCAACAACCAAGGGGCGTGTGGCCAACATAAGCAACTTTTCGGTGTAGCAATATTCGTTGATGGGCTTTCCGTTTACCTTGATTTCGCCTTTGCCGTCGGAAAGGGCAACACGGGCTACAGAGGTCTTACGGCGTCCTACGCTTACAAATTCCTGTTTTTTTGCCATGGTAATTTAAGAGTTAGAAATTAAAGGGCTGTGGGTTTTGAGCCGCATGCGGATGTTCGGCACCTGCATATACATGCAGTTTTGTGAGCATTGCGCTTGCAAGCTTGTTGTTGGGCATCATGCCTTCTACGGCGTGCTTGATGAGGAAGGCGGGATTCTTTGCACGATAGTCCGACAATTTAACGTAGCGTTCGCCGTTTACATAGCCGGTATAGTGCATGTATTCTTTTCTGTCTTCCTTTTTGCCTGTGACGCGAATTTTCTCGGCGTTAATGACGATAACATGATCGCCGTTGTCCATATTGGGCGTATAAACCGCCTTGTGACGGCCGCGCAAAACATTGGCGATTTTAACCGCCAGGCGACCGAGCACCTGATCTGCCGCGTCAACGACATACCACTGCTTATCTTTTTGTACTTTTGCTATTGTAGTTTTCATTATTGTAAGAAAAACAACCAATTTACCCTAAACGGGGCTTTCGTCAACATTTTTTTTCGAAAGGCGAAAATTTTGCGCCCGAAAAAGAAAATCGCCGGGAACGCTAAAAATGCAGGCGGTAAAATTTCTATTTTTGCAAAAATGTTTCCGCTACGCATATTTTTTGCTTGTAAAGGGGCTTTTTTGCCGATTGCATTTACTGTATATTTATCTACCTATATGAAGCGTATTTTAACCCATATTATTTTTACACTTTCACTTTTTGCGCTAAACGCCTGCACAACGGGCACTCCCTACGTAAGCGGAACAAAGTGGCAGCCCGTATATATTGCCGACTGCCACAAGGAATTTGTTGCCGAAAACGGCGGCAAAACACCCTTTATAGAATTTAGCGGGCAAAACCGCGCAAACGGAATGTCGGGCGTAAACTTGTTCAGCTGCGAATTTGTGATAGAAAACGGCGGCAGGCTGGGCGTAGGCAACATTGCCTCTACCAGAATGATGGGCCCGAATATGGAATACGAACGCGCGTTTCTTACCGCACTTTCGAAAAGCATGATATTGGACAAAAAAAGCAACGGCGAGCTTTGGCTTTTAAACTCGAAAGGCGTTCCGCTAATGAAGCTAAAGCAGTTAAATTAGCTTTCGCCGAAAAAAAGTGTTGCAAAACCCGTCGAAATGCGAAATCCTTAGCCTCTTATACTAAACAATAGGAGTTTTATCACCGTGAGAGAAGATTATCTTAGACAAGCCCAACAGTTAATACAAGACCCCAACATCTTGGTAAACGTGGTGTCCAGAAGAGTAAAACAGCTGAGAAACGGCAGAAAGCCTCTCATCGAATCGCTCGAAACCCTATCGCCCGAAGACATCGCCCTCCGCGAAATAATCGAGCACAAAATAACCTGGACACTCTATAGCGGCGAGAACAAATAACCCTTATGGTTTTACCGAAAAGGCGCAGGGTTAAATCTGCGCTTTTTTTATCTTCAAACACATAAAATTTGCGCTAAACAATGGCAAAAAAGGAAAGCAACGCCCCAAAAGTTTTGGAAATACAAAACAAGAAAGCCTCGCACGACTATTTTATAGGCGAAACTTTCGAGGCGGGCATTGTGCTTAGGGGAACCGAAATTAAAAGCATAAGGCAGGGCAAAGCCCAGATAAAAGACGCCTTTGTGCGCATAGAAAAAAACGAGGCGATTTTATACAACGCCCATATTAGCGAATACGACTTCGGCAACATAAACAACCACGTTCCCGTTCACCCGCGCAAACTTTTGCTGCACAAAAAGCAGATTTTAAAGATAAAGGGCAAAATAGAGGCCGAGCACCTGGCGGTTGTTCCCCTTAAAATGTATATGAAAAAGGGCTTTGTCAAGTTGCTGATTGCCGTTTGCAAGGGCAAAAAACTTTTCGACAAGCGCGATTCGCTGCGCAAGGAACAGGCATGGAAGGAAGCCAAACGCGAGCTTAGCTGGCGCAAGTAAATTTATGAAAAACCCCAACCCTCCCCTGCATATTGTGTTGCACAACCCGCAAATTCCGCAAAATACGGGCAATATAGGCAGAATGTGCTCTATGCTTAAAGCGCATTTGCACCTAATACACCCCTTGGGCTTTACAATTACCGACACAAAATTAAAGCGCGCGGGAATGGACTATTGGAAAGAGCTGGACGTTTTCGACCACAACTCGTGGCAGGAATATAAGGCGTCGGCGAATGTGCCGCCGCTTTCCAGAACCTGGCTGCTTACAACAAAGGCCGAAATGTCGCTATGGGAGGCCGACTTTCAGTTTGGCGACGCCCTTGTTTTCGGCTCGGAAGACAGGGGCGCACCCGACTATCTGCACGAAGAGCTAAAACCGCGCCGCATAAAAATCCCGCAGTTTAACTCATTGTTGCGCTCGCTTAATTTGTCTACAAGCGCGGGCATTGCGGCCTACGAGGCAATGCGACAAATTCAGCTGAAACTTAAAAAATAAAAATATTTTCGTATTGACAAAAGCAAGCCAATGCACTTTAGTTTAGCCTTTAAATAAATGCTCGGGTGGCGGAATGGTAGACGCAGTAGACTCAAAATCTTCCGACTTTATGGTCATAAGGGTTCAAGTCCCTTCCCGAGTACTTTAAAAAACCGATGTGAGTTTCACATCGGTTTTTTTGTGTTTACAGACATTGCATTTCAAGCCCTTATGGGGTAGTTGCCGCCAAGCGCGGCTTTAGGGCTTGTTTTGCTTGCTTTTATAAACCGCGGCATTGCGCCGACAATGTTTCCATTTATATCGGCTGCCGCTTAATTCGACGAAAAGTCGGGAACAAGACTGTCGAACGAAACATTCTTTAAAAATTCCAAAGAATCTACTTTTACAACCGTTTTAAACCCCTTCTTTTCGGCATACATAAATATACGGCGCTGGAAAGACACCGGAGCGCAAATGCCCAACCCTTCCACCTTCACTGTGTCTTTAGAATAATCGAAAATAATATCCGACTGTTTTTTGCCGCCGCCAATACCATAGTTCGACGCAGAAAAGCGCACGGGCACGGGGTTTCCATAACGAAGCGATACCACAGCTTCGATTTTATCGGTTTCGGTTGTGGCGGTTAACGACAACATGTCGGCCTGCCGCTTTTTTTCTATTATGGGAAATTTAAAACTGCCATCAATGGCGTCTAAAACGCTTATATTTTTTAATCCCGTAAAGAATGTTATATAGTCCGCAAAAAGCAATTTACCGAGGTAGAAATCTTCCAACGGGTAAATTGTAGAGTTTTCCAAAGGGCGCGCTATAAGCATATTGTTGTTTTCGATTCTGCCGTCGGAATTCTGCGTTTTATATCTAAATTCCTTTAGCGTTTTGCCGTCGTATACAAAATCTACTTTCTGTATCATTTTGGCGTTTTTGCCGCCGCCTGCCATACTCATTTGCAACGGATTAAATTTTATAATAAACTTGTTGTCCGAAAGCGAAAAATACGATTCTACCTGCGAAACATTCGGAGTTTCGGCGGGAGTGCCGTCTATGTCGAAAATATCATACATTTCAACTGTGCCCTTAAATTTTATTATGCCAAAATTCGGTCAAGATTTTTGTGATACTTTTCGCTTTGCAAAATTGCCGCGCATACAGATTGTGCGTGTTAAAGAATATTTCTATTTGGTTGTATGCGAGCCTGCCGGCATTTGTATTCCATATAATTTTGCACTGTTTTCCGAACTAATTGTTTTTAAAGCGTTTAAATCAACCTTGCTGCGTTTGGTTGAAATTTCATATGTAATCAAAGCGCCTTGCTTATTGAATATATTGGAAAACATTACCGAAAATTCCACACTCTTTATTTGCGACCAATCTAGATTCTCCCTTTTCATAATCAATACAACATTGGAGAATATGGATTTTGCAAGATAATCCGACTCCCCCAAAATATCGCCGTCTTTATATATTCGCTCTCTATCGGGTCTATCGCACACCGAAAAGGCGCTGCCACCGTAGTAATATTGCCCGTTTGCCGTAATGCAAATATTTGTTGTAAAATCGCAACACAAAGATGTTTGGTTGAATGTAAGAAGCTTCTTTTTGCTTTTGTTTATAAGTTTTATTTCTATTGCAAATTTATCTTTTTTTAAAGGTTGCATTTGCAAACTTATGCCGCGAAATTCGTCGAACATATCGGTTTTGCCGGCAAACATATCGCTTTGGTAGTTTTCACCGTCGCGTTTTTTGCAAATTTTAAACACTAAATTGCCGTCTTTATCAATTAGCCTATACGATATACTGTTGCCGAGTTCGTTTATTTTAATTTGTTCATTTTCGGCAACTATTGTCCAGTTATTGCCGTGTTTTTGTTTTTCAAAAAACTCGGTTTTACCGTTCGGCAAATGTTTCATTGCATACACCAAGGTTCCGTTAAGCGTCTTTTTTGCCAATTCCCCTTTTTCGTTGTAGAAATATTCTTTTACATTGCACTTAGAATCTACAATTTTTACTACGTCGTTTCGGTTGCGCTTTATTGCATAAGAACACGGTATAGCAAACTCGCCGGGAAAAGCGCAGTTTGCACCAAGCAACACTGAAAAAAGAAAAAAACGTTTTATACAAAAATTTATTTTTTTCAAATCCGCCAAAAGGTTGTTATTTCTTTGTGTTGGCATTTTTTTCAAGCTTATCCAAAAAATCGCCTACAACAAACGATTTGCCCTGTATCGAATCGCTTATTCTTGTGCCCTTTTCTATATTTACGGCAAACTCCTTTTTTATCGCTTCGCCGTCTGTCAAATACTCTACAATTTCAAGTTTCTCACAAGACGTCTTTATTTGCTCGTATTCAGCCGAGCCACTGCTTGGGTTTTTATAGGCAAAATATCTGTTTATTTCAATTTGGCGCGGAATTTCAACTTCGCCTATTTTTGCGTAATCCAAATATTTTATTTCGCATTCTACGGGCATTGTGTCTACAACCATGCCGCCCTTCTCCAAACTTTTATTTAGCCGCAACGAACTAATTTTGCCGTCTTTTATGCAAATATTGTAGTTTTCGAATACGTCTTTGCCATTAAAACTATGGGTATGCACCTTTAAGAGTGCATTTATAGTATCGCCGTTTTTTGTTAACGAAAGTTTGCCGTTTTTAAGCAAATCCCTAAATCCTACCCATGTGCTAAGTTGGGGGAATACCGGAATGCTTGTTAAATACTGCGTAAAAATTGGCTCGTCTAGCGTATACGAAAATGCCTCTACAGTTGCATATTTTAAATTCTTATAAAGATATAGCGATTTCTTGCCGTCGGTATAATAGAAAATTTCGCTTTCCCTCTTAGAATCCTGCGGCAATGCGCGCTTTAAATTTAAAACGCGTTCGCTACCGTTCGAAGCATAAGTTGCAACACATTCGCTTTGCCTTAGTTTGGTTGGGTGTGCAAGCTCTTGCGCTATCGCGGCCTTGTCTACCTTTGCAATTTCCAATATTTTTGCTTTGTTAAATTCCTGCAGTTGTATTTTATATTTTACCGCAAGCGGAAGCGTATCCAACGCCGCCCACTTGCCGAGCAAATTAGATATTTCCTGCGAATGAGCCATTGCACAGGCAAACATAAACATAACAAAAAAGTTTACACGCGTAAACCCAACTACCATAGCACTTTCCTTTCCTAACTGGTATAGGAATAAGTTTTAGGCATAATACGGTCAAGATTTTTGTGATACTTTTATGCTTTGCAAGATTACCAAAAATAAAGTTGCCGTTATTGGCGTTTTTGCAAAAGAAATGCCTTTTACCCGCAAGGATAAAAGGCACGATGGTGTACTATTATAAAACTTTGGGGTCGGCGTTGGGAGTTCTGAACATTTA
>CAKUIA010000020.1 GCA_934660865.1 uncultured Opitutales bacterium
CCCAATTCACTTCCCATACACTCTTGTGTATCTTTATCGCCATCGCCCTTGTCATTACCGCACGCATCGCTGTCGGCAAAAGCATAAAAAGAAGCAAGCGTTATAACAAACGCAAATATTATTTTTATAATTTTAGTTTTCATAGTGTTTTTCTTTCTATATCTGGCACAAAATAGAATTATAAAAATTTGTCAAGCGCTTTTTGTGATATTTTTATGTTTTATACATTTTTTATAAATCAATCTATTTATTGTTTATACGTTAAACATTCTTGTTTTATTGTAAATATAACAAAAGTAAGGCAACAATAATTACCCGAAATTTACGCAATAATATATTGACGGCAATAAAATTTGCCAATAAGTTGCCCGTATGGTTTTTGCGAATTTAATTTGGCCTGCAATGTATATAAACGAAGGCTTTTCGGCATTTTGGGTGGCTGCCCTTAGCGTAGTTATAGAAGCGTATTTTTTCGGCAAGGCCTTTTGCTGCAACTCGCAAAAAAAGGCCCTTATATTGTCGCTTATTGCAAATGCGGCCACAGCTTTTCTTGGGCATGGCAAAAATTACGCCATTTGTTGCGCTAATACCTACATTGTTGCACGATATGCTTGTTAGGGCAACCTTTGCCCCGTCGGGCTGGGTTGCGGCAATTCTATTTTACCTGTTTTTTAATTCTGCAATAGAATATTTTGCAGCCAGGGCATTTGCAAAATATGTGCTATACAAAAAAAGCGCGCACCCTTTTGCAAAGCACCCATATCTTTTGATTGTAGCTGCAAACTGCCTAACGTTTGCGCTTGCAGCCGTAGAAATAATAAAAAACCGAATATAGGCACGCCCGCTTAAGAAGCGCACGCCGCCACACAAAAAACAAAAAAAACGCAGCCTGTTGGCCGCGTTCTACGGAAAATCAATGGTGGAGCCGATGAGGTTCGAACTCACGATCTCCAAAATGCGAATCTGGCGCTCTTCCAACTGAGCTACGGCCCCATTGAGGATTAAGACGAACCTAAACTCCGTCTTAAAAAAATTATCGGGCCGCCGAGGATCGAACTCGGGACCTCTTACACCCCATGCAAGCGCGCTACCAGACTGCGCTACGGCCCGTAATTTTTATCCGCCCAATACTGACTATTTTGCTTTATTATGCAAGCGAAAAGTTGAATTTTTTTATTTTTATGCGCCGTTTTGAATTTTTGCACAAGGCTAACTTCTTTTTAAACAGGCATATACTGTAATTTGCACAAAAAAAACGGCCCCTCTAAAAAAAACAAAAAGACCCCCTAAAAAGGAGGTCTTTGCACATTTGGCGCCTGCAAATTATATTAAATGCCAAATGTCTTTTGCGTATTCGCTAATTGTTCTGTCGGACGAGAACTTAGAGCAGCGCGCGGTATTCAAAATTGCCATACGCGCCCACTTTTGCTTGTCCATATACGCACGGCTTGCCTTGTCTTGAGCGTCGCAATAGGCCTTAAAGTCGGCACAGACCATAAACGGGTCGCCCCAGTCGAGAATGGACTTGCGAACGAGCATTAAGGCGTACGGGTTTTCGGGAACAAAATAGTCGGAAACCAGCCAATCTAAAACCGCCTTCAGCTCTGGGTCGCTATTATAGTAGTTATAGGGGTTGTAGCCGTTAGATTTAAGCTCTTGAACCTCCTCTACGGTTTTGCCGAATATGAAGATGTTGTCTTTGCCGACTTCTTCGAGAATTTCGACATTCGCGCCGTCTAAAGTGCCCATAGTTAAAGCGCCGTTAAGGGCAAGTTTCATATTGCCAGTACCCGATGCCTCTTTGCCTGCGGTGGAAATCTGCTCCGACAAGTCGGCGGCGGGAATAATGCTCATTGCCAAGGTTACGCTGTAGTTGGGTATAAACACAACCTTTAGCTTGTCGCCAACGCGCGGGTCGTTATTTATAACGTCGGCAACCCTGTTTATTGCAAAGATTATGTTCTTTGCAATATCGTAGCCGGGGGCCGCCTTTGCGCCGAATATGAACACGCGGGGGGCAACATTTGCCGAGGGATTGTGCAGAATATCCTTATAAAGCTTTAATATGTGCAACAAGTTAAGGTGCTGCCTTTTATATTCGTGCAGCCTCTTAACCTGAACGTCGAACATGGCGTCGCAATTAAGGTCTACCTTGCATAGGTCCTTAACAATGCCCGCAAGCCTTTCCTTGTTTTGGCGTTTAACGGCCATAAACTTTTCCTGGAACTGGGCATTGTCGGCAAACTTTTCCAGCCCCTTTAGCAAGCCCAAATTTACCGGCCATGTCTTGTTTTGCAGGGTTTCGTCGAGCAGCGACGACAGCGCGGGGTTTGCGGTTTTTATCCACCTGCGCGGAGTTATGCCGTTTGTTTTGTTGTTGAATTTTTCGGGCGTAATTTCGTAGAAATCGCGCAATACGCTTTCCTTTAGCAATTCCGAGTGCAAGGCCGCAACCCCGTTTACGCTAAAGCTGCCTACAACGGCCAAATAAGCCATTCTTACCATTTTCGGCGCGCCCTCTTCTATAATCGAAAGCCTGCTCTTTTTGTCGTTGTCGCCGGGGTATTTCTTTTCGACTTCGTCGAGCCACCTGCGGTTGATTTCGTATATAATCTGCAAATGGCGCGGCAATGTTCTCTGGAACAGGGGAACTGCCCACTTTTCCAGCGCTTCGGGCAGCAATGTATGGTTTGTATATGCCATAACCTTTGTTACAATGCTCCATGCGTAGTCCCAATCCAGCTTTTCGACGTCTACAAAAAGCCTCATTAGCTCGGCAACGGCAATGGCCGGGTGCGTGTCGTTAAGCTGAATTACCGCCTTTTCGGCAAACTTGCTCCAATCGGTGCCGTTTGTCTTTTTAAACCTGCGGATAATGTCTTGCAGCGAGCTTGAAACAAAGAAGTATTGCTGAACCAAACGCAAATATTTGCCGTTTTCGGTTTTGTCGTTCGGGTACAACACTTTCGAGATTGTCTCTATTGTGGCCTTTTCATGCACGGCTTCGGTGTAGCCGCCGTTGTTGAATGCGTGAAGGTCGAACTCGTTGCTGGCTTTCGATTCCCACAAACGCAAAAAGTTTACGGTTTTTGCCCCGTAGCCTACAATGGGAACGTCCCACGGGACGCTTAAAAACTCTACGCTGGGCCTCCATACAACCGACCAGTCGCCCTTGTCGTTTACCATGCTTTCGACATGGCCGCCCAAACCGATTTTCATTGTATATTCGGGACGCACAAACCCCCACGGGCTGCCGTATCTAAGCCAGTTGTCGGGAGACTCTGTCTGCCTGCCGTTTTCGAAGCTTTGGCGGAACAGCCCGAATTCGTACTTAATGCCGTAGCCTACCGCGGGCAAATCGAGAGTGGCAAGCGAATCCAAAAAACACGCCGCTAGCCTGCCCAAACCGCCGTTGCCAAGCCCCATGTCTACCTCCGAGGCTACAACTTCGTCGAAATTAAGGCCAAGCTCCTTATAGGCTTTGTCTACGGCGCTTTTAATTCCCAAATTGTTTATGGTGTCTTTTGTAAGACGCCCCATAAGATATTCCAACGAAAGGTAGTATACCCTCTTGCAGTTGCTGTTATGCTGGTGTTTCATTGTCTCGATGAAACGGCCCATCATTAAATCCCTAATGGCATAGGCTGTGGCAACCCACCAGTCGCGGCGCGTTGCAGTCATTTCCGACCTCGCAAGCGAGCGTTCCAAATGCCACAAAATGGCTTGCTTCATTTCCGACGCAGTTGTATGCGTGTAAAATTTACATTCAGGCACTTTAACCGTTGTTTTATTTTTTTCGCTTTTCATATTTTTATAAAAAAACAGTAAATAAACTTAAGCAAAAGCGAAAGCTTTTGACAAGCGCGGAATTGCATTTATAAAAAGCCTATAATTTTACGATTTTACGACCATATATACGGATTCAAAGAAAATGTTTTCCGACAGACAATATTCGGGCTTTGGCACCAACGAAAAAAGCGGGCGTTTTAGCGTGCTGTATGCTATTATACTCGTAAACATTGCGGCTTTTTTAATGGAAACCGTTTTTGGCAGGCTTTTTGCCACCCAGTTTTTGGATTTGCTGCTTTCGCTTTCGCCCCAAAGCCTTAAAAGCGGGGCAATTTGGGAATTTTTTACATACAGCATTGTGCACGCAAACCTTACCCACATTCTGCTTAACATGCTGGGGCTGTATTTTGCTGGCAAATGGGTGGAAAGCACAATGGGCGGCAAAAACTTTTTTGCGCTATATCTTTTTGCCGTGTTTTTCGGCGCAATTTTTTGGCTGCTGGGCGCCGCGGCTTCGCCGAGGGGGGCTTCGGAAATTTTGTGCGGGGCGTCGGCCGGCGTTTTGGGCGTAGTTGCCGCCTTTTGCATGCTATACCCCAAAGACAGATACCTTACGGCCCTTGTGTTTTTTATATTGCCGATAAAAGTTAAGCCGAGGGTTTTTCTGTATATAATTGTAGGCTACGAAGTTTTTGCGCTGTTGACAATGGAGCTTTCAAGCCCGGCGTACGACATTGCAAACTCGGCCCACATAGGCGGAATTATTGCGGGCGTGCTCTTTGCGCTTTTGTATAGAAACGGCACGCTCGATTTCGGCAAATTTTCGATAAAAACGCCCGAACAAAAAATGCGCGCCGACGACTTTAACTTTGAAGTAAACATTGTCGATACCGAAAAGCTGAAGGCCGAAGTAAACCGCATTTTAGACAAAGTGGCAAAAGAGGGCTTTAATTCGCTTAGCCAAAGCGAGCGCGAAACTCTGAAAAGGGCAAAAGACTATATGGATTAGAACTTGTGCCGTTTTACGGTGTCTTATAAATTGTATATAAAGGATTTTTTACAGATATGAAAACGTTAAGGAAGTTTTTGATATTATTTGCGCTGCTTTGGGCGGCTTTGCTTGTCGGGGCGGCGCAGTCGCCGATTACGCTGCAAACAAGCCCGAAAATGCGCGAGGAAACCAAGTTTTTGGTATTCTGCATGGAAAGGGCGCATTTCGACAAAACCGCAATTCAGGATTTGGACCTGCGCGAATTTGTGCGCGAATATATGTCGAATTTAGACTTTATGCGCCTGTTCTTTTTGGCGGAAGACCTGCAGCACTATCAGGATTTGTTTGCCCCAACAGCCGACATTATGCTTCACCAAGGCACAATGCTGCCCGCCTTTACCATATACGACAGGTTTTTGGAAAGGGCCAAAAGCAGGCTTGCGTGGATAAAGGAAAGGATAAAAAAGCCCATAGATTTGTCGAACAAGGAAAGCTTTACCCCCGACCGCAGCAAGCAAGACTGGCCCGCAAGCACGGCCTCGGCCGACGCCCTTTGGGAAAAACGCCTTACTTTCGACATAGAAAACCAGATTTTAAGCTACGACAAACCTAAAAAGGAAAAGGACAAATCCGACGATAAATTGGCCGACAAGGCCGCGGCAAAAAAAGACGATGCCAAACCAATGACTTTCGACGAAAAAGTCGAAAAGGCAAAGGCCGAAGTTTTAAAACGCTACGAAAAGATTGTGGAAAATGCCGAAAAGTCGGACGCAATGGAAATTCAGGAGATATACCTGCACACCCTTTGCAGCATGTACGATCCGCACTCGGAATTTATGTCGGAATACTTCCTCGAAGAATTCGACATTTCCATACGCAATTCGCTTGTGGGCATAGGCGCGGTTTTGCAGGACAAAGACGGCTATTGCACAATCAACGAGCTAATGGCGGGCGGCCCCGCCGAAAAGAGCAAAAAAATTAAAACCGGCGACAAGATTGTTGCGGTAAGCGACGCCAACGGCGAAATGGTAGACGTAATAGGAATGAAGCTGCGCAAGGTTGTTAAAATGATTAGGGGCGACAAAAACACCACCGTGCGCCTTAAAATAGAACCCGCCAACAATACATCGGCGGCCTACGAAATAAGCCTTGTAAGAGACGAAATAAAGCTTACAACAAAGCTGGCAAAGGCGGCTGTATACCAAATTCCCTACCGCGACAGAACAATACCCATCGGCGTTATAGACCTGCCCGCCTTCTACGGCGAAAACGAAACGCACGGCGCAAAGGGGTTTTCTACAACAAAAAATGTAGAGGAGCTTTTGCTTAAGCTGAAAGCGCAAAACGTTAAGGGCGTAATTTTGGACATTCGCCGAAACGGCGGCGGCTTTTTAAACGAAGCGATAGACTTGGCGGGCTTGTTCATAAAAAAAGGCCCTGTTGTGCAGACAAAAGACACGGCCGGCCGCCAAAACGTTTTAAGCGACGAAAACCCGAAAGTTGTTTGGCAGGGGCCTTTGATTGTGTTGGTAAGCAAATTGTCGGCGTCGTCGTCGGAAATTTTGGCGGGAGCTTTAAAAGACCACAAGCGCGCCATAATTGTGGGCGACAAAAACACATTCGGCAAGGGCACCGTGCAAACCGTATACAACCTTAGCAACTTCGAGCCCGAATTGAAAAGCGCGGCAAAAATTACCGTGCAAAAATGGTACGCCCCCAACGGCGAATCCATACAGCTTAAGGGCATTGAATCGGACATAAGCTTCCCGTCGATATACGACGATATGAAGATAGACGAAGCCTCGAAAGACAACGCCATGAAGTGGGACTCGATAAAGAGCGTAGACGTAGGCGAAGTTTACAACTACGGCATAAACGCGGCAAACGCGGGCGACTTAATCGCAAAATTGCGCTTCGAATCGGAAAAACGCAGGCAAAATTCAAACGAATTTAAATTCTATCAGGAGCGCGTAGACTGGTTTAAACAAAAGCAAAAGCAAAAAAGCTATTCTTTGGACATCAACGCGCGCAAAAGCCAAATGGAAAAAGACCAGGCCTTTTTGGACGAAAACGAAAAGCGCGAAAAGGAGTTTGTAAAAACAAACTACACCTTTACCGAAATTTTGCTCGACAGCGCAAAAGAGCTTGAAAAAGACACTCCCAAAAAGAAAAAGAAGCTGGACGACGACCTAAACGAGCTTGATGCCTTAGAAGACGACGACGCCCCCGAATTCGACGTTCAAATGAGGGAGTCGCTGCACATTATGTGCGACTGGATTAGCGAAATAGAGTCGCAAAATTCGCAGGCGAAAACAAAGTAAAAGGAAAAACAAAGTAAAGGGCCGCACTTAACGCGGCCTTTTTTATTGCGCGCAATACACCGGCAAAAAAAACGGCGCAATCCGTAAAAACTGCGCCGTTTTTTGTTTTTGCTGTAAAGAAAATGCTACTTTACGATTTTCGACTTCGAGGCAACTTTTGCGCCCTTTTGCCTTAAGGCTCTTTCACGGAGTCTTAATGCCTGCAGGTGTATAAAGCCCGTTGCGTCGTCTTGGTTGTAGTCGCTCTTTACGCCTTCCATGCTTGCAATCTTGTCGTCGTACAAGCTGTAGGGGCTCTTTCTGCCTACGCAGATTACCGAACCTTTATAGAGCTTTAGGCGAACCGTGCCGCTTACACATTCCTGGCTTTTGTCGATAAAGGCCTGCAATGCTTCGCGTTCGGGAGCATACCAAAAACCGTTGTATACCAATTCGGCATACTTCGGGGTAAGCATATCGCGCAAGTGCATAAGTTCCCTGTCCATTGTAATGGTTTCCATATTCCTATGGCCGGCAAGCAATATTGCGCCGCCGGGAGTTTCGTATACGCCGCGGCTCTTCATGCCAACAAAGCGGTTTTCAACAATGTCTACCCTGCCTATGCCGTGCTTGCCGCCAAGCTTGTTCAATGTTTTCATAACCTGCGAGGGGGTCATCTTCTTGCCGTTAATTGCAACGCAGTCGCCTTCCTTGAATTCCAAGTCGATATACTCGGGCTTGTTGGGGGCGTCTTGAGGGTCTACACTAAGCTTGAACATACCCTTGTTTGCGGGAACGGTCGGGTCGAACCACGGGTCTTCCAAAATGCCCGCTTCGTAGGAAATATGCAGCATATTTCTGTCCATCGAATAGGGTTTTTTGGCCGAAGCTTCTACATTGATATTGTGCTGTTTGCAGTATTCAATCATTTCGCTTCTGCCGGGGAAAGCCGCGCGGAAGTCGTCCATTCTCCAGGGCGAAATAACCTTAAGGTCGGGTGCTAGTGCCGCAAACGACAGCTCGAAACGGCACTGGTCGTTGCCCTTGCCCGTTGCGCCGTGGGCTACGGCGTCGGCCTTGACTTTTTTGGCTATTTCTATGTGCGCTTTTGCAATCAAAGGACGCGCAATCGAAGTACCCAAATAGTACTGGTTTTCGTAGAGTGCGTTTGCCCTCATCATCGGGAAGATGAAGTCTTTGGCGAATTCGTCTACCAAGTCTACGGTGTAGTGCGCAACCGCGCCCGACTTTTTCGACTTTTGGGCGAGACCTTTTAGCTCCTCTTCCTGACCTACGTCTGCGGAAAATGTTACTATGTCCGCATTGTAGCGTTCTTTAAGCCAGCTTACCAAAACGGAAGTATCCAAACCGCCCGAATAAGCCAATACGATTTTCATTTTCTTTTTCATATATTTTTTATTAAAAAAATTACCTTTTTGCCAGTTTCGAAATTATGGCCTTTTGAACGTGCAGCCTGTTTTCGGCCTGGTCGAAAACAATGCTTGCCTTCGAGTTTAAAACTTCGGCCGAAACCTCTTGGCCCGCGTGCGCGGGCAGGCAGTGCATAAATATGGCCGAGGGCTTTGCCAGCGACATAAGCTTTGCGTTTACCTGATAGGGCGCAAAAAGCTTCATGCGCTCTTCAACTTCGGCCTCTTTGCCCATGCTTACCCAAACGTCGGTATACAAAACGTCGGCGTTCTTTGCAGCCTTTTTCGGATCGGGCTCAAAAGTGTAGGTTTTCTCGAGCTTTGCGTCTTTGTAGATTTTGTCTAAATCGCCCTTCGGCTCGCAGGATTCTGGGCCGCACAAAACAACGTCGAACCCGAACATAGAGCCCGCCAACGCCAGCGAATAGCCCATATTGCAGGCGGTGTCGCCGAAGAACACAAATTTTTTGCCCTTAAGCGAATCAAGCGAAACATTGCCGTCTTTGGAGAAATGCTCCATCATTGTAAATGTGTCGGTGTAGCTTTGACAGGGGTGCAGCAAGTCGGTAAGCGCGTTTACAACGGGCAGTTTGCTGTATTTTGCAAAATCTTCAACAACCTTGTGCTCGTAGGCTCTAATCACCAAGCCGCTTAGGTAGCGGCCCATAACCTTTGCGGTGTCTTCTATGGTCTCGCCGCGCGAAATTTGAAGGTCGTTTGCATTCAAAAGCATCGGGTGGCCGCCAAGCTCGTATACGCCTACTTCAAACGACAGGCGCGTGCGCGTGCTTTTCTTGAAGAATATAAGCCCCCACGACTGCCCCCTAAGCAAATCCAAAGGACAAGCCGAACGCGCGCGCTTGTAGCGTTGCGCCAATTCAAAAGTTTCTTTAGCCTCCTGCAGGCTAAAGTCGGTTTCCCTTAAAAAAGATGTATTCATTGTCTTGTATTTATAGTGCGTTTAATGTTTTGTCTACAATAGTCAAAGCCTTTTTAATTTCGGCTTCCTTTACTATAAGCGGCGGCAAAAACCTTACCGCGTTCGAGCCTGCGGGAATCGTTATAAGCGAGTTTACCAGCAAAGCCTTTACTAAGTCGGCGTTTTTGTAGGGTTCGTTAAGCAAAAGGCCAATCATAAGCCCCACGCCCCTTGCGCATTTTACCTTTTCGGGATATTTTTTTGCGAGTTTTTGCAAACCGTTTAAAAGCAGTTTGCCGCATTTTGCAGCGTTTTCGGCAAGCTTGCGTTTTTTAACGGCCTTTACAACCGAAAGCGCAACGGCGCACGCCAGCGGGTTGCCGCCGAACGTAGTTCCGTGCGTGCCGGGGGTAAAGAGTTTTGCAAGCTTGTCGCTCATTAAAACCGCGCCTATGGGGAAGCCCCCGCCCAAGCCCTTTGCCATCGAAATTGCGTCGGGCTTTACGCCGAATTTTTGGAACGCAAAAAATTTGCCCGTGCGCGCAACGCCGCACTGAACTTCGTCGAAGAACAATAGCGTTGAATACTTGTTGCACAAGCTGCGCAACTCCTTGAGGAATTTTACGTCTACGGGCAAAACGCCGCTTTCGCCCTGAATGGGCTCTATCAAAACGGCGGCAATGTCTTTTTTTGCAAGCTTTGCCTTAAAGGATTTTATGTCGTTAAACTCGGCCGTTTCAAAGCCCTCCAGCAAAGGCGAAAAGTGTTTTTGTATCTTTTCCTGGATTGTGGCCGAAAGCGCGCCCATTGTTCTGCCGTGGAAGGAATTGCGGGCAACCAAAACCTTGTATCTTTTTACGGGCAAAGTTTCGCCGTAAATGCGGGCGGCCTTAATCAAGGCTTCGTTAGCCTCGGTGCCGCTGTTGCAAAAGAACATTTTGCCGAATTTGGATTCGCCGATAAGGGCTTCGGCCAAGTCGGCCTGCGGCAGGTTAAGGTATAAGTTGCTGCAATGGGCAACGGTTTGCGCCTGTTTTGTAAGGGCGTTTACCCAGTCTTTGTCGCAGTGCCCCAAAATGTTTACGGCAATGCCCGCGCCGAAATCCAGATATTTTTTGCCCGCTTCGTCGTAGGCGTACATACCCGCGCCTTTGGCTATGCAAATTTGGCGGTCGCCGTAGTTGTTAAGGGTATATTTCTTAAATTTTTCCTTAGTGTTCATTGCTTTTAAAATCGTGTACAATTTCGGTTCCAATGCCCTCGTCGGTAAAGATTTCAAGTATCAGCGAATGGGGCATATAGCCGTTTACAAAGTGCACCCTGCGCACGCCCGACTTAAGGGCTTTTACGCCGCTGTCTACCTTCGGCAACATTCCGCCGGCAATAACCTTGCTTTGCTTTAAAGATTCTATTTCGCCCATCTTTAGTGTGGAAATAAGCGAAGTTTTGTCTTTAAAGTCGCGCATTAGCCCGGGAACATCGCAAAGGAAAACCAGCCTGCGCGCCTTTAATGCGCATGCAACCGCGCTTGCGGCAACGTCGGCATTGGTGTTGTAGGGGTGAAAGTCGTCGCCCAAAGCTATGGGCGAAACTACCGCAACCGAGCCGTCGGCAATGGCGTCTACAATAACCTGGGCGTCTACCTCGGTTGTTTCGCCGACATAGCCCAAATCTACTTCGTTGCCCCCGGCGTCTTTGCTAAGCAGCTTTTTGCATTTTAAAACCATATTGCCTTTAATAGACTTGGCATTTACGCCGCGAGCCTTAAGCATTTGGCAAATTTCGGAATTTACCTGGCCGTTTAAAACGCGCTCTACAATGCCTACGGTTTTTTCGTCGGTAACGCGCATTCCGTTTTTAAATTCGGGAACAAGCCCGGCTTTGTCCATTGCGCGGCTAATAGCCTTGCCGCCACCGTGAACAACCACAACCTTAATGCCAACCGACGCCAAAAACGCGATGTCCTGCGCCACCGACGTACGGATTTTCGGGTCTGGGTCGTCCATAAAGGCGCCGCCGTATTTAATTACAAACACCGAATTTTTAAAGCGCTGTATATAGGGCAGCGCCTCTATCAAAATGTCGGCCTTTTTTGTGATTTCGCAAATGTCCATTATTCGCCCTTATTGAAATCTACATAGGCTTCCGACAAGTCGGTTGTAAGAACCGTCCACGAAAATTCGCCCAAGTTCAAATTCATATTCACGGCAAAGCTTTTTTCGGCAACTTCCTTTTTCCACAAGGGCTTGTTGTCTGCCAAAACCTCGCCTTTGGCGATTACGGGAACGTTGTTGTAGGCCAAGTCCATTTTCTGGAAGTCTATGCCAGTTTTTGCGTAGCCTGCCGCGTCTACAAGCCTGCCCCAGTTGGGGTCTCCGCCGTACCAGGCCGACTTTACCAGCATGGAATTGGCAATAGACTTTGCTATTTTGCGGGCCTGCTCTTCGCTTTTTGCGCCCGAAATGTTTACCTGAACAACCTTTGTGATTTTTTCGCCGTCGGCGACAATATGCGAAGCCAAATACGAGCACACCGTTTGCAAGGCCTCTTTAAAGGCCGCAAGCAAGTCGGCATTGTCGTCTATCTTAACGCGGCTTTGGCCGTTGCACAAAACCAAAACGGTGTCGTTCGTGCTCATGTCGCCGTCTACGCTAATGCAGTTAAAGCTCATTTCAACCGACTTCGACAAACATTCCTTAAGCAGCTTTTGCGAAATTTCGGCGTCGCAGGCAATATAGGCAAGCATTGTGGCCATATTCGGCTCTATCATACCCGCACCCTTTGCCATTGCGCCCATGTGGAACTCTTTGCCGCCGCAGTTTACGGTTATGGAAATCGTCTTTTTGCGTGTGTCGGAAGTAAGTATTGCCGAAGCCGCCGCAACGCCGCTTTCCTGCGAATCGGAAATTTTTAAAACCGCTTCCTTTATGCCCTTTTCGATTTTTTCCATGGGCATAAATTCGCCTATTCTACCCGTAGAGGAAACTAAAACCTCGTTTTCTAGCAGGCCGAATTCCTTTGCAACCAAAGCACACATTTTGCGGGCGTCGTCCATACCCCTTTGCCCCGTGCAGGCGTTTGCGTTGCCGCTGTTGGCAATAACAGCCCCTATTTTGGGAGACTTCCAAAGGTGTTCAATGTCTACATAAACGGGGGCGGCCTTTACGTCGTTTGTAGTAAAAGTACCCGCCGCCGTTGCAAGAACGTCGCTCTTGATAATGGCGGTATCCAGCCTGCCGTCGTTCTTGTTGCGAATGTCGCTTGAAACGCCCGCAACTTTAAAACCCAAAACGTCTACAATGCCAGCGCTGTCTTCCTTAACGCTTAAAGTATAATTCTTAGCCATAATTCTACAGTAATCCTTCCTTTTCGTCGAAGCCGAACAAGCCGTTCATAATCTGAACCGCCTGGCCGCTTGCGCCTTTAACCAAGTTGTCGATTGTGCTTGAAATGATAAAGTTTTTTGTGCGCGGGTCGTAGGCCGCGCTTATGTCGCACCTGTTTGTGTGGGCAACATTTGCAGTGTCCGGATAGCTTTTTTCGGGCAGCACTTTCACAAACGTTTTGCCGTCGTAATACTTGTGCCAGATTTTATACAAATCTTCTATCGTTGCCCCGTTCGAGGGAACGGTGATTGTAGTTAAAATGCCCCTGTTCATCGGGCAAAGGTGCGGGTTAAATTGAACTACAACCTCGCCGCCGTTTGCGTCGGAAAGCTGCTCTTCTATTTCCGACAAATGCCTGTGGAACACATAGCCGTAGCCCTTTGCGCTTTCGTTGCGTTCGCAGAATATGTAGTTAACGTCGGCCTTTTTGCCCGCGCCGCTAACTGCGCTGTAGCTGTCTATTACAATGTTTTTGTCTACGCCCAATTTTTCGCGCAAAAGGGGCACCATTGGCACCAAAATGCTTGTAGGGTAGCACCCGGGGCACGCAATAAGCTTGGAATCTTGCCAGTTGTCGAACAATTCGGGCAAAACATATTTGCCAAGCTTTAGCAGTTCGGGGGCCGGGTGGTCTACGCCGTAATATTTTTTGTAGGTCTGCAAGCTGTTAAGCCTAAAGTCGGCGGAAATGTCTATAACCTTTTTGTTTGCGTTAACCAGCGCCTTTGCGTATTCGGCTGCAACCCCGTGCGGAAGAGCCAAAAACCAAACGTCTATGTCGGCCATTTTTGCCTGCTCTTCGGGCGAAGAGGCCGTAAACAACAAGTTGTCGGGCAGCAAATGCCTTAAGGCGGGCATTACATCGGCAACTTTTTTGCCGCTTAAACTGCGGCTTGTTACGCATGCAAGCCTCGCGTGCGGGTGCCTGCAAATCAAATGCACCAATTCCGCGCCTGCATAGCCTGCCGCGCCCGTTATGCCAACATTTATAGTTTTTTCGCTCATAATTATCTGCAAATTAAACTGCTAAGTTTGCACTGTTTGGCGGCAAATGCAAACAATAATTAACAATTACGCGCTTTATCGGCCGCTTACGCGTTTTCAAGTTTTTTGCAAAGCTCGTCTATAAGAAAGTCTGGCGTTGAAGCCCCCGCCGTTACCCCTATTACGGAATATTTTTTCTTTAAGGCGTCTACGTCAAGCTCGGCAACGGTTTCTACATGGAAACATTCAAGCCCCGTGCGCCTTGCCATAATGGCCAGCTTAACCGTGTTTGCCGAGTGCCTGCCGCCTATTACAATTATCGCCTGCGCACCCTGCTGGGCAAGGGTGTTAACGTCTTTTTGGCGCTCTTTTGTAGCCCCGCAAATGGTGTCGATTACAACGGTTTTCGGGAAGCGCTTTTTTATGTATTCGCAAATTTCGCGGTAGTCGTCGGTAAACATTGTCGACTGCGAAACTACGCAAATTTCGCCCTGTATGTCGGGCAGATTGTCTACATCGGCAAAAGATTTAACGACAAAGCCCTTGCCCTTTTTTGCATAGCCCAAAAGCCCCATAACTTCGGGGTGCTGGGGGTCGCCCACAATTAAAACGGTAAAGTTTTTTGTTGCGTGTATTTTAATTTGCCCCGCAATTTTGCCGACGTCGGGGCAGGTTGCGTCCTTTAGCGGAACACCCAAATCCTTAAGGTATTTTCTTCTTTCGGGCGAAACGCCGTGCGCGCGCACAACCAAAACGCAGTCGCCGCAGTTAGGGTTAATGTTCAGGCTCGACTCGCTCTTATAGTCGCCGATTTCGTCTATGCCCTCGTCTTTAAGACGGCTCATCATCTGACTATTGTGGATAAGCGGGCCGTCGGTAAACACCTTTTTGTTTTCGCCCGCCAAACTTCTTGCTATGCCTATGGCCCGTTCAACGCCAAAGCAAAAGCCCGCGCTTTTTGCCCTTATAACTTTCATATTGCCCTTTACAAAATAGTATTCGTAAAAATTTTGCAAAAACATTTTGTTAAAAGAAACCTTTTTTGCGGCATAAAAAACACATTTAGGCAAAATTTGCGCAAAAGTTGGTAAAGACAATTTTTAACGCATTTTTTTGAAAGTGCCATTTTAGGCACGCGGCACATAGCAAAAAGGCGTTTTAATTGCGGCAAATTTAAACTAATTTTTTGCGCAATTTAAAACACGGAATTTAGGCATAAACTATAACCGAAAAATTAGGCGCAAATTATGCCGCAAAATTTAGGCGCAAAAAAACGGCTTTTTAGAAACCCCAAAAAGCCGTTTTGCAATCTAAAAATTAGCCTTACTTTCTGCGGCGGTATATCGCAAAGGCCAAAGCCAAAGCGCCGAATATTGCCGCCCATGTCGAAGGTTCGGGAACTTCGAATGTAACGTTAAAGTTTGTGCCGTCTATCGAGAATGTGCCCTTGTATTTTTCCGACGTTTTTGCGTCTACATATTCGAATGTTTTGCCGGCCAACGACTTTAACGATTCGTTCATGTTCGCTTCGTCGGCAAACGAGATAAGCGTCATTTCAACATCAAGTTCTTCCATGTCGAAGCCCGAGAAGAAGAAGTCGGTGCTCAAAATGTTGCCGATTAGGGTGTTTTCGATATTGATTGTGTAGTCGGCCTGAGAGAAGTCGAAGGCCAGGTACCCGCCGTCGGCTTTGGTCAACGAATTAATATTCAACGAGCCCGCAGCACCGAATGCCGCACCCGAAGCTATGGAAACATCGCCAACATTTGCGCTTGCAAGGAGCAATACGCCGCCGTTAACTGCAACCGAGCCGCCGTTAAGGTTGTTGTTTGTGCCCGAAAGAACCTGCGCATTTGTGCCCGTTTTTACAATGCTAATAGTGCTGTTTGTATTGTTGGCATAAATGTTGCCGGTGTATGTGCTTAACGAACCTACGTTGTTGCCGAACTGCAATGTGTAGTCTACATAACCGCCAGATTCGTTGCCGTAAATGCTGCCCGTACCGTTAAGGGTGCCTATAACCGCCTTGTAGGCCGCTCTTTCTTCGGCTGTGCCCGTATACGAATAGCCAATCTTTAGGCGGCCGTCGTTCATGTTAAGTTCGCCGATATTTACGTTGTAGTCGGCCGACTTTGCAACACCGCGCAACTGCAACACGCCGTTTGCGTTAAGGGTTGCCTTGCCGATAGAGATATAGTCGCGGTCGTCGCCCGTGTTTGTGCCGTCTTTATTTACGGCGTATGTCGAGCCGTTCACCGTTACCCATACAGAATTTGCAGCGCTATCGGCGCCTATTGTCAATTCTTCGAAAGTGGTTTTTTCGAAGCTGTTGAATACGGTTTCGCAAGAACCGGCTTTGCTTGTGATATTGGCAGTGCCAAAATCCAAGTTCTTGGCCAGGAAATAACCGTTTTTATCGTTCTTATAGGCATAATTTATGTTCAAATTGTCTACCCTATAATCGGTACCATAGTAGCCTGCAACCGTGTTGTTGTACTCGTGGTCGACATTAAAAGCGGTTGTATCGATTACCAAGTTTTTAATTAAAATGCTGTGGGTATAGTGCGTGCCGAAGAAAATTCTCTGGCCGGATTTAAATGCACCTGTAAACTGTAAGTTGTCGATGGTTGCAACATTTGCAGTTGTTTTTGCCGTGTTAACGCGGGTTTGAACACTGTAGGTTGCGTCGGCAGTAGTTTCGCCGCCCTTAAGGACAAATGTGCCAAAATGCGTTGTGGCAGTTGCCGCGTTAGAGGCGTTGCGGATATACAAATACTGATTGCCCAGCGTAGTGTCGCCTGCAAATGTAAGTTTGTTAATGTCCAACTTATTGCCCGCCTTGATACGCGCGTGCCCCCAGTCTAGGTTGGCATTTGCATACGAGCTATCCAATTCGCCCATACCGCCAGCAATATTCAATTCGTTTACATAAACGTCTTTGCCGTTTAGTTGGAAGAAATAGTCGCCGTAGGTCGAGCCGGGCACGCCGCCCGAATATTTGCCGTTACCTTTAAAGTTGATAACGCCCAATATGTTAACGTCTGCCGAAGTGCCGCCGTCTACCTTGCTGCTAGAGGGGTTTATGTAGTTGATGTGGAACTTGTTTGTTTCGGCATTGATAACGGCGTCGGCTGCCAATGTAAAGGCCGTGCCTTCGCTGCTTGTGGCAAACTGGCCGTCTTTAAACGTGGTTGTGCCGCTTAATGTGCCGCCGTAATATTTAAGCAATGCGCCGTCGGTAAACGAAGCGTTTTCGGCAACGGCAGTGCCGCTCATATTCATCAAGCCGCCCTTTTGGGTGGAATTTACAAACTTGCCGCCGCTAAAGTGCGTTGTGCCGCCTACAATGGTTGTATCGCTTACAACTGCGCTGTCGTTGATATTTGTTGTACCTTCAACAGTTTCTTCGCCGTCGGTAAAGGTTTGCGTTATGGTTTTGCCGCTTGCCATAGAGGCGTTGGTTGTGCCCTTAATGGAAAGTGTACCGCGGTTGTTAATGTCGCCCAACAAATTGGCACTGGCAATATTGTTTATCAACAGGCTGCCGCCTTTGGCTATGTCTACATTGCCAATGTATGCGTTTTTAACTTCGCTGTCTATCTGCAAGGCCGAATTTGCGCCAACAGTAGAGGCCGCCAAAGAATTTAGCGTATAGCCGCTTTCGCTTTTGTCTACGCCAATTCTCAATTCGTTTATTGTACCCTGCCCGTTGCCGATTTTGAATGTTGCGGAGTTGTCGAAAGCAACGTCTACCCTGCCGAAATTGATGTAGTCGGCAGTTTTGCCTTTGTCGGTGTAAAATATAATGTTTTTGCCGCCGCCAATAGTCATTGTGTCGGCAACGTTCATTGTATTCTTGGAAGAATTTTCGCCTATAAAGTGGAATGTAAAGTTTGTATTTACATCGCTAGCGTTGCCGAAGAGATAGTCTTTTGCAAAGCTTATTGTTAAATTCTTTGCAAGAACATTGGCGCTGCCGTTGTGCAGACTCTGCAAAATTCTTTCCACATAGTTTGTTTTCGATACGGTTGTTTTTTCGGCGTCTTTATAGCCTGTTGTTACCATATCGTCGGTTGTGCCCTTTATCCAATACATCGGGTGCGAACCGTCGCCCGTTTGCCACGTTCCGTCTTCGTAAACCTGTTTCCAAGCGGCATCGTCGGCAACGTACTTATCGCCTTCGGTGTAGCCCGAAATTGTAACGTTGTCGTCAATAGTGGGGCTTCTGTGCACAGGATCTTTGTCTAGCACATAGTATTTTACGGTTGTGCCGTCTTCGTCGTAAACGGCAACGTATGTAGAGTCGGACGAATACCACAGCCTGCCGTCTCCATTATACGATGTATTGCCGTTGGCAATTTGCCTATATACTAAATCGGCACCCAAAGACACCGATGCTGCGGCTGCAAACACCGCAAATATAGCTAATCTTGTTGTTTTCATGTCGTTATTTATAAAATACGTATTTCTAGGATTGCGCGTATTTTTGACCGACCTACCTATTTTTGCAAGTATTTTTTATTCAAAAAAAAAAAAAAATGATTAAAAAAATTACCCACGCTTTACTTTTAAAAAAAAGCAAAGCGTGCAAAAACAAAGAAAGCCAACGGCATAACCGCACAAGCCTACCCCACAAAAAACCTTGCCGCCCCAAAAAGGCAAAAAATTAGCCCTCTAAAAAACATACAAGCATGCCAAAGCCATAGTTAAAATTTTTATCCCCCCAAAAAAACAAAAGAACACACCGCAATTAAAACGGAAAGTAAAACCCGCCGCAAAAAAGCTCGCATTGCCTAAACACGAAAATGCGCCCGCCGCACACCCCCTACCCGCCCAAACAAAAGCCCGAATACCCTACCTTAAAATCGCCCCAAAATATGCCGATTTTTGCAAATACTTAGCATACACACCCACCCTTTTTTGCCCCCAAAACACCCCTTCCCCCAAAAGTCCATCAAAAAAGGTGGAACTTTCCACAAAAGTCGATGGACTTTTGTAAAAGTTTCCACTTTTTCCTACCCACTTTTTCAAAAAAGTTTTTTAGGGCGGGTTAGGTACGCAAAAAGGCCGCAGGTAAAACTGCGGCCTTTTGGGGTTTTTAAGAGTGGTTGTTTTTTGCGCGGTGGTTAGCTTGCGCTATTTTTGCGCGCAAATATTAAATTTCCCTTTCCGACAGCCAGCGGAACGACACCACCTTAAAGCGCCTGCCCAAGTATTTGTTGGACAAGTTGCCGTCGCTTAGCTCGGTGTATATCGTATCGTAGTCGGTCTTGTTCTGCGTGCCCAATTCCCTGTCGCGGTTTTCAATGTCGGTGGGGGCGTTTGCAACCGAGTCTACATATTCGGGATAACGCTGAACAACCATTTCGCACCAAGCTTTGCTTTCTATTGTGCCTGTAATGGGGTTGCGTATTTCGCCGTAGGCTCTAATCTTAAAGGTGTCGCCCCTTACGGTTATAAACGAGCCAATTTGCTGCAGAATATCGGCCTGGGTAAGATACGCCGAAGAACCCGCCAGCGAAGAGCCTAAAACGGCGCGGTAGTTTTCCCACGATTCGCGCGGGTCGCCCATATTAGACCAAATTTGCCCTAACGACGAAGCCGACGGGAAACTTCCGCAAACGGCAAGCGTCCAGTTGGCGGAGCGGTCGTCGTAGCTGGCTATTTTTGCAAAGCGCGAGTTTAGCGCGCTTTCGCCCAGCTCTATAAGATATGCCGAATCGAAGAACGCTTCGTTTATTGTAGTCATATCTATTGCCGACTGCAACGCACCCTTTTGCATGTGGTTTTGCATAACGTAGAACGACTCTTTGTTTTCGTCTTTATTCACGTTAATTTTCGAGGCGTCGGCAAGGGCGTCGCCCGCGTAAAAGTCGTCGTTTAAGTCGTATACGCGCTGTTGGTGCATTCTCCTTACCTCGGCCGAGCGCATTTCAACCGTGCGGTTTACAAAGTCGGCCAAAGAGTAGAACGGGCCTCGGTCTTTTACGTTTTCTACCATCGAAAGCGCAAGCTCTTCAAGCTCTTCGGTGTCCAAAGCCCTGAAGTATGTCATGGCTTCTTCGGCGCTGTTGCTTATGGTAGAGCGGTCGAATTCCATACTCTTTGCGGGCAAACCGTTTCTCGGGAAAGGCGCTTTTTTGCCGATTTTCTTCGGCGAAGAGCTCTCCACACTCATAACCGAATCGCCAAAGCTTGTGGCCAAAACGGCTTTCCATGCGTCTACATCGGTAGAATTTACGTTGAAAGGCCCGTTAATCCACACCCTTGCTGCGTTTGCCTCGAAGTCTAGCTCGAGATTGCGCGAGTCGGAAACCGTGCTCTTTACATCGCCCCTTAGGTGCGGCACCTGAATGTCGGGGCCAAGAGGGTCTACATACTTCATGCGCGGGTTGCGCGGGTTCCAATAGTTGCGGTCCAGCCTTGTAGAGCGCTCTTCGGTTCTATAGGGTATGGTAGAGAAGAAGTATTCGTCCCACAAAACGTCGTTTAAGTGCCACGACAAGTCGTAGTTAATGCCCAAATATTCCGATTCTATTTGGAAAGTTCCGTTTCGCGTGGGCGAAGCGGTTGTTCCCTGCGCGCCGTCGCACCACCAAAAGTCGTATGTTCTTTCGGGAGCAATGCGCATATTGGCAAACGAGTTGCCTATTGAATATGTCGGGTACAAAATGTCGCCCGTGGCAACGCCGACACCCCAAGCCGAAAAGCCGCCTCGGCCGACTTCGGCGCCAAACGACAAGTCTGCCGAAGACAACTGCGCCATATTCGAAACAACTTCGTTTTCCCTTAAAAAGTGCCTCATGGGCAAGTCGTATGTGCTTGTAGAAGTCGGGTTCGGGCCAACTTGCGCCCTTTCGCCCAAATTTCTCAGCACGTTAATTGTTTTGTATATGTTTTGGCTGCCTGCATTTGTGCCGTCGCCCGAAAATTCTACCGCGGCATATTGCATATTGTTTAGGCGCCCAAAACGGCCGTGGCCTTCGCCGGTAAATATCTGCCCCGTACGCGGGCCGTAGCTGCTGTCGCGCAAAGAGCCGCCGCGGGCGTTGGTCGGGTCGCCGTAAAACTTGCCCGTTATGTTTGTGTTTGTTATATACGGGTATTTTAGCGGATACTGCGTCTGCCAGTCTACGGAGCCGTCGAGCCTTGTAGAAACCGGCCTATATGCGCTTACGCCAACCGACATAACAATGCGGTTACCGTTTTGCCCCGTAAAATCTTTAATTGGCAAAGCCGCAGTGCTCGAGGCCGAAACTACAAAGGGAGTAAAGTTTTGGGGTTGGCGGTCGTAGCACTGCCCACCGCTTTGGTTGTCTTTATCCGTGGTATACGCCGTGCTCCAAAACGATGGGCTTATGCGGCGCGGGTCGGTAAAGAGGAAATTAAAGTCTTCCCAAAACCAGTAATTGTCAAATGGAACGTTCGACAACCCTGCTCTCTTTTTAAATTCTTTATAAAATTCATATTCATCAGCAAACGCCTCATTCCAATCGGGAACAGCTTCTTTAATCTTGCTCAATAAATATTCGTCGTACGGAGATCTGTTTGTTTTCCCATTGTCAGTCGACTGTAAATAAGGCTGAGAGAAAAAGCCCTTTAGATAGTTGCTTTCATAGCGTATCCCGGAGTAACCACTGCGTCGAACGTTGTAGCTTAAGCCCGCATGGCCGAACATGGTGTTTGCACCGCCAAGCATATTTGCCGCCCCTATGGCACTGCCGCCCGTGCCGCCGTATCTCCACAAGGGGTGCTCGCCCCACGAAACTGTATCTTTTGACCAGTTCATTCTGGGGAAGGGGAAAGACGTTATGTTGTTGCCGCCCGTAGAATCCCAACAGTTTTGGTTAAGCAAATACCTTTTTAATGTTTGGAATGTTGCCGTGTTATAGGTGGCATTTGCCGTGCCATTGTCGGCTTCATACAATTTCACCTTGTTGTTGTCGTCGGAATAGTTCCACATCAAAAGGGGCGTTCTTTCTATACCCCAACTCAACGTATCGTTAAATGCGCCCAGCTTGCCCTTGTCGGGAATTTCCGTCATCGGGTTGTTGCTGCCAAGCCAATATTTGTCGTATCTATAATAGCCATAGGGCGAAGCAAGCACATCTATTCGTTGATTGCCTGAATGAGGCACCATAGCCTCTGCATCGTAGTCTAACCTAATTTGACTAAGACTTACGGTTTCACTTGCAAAGCCGTCGTTGCTAGTGCCCAAAGCGTCGCTTGTATTGAACAATACGCCGAGGAATTTGTTGTCGGCTCCTTTATAGCCTTTATCGATTTCAAATGGATCCGTTTTAAAGGCAGGGCCTCTGTTAGTATTTGTCTCTGAACTGTCCCACATAATATTTGCATGCGCCCTTTCGGCGTGTAAAATATCTATGAAGAAACCGCCCATTTTGTTGCTGGAAATGCCCTCGGTTAGACACCAATCGTTTGGGTGCGATTTTTGCGCCCTGTAAAAGTTGCCCGCATACCCCGCAGCGTTGTTAAACTTAAGATTATAGGGCACAGATTCTTTTAAAGAATATATTTTCGCCTGCCCCGGCTGCAACTCGCTAGAGTTTACCAAAAAGCGGAAGTTTACATCGTAGCCGTTGCCGTTGTCTACAATGGTGGCGTTGTTCACCCTACTTGTACTCATATAGCTCATAGAGCCGCGGCTAGACAAGGCCCTTTGCCCTACCCTTGCAATGGAGGTTTTTACATCGTTTAAATAGAGCCTTCTAAAATAGAAAGAATCTCTGGTTAATACTTTAAACGATATATTCGCTGTTTTTGTAGTTTTCCCTCCTTCAGAATTGGGAACTTCATATTCAAATGATAAAGACCTAGGTTCATAGAAACGTATTAGACCGCCATTCGTTGGATCGTTAGGAATATCACTATCGTATTTAAAGGTATCTTCCCAAGTCCATGGGCCGTAGCCGAAATACGATTTATTCACGGTAGCGTCATTTTCTATCGTGACACCATTAGAAGAAGATCGAGGATTACGCCCCTCAAGAGCGGGAGGAACATAGCGATAGTGATTTAAAGCCCCACTATCGTATCCAGGCAAGGTCTTGTCGCCGCTGTTTGTAGTACCATTAATTTTTGAATTTATAATCGGGCGCGTGATTCTTTCGGTTCTGTAATCGCGTATGCACTGGAATACGTTGGTGCCTTTTAGATATCCTATAGCAACCCTTGAAGACGACAAAAAGCTTGAGTTTGCCGCACCTATTTGGAAAGCGTAAAAGTTTGCTTCTATCTTTGCGTCGTACGGGTTCCAAAGAACTACAATAGGAATGTAGTAGATTCTAACACCGTAATCGCCGTCGCTGTAATCCGTCAAAGCGGGAACAACCAACAGCTGGAAGTGCTGAAGCACGGGGCTTAGCCCTGTTGTAGTGTCGGTCTTTACCTTAACTTTGTTGTCGTACGAAGCGTTTGTACCCGTGCCCGTTTGGTCTACACGGGTGTTGTAGTAGCTGCGCAAAGAATCCCACAAAGGGCCGCCTGGGTCTTTATGCTGGCGCGCATAGCCGTATGTTTGCGTGTTGCCCGTATTGTAGTTTAGACCTCTGTAGTTAAGGTTAATGTCGTCGGCAGCCTGCGGGCCGAACATGTGGCCTGCGCCGTTTAGCTTGTTCTTTTGAAACTGGTTATATTCGCCCTGACGGTTGTGGAAATATGCGTCGTAGCCCTCTACACCGTAAGGACGCTCGAAATAGTTTGGGTTATAGGGGTCGTTATTAATGCGAAGCAGGCCAACGCTAAGGTCTTTTTTAAGGCCGCCTGCCCTTGTGTTTACCAAAAGCCCCTTTGTGCCGAAAGTTATGCTGTTAAAGAAAATCTTGCCCAAGCCTATGTTCGACGACGATTCGCTTAGCAAATCCAGCTGGGAAAGCTCGCCAACCTTTTTAAGCAGGTTGCGGTCGTCGCGGTTGTCCATATTAAAATTGAAGGCCTCCATTCTGGAATTCGGAATGGTTAACGCCGCCAAGCCCGAATTGTAGGGCATTTGCTGAAGCCTTATGCGGTTTTGGCCGCTGCTTGCGTCGGAATATTCGTCGTACGAGGCAACCGCGTCGGCCGAGGCCTTTTGCGATTCGTCGGAAACCCACCAGGCTATTCTTGTTTCGTAGGGCGAAGCCGTTGTTCTTGCGGGATTTTCGGGTATGGTTACAAGGGGAACTTTTACGCGCATAGTTTGCGTGTCGAACGAGCCGTTCTCGTCGGTATACGAGTTTTTGCGAACCATGTTTATGTAGTTGTCGGTAAGGTCGTTGGTGGGCAAATGCTTTAGGGTTTCAGACCTGTCGCGTATTATGTTGTTGCCCGAAACCAAAAAGGTTATGGCCCCGCGCATTACGTCGTCGGAATAGTCTATGCGGCTTTGGTCGGGCCCGCGCCACAGTGGGTGCTTGCCCGGGGTGGAATTCCATACGCCAACCCAAAGCGGATTTGCAATGCCGTCTATGCGCTTGGCGCTTTGTCTGGAAAAATTGGGGTTTGCATTCCACCAATCGTAGTTTTTGTCGCTTTCTAAATCGTCAAAAACCGAGTCTAAACTTTGGTCTAAAATTGCGGCGTTGGCGGTTATTCTTTGGTCGGGGCCCAAAGTTTTTTGTATTTCGCCCAATGCCTGATAGGCCGCAAAGCGGGCGGCCTGCTTGGCGCGCTGGTCCAGCATGGCCTGCTTGTTTGCCTTAAGTTCTATCTGTACAATAGCCGAAAGCGTTACCACCAATAAGACGAGAAACGCCATCAACGCAAGCGCAATAATAAGCGCAAAACCCTTCCTGTTTTTTGGGGAGCGGTGTTTCAATAAAGTAAAGTGTTTTTTCATTTGCGTTTAGAATAGTGTAAATAGTTGCCGTTTGACAAGCAATTTTTTGCCCGTGTTTGCGTTAAACGCTTAATATTTTTTAGCCGCTCTTTAACCATGCGCAGCGGCAAAAAGCGAAACGCACCCGACAAGCCGTACAGCCAAAAAAATTGGGAAGTCTGCACTTGGCAAAAGCCCGTATATTTGGGCAATGACGGGCGCTTCGGCGTTGTAGGGCGCCCCTGTTGCACGCGCGACGAAGCCTCGATTGCGGCGGTTGAAAGCGGCGGATTTTTGGCGAACTCGGAAAAACTAAGCCAAACCCGGCCAAGCGGCGAGAAAGGAACCTATGTAAAAGCCAACTGGAACAGAGTGCTGTGCGACAGTTCCGACCCCGCAACGGTTAAGCTCGACTACATTTTCGTTTCGAAGCCCGTAAAGGTGCTTTCGTGCAGTGTTTTGGCCGACAATCGAAAGGGGCATTATCCGTCCGACCACAGGCCGATTATGGCGGTTGTTAAAATCTTAAAATAGAATCTAATTGGGCGACTTTTTAGATAAACCCCAAAGAGAGCGGGGGTTCAGCCAAAAGGGGCTTAAAAAACTGTTTGCACTAAGCCCCGTTTTGCGCCATAAAGCGTGCCCATATGAAATACAAAGCAATAGCGGCCGCCGACGAAAACATGCTTATAGGCAACGGACTTGAGATTCCGTGGCACATAGCCGACGACTTTAAGCACTTTAAAAGCACCACAATGGGCGGCGTAATTTTGTTCGGCAAAAACACATGGCTAAGCTTGGGCAAACGCCCGCTAAAAGGCAGGCTAAACGCGGTTTTAAGCCGTTCTTTAACCGAAACGCCCCCCGAAAACGCAATGTATTTTAAAAGCAAGGCCGATTTCGACAAATATTTTGAAAACGACCCGCGCGATGTGTGGATTTGCGGCGGAGCGAATATTTACAAGCAGTTTTTGCCCGACTGTTCCGAAATTATTTTAAGCAAAATAAAGGGCAAATTTAATGGCGACACGTTTTTTCCCGATATATCGAAAAGCTTTGCGCAAAGCGAAATTTTGCTGGAACACCCGCAGTTTACCGTCGTAAGACTTAAACGCATTTAGCGCAAAGCCCTTGCGGCGCAAAATGCCGCGCTTTTTGCGGGGTTTTGCCGCAACGGTTAAAAATTTATTAAATTTTCAAAATATTTGTAATAAAAAGCTTGCATTTTGCAACTTAGCACAGACAATACACTCTTTTATATAAAACAGGTATACCAAATATACTTTCATTGAAAGGATAAAAAATGCCTATCAAACACAGAACACCTAGAAGAAACGCAGTAAAGAGCGCAGAAACCAAGGCCGCCGCAAAAGCGACGACTGTTAAAAAAACCGCTGCTGCGGCAAAAAAGCCCGCAAAAGCTAAAAAATGCGATTGCACTTTGGGCGACGCAAAATTGACCATTGTTGTGGCCAAGATAGACGCCGGTTGGGGCAACAGCCTCTACATTAGGGGTCAGGGCGCGGGTCTTAGCTGGGACAAAGGCGTGCTAATGCAGTGCGTAGGCGACCAGGAATGGATTTGGGAAAAGAAAAACGTTAAGGAAAACTTCGAATTTAAATTCCTGCTTAACGACACCGTTTGGGCCGAAGGCGAAAACATTGCAGGCCAGCCCGACGAAATCCGCACATACTACCCCAAGTTCTAGTATCTGCACAAAATATTTACAAAAACAAACCCCACGGGCTTTGCCGCCTGCGGGGTTTTTTGTTTTTTAAAAATTCCCGAAAAAAATCTTTGCGCATTAAGCTTTGCAAACTTGCGCGACAAAAATTTTTAAAGATTGCGCATTAAAGCGGCGCAAAAAAACGCCCTTAAAAAAGGCTACTTTTTAAACACGGCGTAGCCGGCGCCGTCGTTATCGGCGGCAGGCATAACTATGGCGCTTTCAATCAATTTTGCGCTTTTGGCAAATTCGGCAACGTTTTCGGTATTTTCAAGCGCGTCTATCGAGCACGTAGAATATACAATAACCCCGCCCTTTTTTACGAAATTAAGCGCCTTAAAAAACATCTGCCTTTGAATTTCGGCACAGTTTTGTATGTCGGATTCGGTTAGGCGGTATCTGGCGTCGGCGCGGCGGCCAAGCACGCCCGTGTTCGAGCAGGGGGCGTCTAAAAACACAATGTCGTATTGCAAAGGCAATGCCGAATCTTCAAGTTTGGCGGCCATATCGTCTTTTAACAAGTCGAACGCAACTTGCTTTGTTTTTAAATTGGAGAACTTGCGCACCGCAAAATTGGCCTTAAGCGTTTCGAACCTTTTGTTGGGCAAATCGCAACTTACCAAAAGCGAAGCCGTGTTTTTTTCGGCATTCTTTTGGTTTAAAATATCGGCAATATAGGCGCTTTTGCCGCCGGGGGCTGCGCACAAGTCTAAAACGTTTTGCCCCGCGCAAAAGGAAACCGCATTTACGGCAAAGCTTGTAGATGGGTCTTGCGCGTAGGCGTAGCCATTTTTAAGCATAAACAAAACGTCGTTAAACCTTTGGGGCTTTACGGCGTAAAAATCGGCAAAAGGCGTCGGCAAAAAGGCGTCTTTTGCCTGCAAAAAAGCGTTGTGCGCTTCCGGCGAACGCGCCAGCCTAAAATATACCGATTTTTGGGAATGAAAATCCTTTAAAATTTTTAGCGTCTTTTCTTCGCCAAACTGCGCTTTAAAACGCTTTGCAAGCCATAGCGGCATTGAATACAACAAGGCATAATCTTCAATGTTTTTCGAATTTTTCCTTAAGGTATCCAAATAGTCCAAAAATTTTCTTTGGGCTGCATTTACAAGTTTGGATTCGGGCACGCTAAAGAGCGCCTTTGCCGAATTTACGGAATAGTCGGCGCGCTTGCAGGCTTTATCGTATTGACAATCAACCAGTTGCGAGCACGCCATACACAGGTACGCATAAAGCTTGGCCTTAGGCTTTTTATGCAAAAAGCCGCCCAAAAAGTGTTCAGTAAGCCCTTTGTTTCGCAGAAAATCTAAAAAGATACATTGACAAACCCGCCTTTCTTCTGTGTTGTAGTGTATAGAATTATAGTGAGTTGCTATAGCCGTATCGCTTTTGCCGCCGCGGTTAATGTGGTTCATTATCAACTCCAACGCCGACAATGCGGCTTTTTCGGCGGCGCAGTTTGCTCCGTTATTAAGGGCTTTGTTCATTTTCGGTTGAGGGAAAATGTACAAAATTTTCCCGATTACAACAAAAAAATTTCAAAACAAACAAAAAATCGCAGGTAAAATATATGGAAGCATCGGCAGTAGCCACAATATTGGGAAAACACCCGAATCTCCAGTCGAAAAAGGAAAAGCTGGACATTCTAAAACAGGGAACTTTCTGCATACACAACGCCTGGGGCATTGGTATGATAACGGCTCTAGACCCTGAAAGCAGCAGGGTTACTATAGACTTCGAAAACAAAAAAGGCCACTCGATGGACATAGCCTTTTGCGTGGAAAAACTCCAGATTTTGGAAGACGACAACATTATTGTGCGCAACATAAAAGACAGGGCGGCCGTTGAAGGCGAAATGAAAAACCCCGCCGAATTTGTTAAGGCCATAATTTCGAAAAAGCCCGATTTGTCGATTAGCTCGATAGAGCTTGAACAGATTTTAACGAGACTTTTCGCCGACGAAAAATCGTATAAAAACTGGTGGAAAGTTGCCAAGAAAGACCTTGAAAGAGACCCCTCTGTAGGGTGCCCCAAAAAGAAGAACGACCCGTATTTCCTCCGCGCCGAGCTAAAGACCCCCGAAAGCGAAGCATTGGAAGAATACATGCTTTATAGAGACCCGAAAAAGAAAATAGAACTGGCCGAAAAGCTGCACGCCGTTGCCGAAAACGTAGACGAAATTGCCGAAAAGCTGCCCGTAATAAGAGACGAGCTTACCGAGGCAATCAAAAAGGCAAAGGGTTTGACACAGGCCGACAGGCTTAGGGGCATTTGGGTAAGAAACGACTTTATCCGCGACATAGAGCGCAAAAAGTATATAAAGACCGCCGAAGACAAACTTAGCCCGGAACAGGCAAAGGAAATAGAAAACGAGCTTGAAAAGGTGGAACCGCGCTCGAAAGACATTTTGGCCGAAACCCGCGAAAAGAACGAAAAAGACGGTCTTAACATTTTGGCGCGCAACCTTTGCCCCGCCTATTACGAAAGGTTTTTGGACCTTCTTACAAGAACCTACGATTCGGAATGGAAAGACATTATAATAGACCTGCTAAAAAATTCCGAGGGCAGGTTTACAAACGAATGCGTAAACTTCCTTATAGGCAAAGACAGGCAGCAGTCCAGCAAATTTACGGGCGAAAACATCAACCTTGAAGCGACCGCCAAAACAAAGAAAATTACCGACGAAAACAGCTGCCAGCAGCTTGTAAAGGCGGCCTTCCAAAAATGGCTCGACGAACAGACTTTGCACGGCCCGGTAATTCTCTGGATTGCCAAGAACAGAAGTTCCGACAAGCACAAGGCAATGCTTGCAAACCTTATAAACCACAAGCTGCTTAGCGCGCTTTTGGCCGCTATCGACGAAGAAGCCCTGCTTAGCGACTCGAACCGCAAAATAGCCCTGGCCGAAGCCCTTAGCGAAGACAAGTCCCTTGTTTTAGACCTTTTGGCCGGCCGCGTTTTGACCGCCGACGAGCTTAAGAAAAAGAAAATTTCGCGCGACGAACGCTCGGCTTCCGACGAAACCGCAAGAGACTTGGCTCAAACATTGCTGCTTAACCAGGGCTTTGAAGACCTTACAAAAAAATCCATTTTGGCAAGGTTTATCAGGTATTCAAAAGACGTGCAGTCTCTCATATCGAGCGGGGCAAAGCAGGTGGAACGCCTCTTTGTTTCGAAATGGAGCCTGCAGGCGCGCATGGAGGAACTCGACGACATCATCAAAAACCAGCAGCCCGCAAGCAAAAAGGCAATCGAAGCCGCACGCGAATTGGGCGACTTGCGCGAAAACTCCGAATACAAAATGGCGCGCGAACACGACGAAGTTCTTTCGGCTCGCAGAATGGAATTGGAAAGGGATATTTCGATGGCCGAACCCATCGACTTTTCGCAGGTTTCGACAGACCGCGTAAACATCGGCTCGGTTGTTACATTGCAAGACCCCGACGGCAAGCAGCATGTATACACAATCTTGGGCGCGTGGGATTCGGATACCGACAAAAAC
The DNA here is from genome assembly GCA_934660865.1 of uncultured Opitutales bacterium. Lineage (GTDB taxonomy): Bacteria > Verrucomicrobiota > Verrucomicrobiia > Opitutales > Intestinicryptomonadaceae > CAKUIA01. Next base: position 29,844 of record CAKUIA010000020.1, read on the forward strand.
ATATTCTCGTACAAGACGCCTATTGCCCAGGCCATGATGGAAAAGACCGTAGGCGACACATTCGAAACGAACGTGGAAGGCCACAAGACCTCCTACAAGATTTTGAAGATAGACCGCTACGTTCCCTAGTTTTCAAAAAAACATTTAAACAAAAAGAGCGCATTTTTATGCGCTCTTTTTGTTGTTATGTCGACATAGGCGACAATCTTTTAACGACTACAAGCTCTCGGTAAGAGAAAGCAGGTCTTTTAGGTAATACACTGTTTTTGCACGCCCCGCCCCCTTTTCGTATACTGATATGATTTTTTTCTCCGACAATTTTTGCAGAAGATTATACATTGTAGCTTTCGAAGGCTTGCTGGAAACCTTTAGCGACGATTGCGTAAACATGGGGTTTGCAACCATCGCGTCTAGCAGTGGCACCGCATGTTGCGACGAAGTTGCGCCGATAATCTCCGACTTGGTTTTTTCGTAGTAGCCTATTATGTCTTTGGCAATTTTATAGTTTTTGTCGGCCTGCCATTTTATCGCGTCCAAGAAAAACTCTATCCACTGCGTCCAGTTGCCGAGGGCGGTTATGGCGCGCAAAGAGTCTTTATAGGCCATTTCGTTTTTATCCAAATATTGGCTTATATATAGCGACGGCGTTGCAATAATATTTTTCTTGTACAAAAACAAAGGAACAAGCATTCGCCCAAGTCTGCCGTTGCCGTCGCAAAACGGGTGTATTATCTCGAACTGCGCATGCAAAACGGCGGTTTGCGCCAAAAGGTCTTTGTCGTTTATGCAAAGGTAGTCTATAAAATTATCCATATATTCGGGCACAATAAGAGGGTCGGGCGGAACATAGCGCGCGTTTTCTATACCGCCGCTTTTCGAGCCTATATAGTTTTGAATTTCCCTTATTTTGCCAGGGCTTTTAGACTTGCCGCGAACGCCGTCCAATAAAATCGTGTGTAACTCCTTTATCAACGAAAGCGAAATCGAGCGGTTTTCCAACGATTCGGTACCGTGTATAAGAGCCTTTTTGTAGTTCAGAACTTCGTGAATATCGTCTTTTTTTTCTTCCGAATCGTCTCCTATGTTTGCCTGATATTTCAAAACGTCTATAGTATCGGCTTGCGTTCCCTCTATTTTGCTAGACAATACCGCTTCGTTGTCGACAAGCGGCGAAAGCAGCAAGTTGGCGTTTGGCATTACATTTAAAATGCCGTTAAAATTCGACACCGCTCTATTCGCCTCGCCCATTTTCGGTACAAGACTAGTCCAATCTATAGAATTCAAGGGAAGTTTTTGCGGAATAAAAGGTTTCATTATACCCATAATATACAATAATCGGCGCTTTTGTGTCAAGCAAAAGGCGGTTTTGTTAGACACAAATATGCTTGTGTCTAACAAAAAGGGTTTTAATTAGACACAAAACATTTTGTTTCTAATTAAATAGACTCTATTGAATTTGTGTCTAACAAAAGTGCGTTTGGTTAGACACAAAGTATTTTGAGTCTAATAGAATAAACACTAGCAAGTTTGTGTCTAACAAAAGTGCGTTTGGTTAGACACAAAATAAAATCGGGCGCGCAAAACTTTTAAACGGTTTTTGCAAAAACTAAAGCAATTCTTTTACGGCTTCTTCGCCGCCCGAGCACATAATGTTGTATACACAGTTCCTTAACACGCGCATTCTGTGGTGGTTGTCCAGCCTTTTTATAAGGGCTACGCTTGCTTTGCCGTCGCCCGCCATGGCGAATGCGGTTGCGGCATACATAACATAGTTTACCCTGTCGCGCTTTGTGTCTAAAAATTGCCTGTCGCTTAGCGAAAGCGCTTTGTAGTGCGCATACAGCGCCTCGCGCCCGTTTGCCTTTGCCACAAACGCATATAGCGGGAAAGTTGCATTATACCACTTTTCGCCGTTTTGCGTTATCGGGAAAACCCAAGCCGAGCCTATCGCCTTTTCCTCCGATTTTCTTATGTCGTCTTGGCTGTCGCTTTTCGGGAAAGAGTCGTAAAACCAAAACAAACACCAATACAGCGTTCTGGCCTCTTTGTCGAAATCGGCGCGTTTTGCAATCCAGCTTTTCCTTAAATAATCCATAAGCGGCCTGTTTTTTGTCTGCCAATAAAGCTCCAGCAATCTTTCGTTAGACCAACTCGACTTGCCAAGCAGTTTCTCGAATGCCGCAAAATTGTTTGTATCGCCCAAAATACGCATAACCCTTGCAGTTTGGCGCACCGACACCATATTTTCGCACGAATCTACCGCCTTTTGCGCAAAAATATCCCTGTTTTTAATGTCGCCTTTCTTTGCGTATATTTGCGAAAGTTTTGCGTATACCAAAGCCGCATACTCTTTGTTTTTAAGGAAATCCGCCCGCGAAGCGCATACCGCCAACGGCGCGTTTTGGTTTTTTATGTCGTAATTTAGCAGCAAATAGCGGTATAAAGACCTGTCGTAGTCGCCCTCTTTTGCGGTTTGCGGCAAACCCTTAATTTGCCGTAAATATTTTTGCGAGGCCCTTGCAATTTTTTTGTTGTGCGTGCCAACTATCCGCCCCAAACATAGCTCCAATTCCGGCAAATTTTCGCTTTCGGCATAATATATGCACATTTGCGCCAACACGTTGTCTTTGTCTAGGCTGTGCGAATTTTTTATGTCGAACCCAACAAGCGCCGCAATTAGGCAACACACAATAAAAAACAGTTTTTTAAGCACCTTTGCCCCCTTTCGACAGCGAATTTGCGCCCAGCACCAGCGCAACGGCAAAGAAAACCATAACGGGCAAAAAGTGCATTGCCATATCCATGCACGAGTGCGCGCCGCAAATAGCCGCCGAGACCAGCAGCATATAGTTTTCGGCGGAAAGATTTTTTATGTTGCAAAAAAGCAAAACTGCATATGCAACAAAGCCGCCAAAAACGCCCAAAAACCCAATAAAACCGAATTCTATAAGATATTCTAAAATGTCGCTATGCGCCCTTTCGGGCACCGAAATTTTTGCGCCGCCCGTTTTTAGCAGCTCTTTTTTTGCCTTTACGGGCAGCGCATATTTGCAACATTCGCCGCCGACGCCCCACAGCGGGTTTTCGCGGATAAGCGCAATGGCGAACTTATGAAACTGCAGCCTTGAAGAAAGCGATGCTCTTAATTCTGTTCGCTTTATTTTTGCGCTTTCGCCCGAAAGGCGGTGCGCCGCTTCGTTGTAGGCTAAAAATGCAAAACCCAAACCGCACATTGCAACAATAAGGGCGGCCGCCCAAACATTCATTGCGCGCCTTAAAAAAACATACAGCGCAATAGCGGCAAAAGCGGCGCAGTTTGCGACGGCAAAACCAATAGCCCCCGCAGATTGCGACTTGCAGGCTCCGCATACGCAAACCGCTGCCGAAAGCGCGAATAATAGCGAATAAAAAATATGCCTTCTTTTTGCGTGGTATATAAGCAAGCTAAGGCAAAAGCCCAAGCCCAAATTTATGAATGCGCCCGACACGTTCGAAACAAACGAGTTTGCGTAGAAGTCTGACGTTGCCGCAAATATGCCGTAAAGCCACGCAAAGCCGAAATATTTTTCTACTATGCCGTAGGCGGCGCACAAAACGCCGCAAAAGGCTGCAAAATTCAACACATACAGAGCATTGCCCCGCTTTTTGCATACAAAAAACAAACTAAGCACGGTTAAAAAAACCGTTGTAAGTTTGCAAAGGCTTGCCAACGCGTTCACGTTTTCGGCTGGAGTTTTTACCGACTTTGGCAAAAACGGAATGTGAGGCAAATTGTTAAGCAAAAAGTAGCCGTCGGCTATCTCGAATTCGGCATAGCAGTTAAAATATTGAACAACGCAAACCGCGGCGGTATATAGCGCGCAAAAAACAATGCGTTTTTCGAACGCGCTTGGCGCATATTTGCAAAAGGCCGCGGGCAAAAACGCCAAAACAGCCGCCAAAAAGCAGGGATACACAAAAATTTCGCGCGAATTTGGCGCCCAAAACGCGCAAACAAAAAGCGAAAAAAGCAACAAGGCAAGGCTTGTTTTGTTTTGCGGGGAAAGTCTTTGGGCGTTGTCCATATAATTACGCAAGTTAGAGAATTTACGGCACGCCTATTAGTCAAACAAAAAAGCATTTTTGCGGCATAAGGGCTTAATATGTTCCGTATTTTTTTGCTTTTTTGGCCCCGCAAAGCCCGAATTGCATATCGCCTTAATTTACAAGTAGTTGCATTTTTCAAAAAAAAAAAAAATACCTTTGACATTCCGGACATAAAACGATTATTTTGGAAGGGCAAAAACAATAATAGCTAATTGTATATACACAAGATTATGAAAAACATAAAAAACACATTGGCATTGTTGCCAATATTCATAGCTTCGGCAGCCTTTGCCGCCGACTACGTATACATACAAACAGCCGGCAGCGGCGGCCACACCGCCTGGAATAACGGCAACTACTACCTTGCAAGCGACGTTATGACCGACGGCAAGATAGACATCGAAAAGGTAAAGAACGCAAAAACTGCGGGCATAAACACTCCATCGGCCAGCGACAACGTATTCTTCGGCACCTACACCGGCTCGCTAGACGCAACTTCTCCCGAAGTTACCAACGCAAACGGCGACACTGTGTGGCAGATGTACTACACCTTCCACAACAACACGGCGGCAATTCTTGCGCAAAACCTGACTTTTAGTTTCGATTACGACCAAATTTTCAGAAACCAAACCGCGCACCACGACTACGAAATTTACACAAATAGCGCAGCTTCCACAACGCTTACCGACAAGAGCCGCAATGTAATACAAATAGGCGACACCCTTTCGGTTTTGGGCGGCACTTTGGTAAATATACACGGCATTGCAAACCGCTATTCAGGCGAAAATGTTTTGGAAAACTACGCCAACTATTCGCTTATAGACATAAACAAGCTTTACCTTGAAACGACCGACTCGGCCGAAAACGCGCAGGCGGCTTTAACCCTTGGCAACTACATAGAGGAAATCCGCATAGGCGTAAACAAGGTGGGCGACGCGTACGAATCTAACGGCGTTGCCTCCGAACTTAAAAAGAACACAAAGCTTAGCATAGGCGGCACCACCTACGAAGAACATACCGGCAATTATTTGGGCGACGTTAACAACGCGGGCGACATTTTAATTAACGGCGGCAACTTCTACGGCGTTGGCACCATAAACAACGCGGCCGACAGCGAAAACATAGGCCAGGTTCGCATTGGCTCGAACGGCTCGGTAAAATCGCTAAACGTTGCGGGCGGCACATTGCTGTATGGCGGCGCCGAAGTAGACGGCAAAATAACGCTCGACAATGTTGCGTTTAAAACGTCGAACACCAACACAAAGCTGAACTTTACGGCAAACAGCTCCATAGACGCCACAACAAACCAATTTTGGGTAAACTTTTCGCCCACGGCGGGCGGCAACCCCGTTTACGACGGCACAAAGACAGCCGACGTGAATATGCTTGGCGTATACAACCTAAAAGGCACGGGCGAATACGGCGAGCTTTACAATAACGACCGCTCCCTGCAGCAGGTTCTTATTGCGGGCAACAACATTGCCATAAACGAAATTAACTTCTTGGGTAATTTCAATATGACAAAGGCCACAATAGACTACGGCAATATGATTTCGGCAAACAGCAGCCTGAACATAAACAAGCTTTCCATTTCGTCGGGCGGCTACACCGTAGGCACGCAATACCTCTTGGTAAGGTCGGTAGGCGAATTGAATATCGGCACGCTCGACTTTGTAGGAGCAGCCGACGCAGCCGACGCCGTAAATAGCTCGAACTACATTCGCATATACAACTGGTTTAAGGGTATAACTGCAAAGATAGACAATATCAACGTTACAGGCTATTCAAAAGCGGCCGACACCCTCGGGTTCCACAGCACTTCAAGCGTGGAAATCGGCAACTTGAATATCGAAAGAACATTTGCCATAGACCAACAGCAAAACCCTGACGTAAGCAAATACCAGGGCACCGAAGCTACTATAGGCAACATAAACAGCAACCTTGTAAGCAACTCGGGCAACTCGGCCTGGAACTTAAGGAAGCTAACCGTTACGGGCGACGCCGTATTTTCGAACGCTACAAGCAGCCAGCACTACACCCAGGTTATACTGTTTAAGAATGCGGATTTCCAGGGCACCCTAACGGTTGGCGGCGAAAACGACACGGCCACAACCTTCCTGCAATTCGAAAGCAGAACCTACACAAAAGACAGCTCGACAGGCGAAGTTATAGACGAACGCGCGGCCCACACATTCAACAACGTTGTTGTAAACCAAAGAGGCACGGTTTACTTCGGCGGCGTTAGAGCCGACGACAACAGCTTCGACACAACCGTAAATTCGCTGACATCTAAAGGCAATGTACGTTTCGGTTGCGGCACTAGTGTAGACACATTCGCAAAGATTGGCACTCTTAACGGCACGGGCGGCACTTTGGGCGCCTACGGCGAAAAAGGCAGGGCATTAACCCTTGTTTTGGGCGACAACGTTGCGGGAACAAGCACATACTACGGCACCATTTTCGACAACACGCACGAAAACGACGTTGTAAACATTGTTAAAAACGGCACAAACCGCCAAATTTTGGCAGGAGCAAGCAACACCATTAAAGGCACAATTACCGTAAACGAAGGCATGCTGGGCTTTGCCTCTAAATCGAAAGTTGCAAGCATTAACCTAAACGGCGGCGAATTTGCAAGCTGGAACGGCGCTTCGGCCAACGCCCTTAGCATTGGCACGCTTAATATGAACGGCGGCAAATTGCACTTCGATTTCAACACAGCCTTAAACTCGGCATTGTCTTTTGCGCAAGGCAGCGACATTATCGGCAAAATTTTGTCGAGCGACTTTACTTTCGCCAACATTGTGCAAGACAGCTCCTATATGCTCTTTAGCTTTGAAGACGGCTCTTTAAACAGCTACCTACAAGCCCTTATAGACAGCGAAGACAACGGCCAATACCAGTATATAGACAAAGCCACGGGCAAAACCTATATGGCAAAGTTTGCAAGCGAATTGGAATCGGGCGAATTTAGCGTAACATTCACCGTTCCCGAACCCGCAACTTGGGCCGCAATTTTCGGCGCTTTGGCATTGGCCTTGGCCATTTACCGCCGCCGCAAATAGTTTAAATTTTGCACAAAAAACAAAAAGCCTTTCGGACTCCCGAAAGGCTTTTTTGTTGCCGTGTTGCAATGCAAAAAAATTTTTATATCCTATAATTAAAAAAATCTTCCCCGTCGCAAAAAAATGCCGAAACATCTATAGCCTAACATAGTTTGCGGCAATTACTCCATATAAAAACGGCCTTTCGGAAAATTGCGCCAGCTACAACCAAATTCAAAAATACCGCAAGCTGTGTTTGTAGCGTAATTGCCGATAATCGCCTATTATACGCTCTTTTAAAACTTACGCTGCCAATAAAAAGTTATATAAAATGTAGCGCAAGTGTAAATGCAAGCAAGGCAAACCTGTTAAACAATATGCAAAGCGCACAAAAGCGGTATGCCGAATAAGACTACATCAAAACAAAGTGTTTTATATGCCCGAAACAATGTATTTACAAAGATAGGCAACTTTTAACTACCACAAACTACAAGTTTTTACAAAAATTGTAGTTGCAACATAATATTTTGCTTATTAGCTTTATACAAAAAATATCTTGACAAACTACCAGTTTAAACAAAAGTTGTAGTTGTGAAAATTCCCCAACAGCCACCAGCTTTGCAAAACATTGCCGAATTTTTAAAACACAAAAAAATCGACATTGCAAATCTGCTTGCATTAAACTTTGACGAAAGCGCATATCTTAGTTATTCGGATACCAAATACAGGCCGCTTCCGCCGCAAATAGCCGAATTAAAAGGCAACAGAGAAGTTTGGTGGGCTGCCATTGCGCTAAAGCGCTCGGCAAAATTTAAAAACCTGCCCCTATGCGACAAAAACGGCAAGCCGTTTAAGTTTTTTCTGGACAACTGCGATTTGCAATTATTGCACGAATTAGACCTAAACGCAAAAGACCTTTCGCATATACAAGCCGGCCTTGACGACAACGGCAAACTCTCGAAATATATTTTCGAATCGTTAGTGGAGGAATCGTTTTCGTCCAGCGCAATAGAGGGCGCGCTTTCTACGCGCGACTTGGCAAAAAAAATGATTGCCGAGAAACGCCCGCCAAAAGACAAAAGCGAACAAATGATTTTAAACAACTTTTCGGCAATGCAAAGCCTTATCGGCTGCATAAACGAACCGCTAACTGCCGCTTTAATCTGCAAAATACACGCGCAAATATGCGAAAAAACACTGCCTTACTTCCAGCTTGGCGTATTTAGAACGCAAAATTCGCAAGACATTGTTGTAGGCGACGACGCCGGAAATATTTACCATACCCCCTGCCCGCCCGAAAGCGTGGCGAATATGATAGAAGATTTATGCGATTTTGCAAATTCGCAAACCGCGGGCGAAGACTTTATACACCCCATAATAAAGGCCGCAATAATACATTTTTTCTTTGCATACATACACCCGTTTTACGACGGCAACGGCAGAACGGCGCGCGCGTTGTTTTACTGGTATCTATTAAAAAACGGCTACGAAATTGCAAAATTCATTTCCGTTTCGAAAATAATTTCGCAGACGGGAAACCGCTATTATCAGGCGTTTTTAGACACCGAAACCGATTATAACGACCTAAACTACTTCATAAAATTCCAGTTGGAAATCTTAAACAGGGCAATAAAGGCATTTGCCGACTACGCAAAACAAAAAACCGACAACTTCAACAAAGCCCTTTTTAAATTTAAAATTCCCGACAACCTTAATTACAGACAGTCCGAAATTTTACTGAAACTTTTGCAGGAAAACCCTTTCGATTTTGAATGTACGATTCTTTCGCACGCAGCCGTCAACAACATTTCTTGGGAAACTTCGCGCAAAGACCTTGCAGCGCTTTTAAAACAAAACATTTTAAAGCGCGTAAAATCCGGCAAAAAATTTGTCTTTAGGGCATCTAACGAAATCATAGAACGCGCAAAAAACCCGTAATATGCAAAGCAAAGAGTATCAGTGGAAGATTTTTAGCGACAGGCAGCTTAAGCTTTGGCCGCCAAACAATATTCCCACCTACCTTAATTTTGCGGAGGAAAGCTTTTTCCACAAATCGCTGGATTGGGGGCAAAACGTAGCATTTCCACCTTTGTTTACAAACAAAATTTGGGAAAAATTTTCGATACTGTCGCTGGGGCATGTGTGCCATACAAAGGGCTTTTACCACTCGCGCCAGCAAAACCCCTACATAGACATAATTTTTGTGGCCAGCGGCAAATTCGGCGCAAAATTCGGCAAAAAAAAGCTTTTGTTGACAAGCGGGCAAATGCTTGTAATTACGCCAAATAGCCAGTGCGATACCTTTGTAAACGGCCGCAGCGCGTTTGTGTATTGGGCGCACCTAAAGCCCGTAAAATATTGGCAGTGCCTGCTAAAAAAGCAGCCATTTGCGGTAAAAATCGACTGCCTAGACCTGCTTGCAAGCATTTTGCAGGGCTACGAGCTGGAACTTTTTTCGCAAAAGCCCTCGCCTTTTATTTTAGAGCAGTTTGCGGGCATTTTTGCCCATGTCTTAAGAAGGCAGCTTTGTAAAAATCCGGGCAAAGGCGAAGCGCAAAACAACCCCATTTTGCATGCCTATGCCGAAAGCATTGCGCAAAATCCAAAAGCTGCGTTGCCAATAAAGGAATGTGCAAAAAAGTTCGACATTCAAACAAGGCAAATAGACAAATTTTTTGCCGACAATTTTTCGCTTAGCTACAGCAAATATGTTTCGGCAAAGAAAATGGCAAAGGCGCTGGAATATTTAAACACCCCGCTAACAAACGCACAAATTGCCGAAAAGCTGGGCTATGCCAACGCATTTTCGTTTTCAAAGGCGTTCCGTTTATTCTACAAAAAGTCGCCTAAATTTGTAAAAGCGCAAATGTAGCGGCAAAATCGCGCACGGCTTTGCCGCAGCCTAAATTTGCCCATAAAACGAAAAACTTTTAGCCAAAAATATAACCGATTTACGCCGCATTTTAATCAATACACAAATTGCGCAATTTTAAATCGAAACACAGCATATAATGCGGGCGTTTTATTCGTATCTTATTATATATCAGCGCTTACAGTTCCAGTTCAAAAAAAAAAAAATGATTTGACAGTGTGCAATAAAACGGTTTACATATTAAACGTTTTAAAGATTTAGCTAATTTTTTAAGATTAACACACATATAACAACAAAAATGAAAAACATATCAAAAATACTGGCAGTTTTGCCTATTCTTGCAGCGTCTTCGGCGTTTGCCGAAAGCTATGTTTACATGCAAACGGCAAGTTCGGGCCACACAGCCTACAACAACGGCTCGTGGTACAAAACTTCCGACGTTATGGATGCCGACGGAAATATCGACACATCGCTAATACCCGATGTTGCCCGTGCCGGCATTGCCAAACCCTCTATAGACGACGACGTATTTTTCGGAACCTACGTTGGTTCCGCTTCGAGCGAGTCTACACTGGTAAACAAAAACGGCGAAATCGTTTACACAATGACGGAAATGTTGCACAACGCAAATTCGCCCGTTTTGGCTAAAAACCTTACTTTTAAATTCGACTACGCGGATAATTTTAGAAGCTCTAGCACGGGAGTATCCTACAAATTCCAAACAGATGGCGCAGGCACTACAAACGAAGAAAACAACACTATAACCGTTGCCGACACCCTTTCGGTTTTGGGCGGCAAAGAAGTTAGATTCTACGGCCAGAAAAACGACGCCAACACGGGTGTATTCCGCAACTACAAGCTTATAGACTTAGGCCGCGTGTATTTGCAAACAACCGACACGGCTTCGGAAGACGCAAAGGCGCAGTTGACCTTTGGCGACTATATCGAAGAAACCCGCATTGGCGTAAACAAGATAGGCGAAAGCTACGAATCTAACGGATTAGTATCGGAGCTTAAAGACGGAACCGTTCTCAATTTGGGCGGCTCGAACTACGACAACCACACGGGCATTTATTTGGGCGACGTTAAAAACGCCGGCACAATTAACATTCAAGGCGGCACCTTCTACAACGTAGGCACAATAGAAAACAGCGGCACGCTTTCGGTAAGGAACAATGCCGTTGTTAAAAACGCAAGCGTAAACGGCGGCGCTTTCCGCATGGAAGGCGGCAGCTTAGACGGCACGCTTAACCTTACAAACGCATCGTTTTCGACCAAAAACGGCTTTGCCGCAAACTTTGGCGACAACACCGTTGTAAACGCAACCGTTAAAGACGGTTTTTGGGTAAACTTTAACGCAACGCAAGGCTCTACCGAAAATTACGACGGCGACAGAAACCAAGACGTTGTAATGGGCGGCATATACAACCTTAAAGGCTCGGGCGAATACCTAACCTACAGCAACGGCAAGATAATTCAGCAAGTTTACATTTCGGGCAAAACCATAAAGATCAACGAACTGAACTTGTTGGGCAACTTTGCCTGCAACGGCGGCGTAGACCTTAATATGACTATCAATGCGGCCAACGGCATAGACATCAACAAAATGACTATTGCAGGTTCCGACAGCACAGCGGTTGACGCGGCAAAGAACCAAATGGGCAGAATTACATCGGGCGGCAACATAAACATTGGCGCTCTCGAATTTAAGGGCGGCGCCGACGCCGACAACAAGTTGGGCAAGATAGAATTTCGTATCTACAACAACAATAGCGACGCAAACCAAGTAAGCATTAACGACTTGAAGTTTACGGGCTATTCTTCCGACGGCAACTACTTAAGCCTATTTGGCACACGCAACATAACGGTAGACAATGTAACCGCCGAAAAAACATTTGTTGTTCAGCAGGAACACAATAGCGGCAATGCCTCGTATTACCCCGGCACGGTTGGCAAGTTTGGCGACATTACCTTAAACCAAACAAACTATACCACCGACTCTTCCAGATTCGACCTAAAACAGATAGACGTTTCGGGCACGGTTTCGCTAAAGAATATTGCAGGCGATAAAATGCTTTATGTAGATTTCTACACCTATGTTAACACCAACATAGAAAACCTTATTGTGGGCGGCAGCGATTCGTTGGGAACTATGTGCGCACGTTTCCACGGCAGAGACTACATCACTTCGGCCGGAACAGAAGACCTACGCACAACCGACACCTTCGGCACGGTTACCGTAAACCAAAGGGGCACGGTTTACTTTGGCGGCAGGCAGAACAACGGCGAAGAATTTTCGACGACAATTAAAAGCGCAACGGTTAACGGCGGCACAATGTTCTTCGGACAAGATACAAAGGCGGGCGAAACATTTGCGGCCAAAATCGGAACCCTTGCGGGCACAAGCGGCCAAGTTGGCATGTTCGATACCGCAACCCAAAACGCCGACAAAAGAACCCTTAACCTGACGTTCGGCACCGAAACTAAGGGCACAAGCGTATTCTACGGCCGTGTTCACGACACAATGCACGCCAACGACTATATCAACATAGTTAAAAACGGCGCAAACACCCAAATCTTGGCGGCGCAAGACAACTCGATTAAGGGCACAATTACCGTAAACGAAGGCAAATTGGGCTATGCCTCGAATAGCAAGGTTGAATCGGTTACCGTAAACGGCGGCGAATTTGCAAGCTGGAACAGCTCTAGCTGGCTTAGCATTGGCACGCTTAATATGAACGGCGGCAAACTGCACTTCGACTTTAATACCTCGATAAACTCTACATTGTCTTTTGCGCAAGGCAGCGACATTATCGGCAAAATTTTGGAGGGCGATTTTACTTTTGCCAACATTGTAACCGATACTTCCTACATACTCTTTAGCTTTGAAGACGGCTCTATGAACAGCTACCTGCAGGCCCTCATAGACGGCGAAGACAACGGCAAGTACCAGTATATCGACAAAACCACGGGACAAACCTACATGGCAAAGTTTGCAAGCGAAGCTGAATCGGGCGAATTTAGCGTAACGTTCAGCGTTCCCGAACCCGCAACCTGGGCCGCCATATTCGGCGCGTTGGCATTGGCTTTGGCCGTTTACCGCCGCCGCAAATAGCACATAGATTTTTGTTGTTAATCCCCAATAATAGAGCCTTTCGGGTTATCCGAAAGGCTCTTTCCTTTTTTGCGAATAACGCGCAAAATTTTTTGGCCGCGCGCAAAGCGGCAAGCTAAAAAAAGCGAATTTGGTGTTTGTATGTTTTGCAAAAATTTTTGTATATTCAACCCCGATATTTATGAAAAATTTTGCATACATTTTTTGTTTTTGTCTTTTGGCGTGCGGCTGTGTAGCCCAGCAAAACCAAGCGCAGGAAGGCGGCGCCTTTAAGCTTGCAAGCCCCAAAGCCGCGCAAAGCCAGCCGGCCTTAAACGCGGAAAGCGACAACGACGAGACCGAAGGCGACGAAGACGACGAAGAAGACGACGAATCGGTCCTATTCAACTCGGTTGTAAAAATACAGACAACATCGTGCTCGCCCGATTTTGTTTCGCCATGGGCAAACCACCCGCAACAGCAAAGCTCGGGCACGGGTTTTGTTATAGACGGCAACCTTATTCTTACCAACGCCCACAATATTGCCGACGCCACCTACATTACCGTATCTAAAAACAACGACGGCTTTCCCTCTACGGCAAGGGTTTTTGCCGTTTGCCACGACAGCGACCTCGCCCTGCTTAAGGTGCAAAACGAAAACTTCTTTAAAGGCACAAAGCCCCTGCAGCTGGGCGAAACGCCGAAAATACAAAGCGTTGTAAAGGCGGTCGGCTACCCCATTGGCGGCAACGAAATTTCGGTAACGCAGGGCATAATTTCGCGCATAGAGTGCATAGACTACGCTCAGTCGTTCTACGGCAACTATTTGGCGGCCCAGCTAGACGCCGCAATAAACCCCGGCAACAGCGGCGGCCCCGTTCTATACAACGGCAAAGTTGTGGGCATTGCCTTTCAGGTAGACATTTCGGGCGAAGGCATTGGCTATATGATTCATTCCGACGTAATTAAGCGCTTCCTTAAAGACGCCCAAGACGGCAAAATAGACGGTTACGGAGTTATGGGCATAAGAAACCAGGATTTGCTTTTAAACCCCGACGCCCGCAAGGCCCTGAATTTAAAAGACGGCCAAAGCGGAGCGGTTGTAGTAGACCTTTTAAAATCGGTGCAGGCCTCGCCCGCCATTATGGTAAACGACGTTATTACCGCAATAGACGGCTATAAAATAAGCAACAATTTGAATATAAAAAACAGGCGCGGGCAAAATGTGCGCCTGGAAACCGTTGTAGCCGAAAAGCAGCTTGGCGAATATGTAACGCTTTCGCTTTTGCGCAACGGCAAAGCCTTTACAAGCAAAGTTAAAATCTGCAAGCCCTGGCACAAGGTTGCGCCCTTTATATACGACAGCCGCCCGAAATATCTGCTGGCGGGCGGGCTTGTGTTCTCCACTTTGTCGCTTAGCTATATGGGAGACCTGGCCGACGAAACGCCCCCGCAATTTGCCCAAATGCTTAACGAATTTAAGGACGACGGCGAGCTTGAATATATAGTTTTAACCCAGGTTTTGGGCGACGAAACCACAACAGGCTACCAAACCGTTAGCGCCCAACTTTTGGAAAGCGTAAACGGCAAGCGCGTAAAAACGCTTGGCGAACTTGCAAAAATAATAGACGGGCAAAAAGCGGGGTATTTGTCGTTTAAATTCAATTCGGGGCTTTCGCTTGTTGTAGACGCTGCGAAAATAAAAATCGCAATGCCCGACATATTAAAACGATACAACATTGCAAAAGACCGCAATTTGTAGAAATTGTCTTTACACAAAGTTTTCCCGAAGATTTAATTTTCGGCGTTATTGGAAATTACACCACGCAAAAATTAAATACTATGGGAAAACTATTGACAACAATTCTGGCCTTTCTGTTTTTGGGCAATCTGTTTGCGCTAGACAAAGCCACCGTTACAATACTCTTGTCGGACAAAACAACCGAAACGAGAACCGTTAGCCTTACAAAAATAGGCGAAAACGCATACCGTTTTAGGCTGCCTACCGCCGAAATACCGCGCAACGCCCTTGCAGTTGAAGTTGTAAACGACTGGGCAACCGCCAAAAAGGGCGACGACGGCTACTTTATTACCCCCGACTGCCACTTGGGCACATTCAGGGCCGACAAAGGCCAATATATTAGCTACCGAAACCGCGTTTGCATGTACGGCATGAAAGGCCCCAAAGGCACATTTGTAGGCATTATGAAGGGGCTTAAGATGGAGCAAAAGGTGTATGTGCGCGTAAACAAGGGCGTTTACAAGCTTATGGTTGTATACAACCTAAGGCTTACCGAATTTGAACCCTACGAAGACATTGTTATAGACTACTACAAGCTGGAGGGCGAAAACGCAAACTATGCGGGCATGGCAAAAGTTTACCGCCAATACCAGCTTGACCGCAACGAGGTTGTGCCCCTAAAGGAAAGGGTAAAAAACAACCCCGTTTTGGATTTTACCGCAAAATCCATTTACGTAAGAATAAAATTGGGCAGGTGCGACCGCAGGGCGTATCCGCCGTCGGAATGGGGCAAGCGCGAGTTCCCGCTTGTTGTAGACCACCATTTTAACGAAGTACAGGACATTATGAAGGGCATGAAAGCCCTTAATGTAGACAACGCCGAAGTTTGCCTTGTAGGCTGGCAAAAAGGCGGCCACGACGGGCCTTTCCCCGACTATTTCCCCGTACCGCAGGAGTTTGGCGGCATAGAAAAAATGCGCGAAACAATCGACTTGGGCAAAAGCCTTGGCTATGCGATGACGGTTCACGTTAACCACACAAGCTTTTATCTAAAATCTACAAGGCTGCACCCCGACGACCTTTCGCAGACCATAGACGGCAAATTGCGCCGCTACACATTTTGGCCGGGCGGGCAGGCGTATCACGCGTGCTTCCAAACCGTGTGCAACCGCTATGTAGACGAAGACATTAAAACATTTAAAGATTTGGGCATTAACGGAACTTTCCATGTAGACGTAACTTCCGCCCGCTGGCCGGACCCCTGCCACGCCCCAATGCACGCAAACAACCGCAAACAGGTTGTAGAATGGCAAAACGCCGTAAACCAAAAGCTTAAAGACGCATTCGGCGCATATAGCTCGGAATGTACGCTAGACCACGTTGCAAAAACGCTCGACTACGGGCTGTATGTTTCGTGGATAGGCGAAGAGGCCACAAAACAGGGCTATTTGCTGGACCGCCCCGTTCCGCTTTCGGAATTGGTATACCACGGCATAATTTTAAGCAACCCGTTCTACGGCACAATAGACGCCCCCTACGAACGCGGCGAAGACAAGCTTTCCGACGTAAAAGAGTCGTACGCATATTTGGACACACCCGCAAACAGAATGCTTAAGGTTGTCGAATTCGGCGGCAGACCCTCTTTTTACTATGTAGACTACAAAGACCTAAAGCCGCTGGCGAATATGTACAACGAATACGAAAAAATCAAGTGGCTGCAGTTCGAATTTATGCAGGACCACAAGCAGCTCGAAAAAGACGTGTTCCTTACCGCCTATTCCGACAATACGAGAATTGTCTGCAACTACAATAATCTGCCCGTAAAGTTCGAGGGCTTTAGCGTTCCCGCCAAAGGCTACATTGTGTTCAAAAAGGGCGAAAAAAGCCCCAGCATAACACATTCGTATGCAAACTAAACCCGCAAGGCTTTTGCGTTAA
>CAKUIA010000021.1 GCA_934660865.1 uncultured Opitutales bacterium
TGCACAAACGTAGGTTTTTATACGCAAAAGGTATTCGATTTTTACGAAAACTTTACCTGGCCGCAAGACACGGGCAACAGGGAGCAGGTGCGCTTTTTTGCCGTAAAAGACCAAAACAAAGATTCGGGCTTGGTGTTTAGTATGCCCAATAAGCCGTTGCCTGTGGCGTATTTGCCCTACACGCAAAGCGAGATAAAGAACGCAAAGCACACCTATTTGCTGCCCGCCGCACCCGAAAACTACGAGCTTAGAATTGCGGCCCAAGTTTGCGGTTTGGGCAACAATTCCTGCGGCGATTTGCCCGAGCACAAATACAGGCTAAACCTGCAAAATCAGTTTAAATTTGAATTTGCAATAAAGCCGTTTTTTGGTTGTCCGATAAAGGAGGGTATGACGCCGCTATGCCCCGAATATTTTAAAAAATAAAGGGCGGTAATTTTCCCCAAAATAAAGACGCAAAAACCGAAGCCAAAACAGGCTTCGGTTTTTTTGCGGCAAAGTTTTTTAATTTTTATTTGGCAACTACGCAGGAAAATAGTACGGCAAAAAAGTGCATAATTGTGCCCAGCAATACAAACAAGTGCCAAATTGCGTGCATATATTTTTTGTTCTTTTTTACGTAAAAAATTACGCCGAAAGTGTAGAAGGCGCCGCCCAAACAAAGAAAGGTTATGGCCGTTGCCGACAAGATTTTAAAAAGCGTGCCCGACGCAAAAATTATAAGCCAGCCCATTGCCAAATACAGCAAAATGCTCCACAGTTTTGAGCCGTTTGCGCCTATAAAAATCTTCAAAAAAGTTCCCAAAATGGCCAGCCCCCATATTACGCCGAACATTGTCCAACCCGTTGCATTGCGCATATTTGCAAGCAAAAACGGCGTGTAGCTGCCCGCAATTAAATAGTATATGGCAATGTGGTCTATCTTTTCCAAAACGCGCTTGGCCTTTTCGAACGGAATGCCGTGGTATAGGCTGGAGGCCGTATACAGCAAAATTATCGAAGCCCCGAATATTGCGGTAGAAACAATATTCCACGCATTGCCGTATATCGACGAAAGCGTAACTAAAACGGCAAGTTCTATGCCGCCCAAAAACGCCCCAAAACCGTGTATCGAAGAGCTTAAAACCTCTTCAAGTGCGCTGTATCTTTTTGCAATTTCCATATAAAAATCTCCGAGACGGATTATTGCGCCCGGTTTTTGTTCTTTCAAGATTTTTTAGGCGAAAAACACCAATTTTTTGCCGTTTAAGTCGGCAATTTCGCATTGGCTTTCGTACAGGCTTTGCAGCAGGTTTTTGTCGACAACATCGCAGGCGGCCTTGTCGAAAAATAAAGATTTGTTTTTCAGCGCCAAAACCCTGTCGGAATATTGGCACGCCAAATTTATGTCGTGCATGACGGCGAAAATTATTGCGCCGTTATCGGCAAGCGATTTGGCGGCTTTCATTATTAACACCGAGTAAAATGGGTCTAAATTTGCGGCGGGTTCGTCTAAAATAAGCAGCCTGCCCGACATATTTTCGGAATATATCTGGGCTATGCAGCGAGCTATGTCTACACGCTTTTTTTCGCCGCCCGAAAGCGTTGTGTAGCGGCGCCGCAAAAAGCTTTCTATTTGCATAAGCTCTACGGCGGCCTTTACGGCATTCGGGTTTTTGTTTGCAAATTGCGAAAGCTCTACAACCTCTTTTACCGTGTAGTCGAAGGCCAAGTGCTGCTCTTGCTCGGCGTAGGCGCGCAGCTTTGCAAGTTCTAGCGCAGAATATTGGCAGATATTTTTGCTGTTAAAAACAATGTTGCCGCTTTTGGGGGGCATAATGTTTGCAAGCAGTTTTGCCAATGTGGTTTTGCCCGAGCCGTTTTTGCCTATAACCGAATAAAAGCGGCCGTCTTGCATATTAAACGATACCTTGCTTAAGATTTCGGAATTTTTATACGAAAACGATATGTTGTTTACCTCGAGCATTTTCTTAAAATATATGCAAAAAACGGCGCGCCTATAAAGGCGGTTATAACGCCTATGGGCATTGGGTCGTTTGCGTTTAGCAGACGCGAAAAAATGTCGGCGTAGCATATTAAAACGGCGCCCGCCATTGCCGAAAGCATTATAAGCGGCTTGTTGTTCGGGCCTATTAGCTGCCTAATTATATGGGGAACAACAAGCCCTACAAAGCCTATTGTTCCGCAAAGCGAAACGCAAACCGAGGTTGCCAACGCGGCGGCCGAAGCCGCAAAAAACTGCAAACGCCCTACGTCTATGCCCGCACAATACGCCTGGTTTACCCCCAAAAGCAAAATATCAAGCGCGTCGGATTTTTTAAGCGCGTATGCAAAAACGGCAATGCACAAAAGGCAGGCGGGCAAAATTTCGTTTAAAGACGCAAAGTTTAGGCTGCCCAGCGACCAAAAAACAATTCCCCTAACGCCCATATCGCGCGCCGAATACATAAAAAACGCAACCAAAGCCGAGCAAAACGCGTTTATTGCAATGCCCGCCAGCAAAAGCGAGTAGGGCGAAACATTGCCGTTTATTTTGCCCAGCTTGTATACGGCGCCGAAGGCCGCAATGCCGAATACGAATGCAAAAATTTGCAGCCCCATAAAAAATTGAGGAACAACGCAAATGTATACAACCGCTCCCAGCGCCGCGCCCGCCGAAACGCCCGTAATCGAAGGGTCTGCCAGCGGGTTTCTAAAAAGAGTTTGCATAATTGCGCCCGCAACCGAAAGCATTGCGCCGCACAAAACGGCAAGCAAAAAGCGGGGAATGCGTATTTGCCACAAAATGGTGTCGGCGCTTTCGTTGTCGCCCGAAAAAACAAGGGCCTTTAAAATGTCGCAAAAGGGCGCGTTAAAGCTGCCGTAAAATACGAATAGGCAAAATGCCGCCGCCAAAAATAAAAAAAGCCACGCAAACAAATACATGGCTTTTTTGCTGCAAAAATTCATAAAAAACTACCTCGACGCGGGTCTTGAGGGAGCGTGGCGGTGCGGCCCGTAGCTGCGAATGGGGGCATTGTGCGCAACGTCTTCGTTTTTCATTCTATACACAATGCGGGCTTTTTCGATGTCTTGGGGGGTCATTTCCATCTTAACGCGGTCTCCCGTGGTAAGTTTAATGAAGTTCTTTCTAAGCTTCCCCGAAATGTGGGCCAAAACTTGGTGTCCATTCGAAAGTTCCACCCTGAACATCGTTCCGGGAAGAACGGCTATAACTTTGCCTTCTACTTCAACTACGCAGTCTGCCATGTTTGTTTTTTTGCTTATTTATATGTAAATATATCTCGTAATTTCGGCTTTTTTCTTCATCATAGTCAAGCTCATAAAGAATAATTAATGAAAAAAGTTTTTCCGGAGTGTCCCTTTAAGCCAATGTTTTTGTCGGAATTGAACCGAAACGACGAATACTTTATGGCGCTGGCGTATAACGAGGCCTTAAAGGCCTGGAAAGAGGGCGAAGTTCCCGTCGGCGCGGTTATTGCATGCAACGGCGCGCTTTTATCTTCGGCGCACAACATGGTAGAGCAAACCAACGACGCCACGGCCCATGCCGAAATTTTGGCAATAGGCAAAGCCACCGCAAAGTTGGGCGACTGGCGCTTAAACGACTGCGTTTTGTATGTAACAAAAGAGCCGTGCCCGATGTGCTCGGGCGCCTGCATAATGAGCAGGGTAGGCAAAGTTGTGTTCGCCTTGCCCGACGCAAAAATGGGTTTTTTGGGCGGGGCCATAAATATAAACGAAGTAAAAACCTTAAACCACACATTGCAGATACAAAGCGGCGTTTTAATAGACGAGTGCTCGGCGCTTATAAAAACCTATTTTTCGCTGAAACGCGAAATGGAAAAACAAAACGCAAAAGGGCTTCCCGAATTGCCGCAATAAGCGGGCACTTTTTATTTTTTATGCGGCGGTTGCGTTTGCAGCCCCGCAATTTTTGGGCGCAAAAAAAACCGATTTCAAAAAATAGAAATCGGCCGACTTTTTTACTTTTCCTTATTCTTTAAGGCCTTTTTGCGGGCGTTGCGCCACTTTTCCCTATGGTTTAGCACCCAGTCAATAAGAGCCGTTTCAAAGCCGATATCGTGCCCGGCTTTTTCGGATTCGAGCCACTTGTGTTTCAAGATTTCCTGCCTTTCGGCCTCAAATTCTTGAAATAGAGTAGATTTATGCAACTCGAAATTCCTCTTCTTTGCCTTTGTGTCTACACTTTTCATAAAATTAGCCTAAAATTATTAACTGCAAAAAAGCTATAAAATATGCAGGGCAAATGCAAGCATTTTTAGCGATTGCGCTTTTACTGGACATATAGCGGCGTTTGTGTTTGTGTAGCTTTATTGAATGTAAAAATTACAGCCATTGCGTATTCGCTTGCAAAAAACACCCTCGGCAACAAAGAGCTTGCCGAACGCTTCGGCGCCGACGTTGTTGCAAAAATAGAGAAGTTTAGCGGAATTTTAGAGCGCAGGGTGGCGGCCCCTTGCGAGTGCGCTTCGGACTTTGCGTATAACGCCGCAAAGCTTATAATAGACAACACCGCTTTGGATTTAAATTCGATAGACCTGCTTACTTTTGCAACCCAAACGCCCGACTACATTATGCCTACTACCGCCTGCATTTTGCAGCAAAGGCTTAATTTGCCCAAAAAGGTTGCCGCCTACGACATAAATTTGGGGTGCTCGCAGTTTGTATATTCTTTGGCCAACGCCGCAATGTGGGTGGCGTCGCCCTTTGCAGACAAAGCCCTTGTTCTTACGGGCGACACCCCCACAAGGCTTTTGAATAAAAACGACAAAAGCTCGGTTGCCTTGTTCGGCGACGGCGCATGCGCCTTTTTGCTTGAAAAAAGCGAAAAGGACGAATTGCTTGACTTTAATTTCGGCAGCGACGGCGCGGGCTATAACTCGATTATATGCCGCGCCTTTAGCATGCGCAATCCCCCAAAATATCCCGCCGACTATGTGCAGGTATGCGACGAAAATATGAATGTGCGCCGCCCAGTTGACATGTTTGTAGACGGCTTTAAAATATTTGCGTTTGCATACAAAAATATTGCCGACTCTGTTTCGGCTTTGCTCGAAAAAAATTCGCTTAAAGTTTCCGACATAGATTTGTTTATATTCCATCAGGCGGGGCAGACAATAGTTTCAAGCGCGGCAAAGCGGCTTGGCATAAGCCCCGACAAGGTTTACTATAAAATGCACGACATAGGCAACTGCGGGGGCTCTAGCGTTGGCATTGCATTGTGCGACGCCGTTTTAAACAAAAGGCTAAGGCCGAAAATGAAGGTTGTTTTGTGCGCTTTCGGCGTGGGGCTTTCGTGGGGCAGCGTTTTGCTGGAGTGGAACGACACAAAAGCGCTTACCGACGCCGACTATTCAAATTCGCCGCAAAAGCCGCAAAGCCAAACATATGCCGACTTGCTATAAAAACGCCCTTAAAACCATCGCGTAGTTGTTGAAAGTTCTTGGCGACGCAAAAACCGCAATGTTTGCAAAATCTTTGTTTAACGCGTTTGCGCCGAAAGCCGAACTTTTTGCCTCCAAAGCGCAAAGCAAAAGCGAAAGCGCATTCAGGCCGGAGCCGCTTTGCATATAGCCCGTTTTAAGCGAAGTGCAGACTTTTGCGGCATGTCCGAAATATTTTTCGCAAATGTCCTTAAGCTTTAAATCGCACGCATTGCCCATGGGGGCAAATACGGCAAAGTCTATGTCGCAGGCTTTTAAGTTTGCATTTTTAAGGGCTTTTAAAAGGGTGCTTTCCAGGCCTGTGCCATCGGTGTTTTGGGAATCGAAAGCCCCTATGTTCATCGACGACTCAAACGACAATAATTCCGCGTAGATTTTTGCGTTGCGCCCAAGCGCGCTTTCTTTGCTTTCCAGCACAAAAGCGCAGGAGCCTTCGCCGTATACGCTCTTAAACAAGTCGTTGCCGCAGAATTTAAAATCGTCTAAACTTTCGTACAGCATATCGGCGTTTTTGTAGGCGTTTAGCTGCCCTAAAAATACTTCGTCGGTAGCCTGGGCAAGCATTTGTTTTGCCGAATTTTCGCGCAGCATATAGGCGGCGTAGTCCATCGCCAAAATGCCCGAATCGAAACCGCTTGTAAGGGTTATGTTAGAGCCTTTTATGCCCAAACCTTTCGTTGCCCAGCCCGCGGTAGAGTTTGCCGTTACGTTCGAAAAACACGAGATGTCGCCGTGCGGAATTTCGTCTTTAAAAACGCCCGTCATATGCTCGGTGTCGGGCGCGCCCCTGGAGACCGCCTCGGCTATGCCTATGTCGTTTTCGTTTTGCCTGCCTATTTTGATTTGCGCATTGTCGAACGCCTTTTTTGCCGAGATTGCGGCAAATTCGCTTATCAAATTCATTCCCGAAAAATCTACGCGCCTGTCGAAGTCGCTTCTGGTTAAAGGCCTTATTTTGCCTGCCAAATTTCCGTTTAAAGAGCCTATGCAGTTTTTTCCGGATATGTAGTTTTCCAGCTGTTCGGCGCAGTTTAGCCCCAAACACGACATCGAAGAATAGCCGGTTATTACAATGTTTGCGGCTGCGTTATATGCGCTTTCCGATTTCGGGGCAAAGCCTTTTTTCGCCACCACAATGGCCGCATTGTTGCCCGCAAACGCATAGTTTGCCGACAAAAAGCAGTCGTAGTTTAGCTCTATGCCTTGGCCTGCCGCCACTTTTATTTTGTCGCACTCTCCGCGCAAATTTGTAAAGCGCAAGGTAGGCGGTATAAAGTTGTCGTTCATGCTAAGCAGCTGGCATGTCGCCTCTATTATGCCCGTTGCCCCCATGCAGTGCCCCGTATACGATTTTGTAGACGTTATATAAATTTCGTCTTTGCAGAACTTGGCAATGCCTTTCGATTCGGCCTTGTCGTTTGCTGAAGTGCCCGAAGCGTGCGCGTTTATGCAGCCAATTTGCGAGATTTCTATGTTGGCGTCTTTTACGGCCTTAAGCATTGTTTTGTATGCGCCTTCGCCGCGCGGGTCGGGCTGGGTGGGGTGGTGGGCGTCGCCCGTAGTGGCATGGCCTATAATTTTTCCGTAAATTTTTGCGTTGCGTTTTTCGGCTTCGCTTAGGTTTTCGACCAGCCAAAACGCCGCACCTTCGCCTATGTTCATTCCAACAGGCTCCGAAAAGGGCGCAGTTTTCCCTTTGCTCATTACCTTTATTGCCGAAAACCCCGCATAGTTTGCAAGGGCAAAGGCGTCGGCGCCTCCGGCAAGCACGCGCTTAAATTTGCCGCTTTTTACCAAAAGCTGCGCAAAGGCCAACGCCGCCGTGGCTCCCGAACAGGCGGTATTTATCATCCACATTGGGCACCTTGTGTTAAGCGATTTCGCCATTGCGCGCGGCAAAGCGCAATATTCGTATTGCTCAAGGTCGTTTTTTGTAAACGGCTTTTCGCTTTTGCCGAACATATGCAAATACTCGCGCTCGCCCGATGTCATTCCCGCGTTGCACGACGCCATTACCACCGCGCAGTCGTCGCCCAGGCTGCATATGTTCGCGTCGCTTAGCGCGCTTTTTGCCGCGCATATTGCCAGCCTTATAAACGGGTCGGTAAACTCGGCAAGCTCTTGTTCGTCCATAAAAGACGAGGCATTAAAGTCTTTTATTTGGCCGCCTATGTCGCTTTGCATGCCGTTTGTGCAGATTTTCGTTACTTTGCCCAAGCCGTCTTTAAGGCCGCGCAGCGACTTTAAAACGTCGCTGCAGTTGTTGCCTATGGGCGAAATTATGCCTATTGCCGTTATCGCGCTTTGCATGTCTAAAATATCCTTACGGTTTTAAGTGTTATTTTGTAGTTCGGGTTTTCTATATATACGCTTTTTACCCGTCCGTTTTCGCTTTCGAATTCGTATGCGGCGTTGTTTGCGGCAAGCTTTGTTTTGCCGTCTTTTGCGCTAATTGTGCACCTTTTGGGGAATGCCGCGGCGTATCCCAAACAAACAAGAAAGTCTTTTGCTGCGTATTTTTTTACGAGGTATTCGGGCAAAAATTGCGAGCCTTTTGCCTCCAAAATCTCGCCCGAATTTGACACCTTTACAAACGCAAAATTTGCGCCCTCGCATTTTATGGACATTAAAGCGCCGTCGCTTTGCGCCTTTACAAAAACGTTTAAGACAATTTCCGTTTCGCCGAATTTAAACACGCCCCTTTGAATGTAGCTTTTGCCCGAAAGCCCGAAATCGTACACATAAGGCGCCGCCCCAAGCTTTGCAAAGACCGCAAAAAACAAAATAAAAAGCCGCAAAAATTTCATTGTTTGGGCGGGGTAAATCGTTCGGGTTTCGTCTCGTCGAAAGCCGCTTTTGCCGCGATTTTGTCTATATCTTTCGCCGAAAACAGCATTTCGGTTTTGTCGCCGTCCGGCTCGTAAACAACGGCCTTTACGGGGGCTTTGCCGCCAAGCGTAATTTCTATTTTGGCGGCGAATTTTTTTACAAGTTCGTCTTTCGGCGCAAGCCATATTTTGCCGTTTTCGGTTTTGCTTTCAAATTCCGAAAAGTCGCCCGAAATCATATTCAAAACCATTCGGGTAATCTGTTTTGTCTTTTCGGGCGCGGCGTTTTTTATAGGGCAAAGGGCGCCGTTTTTTTCCTCGAACTGGAACACGCCGTTTTTGTTTATTATAAGAACGCTCTTATATGGGCTAAGAACCTGCCAGCGCACGTTTTCGCCGTCGCTTACGGCAAGCGCCTTAGACGACAGCGTCTCGCCTAGCATTGCGTAGGTTTTTGTCTGCTCTATAAGCACGGCATTGGGGCCGGCAAAGCAGTGCGCGGCCAAGCACGCCGCCGAAATTATGAATGTAAACTTTTTCATAAAACTTCGAAAACAAGAATTGCCGCCCTGTTTGTGCTAGACAGCACATATTGCATATAGCGCCCCTTGGCGCCGTTCTTTAGCGCCGCCAAAATTCCGAATGCCGAAGCAGAGTACGAGCTTCCGAGTTTTTCGTCTAAAAATTCGAATTTGCCGATTTTGGCAGAAACGGCTTCGGTTATTTTTTCGGCAAATTTGTTGCGCGGCATAAGCGAAAAGCACTTAACAAAATCTTTGCAATTTGCATTGGCCAAAATCTGCCCGACGCGTTCGGCCTCGGCTGCGGGGCTTTGGTCGCGTTTCGAAATATCAACAAAATCTATTTTTGCAAGGGGCTTAATGTTGCTTAATTCTTTGGACAGGTAGTAGGTTGCAGCCTGTTCGCTTAAGCAGGGCTTTGCGTGCGAATAGATTGAGTGGGCGTTCATAAACTCCTGCGCAAAGTGGTTGTATTCGTCGCTAGAGCCTACAAAGGCTGCGTCTATCGCGCTTGTCTTTATTTTGTTTATGGCGGTTTTTAGCGCACATTCAAACGAAATTTCCTTGGCCGAAACCGCAAAGTTTATGCCGTTTAATTTATGGCTTAGCGCCGCAAGCGAAGAGGCCGCGTTATGCACCGAATTTGTAAAGGAAAGCGGCTTTGCCGAATTTTCGCCCTCGGTTAAAATGGGCATTAAAAAGTTTTCGGTTTCGCCCGTCATGCCGAGCCCGGTTCCCAAACATACGCCCGTTCTTTTGGGGTTTGTTTCGGCGTTAAGGGAGTTTGCACATTCGCGCATTGCGCTTAGCAAAATCTGCTGGTGTCTGGACCACCTGCGCTTTTTTAGCGGCGATATGTTTTTTAGCGGCGTAAATGTTTGGCGTTTGCTTAAATCGCCGTAGTTTTCAAAAATTTGCGCCACATTTTCGCCCATATCCGAAAACGCCCCCAGCGAATAAACATAGCAGGGCTTTTCGTAAAAATCTATTTTAGCGGTATTAAATTTCGAAAATATGGTGCACGAATTGTTGCCGCCAAACCCCAGAGAAAGCGACAGGACGCTTTCCAGGTTTTCCCTCGCATTTTCGGTGGCGGGCTGCGGGGTAATTTCGGGGTCTTTGTCGGAAAAGCCCGTGCTTGCAAAGGCGGTGTTGTTTTGCATTGCCTCTATTGCCACTACTGCGTTAAGCAGGCCGCTTGCCCCCAATGTGTGCCCGAAAATTCCCTTTAAAGACGCGTAGCTGGGCACGTTTGAAAAGGCCCTGTTTAGGGCTTTAACTTCGGCTACGTCGTTGCCGGCGGTTCCCGTGCCGTGCGCGCATATAAACGAAATGGGCTTTTTGCCCGAAATCTTTAGCGCGCTTTCTATTGCCAAAAAGGCTCCCATGCCCTCGGGGTCGGGAGCGGTTGCGTGGTGTGCGTCGCACGACGACCCCCAGCCCGAAATATTCGCCAAAACTTTAAGCGAATTTTCTTCGACTGCCTTTTGGCTTGCCAAAATTAAAACGGCGCCGGCTTCGCCCAAATTTATGCCGTCGCGGTTTAAGTCGAAGGGCTTGCTAAAGTGTTTCGACAAAAGCAAAAGCGAGCCGAACCCGTTTAGGGTTATTCTGGAAAGGCTGTCGGCGCCGCAAACTACGGCAAAATCCAAATCGCCGCAGGAAATGGCGCAGGCTGCCGCATCCATCGCAATAGACGAGCTTGAGCACGCCGTGGAAAACGCGCAGCATTGGCCGCTTGCCCCGATTTTTTTCGCCACAAATTCCGCCAAAGTGCTACATTCGTAGTAGCGCAGTGCCGAAAGGCTTTGGGTTTTGTTTTTTAAGTTGTCTATAATCGCGTTTTCGGTTTCGAAAACGCCGCCAATGCTTGTCCCCAAAAATACGCCGCATTTGTATTTTTTTAGAATTTCGGCGTTAAAATTTAAAAGGCTTTGGTTTAAGGCCGCCAAAAGCATTTTGCCGCAGTTGGATATTTTCGACGCGTTTTTTAATTCGGGTATTTCGGCCTGCGCCGAAAACCTGTCGGCAAACTTTTCGCTTTCGAACAGGTTTTGGTGTTTTAACGCGCGCCGCTGCAAAAGCGCCAGGTTGTAGGCCGCATTGGGGCTGCGGGCGCCTGCGCACCAAAGCCCGTGCGAAACTACGGCAATGCTTTGGCTCTTCATCATCGCTTCGACGAAATGTAGTCTGCCAATGCGCCCATTGTGGCGAAAATCTTTTTGGCTTCGTCTTTGTCGTCTACCGAAATTTTATATTTGTTTTCGAGCATAACGATAAGCTCTAGGGCGTCTACCGAGTCCAGCCCAAGGCCGTCGTCCTCGAAAAGCGGGGTGTTTTCGTCGGCAAAATCCAAGTCGGCCGCCTGAATGTTCAGGGAAGAAGCCAGGTTCTTTTTTATGTCTGCAATCAAGTCTTGTCTGTCCATATAATACGGAGCAATACTTGTCTACAACGCCGTTATAGGCAAGCATTTATTCCCAATAGTCGTAAAAATTGAACCATTGGTAGGGGTATTTCCTGACATAACATTCCAGCTGCCTTACGCACATTTGGGCAAATTCGTTTATGTCGGCGTGCATTTTTAAAGATTGCGCGCTGCAAAGCTCAAGCATTTGGTATCGGCAAAGGCCTTTTCTTACGCAAAGCGTTTGTATAATGCCCTTGCGCGCCGCCATTGCCAGTGCAAAAGGCGCAATCGAAAACTTTATTTTTTTGCCCAAAAACGGCGTTTCAATATATTTGCCGCCCGCGTACCTGTCGGAATGTATGGCAATAATGGTGCCGTTTTTAAGCTCTTTATACGCTGCAAGCGACGCAAATTCGTCTTCGTAGCCGCCAACGCTTTTAAGGGCGTCTATCTTGCTAGACTTTTCCCATAAAGAGGCAATTTTACCGTCTTCGGTTTGCGTGCCCAAAATTTTTACGGGGCACTTATATTGTTTTAAAGTATCGGCCGAAATTGCCCAGCCGCCGAAGTGCGCCGTTAAAACTACGCAGGAACCTCCTTTTTTTACAAAATCTGAAATTTCTTTGCCGCAAAGATTTGCAATTTTTATTTTTTTGCTTTTAAGGTGGTAGGCGGCTTTGTCTAAAAGGCATATTCCGAAGTTTAAAAAGTGCAGATACACTTTTAGCGAAAAATATGCGGGTTTTTTGCCGAAAACCATTTTTAGGTAGTTGCGCGAAATTGCGTTTAGCGACGGCCTAAAATACGCAAAATAAAACGCCACAAATACAAGCAACAAATATGCGGGAGCAAGCCCCGCCTTTAGCAGCATTGCAAAGCACCAGTTGCCGAAATAGCCGCCGTACGATTTGCCTTTCCATTTAACGTTTTGCATTGTCTTTTATCAAAATGTTGCAAAGAGGGTATGTTATGCAGGTTGAGGCCAGATAAACGCACAATATCGAAAGCGCGGCGGCCGCCCCCAGACTTTTTAGCACGGGGCTTTGCGTTAACGCCAAAGAGCCGAATGCGATTATTGTTGTAAGCGCCGAAAGCGCAACGCACGCCTGCGTTTTTGCGGGGGCAAAATTGCCGCTTTTTGCGCATATTGTAAACACGGCATAGTCTTGCGCCAAACAGATTGCGAAAATAACGAATATTGCGTTTACAGGATTTACCGAAATTTTAAATATGCCCATAAGGGCCGCCGCCCACAAAATTCCCAAAAACACGCTTAGCATTACAACAAGCGTTTTCTTTGCGCTTTTAAACATAAAAAGCAAATAGGCCACCGCAAACAATACGGCAAAACACGCAAATTTGGCCGTCCAGATTTTCGAAAGCGACGCCATATTTTCGCCGAAAGCCCTTGCGTTGTACAGGCTTGCCGAAGGCATAAATTCCCTCAATTTCCGCTCAAGATTTTCGAAATTTTCGCCGTCGACATTCTTTATTACGGTAAGTGCCGCCTTTTGCGAAATGAAGTTTTCGGCAAAATCGCTAAACGGCGTTTTTTGCAGGCTTTCCATATTGTGCGCGTTTTGCGCGTTTAACACGGCGTCTTTAAAAAATTCGGGCTTAAAGCCAAGCTCTTTTGCCGATTCGTAAAAGTTTGCAACGGCCTGTTTGCCTTGCGGCGACGCCCAAAATTTTCGCCAAATTTCGAGGCTTTTTTGCGCGCTTTTGTTTGAGGGGCAAAGCACGCTTGCGCTTTTAAAGTCCAGATTTTGCCCTTTTAAAAATTCCGCCAAAAGCTCGTTGTTTTGCCTTAAAGCTTCGGGGGTGTCGGCATATACAACGGCGTAGGTGTCGTTGTAAAGGGCGTTTGCCCAAAGTTTGCCGATCAGCTGCAAGTCGGCCTTTCTTTGGGCGGAAATGCCGTTTAGCGAATTTATGTCGCTTTCGAATTTAATATTGTGCGCAAAAAACAGCGCGGGCAAAACCGAAAGGGCGGCCACCGCAAACAGCACTTTGCCGAAACGTTTTTGAATGCGGCATACTATCCGCCCGAACTTTTCGAAAACGGTTGTTTTTTGCAAATTAGCCTTTTTGTATAAAAAGGGTAGGCATAGCGTAAAGACCGCGGTAAGCAGAATGCCCAAAGCGCCGAAAACCCCTAGCTGTGCAAACCCCGTGTTCGAAAAGAAAAATATTATGGCAAAGGCCGCAATGCTGGTTCCCGCGGCAATGCAGACTGGCTTTGCAAAATCCGCCGCTATTTTGTTGGGGGTGCGTCCCGATTCTACGGCATAGATTATGTGTATTGCATAGTCTATGCCGACGCCCACGGCTATTGCCGCAAACGCCAGCGCTATCGCCGAAATTTTGTCGTAGACAACAGTTAAAATGCAAAACGCCAACGCCATGCCCGCCAAAGACGGGATTATTGCAAATATTAAATTAAGCTTTCGCTTAAAGGCAACGGCGCAAATGCACGCCAGCAAAACTGCGGTTATGTATAGCGATTTAGACGATTCGCTTTTCGAGATTTTCGCGTTTTCTGCTCCGGTAATGCAGCCGCCGCTAAAGGCGGTTTTTGTCCCGAATTTTTTGTCTATTTTTTGCGTCGCATTTTCTGCAAATTCGCAAAAATTTGCCGCCTTTTGCGTGTTCGAGGGAGGGAAATCTACCGTAGCTACAAGCAGCACATTGCCGTCTTTGCAAAGAAAACCGTTGTTTATTTCGCAGTTTTCGTCTTTAAACGCCGCCAGATAGCCGAAAACAACATTGCACATTCCGAAGGGGTCTTTCGCCAAAATTTTCTTTGCAACCGCCCCCTCGGGCGAAAGCATTTTCCTTTTATATTCGGCCAGGCGCTTTTTGGTTTCCTCTTTTTTTAGGCTGTTTAAAAAGCTTTCGTAATTTGCGTAAAATATGTATGCAAACGAGTTTGTTATGTTGTCTATTGCGCTTTCGAAGTTTTCCGGGGAAGTTTTCGGGCGGTTTACCTTTGCGCCCGATTTTTCGAGCCTTTCCGATAAATCTTCGGCGGCCGTTAGGGCGTTTTTGCCCGAAATGTTAAAGTATACCTTTTTCGAAAAATCCAGATTTTCGGCGGCCTTTTTTTGCGATAAAATCGAGTCGTTTACAACGGCAAGTATGTCGAACGGGTTTTCGTCGAAAACCGCATTATGCAGGCGCAATGCGGCGAAAACGGCTATAAAAGCCGCTGTTAACGCGAAAATAAGCAGATTCTTTTTGCGCATAAAACCTATTTTAAAGCCAGCTTTTTTAAAACGCACTTTGGCAGCAACAGGCTTTCGAAATACAGCCGCGTGTTCATAAGCGAAAATTTAAGGGTATCTAAAAACGGCTTGTAGTGCGAATTTTTTAGGCTTTCTTCGGTGTATACGGCCGGTATTTTAAGCTCTTTTAAGCCTATGTTGCCCCAGGCTGCCTTTACCAAAATTTCGGTTTCGAAAACAAAGCCCGAAAAATTCAGCCTAAGCTTTTCTATCTCTTTTAGCGGGTAGCACCTATAGCCGCATTGCGTATCGCCTATCTTTATTTTTGTTTCCCTGTAAAACCAAAAGTTCGAAAATTTGTTCATAAAAAGCCGCTTTGGCGGAATGGGCATTGTGGGGTGTTCAAAGTCTCTTACGCCAACGATTATCGATTCGGGGTTTTCGGAGGCGGCCCTTGCAAAATTTTGCGCAAATTCGGGCGGGTGCTGCATGTCGGCGTCTAAGGTTATGGCGTGCGTAAAGCCAACAGCAAGCGCCTTTTTAAAGGCAATTTTTAGCGACTGCGCCTTGCCCAAATTTTTTTTGTTCCTTATAACAAGCGAGTTTTGATTTTTAAAGCTTACGGGGGTTTGCGAGCCGTCGTCTACAACAATAGTAAAAAAATTGCGCGAGACTGTTTCGGCAACATAGTTTAGGCTTTTGTTGTGGTTGTAGCAGGCAATTACCGCACAGATTTTCATAGGCAGACTTTTTGCGCTTGAATAGTGTTTATATAAAAGCAATAGTAATTTTTTATAAAAGGTATCTAAAATATGATAGTCAACAACGAAAATCTTGATAAAAGACGCAACGTTTGTTCGGAGCTTAAAAGCAAGCTTATAGAGGCTTTGGATTTGCCCTATTTGCCGGGCGATTTGTCCGACGATATTCCCATTGTGGGCCTCGGCCTCGGGCTGGATTCGCTGGATATTCTGGAAGTTGTAAGCTGTGTGGAAAGCAATTTCGGCGTAAAAATGCCCGAATCGGGGCTTGGCGAGCTTCGCTCGATAAACACTTTGGTAGACTATATTTTGGCTAATAAATGAAAACTATGCTTTTAAGGGAAAATTGGGCGAATGCCGAAAAATTTGCAAACGTAGCGGGCAGCGAAGCCGTTGCCGTGTATAAATCGCTTAAAGACGAATATGCGGCCTTGCGCAACAGCGCGCTTTTAAGCGAATTGTCGTATTTAAAGCCCCTTGTATATACCGAAAGCGACGCCGCAGACAATCTCGACGCGGTTTTGACATCGAACATACTAAAGCTTAGGTACGGCAAGGTTATAGACTCTTTTTTGGCGGACAAAAACGGAAATATTGCCTCCGAAACCTTTGTGGCCGACACGGGCGACTTTATTTTGCTTTTTGCCGACGCTTTTGACAATGCCGACATTTCGGCTTTAAAAAACGGAGCGAAAGACGCAGGCGAAACTCATTGCGTTTTTTCGGTAGACGGGCCTTTGGCGTATAAGGCCGCAAAAGAGGTTTTCGGTTCCGACATTTTAAACCTTTCGTTTATGTCGTGCGAAACGTACAACTACGAGGGCGAAAAGGTTGTTTTGCTGCGCTGCGGCAAAACGGGCGAATTTGGCTATATGTTTTTTGCGCCGCTTGCGGTTGCAGACAGGCTTTTTAAACAGCTTAAAGGCGCGGTGGAAAATCTTGGCGGCTGCCTTGGAGGCTTTGAAGCTCTGGATTTGGCCGCGATGGAATCGAACTTCTTTTGCGCAAGAAACGAGGGCGCAAAAATCGGCAATATGGCGCAGCTTGGGCTGTTGTGGGCGGTAGATTTCGACAAGGAATCGTTTTCGGGTTCCGAAAAAATATTCGAATACCGCAAAGACGAATCTTTAATGCCCGTAGTTTGCGTAAGGGGCAATATTGCCGAAAATGCCGAAATTTTCGCAAACGGCGAAAGCGTAGGGCGCGTTGTTTGCAGCAAATTCAGCTACGCGCTAAACGACAATTTGGGCATGGCAGTTTTCAATCGCAAATATGCGTTGGCGGGCTTCGAGTTTTCGTCGAAAGCCGGCGAAAACTTGGGCGACATTTCCACAATTTCGCGCCCGTGCGTTATGACAAAAAGCCTTGAAAACGGAATGGAGCAATAGTGAAATTTTCGGGTAAAACGGTTTTGGTTACGGGCGGCTCGCGCGGCATAGGGGCTGCCATAGTGGAGCTTTTTGCCGAAGAGGGCGCATTTGTATGCTTTACGTATAAATCCTCCGCGCAGCTTGCCGAAGATTTGGCAAAGAAAACGGGCGGCAAGGCGTATCAATGCGGGCAGGACAACCCAGCGGAAATCTCGCGCATTGTAGACGAAATTTGCGCCGAGCGCGGCAGGATAGACATTCTTGTAAACAACGCGGGCATTACAAAAGACGGCTACATAATGCTTATGGGCGAAAACGATTTTAAAAGCGTTATCGACACAAACCTTACGGGCGCGTTTTTGTGGACAAAGGCGGTTATGCGCAAAATGTATGCAAAAAAATCGGGCAGCGTTGTGTTTGTTTCGTCGGTGTCGGGCCTAACGGGCGTTGTAGGGCAGGCCAACTATGCGGCAAGCAAGGGGGCAATGCTTTCGTTTATGCGCGTTGCGGCTGCCGAAGGCGGCATGAAAGGCATTCGCGTAAACGCCGTTGCCCCCGGTTTTGTTAAGACCGATATGACGGCGAAAATGCCGCGCGCCATAGCGGCAGCCCAGTGCGAAAAAATTACGCTAAAGCGTTTTGCAGACCCCGTTGAAATTGCAAGGGCGGTTTTGTTTTTGGCGGGCGACGAGGCCTCGTACATAACGGGGCAGTGCCTTGTTGTAGACGGCGGGCTAATTTCGCACGCGTAAGGCTTGCGCGGAAAATGCGGCGTATTTTGCGCGCGGCTTTTGGCTTTCGTTGTGTTTGCCAATATATGGCCAAAAAAGCGTTTTACCTGCGTTTTTCTATATCCCAAAAAATTTTCGCATTTTTGGCAAACTGCTCGTCGGATACGCTTAGGTAAAGCTCGGCTACGTCAATCAAATTTTGGCTTATGTTGCAGCTTTCGCCGAACTCTTTGCCCATTTCGCGGAAGGCCGCAAATATTTTTTTTACCCTTAAAGACGTTTGTGATTTTTCGCCCAAAAGCGGGGCTTCGCCTCGGCGTATGTTTGCAATGTAGTTTAGGTTTAGCGCGCTTGCAATGCTTGAATATGTTTGGCTTATTACGCCAAACGCCGAGTTTTTGCGGCCCAATGCGCAGCTTATGGTAATGAATTTTTTGCCCTTTAACGCCGTTGAATTTTCTACCGCATTGTTTTGCGCGTTAAATGTATACCCGTCTATTAACGGGAAGCACCTGTCGAAGAATATTTTTACAAGCGAACTTGTAGAATAAAAATATACCGGGCTTATGCACACAACGGCATCGCACTCTTTTAAAAGCTGCAAAAGCTTTTGCATATTGTCGTTTTGAACGCATTTGTCCGTTTTTACGCACGCAAAACAGCCTTTGCAGGGCGCAATGTTTTGGGCGGCCAAATCTATGTCGAAAATTTCGGCGTTGGCCTCTGTTAAGCCCTCTTTAAACAGGTTGCCCAGCTTTTCGCACAGGCCCGTTTTGCGGGGGTTGCCCCTTAAAATTAAAACTTTCATTGCGCGTTTTTTGCGGCCGCCAAAACAATGGTGCCCTCTGCGATTTTGTCGGTACCTACACAGGCCGTGGCCGAAAATTGGAAAAGCCCGTTAAAGCTGCGCACAATCTTGGCACAAAGCCTTAATGTGTCGGGCGGGCGGGCAACCTTTAAATATTTCATATTTGCCGAGGCCAAATAAAACATTTTGTTTTGCGGGGCATTTTTTAACGCAAGCAAAATTCCGCCGGTTTGGGCAAGGGCTTCGCAGGTAAGCACCCCTGGCATAATGGGTTGACCGGGGAAATGCCCCTTAAAAAACGGCAGGCTTTCGTCTAAAAACAATTCGCATTCTATTTGCGTGTCGGTGTGCGAAACAACTTTGTCGACCATCAAAAAGGGTTCTCTGTGCAAAAGCAGCTTTTTTATTTCTTCTTTGTCCATTGCGTTTATCCGTTGTTTGAATTTGCGTCTATGCTTTTTAGGTTGCGGTAAATTTCGTTGTAGGCCTTTGCCGAAATTGCGTCGGCATTGCGGCAGTTTTGCGGGTTTATGGGTTCGCCTATGCAGATTGTAAGCGTTTGCATAAATTTTGGGCGGAAGCTTTTTTGCCCCTTTGCCATAAATTTGTCGCTAAAGCGGATTGTGCAGGTTCCCACCGTTTTGTTCAGCTCTTTTGCAAGCTTAAAAGCCGATTTTTTAAAGTCTGCAAGCCGGCATGTGCGGCTGCGCTGGCCTTCGGGGAATACTATAAGGCGGTGGTTTCCGTTTAAAACTTCGGCGCATTTTTTGTATGCGTTTTGCACCGACAAAATATCGTCTTTCGAAATCGAAACGAAATTGAATATGTAAAAGAAAATCAAAATGAACGGGTTTCTTTTGTATTTTGTCTTTACCAAAATTCCCGCGTCGCCTATCAGGGCCAGCATTATAAACGGGTCTATAAAGGAGGTGTGGTTTGCAACGTAAATGTCGGCTTTGTTAATGTTTTCTTTGCCGCAAATTTTTACGGTATACCCGCCCATTTTGGGCAGCGCAAAAAATACATAAACGGCCATTGCGGTTTGTATTATTGCCGAAATTGCCCTGCAGCGCAGGTTTTTATTGAAAAACAAAACAATATACGCCAAAACCGACGCCAAAACGGCGGGTATCGCCAAAATGCCGAATACAACAAAGCCCATGCAAAACCAAAGCGAACAGAAAAATTCTTTTATATTTTTGGGCATTTTTTCCTTAAAATTACATAGGTTGCAATCAGCGCAAAAACAAGGGCAATGACAATTAAAAATTTCTCCCTAAAAGCCGCGTTAAAAATCAAAATCATTGCAAGTGCGATAAGCCCCTGCACGCAAATGTTTACGGTAAGGTATGTAAAAATTTGCGCCTTTTTCGATAGCGAAGCTAATATCAGATTCTGCGCAAAGTAGGGAACCCCCGGGATGGCCCTTATAAAGAAGTTAAGCTTAAAGTATATGGCGTCTTCGGCATGCCGCGGCAGAAATTTGTTTTTAAGCTCTTTTACATAGGGCAGTTCCGAAAACACATTGCCTATAAAAAAGCCTATAAGCGAGCTTGTGAAAAGCCCTATAATGCAAAGCAAAAAGGCTTTTGGCAACGTATATGCGCTTGCCGCAAATACATAGCAAAACGAAAGCGGCACGCCCACGGCGCACCCTATACCCATAACGGGCAAAAAAACGTATGCGGCGGAATTGTTTTTTGCAAATTCTTCGAACGCCCCGACAATTTGCGCAAAGCCCCAAAAATATTGAACGGACAACGCCGCCAATATTACGAGTACTACCTTTGCATATTTAAAAAACATTTGCCGATTATAGTAGGGCATTTGCTCTTTCTATCAAGAAAATACAAAGTTAAAAATGGTTGTAAATTTTTGCGGCCAATGGCAATGTTGGGGCAATTATATGAATGTTGTATACTACAAGGTTTTGGCAAAAGACGCGTTTTCGCCCACAACGCAGTTCGACTATTCCCCCTATCTGCCGCAAAACGGCAAGGCCGGCAAATGGCTGCCCGAAATAGAAAAGGCGCAAATAAGGAAAGCAGGCTACTACGTTTCGCGCTACTGGAATATGTGGTACGAAGACGGCTGCAGAATATACGAAGTAGAGTGCAAAGGCCTT
The DNA here is from genome assembly GCA_934660865.1 of uncultured Opitutales bacterium. Classification (GTDB taxonomy): domain Bacteria; phylum Verrucomicrobiota; class Verrucomicrobiia; order Opitutales; family Intestinicryptomonadaceae; genus CAKUIA01. The sequence goes on from CAKUIA010000021.1 coordinate 20,247, forward strand.
TTGCTTGGCGACGAAAACGGCGTAGAAAAACAGGCATGCTGTGCGCAAATAAGGCTGCTTAAAGACGTAACCGAAAGCCTTGTGGGCTTTCTCGACTTGTCGGCTTTTGGCGAATCGGGAAACCCCCGCTTTAACACTGGCCCAGGCAACACGGGGTTGCGCAACACGGGTTCGTACAACAGCGGCAATTTTAATACGGGCAGCCGCAACACTGGCAACCTAAACAGCGGCGACTTTAACACGGGCGACAACAACACAGGCATAGACAATGTAGGCGACAACAACATAGGCAGCGCCAACAGCGGGTGTTCGAACATAGGCCATTCAAACAGCGGCAATTTCAACAAGGGCAGCTACAACACGGGCAAATGCAACACGGGGCACTGCAATACGGGCAGCTTTAATTTTGGCAATTCAAACGTGGGCAAATGGAATGTGGGCAACTACCATTGCGGATTTTTTAATACAAAAGAAGCCCCCATAATGATGTTCAACAAGCCCGCAAGCGTTAAAATAAGCGAGGTAAAAATGCCGCTTTTTTTGAACGAAAAAGACTGCAAAGCCGCCTTTGAAAAAACGACAACAAAAGACATTCAAGACGCTCTGGCATTGCCGAATTTCGATTTTGAAATATTCGGGGAAATTACGGGAATTTCGAAAGCAGACTTCGAAAGAAGGCTCGGCACAACATTGTAGGCCGCAAAACTTTTGCGCGCGGAACAAAAAAACCGAACCCGCAAACGGATTCGGTTTTTTGCGTTTTTTTTAGGCTTTTTTAGTACCAGCCCTTGCGCATTGGCGGGTTTATAAACGAATTTATTTTTGCGGAACCGCCTTTGCATACCATATTTTCGCTGTCCCAAACAATGTTTTCGTTTGCGCGCAAAGTAAGGTTGCCTAGTTGCACAATTTCGGTAAGTTTTGCCGCAGTTTCGAAATCCGACGAGGCTTTTTTTACCTTGCCGCAAATTGCGTCTATAAAGTTTATGTGGTGGTCTTTATAGCGTATTCTCGGCTCGCTTTCGGGAACTGACATTGCAAACTTTGTCCGCTTTTTCGGGAGCACTACGGGCTTGCCGAAAAGGTGCATTGTCGGCGAATAAAGCACGCCTTCGTCGCCTATAATGAACATTCCGTCTTCGGTAGACAAATCCCTGTAGCCGCGTCCGGTATCGGTGTATTCTTTCGGCAGCTTGGGCAAAAACGACAAATCGTAGTCTTTATACGAATCCCACTTTCCGTTTTTATCGGGCTTAACAAAGCCGCTATACCACTTTAGCTTTACCTTTTGCCCCTGGTTGCTTGTGTCGAAATTGTATATAACTTCGTCCTGAAGGGGGACGGAAATTTCGGTGCCGCCGCGCTGGCGCGATGTTATCAAACTGGGCATGCCAAGCCCGAGAGCCGTGTAGGGCACGTCTATGATGTGCGCGCCGATGTCGCCCAGCGAGCCGCTGCCGTATTTGTAGACCCTGCGCCAATTAAGCGGTACAATTTCGCTTGAATAGGGGCCGAAATCTGCAACATTAAGCCATTTGTCCCAATCCAAAGTTTCGGGCACTTTTTCGCTTGGCCACTGCTTGTAGCCCATAGACGGGCGGTTGCAACCCTTTAGCGGGCGGCATGTCCACATAACAACTTCGCTTACATTGCCTATCACGCCAGCTGCAATCCATTCTTTGGCAATTCTTATGCCGTGGCCCGAATGTACCTGGTTGCCCATTTGCGTTATAACGTTTTTGGTTCTTGCAAAGTCTCTTAGCGCCCTTATTTGCCCCAAAGTGTGGCACATGGGCTTTTCGAGATAAACGTTAAAGCCGTGCTTGATTGCGCACATGGCGGCCGCAAAGTGCGAGTGGTCGGGAGTGGCTATTATAACGCCGTCCAGCTTGCCCTCCATTTGCGAAAACATTTCGCGGTAGTCGGTAAAAATTGGGGCGTTTTTTTCGGCAAGGCTTTTGCCTTTGGGTATGCCGTAGGCTTTGTCTACGTCGCAAAGGGCGGCAAAGGTTTGTCCCTTGGCTATAAAGCGGCGCATATTCTCCGAGCCCATAAGCCCCGAGCCTACAATGCCAAGTTTTAGGCGGTCTACATTCTCGTAGCCACCCGCGGTTTTTTTGCCCGCCACCGATATGTAGGGGGCCGCCAGCAGCGATGTTGTAGCCAGTGCAATGTTTTTTATGAATTTGCGTCTCGACGACATATTTTTATTTCTCCCTCGATTTGTTTTAATTGTTCGGGCGCGCTTTGTCGGGTTTTTAATGCACGCTCCGTTCGAAATTGATGTGCAAGGTTTTAATATTCGGGCAAATCGGCTTGCAACAAGAAAAGGTTTGCATTTTTCTTAACAGTTAAGTAAAAAGCCCGCCGTCTTTTGTTTTATGCACCAAAGTTCCCGTAAAAACGTAAGCATTGCCGACATGGCCGAAAAGCTGAACCTTTCGAAAGCCGCGGTTTCCTTCGCGCTTTCTGGGTCTAATATGGTATCTAAAGCCACAAAAGAGCGCGTTTTAAAGACGGCTGCAAAAATGGGCTACCAAAAAAGCCCCTTGGTTTCGTCGCTAATGTCGTCTATAAAAAGGGGTAAAGTTTCGGCATTTTCCGAAACAGTGGCCCTTTTAATTGCCAATGCCGACAAAAACATAATAAAAAAACACCCGACTTTGCGCGAATATAAAAGGGGCATTGAAAGCGAGGCGAAGCGTTTGGGCTATGTAGTAGACGAAATTTGGGTTTCGGACCCTCTTTTAGACTCAAAAACCCTTGCAAAAGCCCTCCGCGCGCGCGGCATAAGGGGAGGGGTTGCAGTGGGCCACTTTTTGGGCGAATTTTTCAAGCCCAAGTTTGCTCAAATATGGCGCAACTTTTCTTTCGTGTCGGTCGGGGTAAAAACTTCGGCGTCGTTCGGCACGGTGGTTTCCGCCGACCAATATGCCGCCAGCTATTTGGCGTTTGAAAACTGCGTTAAAAAGGGGCTAAAGCGCGTGGCCATTATTATGGAAAAGGAGGTAGACTACTTTGTAGACGGCCGTTTTATTGCGGGCTTTTTGCGCGCGCAGTTCGAGGTTGAAAAATGCAACCGCATAGAGCCTTTTACCGTTCCTTTTGCCTCGGCCGATTTCGGCGCAAAGCTAAATTCGTTCTTAAAAACGCAAAAGCCGCAGGCAATATTGTATTTGCGCGACTATGTTGGCGATTTTTTGCGCCTAAACAAAATTGTTGCCGACAATAAAATACTTTTAGTTCAGCTTGAAAACCGCCGCAAGATTACAAAAAATTGGTGCGGTATAGAGCAAAACAACTATTCGGTTGGCGTTATGGCGGTAAGAACCCTTGCCGACATTTTAAACCGCAGGGAATTTACAGGCGAAACGCCGTATGTCAGCTTTGTTTCGCCTAGCTGGTGCGAGTTTTAGATTTATAGTTGACGTTGTTTTTTTCGGCAAATAGCATTTTTGCCATGAATAAGAAACGCATATATATGTTGGGCAGGGTTGCCGTTTTGTTTTTTGCGCTTTTCGCTTCGCTTTGCGCCTTCGGCGAAAATCCGGAAAAGCAGCGCGCATTTTCGGGCGAATGGATAACAACGCCCATGTTCGAAAATCTGCAAAAAATAAACGTATTTCGCCGCCAGCTAGACGGCAAAAGGGCGGCAGAAATAAAAAAGCTTTCTACCATACGAAACAAGCACATATTGTTCAGAAAAACTTTCGAGCTGCCCGAAGCCGTCAAGAATGCCCGGCTTTATTTTTCGGCCGACGACTACGCGAAAATCTACATAAACGGGCAGTTTGTAGCGCAGGGGCCGACGGCGGCCTACAACTTCCACTACCTATACAATACGGTAGACGTTTCCAAATTCCTCAAAAAGGGCAAAAACACGATAGCAGTTCACAGCTACTATCAGGGGCTTATAAACAGGGTGTGGGTTAGCGGCGACAACCGCCACGGCTTTATTTGCGATATTGTTGCCGACGGCAAAACCGTTTTAAAGAGCGACAATTCCTTTAAATATGCCTATCACGACGCGTTTACCGCCACGGGCATTGTCGGTTACGACACCCAGTTTATGGAAAGCTACAACGCCAGTGCCGCCCAAGTCGGTTTTGAAAACCCCGATTTTGACGATTCTAAATGGCAAAGCGCCGTTGTCGCCAAGCTGGCCGACTACACTTTGTTTGAGTCTCCGCTTGCAAATTTGCAGTTCGAAACAATTAAGCCGAAAGTTATAGAGCGCCGCGGCAGGCGCATTTTTGCGGATTTCGGTGCAATGTATGTGGGCTATTTTAACATGAAGGCCTCCGGCAAAAAGGGCGCAAAAATCGAACTGCGCTTCGGCCAAGAGCTTAACGACGACGGCTCGGTGCGCTACAAGCTTAGGGCAAATTGCGATTATAGAGAGCACTTCATACTCTCGGGCAAAAAGGGCGACACGCTCGACCAGTTCGACTACAAGTCGTTTAGATATGCCGAAATTATAGCGCCCGAAGGCGCGGATATAGACGAAAAATCCGTAGAGCTTGTCGCCCGCCATATGCCCTTTAAGCTTAAGGCGCAATGCAGGTACAAGGGCGACAAAACAGTCGAAAAAATCTGGAACTTGTGCGTGCGTTCCATGCAATACGGCGTGCAGGAACAGATACAAGACTGCATGGACAGGGAAAAGGGCTACTATTTGGGCGACGGCTGCTACACAATGCTTACCTATTGCGTGCTTACTAACGACTACGCTCCCATGAAAAAAATGGTAGACGACTTTTTGCGAACCTCGTTTATAGACGGCGGTTTGGTAACCTGCGCAAACTGCTCGTTTATGCAGGAAATTGCGGAATATCCCTTTATGATGTTTATGCTTTTGCCCGTGCTTGAAAAGCGCGACGCCGAGTTTGTAAGGCAAAGAATGGGGCAGTTTAAAAATATATTGGACTATTATGCGAAAAACTACGCCGAAAAAGACGGGCTTTTGAACAATCTCGACAAATGGTGCGTTGTTGAATGGCCCGCGTCTTGGCAGGACAACTACGATGTAGACGTAAGCGAAGGAAAGGTATGCCGCACAAAGCACAATGTTATAAACGCATGGTATGTTGGGGCGGTGTTGCTATACAACAAAACGGCGCGCAGGCTTGGAATGTCGGAATATGCGGGGCAAACACAGTTAAAAGAGGCCTTTGTAAACGCGTTTTTCGACAAGGAAAAGAACTTGTTTAAAGATTCGGTTGCAAGCACACATACGAGTTTTCCCGCAAACATATATCCGTGGTTTTTGGGCTTGTGCCCAAACAAAGAATCTAGCCAAAACATTTTGGAGATGGTAAAAAAAGAGAGAATGCAAAAAAGCATTTTGTTTATAACATTTCCAATGTTTGCCTCGCTTAGAAGGGACGGGCAAGAAGGGCTTTTATACGAATTGCTGACCGACAAAAACGCCTGGCTTAAGATGCTCGAAGAGGGGGCTACCGCCACGTTTGAGGGCTGGAGCAAAACCTCAAAGCGCAACGCCTCTATGTTCCACCTAACGCTTGCGTGCGCAGCCGTGTTTATGGCCGACTACGACATAAACGAGATTTTCGAATAGGGCGCTGCGGTTAAACCCCGCAGCCGTTTTGCCGCCTTTTTTACAAACAAAAATCCCGAAATTTTCGGGATTTTTTGCGTTTTAAATGCCGTTTTTTGCCGAAAACTTTTTGGGCTTTAAACGTGGTAGTGCCATTTATATTCTATTTTGGCGATGTGCTCCATTATTCGGTCGGCTATTATCTGGGCGCGGTCGTGGTTCCCCTTTTGGGGGTCTATGTCGGCAACGTTAATGGGGTTGCCCGCAATTATCGTTATGCGCGTGCCCGCCGTAACTTTGTTGGATTTCGGCATAATCTTGAAATATCCGAAACTGCGTATCGGCAAAACGGGAATTTTAGCCTTAAGCGCCAGCATTGCAGCCCCCGGTTTTGCCTTCAGCAAATTGCCGTCTTCGGTGCGCGTGCCTTCGGGGAAAATAATAAGCGAATGCCCGTTTTTTATGCGCTTAAGAGCCTCTCTTATTGCCCCGAAATCGTTGCCGCCGCGCTTTATGGGAATTGCGTTTAGCGCCGAAAAATATATGCGCAAAATGGGGTTTTTCATAAGCGTGTCGCGCGCTATAACCGAAACGTTGTCGTTATGGAAAACCGACATTGTAGGCGGGTCTAAAAAGCTTACGTGGTTTGCAACTATAATGCAGTTGCGCTTTGGGGCCTTGTCGAAACCGTATATTTCTATTCTGCCGAGCAAATCGTTGAACGCGAAAAAAACGTGCCACGATACGCAGTACCAAAAGCCCGAATTTTTTAACGATGCAAATGTTGTTTTCATTATGCCTGTAAAATTATTGAAATGCTTTTTTGTATAACCTCGTCTTTTGTCATATACGAAGTGTCTATTTTTATTGCGCCTTCGGGGCAAAGCAGGGGGGCTGTTTTGCGCTTGCTGTCAAGGGCGTCGCGCTTTGCAACCGAGTCGCCAATGCCCTCTTTTGCGCGCCGCGCCGCCCTCGTTTCGGGGTTGGCGTCTAAAAATATCCTTACGTCGGCGTCGGGGAAAATAACCGAGCCGATATCCCTGCCTTCCATAATAAGCCCGTTAAAGCCAAGCTTTTTCGCCTCGTCTTTCATCGAGCGCTGGTAGTTTTTAAGAAATTCCCTTAAAAACGGCTTTGCGGCAAAATAGGCTACGTTTGAGTTTATCCTTTCGGTTCTTATGTCGCAGTCTTTTACAATATGGCCGTCTACCGCCATTTTGGCCTGGTTTTTTCCCTCTATTTTGGTGGAAATTTCAAGCCCGTTTATCGCTTTTAAAATTTCGGCGTCGGGGCTGTTGTAGCTTAGGTTGTTTTCAAGCAAAATATACGTTAAGGTTCTGTAGTGCGAACCCGTGTCGACGTGCATATAGTTAAGGGTTTTAGAGCTTTCCTTAGAAACGCTCGATTTGCCGACGGCAGCTCCGCCGTCGATTGCAACAACTTTAAATCGGTCGGATTGCATTTTCCAATTCTCCATATCTTCAAAAAATTCGGGCCAGGTTTTGCCGCAGCATTGCGGGTTTTGTATGTCTATCCACGAAGCTCCGTTTAGGTTGCATGTGCCCAAAACGGCAAAGGCCATCGCCATTCTGTGGTCGTTGTAGGTTTCTATTAAAACGGGTTTTTGCGCGGTTTGCCTAAGCTCTTCGGGCAACGGCGGGGCAATGTCTATCGAGTCGTTGTCTATTTCCACGCTTTTGCACAGTTTTTTTAGCTCTGTTGCCATCGCCAAAACCCTGTCGGTTTCCTGCTTTCGGGTGTGGGCAATGCCCGTAATTTTCATTTTTTTACCAAGCAAGGGCGATATTGCCGCCAGGCTTAAAAATGTGTCGGAAATTGCGTTGAAATCCAAATCGGCGCTGCAGTCGAAATTGTGCAGGCTTTCCACAAGCAGGTCGCCGTCTACATTCGCCGTTTTTACCAATCCGATTTTGCGCAATATGTCGGAATATTCGGCGTCGCCCTGAAGCCTGCATTTTGCGAAATTTTTTACCAAAACAGCCCCTTTGTTTACGGCCGCCATTGTAATGGGGTAGCTTGCGGCGGTAGCGTCGGGTTCAACTTCGTATTCGCCTATTCGGGTAGCTTGCTCCTGTCTTTTTATTTTGTAGCAGGTATCGGCCACTTGGGCGCAAAACCCGAATTGCTCCATCATTTTTATTGTCATTTCGACAAACGGTTTCGAAACCGTGCCGCCGTTTAATTGTACAAGCGAATCGCTTTCGGCCCTTGCCGACACCATTAAAAACGCCGACAAAATTTGGCTTGAGGCGGTTGCGTCTATAACGGTTTTTCCGCCGCAAAGCCCCGCGGTTTTCATCTTAAAGGGGAATGCAAATTCCTCGCCCAAAAACTCGAATTTTGCCCCCGAATTTTCTAGGGCAAGCAACAGTCCCTTTACGGGGCGTTTGTACATTTCCTCGTCGGAATCGAAAATGTATTCGCCGCCCCTTGCAAGGGCGCACAATGCGGTTATAAACCGCGCCGCCGTTCCCGCATTGCCAACAAAAAGTTTTGCGTGCGCGTTCGGTATTTTGCCGCCAAGCCCGGTAATGGAAATGTCGTTTGCGTTTTCCGAAATTTCGAAGCCCAGCTTTTTAAGGCAGTCGAGCATAATTACGGTATCGCGCGAGCGCAGTATGTTGCGCACAACAACGCGCCCGTCGCAAAGCGATGCCAAAAGCAAGGCCCTGTTTGTTATGCTTTTAGACGACGGCAGCTTTGCCGAAAACGCCGCGCCTTTGTTGAAGGTTTTTATAAGCATGGCTAAAGCGATTCCCTAAATTTTTGCGAAGACGCCAAAAACCTTTTTATGGCTTTGGTGTTGCCGCTTTTTAAAAGCTTTTCGAAATTTTTAAACTCGTCTATCTGGTTTTTTAACGCCTTTAAAATCGAGCTTTTGTTTTCGGTTATAATGTCGGTCCACAAAACGGGGCTGCCGCCCGCTATTCGGGTTGTATCTTTAAAGCCGGTGCTTAACGCAAACCTTTCGTTTTTGCCCTTTGCGTTTTTGCATAAAATGGCCGCGGTTATGTGGGGCAGGTGGCTTATTCGGGCAACGCACAAGTCGTGCGCTTGGGGCGTCATAAGCTTAACGCGCATTTTCAGCGATTTCCAAAAATTTTCCACAAACAGCGTAGCTTGGCGGTTTTTAGACGGAATTACCATGCACGGCCTATTGTCGAAAAGGTCTGCCGAAGCCCACTGCGAGCCAGATTTGTCGGAGCCCGCCATTGGGTGCGAGCCGACATAAAAGGCCTTCTTGCCCCTGTAGATTTTGTCTACAACGCCGCAGATTGCGCCCTTAATGCTTGCAACATCGGTTACAACGGCGTTTTGCTTTAAATGCGGCAAAATTTCGGCGGCGTATTTTGCTATGGTAGAGGGATTCGTGCAAATGACAACAATGTCGGCGTCTTTCACACATTCGGCTGGGGTGTTGCACACGGTGTCCGCAAGGCGTTTTGCCTTTTCGCGCGAAGACTGGCTGCGCGACCAAACGCTTATCTTTGCCCCTTTAATATTCTTTTTTGCCGAAAGGGCAAGCGAGCCGCCCAAAAGCCCCATACCTAGTATGGCTATGTTTTTTGCCGAATTCATGGTTAATATTTCGGGGCATTATGTGCAAACTGCCGTGCTATGCAATATTTTTTATGCCCGCGGCCTCCAGGGCCGCCTTTCTTTCCAAACAGGTTGCGCATTTGCCGCAGGGGCTGTCGCCGCCGTTGTAGCACGACCACGTTTTTGAAAAGTCTACCCCAAGCGACACTCCCAGTTTTGCGATTTCGGCTTTCGACATATCCACAAAGGGGGCAACCAGTTTCAGCTTCTTGTCGTCGCAAAGCGAAATTGCAGTTTGCATTGCCCTGGCAAATTCGGGGCGGCAGTCGGCGTAAATTGCGTGGTCGCCCGAGTGCGCCGCATAGGCCACCGAATCGGCGTTCGAGGTTATCGCGTAGGCGGCGGCTATCGAAAGGAAAATCATATTGCGGTTCGGCACAACGGTGTCGGCCATATTTTGCGGGTTGTATTCGGCCAAAGGCACTTTTACCGATTCGTTTGTAAGGGCGCTGTTGCCGAAAACGGGCTTTAAAGACGATATGTCGGCTACAAAATGCCTTACGCCCAGTTTTTGGCAGTTGTATTTTGCATATTCAATTTCCCTGTTGTGCCTTTGCCCGTAGTAAAAGCTTATTGCGGCCGCAACGGAGTTGTCGGCGTGCAGTTTGTAGAGCAAAACGGTGGAATCCAACCCGCCCGAATATATCAATACCGATTTCATATATGCCGCAATATTTTGCAGCGCAAAGCGCCTTTGTAAAGTATATTTGAAAATGCTTGATATGGCCGCGGCTTTCGGCTTACATATTGCGTTGTAATGAGAACTTCTATTAAGCAGATAGTTGTTTTTGCGGGCGCGCTGGCCGCGGCGCTGCCGTGCGCGGGGCTGCTCGGGTTGCTGTATTTTAAAGCCCCGAATATAGACAGGATTTCCGAAAACATATTCGACGACGTTTCGGAGAACAACGCAAAGCACATTGTAGGCGACATTAGGGGGCTTTGCCGCATTATGGATTCGTCGCTAAAAAATTCGGCTGGCAAAGACGCATACGAATCGGAAAAGGAAAGCCTGAAAGAGTCTATCTGCAAAAATCTTGAAAGCACAAAAGTGGGCGCAACGGGCAATTTTTGGGTTGTGGAGTTTTTGGACGAATTCAATACCGTTGTGCGCGTTTCGAAAAAAGGGCTTAAAACGGGCAAGATTATAGAAAAAGACTTTAACGAGCTTGATTTAAAGCCCCTGCAAAAGGCCATAGGCGAGCTTTTGGCTGCTGCCAAAAAAAACGGCGAAAAAATCAACTTTGTAAAGCGTTCGCCGGCCGATATGCGCATAACGGGCGAAAGGTATACCGCATTTTGCTATCTTCCCGAATTTAAATGGGTTATTGGAGTATCTTTCGCCGACAACGTTCCCGAAAAACAGGCTGTTTCAAAGGCAAAGCCCATCGACAGCGTAGCCGACAAATTTTCGGCAAAACTCGGCTCTAAAAAGATGTTTTTAGACATTCTTACCGTTTCGCTTGTGCTGCTTGTAGGTGCGGTTGCAATTTCGCTTATAGTGTCGTCGAACATACTTGTGGGGTTTAAGTCGGCGAATATGGCGTTAAAGCTTTTAAAGTCGGGCAAGGTTAGAGAGGCCGCCTACATTCTAAGAAGCGCCTCGTTTAACAACAAAAATTCGTTCTCGGAAATGGACGAAATTTTCCAAAACATTGCGGGCTATATAAACAGGATAAACGAATCGATTGTGTCTTCGAAATCGAAATCGGCCAGAATTTCCGAGCTTTCGCGCCGCATTTCGGCCTCGCTGTTCGCGTTCGAAAACTTTGTAAAGGCCGAGGATTTGTCGGTAAGGCAGGTGTACCAGCAGTCCAATTCCACCGCCTTTTCGGCGCACGCGCTAAGCGCCACTACGGCCGAATCTTCAAGGGAAATTTCGGAATTTGCGGTGCACTGCAAAAGCGCAAAGGCCCATTTTGAAGAGCTTGGCCGCGATATGGGCTATTTGGCGCTTTCGGCGACCGAAACGGCAAACAGGCTAAAAAGTTTGCTTGAAATGTCGGGCCAGATATTCCAGTCGCTTTCGCAGATAGAAAAGTTCGGCGAAAACGCGAATATGCTTTCGTTTAACATTGCAATAGCCGCCGAAAAAGACGGCGGGGCAAGCGCGGGGCTTTCGGCCGTATCGCGCGAAATACACAAAATTGCGCAAAACATAAAACAGCTTGGCAAAAATGTCGAAACGGCCTCCAAAGACCTGCAAAATTCGCTGGCATGCGACATTGCCGACGCTTCGCTTTTCGTGTCGAAAATAGGCGAGGCAAACGCCGAATTGGCGGCGTTGACGGGCGATTTTTCCGACATAGACGGCTATGTGTCGGAGCTGGACAAGGGGTTTTCGCGCTTGTCAAAATCCATTGCCGAGCAGTTCGAAATTTCGGGCAAACTTTCGGTTTCTATGGATATAGTCGCCCAAAGCTCCGAAAAAATCAGGGCAAAAAACGCCGATTTTAAGTCGTCGTCGGACTTGCTTAAGCTTTCGGCCGACACATTCAAGGGCGTATCGGAAAACTTTTCGTAAAAACCCGGCGCAGGGCAGCCAAAAAAACCGCGTTTTTGTGCTTTTTTTAAGCAAAAAATGCTTGAGTATTTTGCCGTATATTTGAGATAATGCCCGAATATATGGAACAGAAAATAGCTTTAATTTCGGTAAGCGACAAATCAGGTTTGTTGGATTTCGCCAAGGCGTTGGTTGAAAAACACAACTATAAAATTTTATCTACGGGCGGAACGGCCAAAATGCTCGAACAAAACGGCGTTCCCGTAACCGAGGTAAGCGAATATACGGGTTTCCCCGAAATGATGAACGGCAGGGTTAAAACTTTGCACCCTAAAATTCACGGCGGTTTGCTTTGCCTGCGCAGCAATGCCGACCATATGCGCCAGGCCAGGGAAAACGGCATTAGCATGATAGATATGGTTGTAGTAAACCTTTATCCTTTCGAAGCTACCGTTGCAAAAAGCGGCTGCACTATAGAAGACGCAATAGAAAATATCGACATAGGCGGGCCGTCTATGCTGCGTTCGGCGGCAAAAAACCACGCCAGCGTAACGGTTGTGTGCGACGCCAACGACTACGGCAAAGTTCTTGAGGCCATGGACAAGGGCGAAGAGGCACTTAAGGAACTTCGCAAGCTTTTGGCTTTAAAAGTATACAAAAGAACCGCCGCCTACGACACCGCAATTAGTAGCTATTTGCACTCGAAATTCCTGGGCGAAGAATTGCCCGAAAGAATGAATATTTCGATGCCTTTGGTTCAGAAAATGCGCTACGGCGAAAATCCGCACCAATATGCCGCTTTATACGGCGAAGATTTCGGCAAATTCTTTAAACAGCTTCACGGCAAGGAATTGTCGTACAACAACATTACCGACATAAGCGCGGCCTGCGAACTTATATCGGAGTTCGAAAAACCCACTTTGGCCATCTTAAAGCACACAAATCCGTGCGGCGTTGCCTCGTGCGACGACTTGGTTGAAGCGTGGAACCAGGCTTTTGCAACCGATACCCAGGCTCCCTTCGGCGGCATAATAATAATAAACCGCCCGATGAAAGCCGATTTGGCCCAAAAGATTTCGGAAATATTCTGCGAGGTAATAATAGCCCCCGCTTTCGAGCAAGACGCTTTGGATATTCTTAATAAAAAGAAGAACTTGCGCCTGATGGTTTCCAACTACACAAAGCAGTCGGCAAGCCCCGTTCAGTTCAAGAGCGTTGTAGGCGGCATGCTAGTTCAACAAAGCGACGATATTCAAGAGCTTAAGGCGAATATGCAGGTTGTTTCAAAACGCCAGCCCACCGAAGAGGAATGGAACGCAATGCTTTTCGGCTGGAAAGTTGTAAAGCACGTTAAGAGCAACGCCATTGTGTATGCGTCTAACGAGCGCACTTTGGGCGTTGGCGCAGGGCAAATGTCGCGCGTAGACAGCTCGCAAATTGCGGTATGGAAAGCGCAAAATGCAGGCTTGTCGCTTAAGGGCTCAATAATTGCCTCCGACGCGTTCTTCCCGTTTGCAGACGGCTTGGTTGCCGCGGCAAAGGCGGGGGCAACGGCCGCAATTCAGCCCGGCGGTTCGGTTAGAGACGCCGAGGTTATCGAGGCCGCCGACGCCAACAATATGGCGATGGTGTTTACCCGCGTAAGGCACTTTAGGCACTAATTAAAATGTCTATATCAAGGCTATATTCGCGCGTTTTTAACGAGAAGCTGTTAATGGGCTTGTCGCTTGCGTTTATAGCCTTTATGTATCTTCTCTTTGTCGGCGGCTGCGACACTAAAACCGGCGACGCCGTCGACGAGGTTGAAGAATCTTTATACAGCAAGGGCAAAGCCGAGTTAAGAAAGGGCAATGCAAACGAAGCCCTAGGCTGTTTTTTGAAGGTAATAGAAAAGCGGCGCGACGCCCCCGAATCGCATTGGGAGGCGGGCAGCATATATTTAAATTCGCTTAACGATCCCATTGCCGCAATATACCACTTTAAAAAGTATTTAGAGCTTAAACCCGACTCGAACATTTCGGGCAATGTAAAGCAGATGATAGAAACAGCGCACAAGCGCTTTGCGGCTTCGCTTCCGTTGACGCCGTTTTCGAACAATGTAGAGCTGGAAGAAATTATATCGAAGCTGCAAAAGGAAAATTACGAGCTAAAACAGCGCTTGGCAACCTATGCCGACACTATAGAAAAGCTTGAAAAATACCAAAAAAATATCGCAAAAAAGTCGGAAGCTTCGGCAACTTTGGCGAACATTCAGCAAACCGTAAGGGAAAAGCCCGACACTTTAAACAACAGCAGGCACAATACAAAACCGCCCGAAGTTCAGCGCGACAAGGCTGTAGATTATGTCGTAAAACCGGGCGATACGCTTAGCAGCATAAGCCGCAAGGTATACGGCACAACTTCGCGCTGGAAGGATATTTACAAGGCAAACCGCTCGGTTTTGCCCTCGCCGGAGGCTCTAAAACCCGGCCAAACCCTTAAAATGCCCAGGTAAAAATGCTGGCGGCTCTTATAGTTTTAGTTGTTTTGCTTTTTGCCGTGTCGGGCACATTCGCCTACTTTTATATAAAAGCCGCCAACGAAAAGGTTAGGCTGGATACCCAAAATTCCATTCTTAAAACCGAGCTGGAAAAGCTTGGGCTTGAAAACGGCGCCTTAAAGACAAAGCTTGCCGACACCGAAAAACAAAACGTTTTGCTTTCGCAAAAAGAGGCAATTTTAACCCAAAAACAGATTGAATGGGAAAACAAATTTAAAATGGCCTCAGAGCAGATGAAAAGCGACTTTCATTTGCTTTCTATGAAGATTTTTGAGGATACGCGAAAAAAACTTGCGGGCGAAAATAGCGAGAATATAACGCATATATTGACCCCGTTGAAAAGCGACTTGGCGGCCTTTGCAAAAAGGGTTGAAGAGTTAAACGGAGTTTCGATAGAAAAGCAGGCGCGTTTTGAAACGCAAATAAAACATTTGGGCGAGCTTAACAGCAAGTTGTCGCAAGACGCAAAGGATTTGGCCAACGCGCTGAAAAACAACAAAACCGCGGGCAACTGGGGCGAGCTTGTTTTGGAGCGCTTGCTTGAACTAAGCGGTTTGCACGAGGGCGTAGAGTACGAAAAACAAGTGTCGGTAAAGTCCGAAACGGGAGCTCTTTTGCGCCCCGATGTTATTGTAAAGCTTACAAATAATAGAATTATTGTAATAGATTCCAAATTGTCGCTCGATTCTTTCGAAAAATGCGTGAAAACGCAAGATACCGCCGAATATGCCGAGGCCGTAAAGGCCTTTAAAGCTTCGGTTGAGCGCCACATAAGGGGGCTTTCGCAAAAAAAATACGAAGACCTGTTTAAAACCCCCGACTTTGTGTTTGTGTTCATTCCCATAGAGGGCGCATTTTCGCTTATAATGGGCGAATGTCCCGAATTGTACGAAACGGCCTACCAGTGCAAAATAATATTGTCGGGGCCGTCTACGCTGCTTGCTTCGCTTAAAACGGTAGAGTTTATCTGGCGCGCCGAAAAGCAGGAAAAGCACTCGATTGAGATTGCCGAAATGGGCGCAAAGCTGTACGAAAAAATGCGCGTCTTTTGCGAAAAATATGCGCGTTTGGGCGAGCAGATAAAAACGGTAAATTCTACCTACGAAGAATCCCTGAAAACCATTTCGCAGGGGAAGGGCAACGCCCTGTCTATTGCCGACAAAATGGTGGCCCTTGGCGTAAAAACCAAGTCGGGAATAAAAATGGATTTCGAAAAAGACGCATAAATGGAAAATTTTGCCTCTACATTGCTAGACTATAAGGCGCATTTGCAAATGCAGCTTGGGCTAAGCAAAAATTCGGTTCTTTCGTATGTGGAAGACATTTCGCTTTTCGGCAAATTTTTGAAAGCCCACGGCAAAACCTCTTTTGAAAGCGCCGATATAGACGACATTTATTTGTGGATAGATTCGATTTCTCCCAAAGTGCGAAGCACAACGCAGGCGCGCAAGCTTAGCGCGCTAAAGTCGTTTTCGCTTTTTATGGTAGACGAAAAGCGCTGGCCTCACGACTATACCCAAAAGCTTGTGCGCCCCAAAGTAAAAAGGGCAGTGCCTACGGCCCTTACTTTGGACGAAGTGGAAAAGCTTTTGTCGGCCCCGAATACAAGCACCTACGAGGGCGCCAGAGATTGCGCAATGTTCGAGCTTATGTATTCAAGCGGCCTGCGCGTAAGCGAATTGTGCTCTTTAAAGGCAACCGATATAAATTTCGACGAGAATTTTTTAAGGGTAAAGGGCAAAGGCTCTAAAGTAAGGCTTGTTCCCTTCGGGCAAGACGCCCGCAACAAACTTGTAGACTATATACGCAACATTCGCTGCACGGTAAAAAACATAAAAAGCGACGTTCTTTTTATTACCAAGCGCGGCACGCCGCTTTCCAGAAAAACATTTTGGAGCAACATAAAAAAATACGCCGCCGCATGCGGCATAGAAAAGAACGTAAAGCCGCATATTTTAAGACATTCGTTTGCAACGCACCTGCTGCAAAACGGCGCAAACCTGCTTTCAATTCAGGAAATGCTGGGGCATAGCGACCTTTCCACAACCCAAATATATACCGAGCTTACAAAAGACACTTTGCTTGAAGAATTTGCAAAACGCCACCCAAGAGACAATATGAAACTTTAATTTCTTTTGCAAAAAAGACAAAAAGGCGTTTGTGTATTTTGCTTATTATAAATAAGTTGCAGTGTTTTATTTTGATAAACCTCGCGCTAATCTTCGTTGGTTTCCTCGTCTATAATGGCAATGTTTTCGTCTAGCGAGGCGTCGTGGGTTTCCTTTTCGCTTTCGGGCGAAGAGCTATAGTCTTTAATTTCGCCGCGTCTTAGGGCTTTGGGCTTGGCGTTAAACTGGCTTATAAGCAAGTCGCAAAGCGTCTGCGGGATTTTCGAAAGCGCCTCTTTAAACTCGGGGGTGTCTATCCCGAAAGTTTTAATGTTTTCCAAAACTTTTTGCTCGGTGGCTTCGTCCGATTCGCTTGTATCCGGTTTTTTCGATACAATCTTTTCGAAGTTTTTTGATACAAAATTCGATTCTAAAAGAGCTGTTCTAAGCAGAAGGGCTATTTTTTTTTTGCGTATCCGCCGGTAGGTCGGAAAGTTTTTCCAATTCCTTAATAAGGGTGTTTATCGCCCTTGTTCGGCTTTGCTCTACCGCCTTTAACAGGGTTACTTCAAAATTTGCCCTTTCCGACAAGCCGCTTCGAAGGGTTTTTACGCCCGACTGCAGGGCGTCGAGCATGTGCATAATCTGCTCGCTGGAAAGTTTCTTTTCGCCGAAAAGGTAAAAGCCTTCCTTCAACGAATCCATAAGCAACTTTCGCAATTCTATTTGCAGGTCGTTTAAAGCCCTGTATAAATCGCAGCCGTTGTCTATTAAAGAGGCAACTTCTTTCATTAGCGAGGCGTTGTCGCCCTTTGCCATTGCCGCAATAATCGCCGAAATTTGCGCCGTAGATGCAAGGCCGTATACGTTAATTACGTCTTGCTCGGAAATGTTTTTGCCGCAAAACGAAATCATTTGGTCTAAGATACTTTGGGCGTCGCGCATACCGCCGTTTGCAAGGCGCGCAATTACATCCAGGGCGGATTTGTCGGTTTTAATGCCTTCCAGTTCGGCAATTTTGGCCAAATGTGCCGAAATCTTTTCTTCGGGAATCGGCCTAAACTCGAACCTTTGGCACCTTGAAGTTATGGTGCCCAAAACCTTGTGCGCCTCGGTTGTAGCGAATATAAACTTAACGTGTTTCGGCGGTTCTTCCAAAGTTTTCAGCAGGGCGTTAAAGGCGTCTTGCGTTAAAGAGTGAACTTCGTCGATAATGTAGATTTTATACGAGCACAAGGTAGGGGCGTATTTGCAGTCCTGCCTAAGCTGGCGTATTTCGTCTATAGAGCGGTTCGACGCGCCGTCTATTTCGACAACGTCCATACATGTGCCGTTCATTATCGCTTTTGAAATTTCGCTGTCGTCGCTGGGGTGCGAGTTGGGGCCGCCCTCGGCGTTAAGGGCTTTTGCGAATATGCGGGCTACCGTTGTTTTGCCCGTGCCCCTTGGGCCTACAAAAAGGTAGGCGTGCCCTATACGGCCGGAATCTATCGCGTTTTTAAGCGTGCGCACAACATGTTCCTGCCCAACAAGCTCGTCGAATTGCTTGGGGCGGTAGCGCCGCGCTATAACTTGATAGGATTCTCCGGCCATAGGGCGCAACAATTATATTTTCACGCCGTCTTCGGTTGCCCTTTGCAGGTACCTTGCCGACAATTTTTTGGTAACGGGGCCGGGTTTGCCGTCGCCTATTACGCGCGAGTCGAGCTCTACAAGGGGAATCAAACGTGCCGCAGTTCCGGTAAGGAAACATTCGTCGGCCGTCCAAACATCGAAACGTGTAAGTATTTTTTCTTCGAAAGGAACGCCAAGCTCTTTTGCGATTTCGATTACGCTGCGGCGGGTTACGCCAATAAGCGAGCTTGCCGAGCAGGGGGGCGTATACAAAACGCCTTCCGAAACAATAAAGATGTTGTCGCCGCTACATTCTGCAATGTTGCCCTCGTTGTTCAATAGCACACATTCTTCGTAGCCCAAATTCTTGGCTTCTATCTTTGCCAAAATATTGTTCAGGTAGTTTAGGCTCTTTACCATTGGCGGCAAAGCTGCGGGCGAATTTCTGCGTGTGGGAACCGTTATCGCCTTAAGGCCGTTTTCATACAGTTCCTTCGGGTACAATGTAATTTCGTCGGCAATGATAATCAACTGAGGGTCGGAGCAGGTGAAGGGCGAAATGCCCAACTTGCCTTTGCCGCGCGAAACAACCAGCCTTATATAGCCGTCTTTAAGGCCGTTTACGCGGCACGATTCGCACACGGCGTCCATAATTTCCTGTTTGCTCCAGGGCAAATCAAGCATAATGGCCTTTGCCGATTTGAAAAGTCTGTTGATGTGTACGGGCAGCCTAAATACGTTGCCGCTGTATAGGCGGATACCTTCAAATATACCGTCGCCGTACAAGAAGCCGTGGTCGAAAACCGAAACTTTGGCTTCGTCTTTTTCGTAGAATTTTCCGTTTATGTAAACTTTCATTTTGTTTCCTTATATTTAAAAAGTCGTTAAAATGCTACACCCTAAAAAATGCCGCTGTCAACAAATAGATTAGTTTTCGATGTAAATTTTTTCGTCGTAGTAGGGTATTTTCGCCTTAATCATTTTATCGAGCGATCCGTCTTTGCGGTGGGTGTCTATAAACTGGTTTAAGGCCGCCAAAAGTTTGGGGTTGTCTTGGCGAACCGCCCAGCAAAGCAATTCTTTGTCGAGCACTATCGGCATTGGGGCAATGCCGGAGCTTTCGAAGTTGCCTGCCAGCCACATAACCAATGTTGAATCGGCAACAAGCATGTCTATTTTTTTTGCAAGCAAAGCCTCTATTGCGTCTTTGGAATCTTTTAAAACCACAACATTGCAGTAGTAAAAGTTGTCTTTAACGAATGTTTCGGCGGTATAGCGCTCTATAACGCCTATGTTGCCTATTGCGTTTATAACCGAAAGCGCCGAGTCGTATTTTTGAAAGTCTATGCGGTGCAAAAGCGGCATTTGGCTTACGGTTAAATAGCTTTTTGTAAAAGCAACGCGCTTTGCCCGCGTATCGGTATACGACATAGCCGACATTACCGCGTCTACCCGCTTTGCGTTTAGCGCGGGAATAAGCTCTTTAAAATCCATATTTATAAGAACAAGCTCGTAGCCGTTTTCCTCGCAAAACTTTTTTGCGAAGTCAACTTCAAGCCCCACAATTTTGCCCTTTTCGGCGTAAACCATGGGCGGAAAACCTATGTTTACGCCAACCCTAAACTGCGGCTTTGCGGATTTGTCGTCGGCAAAGGCCGCGCAAACGGCAAACATCAATACGGATAAAAGAAGCTTTTTCATAAAACTAAAAATCTATTTGAACTTTCGAGTCTTTGCCGTATTCGACACCGTCTACACCGAAGCCGAAAAGCCCCAAGAACGCCTTTTTATAGCCGTCGTAGTCGGTCAATTCGCGCAGGTTTTCGCTTGTAATGTCGTTCCACATTGCAAATACCGCGTTTTGAACTTCGTCTTTAAGCTCCAAGTCGTCTATTCTTATAAGGCCGTTGTCGTCGAAATCCAGGAAGTTGTCGTTATAAAGCTTTGTCGCAAAAAGCCTGTTTATTTGCATAATTGCGTCTTCGTGCAAATTCATTTGCTTCATAACCTTGTAC
>CAKUIA010000022.1 GCA_934660865.1 uncultured Opitutales bacterium
TTGCTAAGCTATAACCCTAAACCCCAGCAAAAAATATGCCCCGTAAACTGGCAGCGCCGTTGGCAAAAAATACGCAATAACGCAGGCTTTAGCGGGCGCTGGGTGCAAGACGTTTTGCGCCACACCTACGCCAGCTTTTTTGCAAAGCGTTTTAAAGACCTGCCGCGCCTACAGCTAAATATGGGACACAGCAACCAAATGCTTTTATGCCACCGCTACATCAACATGCGCAACATCTCCCGCCTTGAAGCAAAATGTTTTTTCGAGCCGAGGGGAATTTTTGAGTATGGCAATGCACGCAAAAACGAACAAAGCGCTGTCCATTAAATGCTTTGGGTTTACCTTGAATTTAAACAAACGGCAAAAAACAGGCTGGGCCTTGCCGTGTTTCGCAACTATTAATCTTTTTTGTTTGCGTAAATGCTTGGCAATCTATAGCGTGTTTTTTCATATGATGAAGCGAATTTTTACACTGTTGTTTACATTTGCGTTTTTAGCAAGCGCGCACGCCAATATGCTGAAAAACGGCGAATTAAAATCGCGCACGGGGCTGCCGACGGGCTGGAGCTGGTATGTGTCGGGCAAGGCAAAGGCCAAGGCCTTTTACGACGACGAAAGCGAAGCTTTTACCATACAAAACAACTCCGACAAATACCCGAATGTGTATGCAATGCTTTTCCAAAAAGTTGCCCTAAAGCCCGACAAGTGCTACCTAGTTGAAATAGACGGCGAATATTCGGGCGAAGGCACACCCCTTATAATATACGGCGAAAGCTGGCGCATTAGAACTGCCGTTAAGGTTGTGCCCAATAAAAGGAATACCTCGCTTACAACGTTTTCGCCGAAAGCCAAAGATTTGGACAAAAACGGAATTTCTACCCTTAGAATTTTAATAGACGCAAAGGCGAAATATACCATACACAGCATTTCGCTTACAGAATGCAATGCACCCGTTATAACGCAGTCGAAACCAAACTTGCAGTTCTACAACGAAATGCTTGAAAAGTGCAAAGCCTATGCCGCAAAAATAAACGCGCTTAACGACTCGGCAAAAGGCGTTAAGCACCTGTATTTAAACGCCGCAACAAAAATTTTAAGCGAACATATAGCATTGGCAAACTCGCATTTGGCAAATGCAAAAAGCTTGGAGCAAAAGCAATACTACGCCGAAAAGTTCGATATGATTGTTCCCGAGCTAGACGGCGCAATTTCCGACGCAAACCGCACTTTGCAAAAGATAAAAAACGGCAACGCCGCCGAGTTATACACCACAAATTCAGACGAAATAAAAATTGTAAACGGCTGGCCGTACAGCACATTGGTAGACAAAGACGGCAATAAATTCCCCGACCGCCCCGTGATATATGCGGGCTTTGGACACTTCGAAAAAGTATTAAGCGACCTGCCCATTATGCAGGCCATTGGGGCGAATATAATACAAACCGAAATCGGCCCAAACAGCGTGTTTTTGCGCGAGGGCAAAAACGGCGAATTTGAGGCCGACTTTGCCGCATTCGACAAAAAAATCGGCAACGCGCTAAAAACCGCCTACGAAAACAACGTTAAAGTTATAGTTTTGCTTTCGCCGCACTACCACCCAAAATGGTTTGCCCAAAAATACGGTTTGGGCAACTACAAGGCGGGCTTTTTTAAATACGACATAGAAAGCCCCGCCGCCCAAAAAATGTTGGACGCATTTTTTAAGGCAATGGGGCAACGCCTGCAGCAAAGCCCGTATAAAAGCGCAATACACAGCATTTGCATTACAAACGAGCCGCTCTATTCGGCGGGATACTTTAACAACCCGAACATAAAGCCGCTTTTCGAAAAATATTTTGCGGAAAAATACGGCAATATAGAGGCATTTAACCAAATTGCAAAAACTTCGTTTAAAGACACAAGCGAGCTGCTTGAAAGCGCCGACACAAACCGCGCCGCAAAGTATGCCTTTTACGATTTTTGCAAACGCCGTTTTGCCGACTGGCATTTGGAAAACATTAAAAGGCTAAAAAGCACCCTAAAGGCCGACATCCCGTGCCACGCAAAGCTTATGGCAATGACTTCGCCCTTCCACTTCGACGGCGGCATAGACCTTGAATATATGTCAAAGCTTGGCGCCTACAACGGCAACGACGACATTTTCTACCCCGAAGGCAAATGGGCAAGCCAGTGGGACATTTCCACTTTGGCGCACGAAATACAGACATCGGCAATCAACGCCAGCGTAGTAAACAGCGAAAACCACATTATTAGCGACTTTGAGACGCGCCCCATAGACAACCTGCACATATACGCAAGCCTTATGCACCAGTTTGTAGGCGGAGTAAGCGCACTTGCAACCTGGGTTTACCAAGACTGGTTTTACTCCAACGAAAGAAAAGACCCCTCTGGCTGCCTTGCGGGCAACATATATTTGCGCTGCGGCAACCTTGTATACCACGCAAAAGCCTACTACGACGCCCTGCGCAACGCCGAGTATATGGAAGCGTTTATGCGCCACAAAGGCGGCGTAGCGTTTTTGTTTTCGCCCACAAGCGTAATACACGGCAAAACCGCCTACTTTGAGCACAGCAAAACACTTTCGCTAAACGACAACTACGAAAAAGACCTGCGAAACACCTATTCGAAGATATGCCTTGCCAGCTACAAGCCGCAGTGCATAACCGAGCGCGACCTGGAAAATTCGGACATAAAAAACGCGAAAATCCTGTTTGCATCGTCGGCAAAAACGATAACGCGCAAGGCCGCCTTAAAGCTTAAGGAGCTTGCCGAAAGCGGTAAACTTAAAATATACGCCAAAGACGACGCCCTTAAGTACGACGAATTCGGCAACGAACTGGGCTTTAAAATTCCCTTTATGGCGGAGCCGAAAGACGGCTTTTTGGGCGAAATTTCAAAAAGCGTAGCGCCCCTCTTAAAATTTACGGTAAACGGAAAAAGCGAAAACAGCGGCGTGTTTGTGCGCGCCGTTCCGTACAAAGGCGCAATAATTGCATTTATTGCAAACTACAACAAAAGCGATGCCGAAATTGCGCTTGATACGCAGTCGGAAATAAGCGACCTTATAGAGGGCTGCCCAGCCCAAAATACTTTTACTTTAAAGCCCAGGCAACTAAGGCTTTTAAGGCTGCAATAACCCCGCAAAAAAACGAAAAAAATGCGCACGGCACAAAAGCCCTGCGCATTTTTTGCATAATAAAAAGCGCCCTATTTTTTTAAGTTAACCGCGTTTTTTAATATCTTTAAAATAGAGTCTTTAAGCGCCGACTGTATTTTAAAGAAGTGCTCGCTGTCGTCGTTTTTCGACGCCCTGTAGGCGAAAGCCGAAATGCCGTCGACATCTACGGGTATGCTCTTATACTCGCTTTTGTCTATGCCAATTTTAAACTCTTTTGTAGCCGATTTCGCATAGCTTAAATTAAGCAGATTTTCTATAAAGAAAACCGCATTGCGCGTAAACTTTACGGGCAGCTGCGAATTTGCGTTAACATGGGCCATAATTTCGGGCCTTTTTGTAAGGGGCAAAAGCGCAAACAGCCTTTTAAAAATAGACGGCTCTTTAACCAAAATTTCGCCGTCGGCAAACCTGCGAAGCGGCATATCTATTTTCAGCCCCGTATACTTGAAAAGCTCCAACAGCCTTTTTCTGAAGGCTTTTTCAAACTCGGCAACCTTTTCGGTTTCTTTTTCGAGCACGGCGGTGCGCTCGGCCTTTGTAGACGAAAAGCCCGAAATCGGGGCCGCGCTTTTTATTAAAACCAGCTCTTTAAGCGAGTTTAAAATCTCCAAAGCCGCCCCGTTTAGGTACGAATCTAGCAGCTGCATTCTGTTGTTTTGCAGGCCGCCAACCGCCCTTTTTAAATCGGCGTCGCCCGTTACGGTGTTCGAGTTTTTCATTTCCTCGAGCAACTTTATGCAGTCGCCCAAATTAGATTTAAATGCGTCGAAGCAAAAACACTCTATGCGCCTTTCGGCAAACTCCCTTTTCCACTGCGCGGCGTTCGATTCGTCGGTTTTGTTTATAAGCCCGAACAGCACGCAGTTTTGCCTTACATACGAAAGCGAATCCAACAAAAGCTGCGATGTTCTGCCGAAAATATTGTCGGCATTCGAAACAATCACGCAAATGTCGGCGTCGGAAAGCGCCTTCATAATCTCGCAATCGTGCCTGTATTTTAAGTCGGTAAAGTTTTTCAAAAACTCGGCGGGAGGGAAAAGCCCCTGCATTGCCGAGCTTTTAAAGCTTTTATACACCGCCTCGGGGTGCTGCAAACCGGGGGTGTCGACAATTTCCATATCGTTTTCGCCTATGTTAAGGCGGCGCGGCTCTATGCGCTTTGTCTCGCCCGGCATGGGCGAAACGGCAATGTTGTCGTCGCCCAAAAGGTTGGCGAACACGCTCGACTTGCCGTCGTTGGGGCGGCCTATCATAACAATTCTATAAGTTTTGCCCATATCCTAAAAAAGTTTTAAATTGCGCGTGCAAACCGAGTTTATCTTTCTTTGCCACCAGGATTTTTCCACCGCCAAAGGCTCGGCAAAAGACGACTCGCCCGAATTGTACCTGCCCAGCAATATTATGTTCACAAACTTGTCGGGATAGGCGTTTACAATGTTTTCTATGTTCTCGAAAACCTCCTCGTTGTAGTCGTCCGAAAAGCATGCAAGGTTTATTGTCTTGTATCTTGACTGCTCTTTTTCGAAATTCCCGTCGCCGAAAATATCGCTTAAAAAGTCGTATTTAAATATGTTGCTTGCGGCAACCTGGGCTTTTGACGCAATTTCGTTTTTTATTGCGGCCGCAAGCGGCAACATATCGCTACGCAACATAAGCATATTGTCGCAGTCGGCGTCTGACTTAAGGCTTTGCCAGTCGTCGGCGCAAGAGCTTGCAACCTCCATTCTCGACAGTATTTCGTTTATTTTTCTGTCGTTTAAAAGCCTGTGTTTGCCGAAGCACCCCGAAACCCTGAATTTTGTTATAACAAAAACAAGCACCCTTAAAAAGATGCCGTAGCAAAACGCGCAAAGCAAAAAGAAGCGCGCCCAAACTTCGGAAATATCGGCAACCGACGGCAAAGGTTCGCCCGCGTTGCCGGCATTTGCGGCATTTTGCGCTTCGGCTGTTTGCGGGGCGCTGTCTATTGGCGTTTTTCTGCTTAATGCAACCTGCCGCAAAGACGGAAACCCAACGCCTTCGCCCCAAAACGCGGCCCAGGGCAGCGCCGCAATTTTTGCCGTGTTATATACTGCGCTGTCGGAAACAAAGCTCGGCAGTGTAGTTTCTAGGCAATATTCGTATCTTTTGCACATTTGGTTCGACAACTGCGTAAAAAATATTCCGAAAACAACGCCCAGACCCAAATATTGTGCGCAAAGCGCGCCCTTCAAAAAAATCCATTTTCGGTTTTGGCAAAAGGCCGCGTAAACCGCGCCTTTTTTCAGTATTTTAGATACAAGCAAAGCCGCAAGCTTGTCTATGCAAATGCCGGCTTTCGGGGCAACAAATATTGCCGAGAAAAACAAAACAAGCGGAACAAGCACGCACGAAAACGCAAAAATTGCGATATTTACCGTGTGCGACGCCTCTCCTATGCCGAAAAATCTGCCCGCCATACCGTAGCCGAGCAAAATGCCAATCAAAAAAAGCACCGCCGAAAAAATCCGCAAAAACCAGTTGGCAAGCATTCCGACCGAAAACGACCCGCCCCTCATTTTTGCAATCCAATACCTAAGCAAAGAGGTCTGGTTGGCCTTTGCACTGTCGGGCGCTTTCGAATAAAAGCTAAAATCTCTGGATTTCTTATATTCGGCCGATTCCTTTTCGTCGTCGGCTATAAAAACTTCCAGGTCTATAATTTCGTCGGGTTTTAAGATGTTTGCCATATATTCTTGCGCCTTTATTAGACTACATACCCGCAAATTCCACAAGATAAAAATAAATATGTTGAAAAGAGCGCAAATGACTGTAGGCTTTTTTCCCAACAATGAAAAAAAGCGCAAACGAAAAACAGGCAAGCTGGGGCGGCAGGTTTAAGGAATCGCCCAGCGACTTAATGCTTAAATTCAGCGAATCGGTCTCCTTCGACAAAAAGTTGGCCTTTTTCGACATACAAGGCTCGAAAGCCCACGCAAAAATGCTCGGCAAATGCGGCATTATAACAAAGGCCGAAGCCGCCGCCATTGTTTCGGGGCTGGACAAGGTTGCCAAGCTTATAGAAAAAGGCGAATTTAACTGGAGGCAGGACCTTGAAGACGTGCACATGAACATAGAGCAAACGCTTACGGCAATTTGCCCCGAGGCCGCAAAACTGCACACAGCCCGCAGCCGCAACGACCAAGTTGCAACCGATATGCGCCTGTATTTTAAGTGGGCCTGCACCGACATTGTTGCAGAGCTAAAAAAACTTTTGCTTGTGCTTGCCGATTTGGCCGAAAAAAACAAAGACGTGCTTCTTGCCGGCTATACCCACATGCAAAGGGCGCAACCCGTATGCGCAGCGCACCACATTTTGGCCTGGGCTTCGGCCATAGAGCGCGACATTAAAAGGTTCGAAAACGTCTATCAAAGCGCGAATATTTCGCCTTTGGGCAGCGGGGCCATTGCGGGAACTACACTGCCTACCGACAGGGAATACGAAGCCAAGCTTTTGGGCTTTACCGACGCAAAGGGCAACGCAATTCTCACGCAAAACAGCATGGACGGCGTTTCCGACCGAGACGTTTTTATGGAATTCGAATCGGCCTGCGCCATTGTGGGCGTGCATTTTTCGAGAATAGCCGAAGACATTATTATTTGGAACACTTCGGAATTCGGTTTTGTAAAGTTGCCCGACACTTTCACAACGGGCTCGTCGCTTATGCCGCAAAAGAAAAACCCCGACTCTTTCGAGCTGCTTAGGGGCAAATCGGCAAGGCTTATAGGCAATGCCTCTACAATGTTTACGCTGGTAAAGGGCCTGCCGCTTACCTACAATAGGGACTTGCAGGAAGACAAAATACCCGTATTCGATTCGAAAGAGCAGACAACAATTTGCATAAAGGTTTTGTATTCGGCGTTAAAAGGAATGGAATTTAACAGGAAAAACTGCCTTAACGCGGTGTCCGACCCCCTTCTTTTGGCGACCGACCTGGCCGACTATCTCGTCTCGCAAAAAGTGCCCTTTAGAAAAGCCCACCACATTGTGGGCGAGCTTGTCGCCCTTTCGGAGGAAAAGAAGGTGAAAATCAACGAGATTTCCGACGAAGACGCCGCAAAAATTTCGCCCGAGCTCGGCAAAAACTGGAGACAGGTTTTCGATTTAAAACGCGCGATGAAGCTGCGCAAAGGCGTGGGCATGCCAAACGCCGAGTGCATAAAAAAACACATTGCAAAGATTAGAAAACTTGCAAAATAGCATTTCGCAAAATGGGTAAATTTAGCGATACATACCGAATTAGGGTTGCAGACCTTTCGTTTTCGGGAAGACTGAAAGAGTCGGCTTTGTTTGCAATGCTGCAGGAAGTAGCATGCGAGCACGCCGACACTTTGCACGTTGGTATGGACGACTTGTCGCCCAAAAACCTCGGTTGGGCGCTTTCTAAAATAGACCTTACAATTTTTTCCCTGCCCGAAAAGCGCAGCCGCATTGTGCTGGAAACCTGGCCCAGCGGCCGAAGCAAGGCCTTTTGCGAAAGAGACTTTAGGGCAAGCGACCAAAACGGCAACGTGCTTTTCGAGGCGCGTTCTATCTGGATTTTGTTCGATTTAAATAAACGCCGAATGGAAAGAACCTCGGTTTTGCACGACTGGGAAATTGTGCCCGAGCGCGTTGCGGGCGACTGCGCAGAAAAACTTCTGCCGCCCGCCGTGGCGCAATTTTCAAAGCATGTTGTTTTAAGGCGCGACGACATAGACGTAAACGGGCACCTAAACAACTGCGTGTATCCCGCGCTGGCAATAGATTCGCTGCCCGAAAGCTTCTACGCAAAAAAAATGCCGCGCCGCATAAGAATTTCGTTTTTGGCCGAAATGAAAGAGTCGGACAACGCCGTTTCAAATTCGCAAATTATAGGCGAAACTTCGCTGCACGGCATTTGCGACGCCGAAACGAATAGGGAATTTGCCCGAATAAACATAGACTGGAGAAACATTTAATGACACTTTTGCAATCTACACTGCTTTTATCGCTTATGCTGGCGGTTTTGGGAATATTTTTCCTCAGGGGCGAAAGCTCGAAACAGGCGGCCTTTAAATTTTTGCGCAGCAAAAACGCAGCCTATGTCTTATACGGGCTTGGCGGTATTTGGTTTATTTGGCAGCTTTTCAATTTGGGACAGGCCGATTTCGGCGACATAAAACACCTGCTTATTTTGCTGTTCGGAGGTGCCTGGCTGCTGTCGTTTAGGCATTTGCCCGACTTTTTAAGCGTAAGGGGCCTGTGCGTGCTGCTTTTGCTGCTGTCGAGAGTATTTTTAGATTCGGCATATATGCTTGATATTCCCGCAAGGTATACGCTTGTTGCGACAACGTATTTTATAATTGTAGCTACAATATACACGGGCTGCCTGCCCTACCGCCTGCGCGACTTCTTCGAATGGCTGTATGCAAAAAAAATGCGTGCGCCCATTTTCGGCGCGGTTTTGATTGCGCTTGCGGCGGCCTTGGACACCTCGATTATCTTCTACTAAAAATTATATGAAAAAGAATTTGCTGATAGTTTTAAGCGGCCCCGCAGGTAGCGGCAAAACAACGCTTTGCGCAAACACAATCAAGTGCGACCCCAAATTCGACAGGGTTATCACCGCCACTACGCGCGCTCCGAGAGCGGGCGAAGTAGACGGCAAAGACTACATATTCCTTAGCCGGGAGGAATTTTTAAACAAGCTGCAAAACGGCGAATTTTACGAACATGCAACGGTTCACGGCAGAATGTACGGCACGCTGAAAAGCTCCATACAAAAGGCCTTTGCAGACAACAAAGACCTATTTTTGGTAATAGACGTGCAAGGCGCAAAAACGTGGCGCGAAATCGCAAAAAAAGACCCAATTATCGGCAACTCGCTGCTTAGCGTATTTATTATGCCCAAAAGCATAGACGAGCTTGTAAGCCGCCTGCACAACCGCAATACCGACGACGAAGCCGAAATTGCATTGCGCATGAAAACCGCCCAAGAAGAGCTTAAATTTGCAAAAGACTTCGACAAAATTCTGCACTCGGGCACAAGGGAGGAAGACTTAAAATCCCTTTTGGAAATCATAGCCCAGGCAAGAAAGGGCTAAAAACCGACCGTGGCTTAAGGCGTTCTTTTCGGCTCAATTTGTCAAGTTTTATAAGCGTTTTCGGCTCAACAGTGAGCCGTATTTTATATAAATATGGCGTTTTTTGAGCCGAAAATTTGAAAATTTCTTGCAGCGAAAATAAAAAAATTACGCATCGCAATTTACTGCAAATGCGTATGTTGCAAATCTATAAATACAAAAATACCCGACATTGCAAACCGCTCAGCCATATTTTTGCAGAATCCGCCCTAAAAAACCCTTATTTTCTACAAATCTTTGCTTCTGTCGGAGGACAATCGATAGTTGCGCATAATGCGCGGCATTGCCTCTTTCATTTTCTTTACGTCCAAAATTATGGGCACTTCATAGTCGAAAACAAAGGTTACATAGCCGTCGTTAAGCGAATCTATTATGCGGGCAACGTCTTTTATGGATTTTATTTTTTGGCCGTTAATTTCGTAGAGCCTGCTGCTTGCGTACGATTGGTATCCCAAATTTACCTCGTCGCCCAATACAACCGAAAGAACTACAACTTCGTCGTCGGGCGAATCCTTTTCCTCGTCGATAAGCCTGCTTAAATGTTCGGGCGGGTTTTGCTTTGTCCATTCCGACAAGTAGCTTAGCGAAAGAGTTGTAAATACTAGGCCTCCTGCAACATACATTTTTGGAGTTTTGTCGTACATCATCGGCGAAACCATAAAATACGGCTTTTTGGGATACATTTTTACCTCCAACTTTTTGCCGTCGCGCAGAATGCCGAAATTTACAAATTCGCCCATTTGCTTTGAGTCTACAATGGTCGAAAAATGGCGGTTTTCGCCGTTGTCGGCCTTAATGTTGCCGTTGTTCATTATTGTTTTGCCGTCTATTGTAAGCAGAACATCGCCCTTCTTTACCGGAGGGTTTTCGCCAGCAAATTTGCGGACCCTGCACACCAACACGCCGCTTTGGGTTTCGGACATCTTAAGGTATTTGCGCGTGTCGGGGTTTTCCAGCGTAATTATGCTAATGCCCAAGTCGCCGAAGCCGTCTACCTTGCCGTCTTGTATGTCTTTTAAAAAGTGGCGTATAACGTCGGTATGTATCATATAGCCGAGGCCTTGCCTGCCCTTGTAGCCCTGAAAGGCAATGCCCACAACCTTGCCGTTATACAAAATCGGCCCGCCGCTGTTGCCGGGGTTTATTGCGGCGTCTAGCTGGGCAGCCAAAAAGCTGTCGAGCATGGAATGCGAATAGGCAACCGCCTCTATGCGCGAAATTATGCCCTGCGTAATGGAAAGCCCGTTGCCACCCAAGGGATAGCCAACCGCCAAAACCTGCGTTCTTACAGGCGGGGTTTCGCCTATCTCGAAAGGCTCTATGCCGTCGAAAAACCGCTTGTCGGGAACTTCCAAAATCGCCAAATCGCACTGGTGGTCTATTGCCACAACCCTGGCCGAAACGGGCGAACCGTTGTCTTTTTTGAGCACCGAAACGTATGTGCTATCCGACACATTGTGGGCGTTTGTCAGAATTCTGTTGCCCGAAATTACAACGCCAGAACCGCTGCCCCTGCTTTGCCCCTTGGTAAGCCACGGCAAAAAGAAATTTGGCTTGCACGAAACCGTCTGGATTTTCACCACCCCCGAAAACTGGTCTAAAGGCTGGGCAAATGCCCCCAAAGCCGAAGCCGAAATTAAAAGCGAAACTGCTATGTGTTTAATTTTCATATCGCGGCAAATTCTATTTTTATACAAATGCGCTTGTAAACAAAATTTTTGGCAAAAAAGCGGCGGCCTTGGGCAAAAAATACCGCGGTTAAAACGCAAAAAAACAGTTGCTTTCAACAAAGCAATCCTTAGCTTATATAACAATATGGCACTTGAAAAGATTGAAAAATTTGAAGGACAGGGAGTATACCTCCCCGAAAACGACATCGACACCGACAGAATTATTCCCGCAAGGTTTATGGTGTGCGTAACATTTGAAGGCCTCGGCAAATACGCCTTTTACGACGAACGCAAAAACGCCGACGGCACCGACAAAGACCACGTTTTAAACAAGCCGGAATACAAAAACGCAAACATAATACTGTCGGGCGCAAACTTCGGCTGCGGCTCGTCCAGAGAGCACGCGCCCCAGTCGCTTTGGCACTACGGCTTCCGCGCAATAATAGCCGAAAGCTTCGCCGAAATCTTTTTCGGCAACGCCACAACTTTGGGCATTCCCTGCGTAACGGCCTCGCACGACGACATAAAAAAGATTGCCGACGAAGTTGTATCCAAGCCCGATTCCAAGATTTTGATAGACCTAAAGGCGAAGAAAATAAGCTGCAACGGCGTTTCGGTAGACTGCCAAATGCCCGAAAACGCGCGCCAAGCCCTAATGACAGGAACGTGGGACCCAATCGCCGAGCTTATGGAAGCCGACACCGACAAAGTCTACAATTCGCTTTGCTACACAAAATAGATGAACTTTATTTTTGAAGGCATAGGAATATTCGCATACCCGCTCGGGCTTTGCTCGCTTTTGGCGGTATATATAGCAATAGAAAGGCTTATATCGCTGCGCACTTCAAAAATAATACCCGACACAATCTCGAACGCGCTTGTTTCGGGCAAAGACATTCAGGCCCTGGGCGACTTAAACTCGGTTGCAGGCCGCATTGTGTGTTTCGAAAAAAGCACCGACGCCGATGCCGACGCCCTAAAAGCCTATGCCGAGCTTGAACTTACAAAGCTCGAACGCGGAATGTTTTTGCTGGATATTGTCGTTTCGGCGGCGCCGCTTTTGGGGCTTTTGGGCACGGTTGCGGGCTTGGTCGAAGTTTTTTCGGGCAGCGGCGTTCCCGAACCCGAGGTTATCGCAAAAGGCGTCGGCCTTGCGCTTTCTACAACAATAGTCGGTTTGGCTATAGCAATTCCCGCCTTGGCGGTAGACTCGTATTTATACCGAAAAATCGACACGCTTTCGGCAAAGATAAACATTTGCGTCGAACGCCTGCTCGACATAAAAAAGTAGATGGACATACGCCAACGCTCGAAGAAAAGAAGAAAACCTACCGTAAACATTGTGCCTATGGTAGACGTGCTTACGGTGTTGATTTTCTTTTTCCTGATTACAATGCAGTTTAAGCAGGTAAATGCAGTAGACATTACCCCGCCTACAATGCAGTCGTCGGAAAACGTAAACTCGAAAGACTTCCCCAACGTAATAGCCGTAAAAAAAGACGGCTCGTGTTTTTTGAACGACAAAAAAGTTTTGCCCGAAACTTTGGTTGGCGAATTTAAGTTGATATTGGCAAAAGACAAAAACGCCCCGTTTATTTTATTGTCCGACAAAGACACGCCTTTCCAATCGGTGGCAAACGTTATAGACAAAGCCGCCGTTGCAAAAATAAAAAGGCTTTCGCTTCAGGCAAAGAAGGAAAATTAGGCCTTTGCCTACCACGCCTTTGCACGCCGAAAATATTTCGGCGTTTTTTTGTACCCGAAATTTCGGGATTTTTGCGTTTATTGCGCAACGGGTTTAATTTTGCGAAATTATGGCGATATAGCTGTAGAACAAAATCAAAAAAAAGGAATAAGAGAATGAAAAAATTGATTACACTTGCGGCTATGTTTGCCGCCACTTGTTTGTTTGCACAAGACAACGCCCAGCAAAACGCGCCGCAAAATGCGGGCAATGCCGCGGCAGCCCAACAGGCGCCAAGCGCCGACGACGGAGCCGTGGGCGTGATAGAAATTGTGGAAATAAGTTCGGTAGACACCTGCGGCTGCACAAAGTGCGACTCGTGCAAGGGAAAATTCTGCAAGTGCGACCAAAGCACACCGCAATGCGCAAAGTGCTGCAAGGCAAAAAAAGGCTGCAAAACCGCAAAGAATTGCGACAAAGCCAAAGCCTGCAAAACAAGCGCAAACTGCGACAGGGCAAAGAACTGCCCCGACGATTCGTGCCCGAAAACGCTAAAGAGCAAATAATTTTTGTTGGTTGTATATAGATATAAAATCCAGACTCCGCCCAGATTTTGCGGGGTCTTTTTTTTGCGAAAAAAACATTCGCGCAAATCGGCAATTCAACACAAAAAAGGCGCAAGCTAAAACAGGTTGCGCCTCGCAAAAAAATTATACGCAAAAATTACATGCAGTATTTTACCGCCAAAAAGCCCAAAACAAGCAGCACAAAAAACGCGATTGTAAGCAGGTTAAAATATTTGTCTATAAATTCCTTAGATTTCGGGCCCACCACCCTGATTATCAGCCCTACAAGGAAAAACCTTCCGCCGCGCCCTACAATAGAGCCCAAAACAAGGTCGTATAAAGGAACGTCGCAAACGCCCGCGGTAATCGTAAAAATCTTGTAGGGAATTGGCGTAAAAGCCGCGGTAAATATGGCAAGCAGGGCGTTGTCTTTATACAAATTCTTTACGTAGTCGAAATTTTCGGGCGTAAAGCCCGGAACGTAATTAAAGAAAAATCCCTTAACGGCCTCCCAACCGGCATGGCCTATATACCAGCCGATTACGCCCCCTATAACTGAAAACACCGTGCAAACCAGCGCAAAATACCACCATTTTTTGGGTTTGCCGTAAACAAGGGGAATAAGCAAAACATCGGGCGGAACAGGGAAAAACGAACTTTCGGCCATAGACAAAAGCGAAAGCGCTACGGTAGACTGCGGTTTGTCGGCCCAGGAGACCGTCCAGTCGTACATTCTTCTTATAAAATTTTTCTTTTTTTCGGGGGTACTCATATAAAAATAAAGTCGCTTCAAATAACACCATATTTCACCTTGCAGCGCAAGCCTATATAGGCGGAAATTTCATATAAAAAACCCGCCCGGGTGCGGAGATATTTTTGCGAACAAAAAAGCGGCAAAAACCGCTTGGGGGTAATTGCCGCCGTTGTGCTAAATACAATTCCGCTACCTGCTTAATATCTGTTTTGCCAATTTTGCGATTTCGTCGTTGGCTATGGTCGACATCGGGTAAATGTCTTTTGCGTTTATGTAGGCAAGCAAGGCCGCCCAGTTGTCGCCCGAGGCTTTCGCCTCGTTTGCCTTTGCAAGGGCGGCGGCAAACGACGAAGCTTTCACGGTTAAATCGGCTCTGATTTTGTTTAGCTGCATGTCTTCGGGAAACTGCATATAAACTTTCTCGACAATCTCCCACGCGGCAAAATTGTTTTTCAATCTTGCAAGCTCCTTCGCCTGCCCTATCGAAGTTTCTATAATCTCCATGCGCTTCATTATTTCCAGAAAATCTTTGTTGCGCGTTTGGTCGGCCGCCAAAGCCGCAGCAAACCTGAAGCGGTCGTTAAAAATGCCCCTGTAGTCTTTTTGGGCGAAAAGCCTGTCGAAATCGGAAGTGGCAACGTCTTTTAAATCTACGCGGCCAATCATTGTCTTTAAGAACTCCTGAATTTTAGGGTTTGTGGGCCAAAAGCCAACAGCCTCCTGCAGCGCGCTTTCAACCGCGGCCTGGTTGCGCGTTTGCGCCGCAACAAGCGCCTTTTGCAGGGCCAAATCGCTAAGCTGGCGCGAAGTTTGTATGAAGGCCTCTATCTGCCCCGAATCGAAGTCTTTTGTGTAGCTTTGAATTTCCTTTAAAATTTCCGAAGCCCTTTCTACATGCTTTACTTTTACCGCGTTTACAAGTTTGTCGCAATCGCGCAAATAGCGCATAATTTCGCGCTTGGAATCCATCGGGAAAGTTTTTACGCACGCCAAGTTTTCGCCCACAAAAAACGCCTCGAGCATGCGCTGCGTTGCCGAGTGTATTTCGCCGCGCGAAATCAGGTATTGGGCTGCTTTCACGGCCTTGTCGGCGTCGTTTATGGCCTCTTTGCAAAGGGCGTCCAGCGTAGAGGTTGTAAGCTTTATGTCTACGCCTCCGAATACCTGCCCTTTAAGCGAATCTATGCCCTCTATTTTCCCGTCTTCGGCGGCAAAAAGGTAGCGGTAAAAATCGTTTGCAATCATTGCATGGTAGTACCTGCGCTGGAGGAAAAACTGCACGATAAGGCTTTGGAAATCCATCTTTTGGTTTATCCTAGACGACGCCTCGTATGATTTGTTTTCCTTTATTTTCGCCTCGGTTTCCTGAATGCGCTTTTTTATGGGGTCTATTTCGTAGTCTCTCGAAGGCGGCGGCGTTGCGTCTTTGCCGCGCATCATTGCGATAAATTCGCGCCTGTCCATGCTCGAAATCATGCGCATTCCCGACTCTTTTCTGCTTCTGTCCTGCTCGAGCTTTTCGTTTTGTATTGCAAGCTTTTCTATCTTTTTGGTGGTCTGCCAAAAGTTTACAACCTT
Organism: uncultured Opitutales bacterium; assembly: GCA_934660865.1. GTDB lineage: Bacteria > Verrucomicrobiota > Verrucomicrobiia > Opitutales > Intestinicryptomonadaceae > CAKUIA01. Next base: position 15,554 of record CAKUIA010000022.1, read on the forward strand.
GTCGGCAATGGTTCTGCAAAGCTGGTCGTCCATCGGGTATTCCTGGGCGTTGAACAACATTCGCCATGCGTCCAAAGTTCTTTCGGCATCGCTGCCGCCGCCCTTGCCCGCCAAACGCTGACTTATGTCGACTAAAAGCTGGTTGTAGGCCAAATCTTCGCTGGTGGTTGCCGGCGGCGAATTCAAATATTTTTCGAAACGCGCCCTTATAATTTTCTGTTGGGCGTCGTCTACCTTCTTGCCCGAAAAATCTACAAGGTTGCCCTGGTTTTGCAAAAGCGAAATGATTGCCGAATTGTCGCCGCCGCCAAAGCCGCCCAAATTTATCGGCAATGCCGAAATATTATTGCCGTTTGCGGCGTTTGCCGCGCCTTTATCGGGCGCCGAATTTTGCGCGGGCAAGGCGCTGTTTGGGGTGCTGTTTTGCCCCGCTTTAGCGCCCGTCTGTTCGGGTGTTTGCGGCAGGTTTTGCGTGTTTTGCGCCGCCTGTTGTGCATACAGCCCGCAGGCTGCAAACATAAAAATGTAAAACAAATTTCTGTTCATACTATATCTTTCTAAAAGCGGTCAGCAGCAATTTGCCGTCTTCGTCTATGCGCACGTTAAAATTATACCTTTGCCCCACCGACGGGTTAAAGCCTTCAAGCGTTGCGGGAACAAGCAGCGGCAAAGACTTGCCCGAATTTGTCTTTATCAAAATAATGCGCCCGACATTTTCGGAATATGCAAGCTGGCTGTCGACCAACGCCGAAATGGAATATTCGTTGCCCGCAAACGACTTGGGCAAATCGCAATATTGGGCTATGGGCAGCTTTGCGCCGTCTTGGGCCGAACCCCCCGAATTCGCGTTTTTATACAGAAAACCTGCCACTATAAGCACAGATGCTACGGGTATTGCGGCGGCTATGATAACTGAACGTTTGTCTTTCATAGAATAGTACTTTATGATATAAATCTTTTATTGTTTAACAAGAATATAATTGCGCAGAATGCAATTAGCGCAAAATTCCTAAGCAGCGGCAGCATAAGCCCCGAATTTGAAGAGCCAAAACACCCGCACGAAATGTCTAAATTGCGCCACATTGCCGATATTATGGCTGCGATAAAAACAGCAAGCATTAAAGCCACCACAATAATCGCGCTTTTTGCATAATTTCGGCACAGCAAGGCTGCGGCGCACACAAGCTCTAAAGCGGGCAAAAAATATGCGACAATCAGCGCGGCGTTTTCCGGCAAAATTTTATAATTTAAAATTGCCGTGTAAAATTCGGGCGGGTTTGCAAGCTTCAATGCACCGGCATACGCAAATACAACAGCCAAAATTATGCGCAAGGCTGTTTCGGTTAATTTTTTGACGTTTTCCATTTTTGCCAATCGCCCTTAAGCACAAATACTTTTTTAATGTTAAATTCGTTTCTCAATTTGTCGGCAACCGCCCTGCCCGCGTTGCAGTCGTTTGCCGAGCAATACACCAAAACCGCGCAATCGGGTTGCCACAGTTCAAAAAAAGCGGCAAGGCTGTTTTCAAAATCTTCAGCCGGCAGGTTAACCGCATTTTCAATATGCCCCGTTTTGTAGTCTTTGCGGGAGCGCGCGTCTACAACAACAAGCCTTTCTTGTAAGTTTTCGACTTCGGCAAGCGTAATTTCGGCAACTTTTGCGGCAATGCGGTTATTGTTTAGCAAAAAATTTGCAAACGCCAAAAGTATGCTTAAAAGCAAAATAACGATTATGCCGTTAATTGTTTTCATATGCACCCAAAAACAGGCTTGTCCAATTAGGGACATAGTCGCCCACGCCGCCAAGCATTATAACCGAAATGCCGGTGTTGTTTGCCGCAATTTCGCGCCATTTTTTGCGGTTGCGCCAATCCGAAAAAATGCCCAAATATACGCTTGCATTTTCAAGCCTTAAATTGGCACATTCTTCGCTTGCGGTCATATTTAATATTATTTTCCTGTCGGCCGAAATTTGCGAAATTTCGTCTGCATTTTTAGCCCCGCAAATAATTGCGGTTTTAAAGTTGCCGCTTTGCAAAGTGTCGCAAACAAGCACGGTAGTTTTATTGCGGCGGCAAAATTCGGCAAGCTCGCCGCCAAACCTTAGCCCCAAAGATTTTTCGTCGGGGGCAAAAAGCAGGTAGTCGGCCGTAGTGGAACTTCCGCAAAGAACCTTGCCGTTTTCGTAAAACTTAAGCTTATATTGGCGGGGCAATGCCAACGACACCGCACATATCGCCGAAAACCCCGCAACCGTCAACAGAACAACCGACAAATAAAAACGGCCGCACAAAAAACGGCGCCTGTTGCATATTATCGCCACAAAAAGCAGCGCAAGCGGTATTACCCACAAAACCCAATAGTTTGCAACATTGCTAAACGATGCGCACAACCCGAAACAAAGCCAGGTTGCAAAGGCGCTTAAGCTAGGCAAATTGCGCGAAAACGTAAAAGTTATGCACAAGGCAAAAGCCCAAAATGCCACATATGCAATTTTAAGGCACAAATTGTGCCCGCACATAAACTCTAAATGCGAATTTATAAGCGAAATATACTGCGCGCCGTCGTCGGGGTTTTGGTACCAGTTTGCGTATACTTGCGATGGAGATTTTTCTCCCGTTCCGTTCGGAATGTCGGTTATCATTTTTAAGCCCGACAAATATATGTCGGCCCTGCAGTTTGCCGACGAGCTTTGCAAAGTTGCCATATTCGACATTCTCAGGGAAAGCGTGCTGTTTAAATACATAAAAAACGCAACCGCAAAAGCCGCAAAAATGCAAAAAATGCGCAGCTTATTTCGCGTAAAACCGCAAAGGCAAAGAAACGCCGCCAACGAAATTGCCAGCGAAACAAATGCCCCGCGAGACTGCGTTTGCAATAAAAAGCCGAACAGAACAAGCGACGCAACAATGCAAACGTAAAAACCCATTTTCTTGAAAACCGCGGCAAAAACCCACAGCGCCAATATTGCACACGCGATAAACGCCGCCGTACGGTTTGCGCTGGAAATGCCGTAGCCAAACCAGTCCAATCTTTCGGGTACAATGTCGAGCAACAGATTCATTTTTCTATTATTGTCCCCCAGGCTTTTGCAAGCGGTTTTGTTGGCAGCGCAACCATATATCTTCTGTCCGCAACGTTGCCCACCGCCGATTCTACGGGGTATGCAACCTGGTTTAAATAGTCGCCAATGTAAACGGGGTGGCGCAAAAGATAGAATTTGTCGACCGGCGGCGCAACCCAATTCGGATTGCTTGCATCGGGAATAAAATTTATCAGATACTTGAAAAATTCAAGCGAAAGATTGTTTATCTGCGAGTTCGTTGCATGCCCCAAATTTTCGCCCGCCTTAAAAATTACCGCGCAGTTTAAGTCTATCATTCTTTCGTAAAATCTTTTTGCCGACGTATAGCCATATTCAAGCTCGCCCGTAGTTACAAGCCACACAATGCCCCTTGCGTTTGCATTGGGAATATCGTAGCTGGAGTTTACGTGAATGTGTATGCCCGAAAAATACTGCGGTTTGCGCATTGCCATTCTGTGCGCAATTTGCGCCCCGCCGCTAAAGCCGTATAGCATAACCGCGTTTCTCGGAAGCATATATTTGCCCATTATGCGCTTAAAGCCCGTTTCCCACTCCGACAGCCTGTCGTTGAAGATAAAGTCGTAGTCTTTGGCCTGCTTTGCGTTCATTTCGTCGGTGCTTACCGACGGCGAATAGCCGCCGAAATTAGACCACGTAAGCATTGCCAAATTGTTTTCGTCGGCAAATTTTATAAGATGTTTGTAGTGACTTTCCGAATAGGTAAGGTTGTTTTTTAAATCGTTGGGCAGTTTGTTCCAAGTGCATATTGCGATAACGCCCCTTACGCACGGTATCTTTGTTTTCTTTGCGTTTTCAAACTTTTCCTTTGTCCAAATCCGCGGCATGCGCACAACATAGGCTATTTCCTCTAGTTTGTTGCGCTTTTTCCAGTTTTTTTGGGCAACCTGCGTTTTGGCGTCGGTGCGGTAAACACTCGTGAAAATCCTGTCGCTTTCAATCAAATATTTTTCGGGCGCCTGCGTTTGCGAAAAGGCCGCAAATGGCAGGCACAGCAAAAAAATACGCAATAAAAACCCCGCCATTACCGCTCCTGAATTTTTCTCCAAGTTTCCGCCAAATTTTCGCTTCTAAACGGGCAATACATTTCCGATTGGTCGTTAAAAATCGACACATCTAAGTCGAAACTGGAAATGTCGCAATAAATGTCCTTTTGCGGTTTTTTGTCGCCCCGCCAAATGGCAAGCTCTTCGTCGAAAAACTCGCGCACAAATTTTTCGAACTTTGCGCTTCGGTTGTGCCCCGTGTTGGAAATGCTTACCCATATCCACGGGCGCTTGTCTTTGCGGCCGCTGTAGTAATAGCCAAAAGTCGGCTGCCAGCGAAGCCCGTCTTTTTCGCCGCAGGCTACAATGCCGCGCGCATTTGTAAGCTTTGCGCCGCTTTTGGGGTAATCCCAAAACTGCGCCGAATACGCGCACCATGCCAAAATCCTGTCGGGACACCAGTCTATAAACCTGCTTACAAAATGCGCCCCGCCCGAAAACCCGTAAAGCACAAGGGGCAAATCTTTGCCGTATACGCGTTTTACTTCGTCTAACAGAGCCTGCCCCGAGCCGTATTGCGGCCAGTAGTAGCCCGTTTTTGTTTCGTACAAATCTTCGGGGTTCGATTGGTAGTTTAATGCGATTATCCCCAAATTGTTTTTCTTGGCAAAATCAAGCCACGGGGTTTCTTTTGTAAAAAATTCGCCGTTTGTGTTCATGCCCGGTGCAAGCACCAAAACCGCCTTTGCGTTTTCGCAAACTACATTGCTAAACAAAAATTTGCTGTTTGCAAAAAGGCTTATTTGGCAAAAACAAAAAGCTGCCAGCAGGCAAAATTTCGGCAAAAAACAAAACCTTTTAACTTTTCGGCAAATTATAGCTGAAAATTTCAACCCATAAACGCCCGAAAAATTTTTTATTTCATTAATACTACCGAACCTCATACGCACTACAAAACACATACCTACAAAAATTGTCAAGCGTTTTTAGTGATATTTTTAATATCTTACAAATTTATTTATAAGCCTGTTTGCTGTTAATATATTTTTGCAAAATTTTGTTTTATTACAAAAAGCAAAGCCTGCAAATACACCGCATACCCTTTTATGCAACAGCATATGCGGTAAATTTTTCAACCTACTTTAATGCTTTTTCAAGCTTTTTAGCCAGTTGCGACATTTGATAAACACCGTTTCTTTTTGGGTCTAATCGGTTTTAATTTTTACGGAATCTGCATTTGGCTGCTGCAAATTAAAAAACACATCGCCAAACAAATTGCATAGCGGCAACACACAAAAAAAAGAAAATACAAGCAACGACTTTTTCATTTTACCCTATTTAAAGAAAATTTTAGAATCTATACCCATAATTTTTGCATTCTCGATAGCCGCAATTTGAATGGGATTAAATTTTACAAACTTATGTTCGATGTTTTTGCCGTCTTTATTAAAAACAATTCTAAGCGAATCGCTATTTTCCATAATTTCTTCTATCTTACGATAAGTTAGCGTTTTAAAATCAACGCCGTTAATTTTCAAAATTTCGGCATTTAATATGCCCGTTTTTGCATAATTTTCATATAAATATTTAGACCATTCTTTGTTTAATTCTATGCGGTTAAACAAAATTTCCATTCCGTAATAGCCCTTATTTTTTTCCGTTCTTAATTTGTAGGTTATGGGGTCAAAAAATTTATAGTTTGCAATGGATATACGCTTTTTGTTGAACGAGTTTTCCACTTTAAACTTAAAATTTAAGTTCGGAATATAAATTTGCAAATATTCAAGCATACCGTTTTTTGCCAAGCTTGCCTTAAGCGAATATTTACCGTCGGCAAAAATATCCACCTTTTTATCGGAAAGCAGCTGCGTTATGTCGGCTTTTACCGCTTTTTTCAGTTCTGCTACAACTGCAGAGTTTAGCATTGTACGGTTGTTGCGTTCCAATTCATCTAGAATAGACGAAATATTTTCTACACTTGGGTGCAAATAACGCTGCATATTTGGGTAAGCATTGTCTTTTGCAAATAGTCTTGAATATTCGTCGCTTCCCGAATTTTCATGAAATACCCCCGCTTTGGAATATATTTTGCGCACATTATATTTTTTTGGCATGGCGGCAGCATTAAATTCCACAACTTCCGTATTCTCAAGAACGAAGGCTTCGCCGGTATTTACGCTATAGCTTATGCTTTCCGCCCTCCGGTTATTTGAAAACGATACTTTAGTTTCCGCAAATTCTATTTTTTCATCGTTCAAATCTTCGAAAAACCGCATAGATTTAACATCGTTTTTCAAAGACAAAAGCTCGGCAAACCCCAGCATTGAAAATTCGCCTGCATACATCGCCCCCGCGCCGATTGCAAAGGCAAAAACCACAAGTTTTAGAGCAAACATTTTCGCAAAACCGAACTTCATAACACCCTTTCTTTTGTAACCGCAGGTAGAATAAGTTTTACGCCAAACACCGTCAAGTATTTTGTGTGATATTTTTATATTTGCATACTTTTAACAAATACAAATAGCGTTTTATATCCATATAATAAAAATGTCTTTTATCCATTAGACAAAAGACATTATGGCACATATTGTAAGTTGCCTATGTATGTTAAACTAAATTTTTGCGCAAAATCATTAAGGAGAAGTGTACTGCAGGTTTTCGCTTGCTGGAATATAGCTTTTGGCAAGAGCAAGCCACTGTTCTAAAACTTCGCCTTCGAGAACGATTGGCTTTGAGTATACCGTCAATTTATTTGGATCTATGCCTCTAAATTTCACAAAATTGTCCAAACTAGCCGTTATTTTTATTGTTTTCACCTTTTTGGGTTTTGGATTTAAAATAACGTCTTTTATAACCTCCAAAAAACTTTCGACCAGCCCATAGACCAAATATTGGCTGTTTGGGCTATCGTTATACGAATATTCGGCGCCGCACATTATATATTTTGGCAGCCCGCACCCGCAAACTATCCCTCCTAAGTTTCCGTTTTCATCTACCACAATAGCATGAATTAATATATCCATGGAATTCACCGAAGCATTATTGAACGAAATTTCGCGCAAATCTTTGGATTTATCTATAAAAAGCTTAAACGGCGCACGCAATTTTGGTTCTACAACCAAGCGCATTTTAAAGTTGTCGGCAAAAAACTTTAAATCGTCTGCTGTGTCTGCCGCGGCATACAACCCCAATATAAAAGACATGCAAATTATAAGTTTTTTCATTTCACTTAAGGCACTTACCGTTGCAAGTTGCTTCATGTTCCCAACCTCCGCATGCACATGTAATATATCCAGAAAACTGCACATCTTTCCCATGCAACCTATGGAACTCTTCTTGTTTTACATTGTGGCTCGCCTGAAATTTTTGCTTTAAATCAACCGCCTTTCTCTCAAAATTTCTCACGGCTTCGGACAGTGCGTTTTTATACGATGAACCGGTTTCTCGCACAACTAAATTTTTTGCATGCGTGTATAGAGATGTACCTACCACATCTTTATTCCATTGTTTAATAACATTGTAGTGTCCCTGTTCGTGTATTACAATTTCGCCATGCACCCGTTTCCATGTTGTTCTACAACCGCAACATTTTATTTCGCTTAAATTATATTCCACCCATTCTGGAATAATATATCTTTGAAATCTAACTTCAACTTTAAACAAAGAAAGGTCTGTAGCACAAGCTACAAAACAAGAAGCATCGTCAATTCCGCTATCTACTATCTTATGTCTTATTACAATGTTTTTATTATCATCATACGCAGTAAACCCGGCAAAATGACGTCCATCCTTATCAATTATTTTCCATGTAGGCATTCCCGGTTTTGGAATTTTATTGTAGTTTTCACCGTATATATTTTCTGCGTTCGAAATGCATGCGCCCAACATAACCATTAACGCAAAGAATATTTTAATTTTCTTCATAATATGTTGCAATTCTGTTTTTATTTTTATCATAAACTGTACGAAATATCCCCGCAACTGACGCTAATTTAGTTTTAACCACATACTTTCCATCGGCAAAAATAATTTTTTGCGTCAGCTCGCCATTGTATTCGTCTTTTTCAAAAATCTCTGTTTTGCCATCGGGCAAATGCTTCATTTCGTATATCGTTTCGTCGTTTAGAACAGTTTTTACTTTTTCAAACTTTTCGTTATAAAAAATCTCCCTTACATTCCCCTCCGAGTCGCTTTCTCTGATTAGGTCGCCGTTGGGGTTGTAAAACCTTGTTTTTACTGTTTTCCATTCGCTTGCACCATACGC
>CAKUIA010000023.1 GCA_934660865.1 uncultured Opitutales bacterium
AATCAGCAGAATCAGCAGAATCAGCAGAATCAGCAGAATCAGCAGAATCAGCAGAATCAGCAGAATCAGCAGAATCAAAATAACGATAATAAGAATAATTCCAATAAAGACAACAAAAACGATTCGCAAAACTCCGAAAAAAACGCAGGCAATTCCGACAAAAACAAGCAGGACAAACAAAACAAACAACAGCAAGACAAGGAGCAACAACAAGACAAAAACAACCCGCAAAATTCGGATAACCCCGACAAGGGCAAGCCCGAAGAACGGCAGGAAAAGCCCCGACAAAACAAAGAGCAAAACGGCCGACAAAATGCCGACAATCAAAATTCTTCGGCAAACGAAAAAGCAGGCCAAGAGCAAAAGCCGGAACAGGCCGTAAGGCAAAACGAAACCGAAAAAGCCCAAAAGCCCGAAAATAAAAATGCGGGCAAAGAAACCGCAACGCAGCCAGAAAAGCAGCAAGCGGCTTCGGCCGCCGCGCAAAAAGAGGGCGAAAAATCGGAACAAACACAGGCCTACGACTATCGAAAAGAGGAGGGTGCCATGACAAAGCGCGAAGCCTACCAACTTTTAAATTCCGCCTCGCAGGAGGAAAAATTGCTGCCCTTTAAAGGATACGGAACGGGCAAAGACCGCTATAACCAAAATTACAAGGATTGGTAAAAAAATGAAAAAAATATTTGCAACAATATTTGCGCTTTTTGCGGCGCTTGTTCTTGCCGCACAAAGCGTGCAACCCAAAGGCTTTACGCCCGACAAGGCAAGGCCCAATAGCCCCGTAAACTATGTGCTCGACATCATAAACGCCGACGCCGTTATTGATATGGACGCCGTAAACGCAAAAGTTCCGCAGGGGTTGCGGTATTTGGGCAGCTCTTCGTCTACAAGCATGAGCTTTTCCACAAGCTCTGTTTCGGGTGTAAAACGCGAAAAACGCCGCACAATGGTATTGACGTTTTCGGCCGAAAAAGAGGGTTCGTATACAATAGGCGAATGGGCATTAAAGATAGGCGATAAGGAATTTAAAATTCCCCCCAGCACCCTTGTTGTAGACAACAATGCCCCTGCCGCCCAAAACTATGCCGACGACGAGTTTGCAGATCCCTTTGCCGCGTTCTCATCAATGGGGCAGTCTATGCAAAGCCTTGTTTTCGGCAACGGGGCCCAGCGCGCAGCCCAGCGCCAAAGAGTGGAAAGAAAAGCCCCCGATTTGTCGAAAATCTTGTCGGCAAGCATAGAAATAAATTCGGACAACAAAGACAAAAAAATATATGTCGGCGAAAGCGTTTTGTGCAAAATAGTCTTAAAAATAGACAGGCAGCTTGCGCAAAAAGAGGGCATTAGCCTTTCGTCTGTCGCCCTTTTGCCCGAAAAGACCGACGATTTTACCGCCCAGATTACCACAAAAAAGCCCGTGCTTTCGGAAGAGTCGAATTTGCAGTATGTGTGCGTTGAATATTCGGCGGTTATAACGCCAAACAAAGTGGGAACATTTCCTTTGTCGTATTCGTTTAACGGCGAATTTGCCGTTCAAATGCGCGCGCAAGACGCCTTTATGATGGATATTTTCGAAATGGCGTCGATGCAAAGAAGGGCGCTGCCATTTAAGATAAACGCCGCTGTAGACGCCCTTAAAGTAGAGCCTTTGCCGCCAAATGCGCCCTTGACTTTTACGGGGGCAATAGGCGCGTTTTCGATAGAAAAAGCGGCGCTAAACCCGAGTTCTACAAGTGTCGGCGAGCCGTCTACTTTTTCGTATGTAATTGCGGGCACGGGCAATTTCGGCAGAATAGAGCCAGCCCAAATTAAAAGCGACGAAAACTGGAAGGTATACAAACCCAAATCTAAATTTTCCGACGAAAGCGACGGCGCAGGCTACATAGGCTCTAAAACATTCGAGTATATAACCGTTCCCCTGAAAGCCGATTTGGAAACTTTTATCCCGTTCGAATTTACTTTCTTTAATCCGAAAAAGGGCCAATACCAAACCTTGAAATGCCCGAAAGTGGAAGCGAGCGTTGCCCCCGCAAAATCCCAAGCGCAAAGCGCGGCAACCCAGGCCGCTATGCAAACTCCGAAAATCGCAAAAACGGGCGAATTCGACATAGTGTCCGCAAAAGAGTCGGGCGAAACTTCGCAGGCTTTGTTTGCCCGCGCCGAGTTTTGGATATTCCAGGTGCTTGTGATAATTGCGGTTATTGCGGCCATTGTTATGCGCCGAAAAAGCCTTAAGCTAAAAGAAAACCCAATGCTTGCCAAGTTTGTGTCGGAAAGGAAAACGGCCAGGGAAAAACTTAAAAAAGCCGAACTTTTTGCAAAAGAGGGCAATGTTTCGGGCTTTCTTAGGGAGGGCAAAGAGGCATTGCAGTATGCGCTTGCGGCAGCCACCGCAAAAGAGCCGCTTTCGGTTTTGGAGAAAGACGCGCAATATATTCTGCAGAGGGATTGCCTTTCGGAATTTTCGCAATGCGTGGGGATTTTGTTTTCGGGGGCCGACGCCATAAGATACGGAGAAAAAAGCGAGGCCGATTTCGATTTGCCGACACTTGAAAGGAGCTTGAAATTGCTATGCAAAAAATTGTTGCGCTAGTTTTTCTTTTTGCGTGTTCGCTTGGCGCATTTGCGCAAAGTGCAAACGAATATTTTTCGCTTGGGGTAAACGCCTATACAAAGGGCGATTATGCCTCGGCAAAAGACTATTTTGCAAAATCGCTTGAAAAGGCCGACACGCCCCAATGCAACTACAACCTTGCAAACGCGTGCCTAAAACTCGGGCAAAACGGTTTGGCAAAGGCGCATTATATGCGCGCGCTATACGAAATGCCCCGCTTTAGGGAGGCGCAGTCGAACCTGAACTCGCTTAACAAAAAAACGGGATTCGACAATTTTTCGTTTTCGAAATACGACGAGTTTTTAAACGAGCTTTCCTACAACGAATGGGTTGTTATTGCGGCGATTTCCGTTTGGGGGGCGATTTTTCTGTTGGTTGTTTTACCCCTTATGCGCAAAAGCGCGCCGTGGCAGATATTTTTGGGCATAATACTTTTGCTTGTATTTTTTGTGTCGGCCTGCGGGGCCTATTATTGGCGCGAATATTTAAACTGCGTTGTGTCGGTTGGCGGCGAATCGCAGCTAAGGCTTTCGCCCGCCGCCGAAAGCCCCGTTGTTGCAACGTTAAAGGAGGGGCAGCTTGCCGGCATTGCGGCGCAAAACAACGGCTTTCTTTTGCTTGAAACAAAAGGCGGCAAAAAAGGCTGGGCTAAAGCAGACGCAAAAACATTCGAGAAAGTAGCCCCGTAAGAAACGGGCTTGTGCCCGCGCGCAAAAAAAGCAGACACGCATTTTTGTGTCTGCTTTTTTGTTTTTTTGCTGTGTTGCGTCTATAAAATAACGTTTAAAAATTCGGCATTGTTTTTTGTCTGTTTCATTCTTTCCAGCAGGGTTTCGGTTGCGTCTTCGACCTTTGCGCCCGCCATTGCCCTGCGCAAAAACGACGAGGCTTCAAGCTCTTTGTCGCTAAGCAAAAGCTCCTCTTTTCTCGTCCCCGAAGCGGCAAGGTTTATTGCGGGCCAAATTCGCTGCTCTGCAAGCTTTCTGTCGAGCACCATTTCCATATTGCCCGTGCCCTTAAATTCCTGAAAAATCAATTCGTCCATTCTCGAGCCGGTCTCTATCAACGCCGAGGCGATTATGGTAAGCGAGCCTCCTTCTTCGGTGTTCCTTGCCGACGAAAATATTTGGCGCGGCCTTTCAAGCGCCCTAATGTCGAGCCCGCCCGACATTGTTCTGCCGCCTCTCGATTTTGCCGCATTGTGCGCCCTCGACAGCCTTGTAAGCGAGTCCATAAGCAAAACGGCGTCTTTGCCCGCTTCGACTATGTTTTTTGCGCGGTCTATCGCCAGGTCCGCAACACGTATGTGCGACTCCAAATTTTCGTCGTTCGACGACGCGTATATTTCGGCCTGCGGCAAGTCGCGCTTAAAGTCGGTAACCTCTTCGGGGCGCTCGTCTACGAGAACAACAAGCACCTTGCATTCGGGGTGGTTTTCCATAATGCCGAAAGCGATGTCTTTTAAAAGGGTGGTTTTCCCCGTTCTGGGCGGGGCAACAATAAGCCCGCGCGTTCCCTTGCCTATGGGGCAAAAGATGTCTATAACGCGGTTCGTAAGGCGGCCGTCTTTGGTTTCAAGCCTAAGCTTTTTGTCGGGCGAAATTGTTGTAAGGCTTTTAAAGGGCAGGCACCTTTTGCGCTCTATGCACTTTATACCGTCTACGGTTTCTATAAAGCGCACTTTGGGGTTGTTGTGCCCGTTCCTTATATGGGCCGTGGCCTCTATAAACTGCCCCCTTTTAAGGTTGAATTTTCTTATGAGGTCTTTCGATACAAAGGGGTCGGTCGGTCGCGTTTTGCCGTTTCTGGCAATGTCCAACAAAATGCCGTTTTGGTTCGCCATAAGCTCGAACACGCCCGACACTTTCATTATTTGCAAATTTTCGCTATTGTTATCTTCCATATCCAGGTATTTTGGCGCGGCAAACCCTCTTTAGAGAAAAAATCCTTTACGGGTATCTTTTGCCGCCCGATTATTAAACAGGGCAAGGCCAATACAAAATTGCCAATGCCGCTAAAAACAGTGTAATTGTTTTATTTATCGGCCTTAAAATCAAGCAAAAAAGTTGACGAACGCCTTTGGCGGTTTAATTATAGCGCATAACAATGAACGATTATATCGACAGCATAAGAAAAGACTTTCCCGTTTTGTCGGCGCAGGTAGAGGGCCACAGCCTTGTCTACCTCGACAACGGAGCCTCGGCGCAAAAGCCGCAGGTTATGATAGACGCAGTTTCGGAATTTTATTCGCAATACTATTCGAACATACACCGAAGCGCGCATACTTTAAGCCGCATGGCCACAACCGCATACGAAGCCGCGCGCGACACCGCAAAAAAATATTTCAATGTGCCCGATACCGCCGAAGTTGTCTACACGAGGGGAACAACCGAATCGCTGAACATTGTTGCCGCCTGCTTCGGGCAAAAAGTTTTAAAGGAAAACGACGTTGTTGTTGTAAGCGAAATGGAGCACCACGCAAACTTGGTGCCCTGGCAGGAAGTCTGCAAAAAAACGGGCGCCGTTTTAAAATTCGCAAAAATCGACGAATGCGGCGTGCTTAGCCTTGAAAGTTTGGAGGAAATTTTTAGGCAAGGCGGCGTAAAAATCGTTTCGATTGCGCATTGCTCAAACGTGCTGGGTACCGTTAACGACGTTTGCAAAATTTCGGAAATGTGCAGGCAATACAACGCCTATTTTAGCGTAGACGCAGCGCAGTCGGCGCCGCACTTTTTGGACGATTTTGCCGCAACGGGCGCCGATTTTATGTCTCTTTCGGCGCACAAGTGCTACGGGCCTACGGGCTTCGGTTTGCTTATCGCCAAAAAATCGGTTTTCGAGCTTATGGACGTTTACCAATGCGGCGGCGATATGGTAGACTATGTCGATTGGCAATATGTAACCTATAAAAAAGCTCCCGAAAAATTCGAGGCGGGCAGCCAGCACATTGCGGGCGCAATAGGTTTTATGGCGTCGCTAAACTACCTTTCAAATCTCGACAAGGCCAAGATTAAGCAAAACGAAGCGCAGATAACCGAATTTTTAACCGAAAGGCTTTCGGACATAAAGGGCTTGCGCGTTTTAGGCGGCGCAAAAAACAGGCTGCCGATATTTTCGTTTGTGCACGAAAGCGCCGCGGCCTACGACATTGCGGCGTTGCTGGACACAACCGGCATTGCGTTGCGCAGCGGCAACCACTGCGCACAGCCTTTGGGCAGGCTTTTAAACGCTCCCGTTTCGTGCAGGGCGTCGTTCGGGCTGTACAACACTTTGGGCGAGGCCGAATATTTTGCCTCCCAGCTTGAGCATGCGCTTAAGGTTTTGGCGTAGTTTTTTGCGGCTTTTTTACAAAAAATGCGGCGCATAAAAATTTATGCGCCGCATTTTTTTGTGTTCTAATTTAAGGGTTTATTCCCTAAAAAATTTTCTTATATGGCGGGCAATGTCGGCTTGGGGTTCTATCGGCGAATTGTCCGTAAGATATTTTGCAAACATATCCGCAAAAAATGGGGTAAGCGCATAGCCTTTCGAGCCGAAGCCGTTGAATATGTGCAGATTTTTCAACTTCGGGTGCGTGCCCAAAAAGGGGCGCGTTGTTCTAGTGCACGGGCGCACCCCCGCCGTATGCGACAAAACTTCAAGTTCGGGGCAATCTTTTAAAACGAGTTTTACCGCCTTTAGAATTTCGGTTTTGCCCTCTTTTGTGGGCAGCTGGTTAAAGTTTTGCCTGTCCCACGTAGAGCCGCAACGGAATGTGTTTTCGCCCAGTCTTATAAGCCACTTTTCTTTGTGGATAATTTCGGGCGGAAGCTCTACATTGCCTTTAAGCTCTAAAATTTCGCCCTTTGCGGGAGAAAATGGAAGCCAATTAAAAAAGGGATTTTGCATTGCCCTATAGCCCTCGCAAAAAACGGCGGCTTTGGCGGTAAATTCTTCGTAGCGCACAAAATTTTCGCAAACTTCAAGCTTTTCAAAATCAAAACCGCGCAAAAAATACAGGTTTTGGCTTTCGAGATATTCTTTTGCCTTTTTGCAAAAAATTTCGGTTTGAACTTTCGATACGTTTTCGATGTAAAATGCGCCGAAAGGGTCTTTTATTGTCTTTAGCGAGTTCGGCGGCAACGAGCCTCTAAGGAAAGGCGCGTACTTTTCGTCGTCGTGCCTGGTGTGCCAAAGGGCGTTTTCCTCTTGCGATTTGCATACCTGCAAAATTCTTGTTTTGCGGAAAAAGTTTGCGTTAAAAAGGCGCTCAAGCTCGGGGTAATATTCGTTTGCATAGGGCATTGCGTATTCTGCAAACCAGCTTTTTACCATGCGTTTTCCCGTAACGGGGTTTAGCGCTCCCGCAGCCACCAGGCTGGCGCAGGTTTTTTGCCCGTCGTCTAAAACCGCAATTTTTAGCCCATGCTTTCTTAAGTGCATTGCCAGGTTTACGCCCGCAACCCCGCAGCCTATAATCAAAAAGTCTAGCATTTTTTAAAAGAATGTGCGCTGAATGTTGGGGTTGTCTAGCCCGATTAAACGCCACGCCTTGTCGGTTAAAATTCTGCCCTGCGGGGTGCGCTGTATAAAGCCCTCCTGTATTAAAAACGGCTCGTGAACCTCCTCTAAAGTGTCGGCCTCTTCGCCCACTGCAACGGCAACGGTGCCAATGCCTACGGGGCCGCCCTTGTAGTTTAGCCCCATAACCTTTAGAATTCTAAAGTCCATATCGTCCAGCCCGTTTTCGTCTATCTCCAAAAGCTCTAGCGCGTTTTTGGCCGCATTTTCGTCTATAAGCGAGTTGTTGTTTTCCTGCGCGTAGTCGCGCACAAATTTAACAAGGTTGTTTACAATTCTGGGCGTTCCGCGCGACCTTCTTGCAATTTCGCTGCAGCCGCCCTCGGTAATGTTGGCGTTTAAAAGCCCGCATGTTCTTTTTACGATTTGCTCCAGGTCTTTTCTTGAATAGTATTCCAGGCGGCTTTGAAGCGTAAAGCGGCTGCGCAGTGGGGCGGTAAGCAGCCCCGTGCGGGTGGTAGCGCCTACCAGCGTAAATTTCGGTATGTTAAGCCTTACGCTGCGCGCGTTGGGACCCTGGTCTATCATAATATCTATGCGGAAATCCTCCATGGCCGAATACAGATATTCCTCGACCGAGCGCGGAATGCGGTGTATTTCGTCTATAAAAAGAATGTCGCCCTCTTCGAGATTGGTTAAAAGCCCCGCCAAGTCGGAGGCCTTTTCTACAACCGGGCCGCTTGTAATCTTTATTTGCCTTTGCATTTCGTTTGCCAAAATCAATGCAAGGGTGGTTTTCCCCAATCCCGGCGGGCCGTGCAGCAGAATGTGGCTTAAAACGTCGCCCCTTTTTTTTGCGGCGTTTACCATAATCTTAAGGCGCTCTATGGTTTTTGGCTGTCCCTTAAAAGAGTCGAACGAGGGCGGACGCAAAGAGTTGTCCAAATCTTTTTCTTCAAGAGAATGGTTTATAAAGTCCGCACCTTTTTCCATGGAAATATAAAATCAAATTTGCCTGCCGCGTAGCAAGCCATTTCTTAGGGGTATGTCTTCGTGGAACGAAAAGTCTACAATGTTGCCTTTGTCGTCGCGGTAGGCTTCGAATATGCAGTATTTTAAACCGCTAAATTCGTGCTCGCAAGTGGCGGTATATCTTTTTAGGCAGGCGTTTACGCTGCGCAATTTAGACGGTATAACCGCGCGGTTATAGCCCGAAACCAAAGCCGTTTGGTTTCTCGCTTTAACTTCTATTGCAATAAGCAAATTTTCGGACTTGTCGCAGGCGATAATGTCGGCTTCGTAGTTTTTGTAGCGGTAGTTTCTGGCCAGAATTTTATAGGGCGTATGCTTTTTTATGTAGTTGGCCGCAAAGTCTTCGGCGCGCTGGCCGAAGCTTTTGCGTTTAAAAATTTTTGTTAGAAAGCCGAACATTTGCCCGAAAATTTTGTTTGCCGAAAGGCGGGTTGTGGCAAAAAAAATGCGAGCGGTTGCCCGCCCGCATTCTTTTGCTCAAAAAAGGCTATTAAGCCAATTTTTTGGCCGAATTGATAAGGCTTTCGAAAGAATCCGCCTTAAGGGCTGCGCCGCCGATTAGGCCGCCGTCGATGTCTTTTTGAGCCAAAAGATTGTCGGCATTTTCGGGTTTCATAGAGCCGCCGTAAAGAATCTGAATCTTTTCGGCTTCGGTGCCAAACTGGTTGGCGAGCATTTTTCTGATTTCGGCGTGAACTTCCTGCGCCATTTCGGGGGTTGCGGTTTTGCCCGTGCCTATTGCCCATACGGGTTCGTAGGCGATAACAACCTTCGAAGCGTCTTCTACCGAAACGTCTTTTAAGCCGCCTTCAACTTGCGCTTTGATAACGGCAATGGTTTCGTTGGCTTCGCGCTGCGCCAAAGTTTCGCCAACGCAGAGAATGGGCTTCAGGTTTGCAGCCAATGCAACCTTTACCTTCTCGTTGATGAATTCGTCGCTTTCCTTGAAGTATTGGCGGCGTTCGCTGTGGCCCAAGATAACGTAGGTGCAGTGCAAAGCCCTGAGCATTTCGGCCGAGATTTCGCCCGTGTATGCGCCGCTTGCCTTCGGGTAAAGGTTTTGCGCGCCGAGCTTTACGTTCGAAGAACCCAAGCCCCTAAGAGCCGATTCCAATGCCGTGAAAGTCGGGCAAATCAAAACTTCTACGCTGTTGTCCGAGCCTACTTTTTCGGCTATGGCTTTTGCCAATTCAAAGGCCTCGTCGGAGGTCTTGTTCATTTTCCAGTTGCCTGCAATGAGATATTTGCGTGCCATTTTATATATTCTTTCTGTTTTGTGTTTAAATTATTTGTCCTGAAGCGAAGCTACGCCGGGAAGTTCCTTGCCTTCGAGGAATTCCAAAGACGCGCCGCCGCCCGTCGAAACGTGCGACATTTTGCTTGCCAAACCGCTTTTGTTTACGGCCGCAACCGAGTCGCCGCCGCCGATGATGGAAATGCCGCCGTTTGCCTTAACTTGTGCAACGGCTTCGCAAACGCCGAAAGTGCCCTTGCTGAACTTTTCCATTTCAAAGCAGCCCATAGGCCCGTTCCATACAACGGTTTTTGCGCTCTTAATTGCGTTCGAGAACAGTTCCACCGACTTCGGGCCGATGTCTAGACCCATCCAACCGTCGGGAATGTTCTTTTCTACAACCTGCGTATTCGCGTTCGGGTCGAACTTGTCGGCTGCAACGCTGTCGACGGGCAAAAGGAAGTTTACGTTGCGTTCCTTTGCAAGGGCCATCATCTGCTTTGCGTATTCGATTTGGTCGTTTTCGCAGAGCGAGTTGCCAATGTTGTTGCCCAAAGCCTTAAGGAATGTGTATGCCATGCCGCCGCCTATTATAAGGGTGTCGACTTTGCCGAGAAGGTTTTTAACAACCGCCAATTTGTCGGAAACTTTTGCGCCGCCAAGTATTGCAACAAAGGGGCGAACGGGGTTTTCCACCGCAGAACCGAGATATTCGATTTCCTTTTCCATCAAAAAGCCCGCAAC
The DNA here is from genome assembly GCA_934660865.1 of uncultured Opitutales bacterium. Taxonomy (GTDB): domain Bacteria; phylum Verrucomicrobiota; class Verrucomicrobiia; order Opitutales; family Intestinicryptomonadaceae; genus CAKUIA01. The sequence goes on from CAKUIA010000023.1 coordinate 10,125, forward strand.
CGAAACGGGAATGTATTTTGTGATTACGGCCGTAGAAGCATGCGCCCTGTGGGCTGTGCCGAAAGCGTCGTTGCAGAAAATGTCGCCGTACGAGGCCAACTTTTTGGCCAATTCTTTTTGCTGTTCTTTTAAAGCGGCCTTGCGTGCTTTAAAGTCTTCGTCGCTTTCGCCGTCTTTTTGCTTGCACTTTGCCTGCTCTTCTTTGTGGTAGCGGGTGTTTTCAAGCATAACAATGTCGCCGGGTTTCATTGCTGCAACTTCCTTGTCGGCGGCTGCGCAGTCGGGTACAAATGTTACGGGCTTGTCCAACATCTTCGAGAGATAGTCGGCAACGATTTTCATTGTAGTGTCGGGGGTAATGCCCTTTTCGTCGGGGCGGCCCATGTGCGACATAAGAACAAGGCTGCCGCCCTGTTCGAGCACATATTTAATGGAGGGCAATGCGCCCTTTATACGGGTGTCGTCTTTAATTTGGCCCTCTTTTACGGGTACGTTAAAGTCGACGCGCATAACGACTTTTTTGCCTTTTAAGTCAACATCGCGGAGAGTTTTCTTGTTCATTTGTATCCTTTTTTGGTTTTTAAATAAAAATATATACAGGTGATTTTGTTCCAGATAAGCATTTTTGCAACAATTTTCTTGCTATTTTGGCGGGCAAAATTCGATTTTTTGTCGTATTTTAAAGGGTTTTAGTTAGGCTTAGTAAAACGGGCTCGGCAAATTTGCGCATTATAAAGCAAATCGGCTTTTAATCCGATTTTGGCAAATGGGCAAAAAATTTTTCTTTGAAAGCAAATGTCGCAAAACCGCAAAGCTAAATGTACCGACTATTTGTAAAGACAAAAAAAGAGGGCGGCAAAAACCGTCCTCTTTTTTAAGAATTCTAATTCCCGTAATTACTTGGCGATAACGCGAGCCATTTCGAGAACTTTGTTCGAATAACCCCATTCGTTGTCGTACCAGGAGATAACTTTAACGAATGTAGGATCGAGCTGTATGCCAGCCTTTGCGTCGAAGATGGAAGTCTTGGGGCAGTTGCGGAAGTCTGTCGAAACAACAGCGTCTTCTGTGTAGCCCAAAATGCCCTTAAGTTCGCCTTCCGAAGCTTCTTTCATAGCTTTGCAGATGTCTTCGTACGAGCAAGCTTTTTCGAGTTCTACAGTCAAGTCTACAACGGAAACGTCCGAGCAGGGAACGCGCATCGACATACCTGTCAATTTGCCGTTGAGAACGGGGAGAACCTTACCTACAGCCTTGGCAGCACCAGTCGAAGAGGGAATGATGTTTTCCAAGATACCGCGGCCGCCTCTCCAGTCTTTCTTGGAGGGACCGTCAACTGTCTTTTGTGTTGCAGTTGCAGCGTGAACTGTGGTCATAAGACCGCGCTTGATGCCGAACTTGTCGTTGAGAACCTTCGAGATGGGGGCCAAGCAGTTAGTTGTGCACGAAGCGTTGGAAATGATTTTCTGGCCGGCATATGTCTTGTCGTTTACGCCGTAAACGAACATGGGAGTTGCGTCCTTCGAGGGAGCCGACATGATAACTTTCTTTGCGCCGGCTTTCAAGTGAGCCGAAGCCAATTCTTCCGTGAGGAAGAAGCCTGTCGATTCAACAACAACGTCTGCGTCTACTTCGTCCCACTTGAGGTTTGCGGGATCTTTTTCAGCCGTCAAACGGATTTTGTTGCCGTCAACAATCATGTAGTTGCCTTCAACCTTAACTTCTTTGTTGAATCTGCCGTGAACAGAGTCGTACTTGAGCATGTATGCCAAGTATTCGGGGTCGAGAAGGTCGTTGATGCCAACGATCTGAATGTCGCCAGCGAAATTTTCGACAGCGGCGCGGAATACCATACGGCCTATACGACCGAAACCGTTAATACCTACTTTAATAGCCATTTTATTTCCTTTGTTTAAAAAAATGAAACTCTCATAGTGTTTTGTTGCGCGCAATTTGCAAGCATTTTTTTGCGTATAAACGCGCTTTTTGCGAAAAATTTTAAATTTTTATAAAAGGTTTAATTTGTATATACATAAAAACCCCCGCAATTTTTTTGATTTTTGCGGGGGTTATATCGGCGCTTTTTTTGGGCCCTGCGCTATTGCCCGACTTTTCCGCCTATGGGCGGCAAAACAATGGTGGGCCTTTGGGTTGCGCCGTCGCCTTCTATGCTTACGCCCTGCCTGCCCTTTCGGTATATCATTCTATAGCCCCGGGCTGTTGTGTTGCTTTCGGCGTCTACAACGCTCGGGTTTTCGCTTAAAGTTACCGTTTCCTCTTGCGGGAAAATGTCGGCGCGGCCGGCCGTAGCCGTTTTTTGCCCCTGTTGAATTTTCACGTCGCCGGTGGCCGTAATTTTTTCGATAGAGTCTTTGCCGCCCATAACGGTCTCTATTTTTTGGCAGGTGGCCTTTGTTTCGCCCGAGAGGACTACCACATTGTCCAAAAAGAAATATCTGTCTTTTTTGCCCTCTACCAGCGCCTGGGTGTCGCTTGTAATTGTAGTTTCTTTCGCCAGTTGGTTTGCGTCGGGGTTTAGGCCAATCCCCTTAAGGGGCGGCAAAACAACGGTGGGGCGCATTTGCGGTTTTTCGGGGTCGGTAAGCAGCTCGGTAAAGGTGCGGTTGCCGCCTTTTTGGTCGTCGTTAATTTCGGCCTTTGGGTATATTTTTGCCCACTGCGCCGTTGCCGAATAGTTTTTGCCCTTTAGTTTTATGTCGCCAAAGGCCTCTATCTTTTCTATCTGGCCTTTGTTTTTGCCGTCGTTTTTCGCTAAAACAGTCATTTTATTGCAAAGTACCGCGGCGTCTTGCGAGGCAATGGAAACGTTGCCCGAAAAGTCGAACACGGTTTTTTCGAGGTTTCTTGTCGCGGTAAGGCGGTCGGCCTTTATGACGGCCTGCGAAAAGTTTTTGCCCTTGTATGTGCCGGCATTGGGCTTTTGCGCTATTTTTACGACAACCTGTTTCTTGCCCCTGCAAAATACTTCGGCGCGGTTGTCGTTGCGGTATAAAACAACGTAGTCGCCCGCAACGCTAACGCCGCGGCCGGGGTCTTTCAGCGTAGCCTTGTTTTCCAGCGTAAGCTTGCCCGTTTTTGCCGAATATTCGAAATTTTGTGCGGTTGCGGTTTGCCCGTCTTTTTTTACCGAAACGCCGCCTTTGCCCCTTACAAACGAAAGCGTTTTCTTTTCGCCGTCGGCCGAATTTTCGGTGTCGGCGGCTTCGGCGGTCATATTTGCGCAGTTAACTACCGCATTGTCGGAAAGCATTTTTACGTTGCCCGAAAAATCGAACATGGCATTTTTGCCGGAGGCGTCCATGGAAATTTTGTCGGCGTAAATGTCTACAACAAGGGGTGTTTCACCGTCTTTTTTTGTAAGCGAGGCCTTTGCCTGTTTTTTGCCGCAAAACGATTCTATCTTTTTTGCGGGTTTGTTAAGGGTAATTTTGTCGCCGAACAGCTTTGTGCTGCTTTTTATGTCGGTAAGCTCGGCGTTGCCGGTCAATACGGCCGTTTCGGTTTGGGGGGTTAAAAGTATGTTGTCGGCAAGGGCGTCCTGCTCGTTTTTCCACACTATTTTCGCGTTGCCCGACGCCTCTATTTTTTTCGCCTTTTTGCGCCCCGATTCGCGCGATTTTTTGTCGGCGCAAACCGAAAGTTTTTCGCAGTCTATGTCGGCGTCGGCGCCGCGCATTTTTACTTTTCCGAAAAACGAAAATTTGTTTTCGCCGCCCGCGTGGCAAAAAGAGCCCTCTTTGCTTGTAATTACCGCGCCTTTGTCGGTCTTTTCGGGCGAGTCGTTAAACAAAATCTTTATTCCGTTGTATACCTTAACGGTTTTGCCGTCGCTTTGCCAAAGCCAGGTTTTGCCCTCAAGGTTAAAGGCCTGTCCTTTTGCGTACAGCATTCCGTCGCCGCCCGCCGATTTCGTTCGTGGGAAAACGTCGGCAACTTTGCTTGAAATCTCGTAGTCTATATTCCCCTTTTCGGAGCCGTCGAAAATGTTAAGGCGCATATTGTCCACCAAAATTTTGTCGTCGGAAACGTATTTCGCCTCGTCGCCTATAATTTCCCAATCCCTATATCCGCTTTTTTCGTCGAAATTCGACACCTTAAAGCTTTTTGCGCTGACGGGAACTATGCCCGTTTGCGCAAGGGCGCAGGGAACGGAAACTGTAAAAAGCCCGAATAGGGCGGATAAAAGAAGAAAGTTTTTCATCGGCGTTCAATCCAAAGCGAAAAGGACAGCGCGGGCAATTTTAAAATTTGCGCCGTTTTTAAGCGCGGGCATTTCAAGCCCCTTTCGTCGAACCTGTCGGTGTCGGCAATTTGAATAAAGTTTTCCGGGTTAAAGTCGTTTAAATCCAAATAGGCGTTAAAGCCCGACGGGTTAAACGCCGCAAAAATTTTGGGGCAGTTTCTGGAGTTGTCGGCATTGAACAATACGCCTACTGCGTTTCTTATTTCGTCTTTAAAGAATTTAAAATAGCTTTCGTTCGGTTCGCTGAAAAGCCTTAAGGCTTCGGATTTATCGGAAGAGCACCTGAATTTTGCAAAGTTTCTTAAAAACTCGCACGCGCCCGAATTTACGCACGCCCTAAAATAGTCTAGGGCGTTCTTTTCGCCGTCTAAATAGGTGTTGTTTGCGCCGTATTTTGTGCGCACCGTGTCGAAGCCCTCGGCAAGCATGGGCATTCCGACCGAGGCCAAAACTATGCTGTAGGCCAGCTTGTAGCGGCGCAAATCTTCAAACGTGGGGTTGTCGAAATTGCCCGAAATGCGGTCGAAGAAGGTTTTGTCGTCGTGGCTTTCTATGTAGTTTACCGTTTGCGAGGGCCATGCCGCCGTATGTTTCGAGCCCCTTAAAAAGTAGCAAAGGCCGTCGGCATTGCCGTTTCCCAAAACATAGTCTTTTACAAATTCCCTAAAAGAGTCGTTCCATGCGGCGTACCCCGTATTTTTCAGGCTTGTGCCCATGTGCCCCCTAAAGCTCCAGGGTTCCGCAATAAGAACGATGTCGGGCCTGATTTTCTTTAGGTGTTTTTCGACGTATTCAAGACATTCAAGCCCCAAAAGTTCGGCCAAATCGAATCTAAAACCGTCTATGCCGAATTTTTTTACGAAATGCTCCAGGCTTTCGGCGATAAGCCTTTTTGCCATAAAAGACGACGCCCTCAAGTCGTTGCCACAGCCGCTGTAGTTCATGTAGGAATTGTCGGGCGCGCACTCGAAATAGTAGCTTTTGTCTATTCTCGCCAGCGAGTTCGGGCTGCCCGTGTGGTTGTATACAACGTCAAGCAAAACGGCAAAGCCCTCGTCGTGGAAAGCCTGCACAAGCTCGGCAAACTCTCTTAGCTGCGAAAAGCTTTCGGGGTTTTCGGCATACGCGCTGGACGGCGAAAACCAGTTTACGGGCATATAGCCCCAATGGTATTCTTCGGCGCTTTTGTTGTCGAATTCCTGCAGCGGCTGAAATTCGACGCAATTTGCCCCGCATTCCTTAAAATAGTTGAAGCGCTCTTTTATGTATTTGCGCATAGCCGAATATGTGGGGCGCTCGCCGTTTTTTGCGGAGTTTTTTAGAACGTCTTTTATGTGGGCTTCGACAATGCAAAGGTTTTGCCACTGTATGCGCCTAAAGGGTTTTGCGTCTGGCATTAAGTCGCGGTCGAGCACCAAAGCCGGTACTTTTTGCGGGAGAACGGCAACGGCGTAGGGGTCTGCAATCTCCTCGTTAAAATCAAAGTCGCACTTGCCGTGCTGGTTGTCGCCCGAAATTTTGTACGAGTACAAATATCCCGTTAAATTGCCGTCTAATTCCGTTTTCCATACGCCGTTTTTTTGCCTTGCAAGTGCGTATAATCGGGGCGCGTAATTTGCCCTTTCGCGCAGTACAAGCACAACCGATTTCGCCCTGGGCGCAAAAATTGCAAACTGCGTTTTGCCGTTTTGCGTGCTTATCCCCAATTTTTCGCTTGGCGACAGCGAAAACAAAAGTTTTGAAGCGTCTACCAAAACGGGCTGCGTTTTTGCCGAAAAAATTTCGCAAGTTTCGCAAAGGTTTGCCGTGCCCCTAAAATACGAAAGCAGAATATGCCTGCCGCCCCTGTCGTGCTGGGCTGTAAGGTTTAGGTTGCCCTGCCCGTCTTTTTCGGAATTTAGGGCAAAACTTTGGGGTTGCAGCCAAATGCCGTCGCTGCGCACAAATTTAAAGAAAACCTTTTTTTGCGCCGCAAACACCGTCTTTTCGTCCAGACAAATTTCAAGCGACTGCCCCGCGTTTTTCAGCTGCCAATCCTCGCAGTTTGCGGCGTTTTGCCAGCCGTTAAAGTCGCCGCAAACGTAGTATTTAAATGAGTCGACATTTAAATCGGGGCAGTTTTTTGCGTTAAGGACAAAGTGCACCTTGCCGTTTTCGATATAGTGGTACGAATAGTCCGCAAAAAGCCGCAGGGGCGCAAAGGCGGTATGCAGCTTAAAGGTTTTTTCGCCGTTTTTTAGGTAAAATTGGGGTATTGTATCGGCGTTTTTCGACAATACATTCACTATTTGACGCTCGTTGCGCCACCATGCACTAACAAGTTTCATTTTTTTTCGCCGCTGTTCGGCGGGGGAAGAATGTCTACCTTTTCGTCGTCGTTAAATCTGAAAATTATTTCGTCCTGGCTTGTGTAGCCGAGTTTTTGTTTTATAAGGCGCTGCACAAACCTGTCGTCGTGCAAAAGCTTTTCGTAGTATTCCGATTGGTACGCCAGCTCGTCCCTAAGCTTTTCGACCCTTTTTATAAGCGCGCTTTCGCGCTGCAAAAGCAGGCGGTTTTCGTCGGCTACGTTTTTTATGGCAACTGCAAAGGCCGCCGCCCCCGCCAAAAGCAGGGCCGAAACCATTATTATCAACGCCAAAAGCGTGTTTTCCTTTGTTTTTGCCATAGTTTTGAATTTTTCTACCGCCGAATATTGTATCTTTTTGGTGTGTCTGTAAATAAAATATAAAAATATGTTGAACTTTTCGCCCAATCAATAAATAATCGGGCACTTTTATAACAAACGGCTATTACAGATTATGAGCGTTTTAAGCGAAGGTAAATTTTTAGACACAAATTTCGCGGAATTTTGCACCTTGCCCGAATTGGACTACAGTTTGGCGTATGCGGCACTTGTTGGCTTAAGCAAAAACACCTCTTCGGATTTTTGCTACGACTATTCGATGAATAAGTCGATGAACAGGGGCGTTGTTTTGGCGGCGGCTTTGGAGCTTAAAAAATATTTCGACAAAAACTTCAAGGGCGAAAAGCGCATAGGCATTGCGCTGCCTTCGGGCATTCCCGGTTTGCTGGTTAATTTGGCCGCGCAAATGGCGGGTAAATCGTGCGTTAATTTGAACTTTACGCTCGGCCGCGCGGCGGCCGCCCACTGCGTTAAAACGGCCGAGCTAAAAAGCGTTGTAAGCGCCCAAAAACTTAAGAATAAGCTGGAGGAAAAGGGCATAAACTTCCCGTGGCCCGAAAAGTTTGTAGACATTGCCGAAGTTCTAAAAAATATGTCGAAAATTTCGGTTCTTAAAAATTTGGCGTTGGTAAAAACGCTTCCCGCATCGGCTTTGGCGGGGCTTTTCGGCATAGAAAAATTCGGCGGCAAAAGGGAGGCTTCGATAATCTTTACAAGCGGTAGCGAAGGTATGCCCAAGGCGGCGGTGCTTACCCACCGCAACATTGTGGGCAACTGCGTTCAAATGCACTACTGCGGCGAAGTTTTCCCCGACGATGTTTTGCATGCAAACCTGCCGCTTTTCCACAGCTTTGGGCAGTCTATACAGCTTTGGTTTGCGCTAATGTACGGCGTAAAAAGCACAATGGTTGCAAGCCCGCTCGAAGTTAGGCAAAATTTCGACGCAATGCGCCGCAACAAATCAACAATAATGATTTCCACGCCCACTTTTCTTAGAACTTATTTAAGAAAGGGCAACCCCGAAGACGCAAAAAGCCTAAGATACGTTATTGCGGGGGCCGAAAAAACTCCCGAAGGCCTGTGCGCATTGTGGAATGCGCGCTTTCCCAACAGCTGCTATATGGAAGGCTACGGACTAACCGAGGCTTCGCCCGTTGTTTGCGTAAACCACCGCAAAATAGCGACAAGAAACAAGTTTAGAGATTACCCGAGCGATTGCAAAGTGGGGTCTATAGGCCCGCTTTTCCCCGGAATGAAGGCGGGCATTTTGGATATGGACACAAAGGAATTTTTGCCCATAGGCCAAACGGGTATGCTTTGTCTTAAAGGCCCGAATATCTTCGGCGGCTACAAGGGCATGCCCGAGCTTAACGCCGAAAAGTTTTTCGACGGCTGGCTGATTACGGGCGACTTGGCTTCCATAGACGAAGACGGCTACATATTCATAAAGGGCAGGCTTTCGAGGTTTTCGAAAATAGGCGGCGAAATGGTGCCGCACACAACCATCGAAGAGGCCGTTGTAAAGGCCTACAACAAGCAGGACAGCGAAACGCTTTGCTTTGCCGTGGCCTCGTGCGAAGACAGCGCAAAGGGCGAAAGCATTGTTTTGCTTACTACAATCGACATCGACAAAAGCGAGCTTCGCGCAAAACTTTCGGCGCTGGGCTTCCCCAATTTGTGGCTTCCGCGCCACATCGTCAAGGTCGACTCGATTCCCGTTTTGCCGACGGGCAAGATGGACCTAAAAAGCGTCAGGGAAATCGCAAAAGGGGCGGCTGCCCTTTAAGGGAGTTTTTTTGAAATGCAGGGGGCAATTCCCAATAGGTCGTACATAGAAATCAACCTAAAAAACCTCGAATCGAACGTAAGGAAAATCAAGGCTTCGCTGCCCGACGACTGCGCGTATGTGTGCATTGTTAAGGCCGACGCCTACGGGCACTGTATGCCCCAAAGCCTTATGCGCTTTTTAAGCGGCGGTGCAGACTATTTTGCCGTTGCAAATATCTACGAGGCTTCGAGGGTGCGCGAGCTGGTTCTTACAAAGCCCATTTTGGTTTTAAGCCCCATTTTGGCGAGCGAACGCAGGCTTGTTTTCGACTACGGGGCGTGCCCTGCGGTTTCGAACGAAGCCGAGTGCGACGATTTCGACAAATTGGCAAAAGCGCGCAACACGGTTTTGCCCGTGCATATAAAGATAGATACGGGCATGGGGCGCGTGGGCGTTTGGCATACGCATGCGGTAGATTTCATAAAAAAAGTGCAAACCTACAAAAACCTGAAAATTGCGGGCGTGTTTACCCACCTTTCCTGCGCCGACTGCGACGCCGAATATACCGAAAAACAGCTGGATATTTTCAGAAAAATAGTGCTGAATTTCCCCGAAAGGAAAGACTGGCTTGTTCACGCCCATGCAAGCGCGGGGCTTGTTTTCTTCAAAAAGGGCGACGTTTTTAACGCCGTAAGAATGGGGTTGCTTCAATACGGCATTGTGCCGAACCCCGAAATGCAAAAGATGGACGTTTTGCCCGTAATGTCGTTTAAGGCAAGGGTTTCGGCCGTGGGCGAATGCAACGGCAAAAAAATTGCGGCAATTAGCGCGGGCTATGCCGACGGCGTTCCCGCCGACTTTACCAAAGACGCCGTTGTTTTGATAGGCGGCAAAAAATGCCCCGTAGTCGGCGAAGTTTCGCTCGACGAAACCTACGCCGACGTTTCGGCCCTGCCCGACGTAAAAAACGGCGACGAAGTTGTATTTATAGGCCAACAAAACGGCGAATCCATAGACTTGCACTCGTACAGCCTGTGGACAAGGCGTATCCCGTGGGAGACAATGGTTTCGATTCCCACAAGGGTTGCCAGAATTTTAATAACAAAGTGAAACTTTTTTTGCGCAGCGGCGTTTAACCAATAATACTCTATGTATGGCAGACAGTTTGCGCAGTGAAATATTACCGTTAAAAAGTTCGCTTTTCTTTATAAAGATTGTCGAAACGCCAAAACGCATCGGCAAAAAAGACCTTTTCGGCTACGCAAAAGCCGAGCTTGAAATGTCGGCGCCGCTGCCGATGTCGCAAATTTCGTTTTGTTGCGCAAAAGGCGCGGGTTTTTGCGTGATTTTTGCGGCTTTAACCGAAAGATTGCAAAAAGCCGAATTGTCGCCGGATAGCGCAAAATATATAATCCCCGAAATTGCGCCGCTTGCATATTTTAAATTTAACGACGGCTGCAATATTGTAGAAACAAAAAATTCGGCGGTTGCGCTTTTTGTGGAAAAGGGCGTTGTAAGGGAAATTTTGCACAGGGAACTTTTGCCCGAAAGTTTGCAAAATACAAAGAAATTTTTTGCCGAAAAATTCGGCACAAAAAGCGTGTTCGAATACTCTTTTAAGGGCTTTAAAAAATCCGCCTTTGGCCGCTTTAAATGCGGGCTTGTAGATTCTAACGGTAAAGCTCTTTCCCGCACGTTTTCGGCGGCCGAATTGGAGTGCTGCGATGTGCGCGGCCCGGGCTATTTTTCCGAAAGGCGAGCTGCCAAAGCCAAATCGTTGGCGGCAAAATTCCCCGTTTACGGCGTATTTTTCTTTGCCGCTATTTTTGCCGTTTTAACGGCGCTTTTTTACGCGAAAAAAGCAAAATATAAAAGCATTAAGGCGCAGACCGAACAAATTGCCCCCGAGGCCACAAAGCTCGAAAAACTAAGCTCGCAAGTTTCGGCAATAAGGGATATTTCTGTAAAAAAACTTTTCAACGCAATGCTTTTGGCAAGGGCAAATTCGGTGCGCCCCGACGGCGTTTTGTTTTTGCGCACATTTGCCGCAAGCCCCGCCGAGCTTGAAATTTCGGGTACGGCCGCGAATATTTCGCTTATAAACGACTACGTTCAGGAATTGAAAAAACAGCCCTTTATCGCAAAAGTCGAAAACGAGGTTTCGGCAAAAAGCGGCGCGGCAAAATTTTCGCTTAAAATAAAATTTGCGCAAAACAAATGAAGATATCCAAAAAAATATTCGACTTTTATTATTCGCGCAAAAAAAGCGAGCGCATTCTGCTTTTGGCAACATGCTATGTTGCGCTTGTTTGCTGGGCAATTTGGCTAAAGGGCAAATACGCAAGGCTGAACGAAAATATGCTTTCAATGCAGGGCAAGTTTTCGCAAATGCAAACTGTTTTGGGCTTTAAAGAGCAGATTTTAAAAGACCTAAAATTTGCAAAAAGTTCGGTAGATTCGCAAAAGACGGTAGACGGCAAAGCGCTGCAAATTATAGCCGAAAATTGCGCTGTTTCGGCCGGGCTAAGCTACGATATTTCCGACGTTTCGGTTTCGCCTTTGGGCGGCTTTAAAATTTTTACGCTAACATTGAATGTTTCGCGCTGCTCAATGCAGGGCGTTGTCGATTTCGAAAAAAATATTTTGGCACATTCGCCCTATGTTTTTGTAAATTCGGCCACAATAAGCTCGGGCGCGCGCGGCGCAATTTCCGCAAAATACCAAATATCCTCTTTTGTTGTTGAGTAGAATTTTTCTTCGTAGTAGCATGCGGCTATGAAGAATTTTTTACGCGCATTTTCGTTGTTTTTGGTTTTATCTAGCACGGCTTCTGTTTTTGCGGCGCATACCGAATTTTCGCTGTCTGTCGGTTCCGCAAAAAATAGTACGGCTACGTCTGCAAAAGTTTTAACGCTTTGCCCCGATGCCGAAAGCCTGCAAAAGGCATTGGCTGTTGCCGACAATTTAAACGCCGTTGCAAAGAGCGGCAACGAGGCGCAATTAAAGGCTTTGCTTAAAAACCAAAACGGCGTTGCAAAGGCCGCAAAGCTGCTAAAAATGGCTACATTTAAAAATGCCAAAATAGAACCAATTTCGGTGTTTTTAGATAAAAACCATTATTTTGTTTTCTACAAAAGCGCCTCTCCTAAAATGCGCGCGGGTATGAATTTTATTGCGCTAGACAAAGATTTTAAGTGGGATTTGTCGAAAAGCGGGGTGTTGTATACGTCGCTTGCAAAGAGCGTAGATTCCGCAAAAAAATCCGAAATTGCCTTGCCCGAAAAATACGCAAAAAAACCTGTTGTGCTGTGTGGTGTAGAGGGCTTGCCACTAGAAAAATCCGACAGCGAAAGCCTTTTAAAAAATAAATACGTAGCGTTTTTCGAAGCCGCGCAAAGGGAGTTTCACTGCGGCAATTTTAGCGCCTTTTGCCGGTATTTAAGCGAAAAAAGCCTTGATACCTACAGTAGGCTATATGGCGCAATGTCTAAAGACGAAATGCTAAAGGCAATGGGTTCGTATATGGATATGCGCAAAAAATATATCGCCTTTTGCGATATGGGCGGCCTTAAACTTATAGTGTTTATGCGGTATAACCTGAAAAATCCTGCGCAAAAAGAGGTGCTGGATTTCGGCTTTGTTTGCGTGCAAGACGGAAAAATGAAAATAGAAAACTATATGGAAAACGACTTTTATATTGCCGAAATCTTAAAAAGAATTTTTTGCGAAAAATAAAATATAGTTTTGTTTTTTTTGTATATAAAAGCCCGCAATGCTAGTAAAAATGCCGTATTGCGGGCTTTTTTGTGCGCCGTATAAAGATATTTTTATTCATTGCGCTGTTTTTGTAAAATTGGCGGGTTTTCCGCCAAATTTTTTAGATTTATGCAAATTTTTCCTTAAAAAAGTGGGCAAAAATCGGCTTATTTTCGGTAAAAATGAAAAAATTTTTAAATTTTTTTAGGAACAGGTTTTGCAAATTTTTGTCTTTGAAAATTAGAAAGATGTAATTGTAAAACGGCAATAATTTGCATATGAAATCGGGCTGATTTTTCTTTTTCCCTAAAAAAAGGCTTGCAAAATAAAATGCAAATGGCAGTATGGGAGGTCTTTTCAACATTGAGC
>CAKUIA010000024.1 GCA_934660865.1 uncultured Opitutales bacterium
TGGAGATTTACGAAAAACAACGGGATAACCGAAGGCTTCCATAGGAAGATGAAACTTATACAACGTCGAGCCTACGGCTATAGAAACTTTGAAAATTACAGACTGAGAGTACTCGTAGAATGCGGGGTAAAACTATGAAAAACAAATTACATAAAAATCGCTATTCCACAACCTTTGGGGTTGACCCCGGTTTAGGCGGGTGCGCAAAACAAAAAATGCGTTAAGAAAACTTAACGCATTTTTTTGAAAGTGGAGCGGGCAATGAGTCTCGAACTCACAACCTCGACCTTGGCAAGGTCGCGCTCTAGCCAATTGAGCTATGCCCGCAGGTGAAGTAAATTATTCGCCCAATACTGCACATTTATTTTATCGTGTCAAGCTCGAAAATGAAATTTTTTCGGAAATTTTCGGGTACGGGGTAAAATCCGTTTTTGTCTATTTCTTTTGCGGTGCTGTCGTTAAGCAATGCCTTTGCAAAAGCCTTAACTTTTTTTGCGTTTTTCGCCTTAAATGCAATGTAAAAGGGCAAATTCATAACATAGTCGTTATTGTGCATGCTTTCGCACGAGGGCAAAACCGAATACAATTTGCCGCCGTCGGCGTTTGTGGCCGAAACGGGGATTGTTTTTGTGCCCTCCATGGGCTTGCCTACAATGGCTATTGTGGAATTGTTGTTTTCGACAAACCTTTTAAGATCGGATTTATCGTCGATAATGTTTACCCATTCTCCCAAATTGAAGCCCGCAAAAGCCTTGTTTTTGAAAAGTTCTACAACAAGGTTGTCGTGAAGCCCCGTTGTTGCCGCCTGTATGGAGTGCATATTTTTTATGCCGATATTTTGCCATTGGTCGGCCTTTAATTTTGTGCTTTTGCAGAATATGGATTTTAGCTGCTCCATGGAAATCTCCCTGATTGTGTTTACGGGGTTTACAACCACAACCGCGCCCTGGTAGCACAGGGGAATAAGCTTTATGCCTTCAAGAGAGCTTTCGGTGCCGCGTATTACGGCAACAACGGCCATATCGAGATTGTCGTTCTTTAGCTCTCTAACGGCCGACATAGAGCCGCGCATATCCAACTTTAGCGGTATATTGTCGGTTTTTGCAACTTCCTGCAGGGGGGCTTGTATGGACGACGCAAGCAGGTCGGAGCCTCCAATGCTTACGCTTTCGGCCGACAGGGTAAGGGTTGCAAAAAGATAGAAAAACGCGGTTAAATAAATTCTCATATCTTTGACAATATTCCATACCCGGGCAAAAGTTCAAGTTTTTTATGGCTTTACTGCAATTTGCCAACGGCGGGTTTTATTGCTTGCAAAATTGTAATTTTTACCCAAATATAGGGAATGTATTTACCTTACAAAGATTGTTAGACAACAGATTATGAACGATAAAACTCTAGAATTAGTATGCGCGCAATTTGCACAAAAGCGCGAATATCTGGTTCCGGCGCTGCAAACGGTTCAGGAGAAAGACGGCTATATTTCTCCCGAAGCCGTAGAACGGCTTGCAGTGCATTTCGGAATCACCAAAAGCGACATTTATTCGGTGGCGAGTTTTTACGCCCAATTTAAATTTGTAAAGCCCGGCAAACACGTTGTTAAGGTTTGCAGGGGCACCGCCTGCCACGTTAAAGGCTCGGCAAACCTGTTGGCGGCAATAGAGCAAAGATTGGGCATAAAAGAGGGCGAAACAACCCCCGACGGCCTTGTTTCGATAGAGCGCGTTGCGTGCTTGGGCGCCTGCGCGCTGGCCCCCGCCATTGTTATAGACAACCAGGTTTACGCAAGGGTAAGCTTGCCACAACTTGAAAAGCTTTTGGGAGAGTTGAAGTAATGAAAGTTTTAAGCGATAAGATTATTGCCGAAAGCAAAAAGGCATGGGAGGATTTTTCGTCTCCCAAAAAGGCGAGGGTTATGGTGGGCGCCGCAACCTGCGGAAGAGCCGCCGGCGCGCTCGACATTATTGCGGAATTTAAAAAGCAGCTGCAAAAGGCGGGCATTGCCGACAAGGTAGAGCTTGTGGAAACGGGCTGCATAGGCCTTTGCTATGCCGAGCCTTTAGTTGAGGTTCGCGCCGAAAATGCCGACCCAATTTTATACGGCAAAGTTGCCGTTGCCGATGTCGAAAAGCTTGTTTTCGGGCACCTGCAAAAGGGCGAAATTTTAAAGGGCAAGGCCTTGGCCGTTATGGGCGAAAACGCCGTAGACGGCATAGTTCCCTTTAAAGAGCACGAAATGATAAAGCTGCAAAAGCGCTTTGTACTTAGAAACACCGGGCTTATAAACCCCGAATCTTTCGAGCACTATGTGGCGCGCGGCGGGTATAGTGGGCTGCAAAACGCACTGAATTTAACCCCCGAAGACCTTATCGAGCAGATGAAAAAAAGCGGTTTGCGCGGCCGCGGCGGCGCGGGCTTTTTAACGGGGCTAAAATGGAGCTTTGCGGCGGCTTCGAAAGCCGACGAAAAATATATTATATGCAACGCCGACGAGGGCGACCCCGGGGCCTTTATGGACAGATCCGTTTTAGAGGGCGACCCGCACTCGGTAATAGAGGGCCTTATGATAGGCGCGTATGCGATAGGCTCGCATTGCGGCTACATATATGTGCGTTCGGAGTACCCTCTGGCGATTGAGCGCCTGCAAATTGCAATAGCCCAAGCCGAAGAGGCGGGCATTTTAAAGAATAAAGACGGCTACTATTTTGAAGTTAGGATAAAAAAGGGCGCCGGTGCCTTCGTTTGCGGCGAAGAAACTTCGCTTATGGGCTCCATAGAGGGCGTTAGGGCAATGCCCAGGCCTAAGCCGCCTTTCCCCGCAAACAGGGGATTGTTCGGCAAGCCCACAAACATAAACAATGTCGAAACACTGGCTGCGGTATCGTCGATAATGCGCGAGGGCGCCGACTATTACGCCTCTCTTGGCACCGAAAAAAGCAAGGGCACAAAAACCTTTTCGCTTGCGGGCAAAATAGCCAGAACGGGCCTGATAGAAGTTGAAATGGGCATAAAGCTTGGCGACATTATCAACAAAATAGGAGGGGGCTGCGCCGACGGCAAAAAGTTTAAGGCCGTGCAAACCGGCGGGCCTTCGGGCGGCTGTCTTGTTCCCGAGCATTTGGATATTTCGGTAGACTACGAAAGCTTGGGAGCGGTCGGCTCCATTATGGGGTCGGGCGGCATGGTTGTAATGAACGAAGACTCGTGCATGGTTGAGGTTGCAAAGTTCTTCCTTTCGTTTACCGAAAACGAGTCGTGCGGCAAGTGCGTTCCGTGCAGAATGGGCACGCAGCATGCCTTGAGGATTCTCGAAAAGATAACTTCGGGCGAAGCTACCATGGAGGATTTGGATACGCTCGAGAAAATCGCATTTACAATGAAACAGTCGTCGTTATGCGGCCTGGGGCAAACGGCTCCAAACCCGATTTTAACTACGCTAAGGTATTTTAAGGACGAGTACATCGCCCATATTAGAGACAAAAAATGCCCCGCAAAAGCGTGCAGAAAACTTGTGCACTTTAAGATTAATCCCGAAAAGTGCAAGAGCTGCTCGATGTGCTCGAGAGCCTGCCCGACGGGCGCAGCCCACGGCGAAAGGGGCAAGCCCTATTGCATAGACTCGGCAAAATGTATATCGTGTTCGGCATGCTATCAGGCGTGCAAATTCTCGGCGGTGGAAAGGTACTAATATATTATGGCAAAATTTAATTTGACTATCGACGGCGTTATTGTTGAGGCCCAAACGGGCATGACCGTTTTGCAGGCGGCCAGAAACGCGGGCTTGTTCATTCCCTCGCTTTGCGCGCACGAAGAGCTTGAACCCTACGGGGCCTGCAGGCTTTGCGTTGTGGAAATAGAAAAGATGAGGGGAACTCCCACGGCATGCACAACTCCGGCCGCCGAGGGAATGGTTGTAAGGACAAACACCGAGCAGCTGCAAAAACAGCGCCAAAGAACGCTTGAGCTTTTGATGAGTGCGCACCCGTCGCCGTGTTTTTCGTGCGATTCGCGTTTGGACTGCGAAAGCGTAAAGAAAACCCCCACAAAGTCGGGCGTGTCCACAAGGTGCGGCGCGTGCTCGAACCGCCCTGTTTGCGGGCTAAGGGGCATAGCAATGGGCTCGTTTACAAGGGAAATGAATTTGCCCGTAAGCTACGACATTTCGAAAATCGACAAGCGCGACCCGTTTATAGACCGCGACTACAACCTTTGCGTATTGTGCGGCATTTGCGTTAGAACGTGCGCAAAAATGCACAACGGCAAACCCGCAATTTCGATTTCAAGCCGCGGCAAGTTTGCAAAGGTAACAAGCGCATTCGACAACCCGTGGAGCAACGAGGAATGTGTGTTCTGCGGAGCCTGCGTAGACGAGTGCCCCACCGGTTCGCTTACCGACAGGTGGTCGAAGTGGTACGGAGCCGCCGAAAGCGAGTGCATTGGCAACTGCGAATTTTGCGGCAAAAAGTGCGAGCTTAAATTGAAGATTAAAGAGGGGCGCTTAATGGGCACTTCGGCAAAGGCCTTAAAGCCCGAAAACGCATTGTGCGTAAACGGCAAGTTTGTATATCCGCAGGTTGTAAACGCAAAGCACAGGCTTGGCCTTAGCTCGGTTTTGCGCGGGCGCGACCTTGTTCCCGCCGAAGAATTGGAACTTGTAGAATATGTTGTCGAAATTCTTAAAAACTCGCAAAACAAGCTTTTGATTTTGGCAAGCTCCATTGTTTGCGACAATGTAAAGTCGCTGCTTAAAGGCTTGGCCGAATTTAAAGGCGGGCATGTCGAATTTATAGAGTCGGGCTCGAAAGAACTGCCAAACGAGCTTGCCGAACGCATTAAAAACGGCGAGTTTAAAGACGTATTTTCGGTCGGCGACTATATCCCCGAAAATTTGGCCGACAGCTTCGAAAACATCTTTGTTGCCGACTTCCTTTCCGCCAAAATACAGAAAAAGGCAAAGGCGGTTATTGCCGCACGCGTGCTAGACGAGCGCAACGGCAAAATAAGGCCCTTCGGCAAATCGCTTAATTTCGAGGTTGTGCTAAGCTGCATTTGCTCGTCGTTGGGCGTAAAGGGCGCCATTATCGAGAAGAAAGCGCCTCCCGCCCACAGCAGGCCCTATTCGCACGGCATTTTGCCGAGATACTTCTTCGGGCACAGCCTTGTGGAATTGGTGCCCGACTTGGAGCTTTTGGGCTTCGAAAAAGCCCCCGAAAAGGAGGACAATGTCGACAAATTCAACGCATGCCAAGTGCTTGAAAACGTTATGCTTGCCCCCAATTTCCATGCGCTAAAGATAAAGGCGCCCGAAATTGCAAAATACGCAAAGGCGGGGCAGTTTGCGGTATTGCTGGCAAACAGGCACAGCGAGCGCTCGCCCTTTACAATTATAGACTGGAACGCCCAAGAAGGGTGGATAAGGTTTATAATAGAGGAAGTCGGCCGTTCCAGCGCGGAATTGGGCGCAAAGAAGGCGGGCGACTATATTGCGCACGTAAGCGGTCCTTTGGGAACTCCCATAGACTTAAGCGAAGTAAAAAGCACCGATTCGGTTCTGCTTAGCGGCGGCTGCTACGGAATAGGGGCGGTATATCCCATAGCAAGAGAGCTTAAAAAATTGGGCGCAAAAGTTGCGGTTTCAATCGAGGCTTCAAGCTCGTACCTTCTTTATTTCGAAAACGAACTAAAATCGGTTTGCGACGAGCTTATAGTCTCTACCCGAGACGGCACAAAAGGCCTTAAGGGCGGCTGTGCCGATGTCATGAAATCGCGCAAAGACCGGTTCGATATGTTTGTTTCGATAGGCTGCGTGTTTATGATGAAACAGGCTTCGAAAGTTGCCGCCGAAATACAAAAGAAAACCCTGTGCGCGCTAAACCCGATTATGGTAGACGGCACGGGTATGTGCGGAGCCTGCCGCGTAAGCGTGGGCGGCGAGGTAAAGTTTGCCTGTGTAGACGGGCCTTTCTTCGACCTAAAGGGCGTAGATTTCGACGAGCTTGCAAAGCGCAGAAGCGCGTATACGCTGCTGGAAGTAGACGCAATGCCGCGCCACCACAACGGAAAGTGCCACCAATAAACTTAAACGGAAAAGCAAATGGACAATAACCAAAATCCACAAAGAAAAATAAAGGCTTCGGGGCTTCCGAGAACGGCAATGCCCGAGCAAGATCCCAAGCGCAGGGCCACAAATTTCGAGGAAGTTCCCTACGGGTTTTCGTTTCAAGACGCCGTAAACGAGGCTACGCGCTGCCTGCAATGCCCCAAGCCCAGATGCGTTTCGGGCTGTCCGGTAAACATAAACATACCCGCTTTCATACACGAAATCGCGCTTGAAAACCCGAAGGGCGCCGCCGAAAAGCTTAAGCTGCAAACGGCATTGCCCGCGGTATGCGGCAGGGTTTGCCCGCAGGAAAACCAGTGCGAGGGCCACTGTGTTTTGGGCATAAAGGGCAAGCCCGTGGCCATCGGCTCGCTGGAGCGCTTTGCCGCCGACTATGTGCGCGAAAACAATATAGAGGAACTGCCCCAAAAAGCGCCGTCTACGGGCAAGAAAGTTGCAATTATCGGCTGCGGGCCCGCAGGCATTACGGCTGCGGCAACCCTTGCAATTTCGGGGCACGAGGTAGAGGTTTTCGAGGCTTTGCACCTGCCAGGCGGCGTGCTTAGCTACGGCATTCCGCAGTTTAGGCTTCCCAAAAGCATTGTAATGTACGAGGTCGAGCAAATAAAAAAGCTGGGCGTAAAAGTGCATTTAGACTATCTTGTAGGCCGAATGAAAACCGTAGAAGAGCTTATAAAAGACCTTAAGTTCGATGCCGTGTTTATAGGTTCGGGCGCAGGTTTGCCGCAGTTTATGCACATCGAGGGCGAAAGCAGCGTGGGCGTATTTTCGGCAAACGAATTCCTTACAAGGTTTAACCTTATGAAGGCCTATAATTTCCCCGAATTCGGTACAACGCCCATAAGGGCAAAGCACATAGTAACCGTAGGCGGCGGCAACGTTGCAATGGACTCGTGCAGAACGGCGCTAAGAATAGGGGCAAAGTCTACTTTGGTATACAGAAGGGCAAGAGAGCAAATGCCCGCGCGCGCCGAAGAGGTTCACCACGCCGAGCAAGAGGGCGTAAACTTCAGCCTTTTAACCAATCCCAAAAGGATTATCGCCGACGAACACGGCAGGGTAAAGGCGATAGAGTGCATAAAAATGGAGCTTAGCGAGCCCGACGCTTCGGGCAGGCAAAAGCCCGTCGAAATTCCCGGTAGCGAGTTCCAAATAGAGTGCGACGCCGTTGTAATTTCCATCGGCAACAAGCCAAACCCGCTTATACCGATGACATGCAAAAACCTTGCTACAACGCCAAAAGGCACCTTGCAGGTAGACCCGGAAACATTGCAGACCTCTATGGAGGGCGTATATGCGGGAGGCGACGTTGTAAGCGGAGCTGCAACCGTAATTAGCGCAATGGGGCAGGCAAAAAAGGCCTCGGCAAACATAAACGCATATTTGGCTTCTAAATAAATGCGCATACTAATCAGCAACGACGACGGCATTGGTTCGCCGTTTTTAAGGAGCACGGCAGCCGCCCTTTCCGAATTGGGCGAAGTTAAAATTGTAGTTCCCTCGAAAGAGCAAAGTTGGATAGGCAGGGCGTTTTCGCGCCATGCCGAGCTTAAGCACGAAAGGGTAAGCGACTTTTACGGCTTCGACTGCCACACCATAAGCGGAACGCCGTCGGACTGCGTAAACATTGCAATAAACCACTTGTACGAGCCCAATGCCAAGCCCGATATTGTGTTTTCGGGCATAAACATAGGGCACAACATAGCGTTTCCGCTTATACTAAGCTCGGGAACATTCGCCGCGGCGGTAGAGGGTGCGGGGCATTTAATACCGTCGTTTGCGGTGTCTTTCCAGCTAAGGAGCGAGTTTTACGAAATGTGCAGAATAAGGCACCAAAGCTCGCCCGATTTAGACCGCGAACTGGGCGTAGTCTGCGAAAATTGCGCCGAATTTGTAGGCTCGGTAATGCAGCGCAAAGACGAGATTAAAAAGGGCGACGTTTTCAATATAAACTATCCCTCCGAATACGACGGCTCGCCCGTTTGTATGTGCAAAACCGCAAACATAAAAATGGAAAGCTTCTACAAAAAGAACGAAAACGGCAACTATGTGTTTAAGTATAAGCTCGGTATGAAGCAAAAAAGCGAAAACTTCGAGCCTACCGACATAGACATGCTTTCCAATTCAAAGGCGTGCTGCTCGAGAATAAATATATTCGAATTTGCAAGATAGTTTTTGTGAAAGCTTTACTAAAGGGCTTTTTGGATTTGTTGTTTGCCCGCAGGTGTTTGGCGTGCGGCAAACTAAACCCGAAAGGTCCTTTTTTGTATCTGTGCAAAGCCTGCGCCGAAACGCTTGATTTTAATTTAAACGCAAGGTGCCTGCGCTGTTGCGAACCTTTGATTGGTTCTGACAAAGACAGCACCGACACTTGCGCAAAATGCTTCGGCACAAAATTTTACTTTGAAGAAAGCCGATGTGCCTGCCTTTACAAAGGGGCCGTCTGCGAGTTGGTAAAAGAGCTAAAATACCGAAAAGGCCTGTATGTTTTGCCCGACATTGCAAAGATTTTCGCGCAAAATCCCCAATATTTCGATTTTGTAGACAACGCCTATTTAGTTGCAGTTCCCCTGCACGGCAAAAGGCTTAAAAAGCGCGGCTACAACCAAAGCCGCAAAATAGCCGAAATTTTGGCAAGGCAAAATCCGTCTATTAGGGGCGTTTTGGATTTGCTTGTAAGAGTAAAAGACACCACAACCCAAACAATGCTAGACCGCCAAAACAGGGTGCAAAATGTAATGAACGCATTTGCCGTAAACCCGAAAGCCGAATGCGATAAAACCGCAAAACTGGTTTTGCTGGACGATGTTATGACAACGGGAGCCACCCTTAACGAGTGCGCAAAAACTTTGAAAAAAGCGGGCTATAAAAACGTGTCGGCAATGTGCTTTGCAAAAAGGCCGCTTTAATATATGCGGCAAATGGCAAAATAAAACCCGCCTTAAAAAGATTTTAGGGCGGGCAATTTGTTTATTTTAAATGTTTTAGGTTTTCCAAGTTCAAGGCTTTTGCCTCGTCGAAAATTGCGCCTTCGCGTATTTTTGCCTTGTACAAATATTCCCTTAAAATGTTGTGGGTAAATTTGTATTCTTTTAGCCTATAAAAGGCTTTTGCGTCGTACAAATACGCGCGGCTTGCCCAATATTCCAGCTTGTAGTACAAAACATACACGCGCTCGAAATAGGGGTGCGATTTAAGGTACTCCTTTTGGTCGTAGTACGAAAGCCCCGTTTTATACAAAGCCTGCGCCTGAATTGCACCCGAATAGTGCTTGTCTAGGGCAACTTTTAGGTAGCAGTTTCTAGCTTCGTCGTATTTGCCCGCAAAACGCAGAACGTCGCCGCGCAAAATCAGAATCGCCCAGCGTTCGAAAACCTTTTCGGGGGCAAGCTTTACCGCCTGTTGCGAAAGATACAGGGCGTTTTCGTAGTCTTTTTCGTCGAGCTTGTTAAGGGCAAGCTCGTAGTTTTTGCAGGCGGCGTTCCAGCTTAAAATTTCCTCGGCGTTAAGCGAAACAGAGCCGTCGGGGGTGGAAATTTTCGGCCTGTGGCTCGGGTTGCTTAAATCGAAACTGTATTCTTGCGCCGTAAGCGAAAATGCCGCCAAAAGCATTATAAAATTTATTAAAATTTTCATAGTCTTTCGTTGTATATTAGATTTGTAATTTCTTCAAATGTTTCGCATTTAAGCAAATTTATGCGTATTTGCTTAAAGCCGCGCGCGCCCTTTAAAAATTTAACAATTTGCGCTTTTAGGTGCGATAATTTCGATTTTGTTATTTCAAAAGAGTCTAGCTCGCATTGCCTTAGGTAGTCTTTTGCAAGTTTTAACGCCGCCTTTTCGGGCGGGGGGCAAAAGGGCAAATTGTTTATTTTTGCCTTTACCCTTTCAAAAACCCACGGGTCTATAAGGGCGGCTCTGCCAATCATAAACCCATAGCATTTAGAATGTTGCAAAAATTCTGCACTAAGTTTTTCAACCGAGCCGTTGCCTATAAGCGGCACTTTGCAAAGTTGGGCACATTCCTCTATAATGTCCCAGTCGGCAGGGCCTGTGTAGCCCTGCTTTGCGGTTCTGCCGTGCAGGGTTATCATCTTTGCGCCCGCCTTTGCCAATTCGGGTATAACTTCTTTTGCAACAATGTGTTGCGAGTCGAACCCCGTGCGCATTTTCGCCGTAAGAGGCGTTTTTTTAAGCACCCCGGAAACGGTTTTTATTATCTGCACCATTTTTTCGGGCGTCTTTAAAAGGGCAGCTCCCGCATTTGCGCCGACTGCGTTTTGCGCCGGGCAGCCAAAATTTATGTCTATAAATGCGGGAGCAAAATTTTCCTCTATATAAAGCGCGCATTCCGCGATTTTTTCGGGCTGGCTGCCGAAAATCTGAATGCCGTTAATGCCCTCGTTTTCGGCCTGTCTTAGCCTTTCTAAAACGGGAACGGCCCCGCTTAAAACGGCGTTGCTGTGCACAAACTCGCTTATCGAAAAGTCGGCGCCCATCGACTTTAAAAGCCTGCGGTAGGCGGCGTCGCTATAGCCCGCCATGGGCGCTAAAAACAGGCAGTTTTTAAAGAGGAAATCCATCGGCTAAAATTCCACATAGCCGCAAAGCAGTTTTATTGCAAATACGCCTATGTTGTAGCTTAGGTGCGCTATTATCGGCGGCAAAAGCGACTGCGTTTTGTTTAATTTGTTAAAGCGCATAAAGTAGAAGAAAAGCGAGTTTATAAATATAAACGAGGTTGAAAACAACGCCTTGCCCGTAAAGTTAAGCGAAAAGTTTGCAGGCGAAATTGCCGGTGCGTTTTCGGGTATGCTATAATCCCACAAAAATGGGTGCATTAAAGCGAACAAAAGCGAGAACGCGAAAATCGAGGCGTATAGGGCAAGTTTGCCTTTGTTTTTTACAACCAAATAGCCCCTGAAAACAAGCTCTTCTATAAAGGCCGCCGACACCCACGAAAATACCGCAAAAACCCCCACTTTGCTCTGCTGGTCGGCAAAGCCGAACTTATATTCCAAAACGGTTTGGGCAAAAAGCAGCGCAACAGCCCCGGTGGCGGCAAGGCACAATGCGGCTTTCGGCGCAAACGACGCCCCCGAAAAAGCACCCTTTCTTTGAGCCTTGTTTTTTTCGAAATACTTTGCGTCGTCCAGCCACATTTTAAAAAGATATAGGCAAGCGCCGAAAAACAAGATGGAATATAGCGTGTTGTCCTGCATGCGACAAATAACAGCACAAGATTTTCGAAAATTCAATTTTTTAATTGCAAGAAATGCGCGTATGCTAGAGTATTTACCGTATATGGAAATCGCAGCAGACGCTTTGAAAAGTTTTACGGCGACAATGTCTAAACAGTTGTCGGCATATAGGCGTACATTGGCTTTGCAGGCAACCGCTTTCGACCGAAAGCTGAAAAAATACGCGGGCGATTCCGTTTCTTCGAAGGGCAAGTCTATCAGGCCCATGCTTGTTTTCGCCTCGTCGTGGGAAAGCGGCCTTTCAAAAACCATCTTAAACAGGGCGTGCGCGGTGGAGCTTATACACCTGGCAAGCCTTATACACGACGACATTATCGACAACGCAATGCTCAGGCGCAACGAGCCTACAATGTTCAAAAAATACGGCGTTAAGCTGTCGCTTTTGTTGGGCGACGCGATTTTTGCGCATGCAATGTCCATTATGGCGAACGACGACGCCGAAATACAAAAAAAGGGCGTTGCGGCGGTAAAGACATTGTGCGAGGGCGAAATAATACAAAGCATTTTCGACGCCGACAAAAAAACGTCGTTCGACGACTACTACGACATTATCGACAAAAAGACGGCCGTGCTGTTCAAGCTTGCGTGCCATTTCGGCGGTGCGGCCTGCGGCGACAAAAAGTGGGCGCTGTGCGCCGAAAAGGCGGGGCGCGAAATGGGTATGGCCTACCAGATTTTCGACGATATTTGCGACTGGATTGCCACCGAAAGCAACGGCGGCAAAACCACCGGCACCGATTTGCTTTCGGGCAAGCGCACTCTGCCGATTTTGCTGCTCGAAAAATGCGCCGCGCAAAAAGACAAAAAGCTGCTTGCCGGCTATGTTAAAAATCGCGATTCAAATTCGGTAAAATCGCTTTTTTGCGACTACAAAATTTTGGAGCAGTGCAAACTGCAATTCGACGGAAAGCTTGCCGCGGCAAAAAAAGCGGTTTTAAAGTTCGATACCGCCGCCGCCGCAAAAATGGCGGAATTTTGCGACGCGCTGTCGGGCTTGCTGGTATAGTATGAGAAGTTTCGGTGCAATAGGCGTTTCCTGCAAAACTGCGCCGAACGAAATTTTGGCGCAACTTTCGCTTAAGGGCGAAAGGCTTTTGTTTGCCGACAAAGCTTTCGAAAAGGCGGGAGTTTGCGAATTTGCGGTAGTTTCGACATGCAACAGGGTCGAGTTTTACTTTGCGGACGAAAGCGACGAGATATTCGAAAAGGTATGGAGCGCCATAGGCGAAATATACGTCGAAAACACGGAAGTTTTTAGGGCGCATTCCAGGGAATATTTCGGGCAGGCCGCTGTAATGCACATTTTCGAAGTTTCGTGCGGCATAGATTCCGAGCTTGCTGGCGAAACCGAAATTTTGGGGCAGATAAAATCGGCGTATTCTGTTTACCACGAAAGGGGGCACTGCAAATTTGTGCTGAACAAGGTGTTCCAAAACGCCATACATGTTGGCAAATGGATTCGCGCAAACACGCGTATAGGTGCGGGCAAAATCACCATAGGCGCCGTTGCCGCCGAGCTTGCCGCAAGGATTTTCGACGACGTAAAAAAGGCCGACATTCTCCTTTTAGGCTCTGGGCAAGTCGGGCAAGACGTAGCGCAGTCCATATCCGTAAGGGGCGGCGGCATTTTGGCGGTTGCAAGCCGCTCTTTCGAAAACGCGCTAAAAGTTTGCGTAAATTCGGGCTCGTTTGCTCTGCCGCTGGAAAACGCCCTGCAGGATTTGTCTCGGTGGGACATAATAATTTGCGCAATGGCGCTGGAAAGCCCCATACTGTTGGCCAGCTCCGTAAAAAAAGCCATGGCAAACAGAACAAAGCCGCTGTTTATAATAGATTTGGGAATGCCCAAAAACGCCGAAGACTTGTGCTCGAAAATAGACGGCGTATACCTTTACAATTTGGGCGACCTTTCGCGCATTTCGAACGAAAACAGAATGTATCTCGAAGGCGAAATCGCCGAGGCGAAATTGGAATTGCAGGCGCGCAGCAAAAGCCTATTTACGCGCTTGTTCGGCGAGGGCGAAAATTTCGGCGCCTAGTTTTGACAGCTGCCTGTCCAGCTTTTTTGCCTGCGGGCAAAACGAGTTTAAATACAGCCAAAACGAGACGGAGTGGTCCATAAACTTTTCGTGCGCAAGCTCGTGGCAAACAATGTAGTTTTGCAAATCTTTGTCCAAAAGCGCAACGCGCCAGTTAAACGAAAGCGTGCCGTTCGACGATCTCGAAGCCCAGCGGCTTTTTTGCGAGCGTATTTCTATGCTTTTATAGGCAATATTCAGGGCTTTTGCCTTTTCGCACACCGCATTTTGCAGCGCCTTTTTTGCGAAAGCGGCAAAAAGTCTTTCAAGCTCGAAATCGTTTCGGTATACGAACAGAATTTCGCCTGCGGGAATGTTTTCTATTACGGTGCCGAGCGTTTCGCTTTTTTCGGTTTTTAAAATCAGGCTTTTGCCGAACGCGAAAATGCGGTTTTGCCTTTTAAGGTATTGCGCCAAAGTTTGCCGCGGGGTACATTGCGCAAGCTTTTGGGCTATCCATTTTGCGTTTTCCAAAAAAAATTCGCGCGCGTTTGCAAGCGGAACGTAGCGCGGCTTTGTAATAAAAACTTCGCCGTTTTTCGAAACCGAAATTTTTATGTGTGTGCTGTGCGCCGAATTTTTTACCGTTGCCGAAATATTTACGGGAACGCCGTCGAGCACAACTTCGGTAGAAAAAATTTTTGTGCTACTGCTTTGGGGCATTGTTCCTTAAAAGGGATATGTAGTCTCTTAGCGCGCCTTCTGGTTCTACCGAGTTTTTTACGGCTTCGAGCACGGCACTATATATCCTTTCGCCCGCAATTTGAGAGGCAGTTTCGGGCTTTGCCGAAAGGTCGGGAAGGTTTTTTGCCACCTCCCTTGCCATTCTTAGGGCGGAAATGTCGGGCTTAATTTTGTCGAACGGGCTTTGTTTGCGGTCGGGCTTTTCCTCTTTTTTTACCTTGTCCCAAATCTTGAGCACGTCGCTTTCGCTTTCGGCGTGTTCCGTGCCGAAAACATGGGGGTGCCTGCGCACGAGTTTTTCGGCAAGCTCGTTTGCAACGTCGTTAAAGTTAAAAAGCTTTTGCTCGTCGGCAATTTCGCAGTGCAAAAGAATGTGCATTAAAATGTCGCCGAGTTCCTCGCGCATATTCGGGTAGTCTTTTTTGTCGATGGCGTCGAGCAGTTCGGCGCATTCCTCCACAAGGTGTCCCCTTACCGATTCGTGTGTCTGTTTTCTGTCCCACGGGCAGCCGTCGGGGGCGCGCAATTTTTTTATTATTCTAACAAGTTTGTCTACCGATTCCATTTTTTTATAAATTTCTGCGCACAATATAAAATGCCGCAAGGCGTTTTTAAAGCAAAAATTAAATTGCTTTTGCCGTGCATATTCTTTGAATTTTCACAGATGGATTTTTTCGGACAGCTAAGCCCCTCGAAAACTACCGCACTGCTCGGGCAGCTCGGTCATGTTCCCGACAAGCGGTTGGGGCAAAATTTTTTGATAGACGCAAACATTGTGCGCAAGTCGCTTGACTTTGCCGAAATTAAAGAGGGCGACATTGTTGTAGAAGTAGGCCCCGGCTTGGGAACCCTTACGGGGGCTTTGCTTGAAAGGGGCGCTTTTGTGTATGCCGTAGAGCTCGACAAGAGGCTTTTTGCCCATTTAAGCAGGCTTTTTGCGGACGAAAAGAACGTGGATTTGCTTAACGCCGACGCGCTTGAAAAGCCCTTCGGCAACCTGCCCGACGGTGAAAGGAATTTTAAGATTGCCGCCAACTTGCCCTATGCGATAAGCACTCCGTGGACGGATTTTGCCGTGCAGCGCGCGCCGCAAAGAATGTCGCTTATGCTGCAAAAAGAGGCGGCAAGCCGCTTTTCGGCAAAGGGCAAAAGCGCCGATTTTTGCCCGATAAGCATTTTGGTAAACTCCGCCTACGATGTGGACAATGTCTACAAAGTTTCGGCAAGCTGTTTTTACCCGCGCCCGAATGTAGACAGCGCGCTGCTCTCGCTAAAGATAAAGGAAAATCCCTTCTTCTTTAAAAAGCGCACAAAAGACTGCATAAGGCGCATATTTTCGCAAAGGCGAAAGCAGCTGGGTTCTATTATAAAGGCAATGGGCAATTCCTATGCCGGCGTAGACGGCTGGCTTGCCCTTGTAGGCGACACGAAGCTTCGCCCCGATGTTGTTCCGCTTGAGCTTTGGCAAAAACTGGATTCGTATTTATGAGCTTTTTTGTTTTAGCCTTGGCGGTATGTTTTGCGGCATACGCAGCGTTGTTTTGCATTGCGTATTTTTTCGGCGAAAAAATCGCGTATCCCGCCCCTAAAAGTTTTTACAAAGAAGGCGACATAAAGGAACTGTTTTTTATAGGCGGCAAAATGGCGGCTTTGTATTTGCCGGGCAACAACGCAAAATATACATTGCTTTACAGCCACGGCAACGGCGAAGACATAGGCGAAATATACCCTTTGCTTAAAAAATACGCCGAAAACGGCTTTAATGTTTTAGCCTACGACTATTCGGGCTACGGGCTAAGCTCGGGCAGGCCCTCCGAAAGGGCGGTATATTCCAACGCCGACGCCGTATACGAATATGCGCAAAAGGTTTTGAAAATAAGCCCTAAAAACATCGTTTTGGCTGGCTTTTCGATGGGCAGCGCGCCCACTTCGTATTTGGCCGAAAAGCACTCGAAAGAGCTTGCGGGCGTTGTGATTATGGGAGGCTTTGCCTCCGGCATTAGAACGGTTTTGCCGTTCAACATACTGCCGTTCGATTTGCTTGAAAACATAAAAAGGGTGCCTCGCATAGACAAAAACTGCAAAGTGCTTTTTATACACGGTACAAAAGACCGCATTGTTCCCTACCGCAACGGGCTTTTAATGTTCGAAAAGTCGGGCGGCAAAAAGCGCTTTGTGTGCATAAAGGGGGCCGCCCACCTAAATTTGTTCGACTTTGACAGCCAGCTATTTTGGAATAGCATAAACGACTTTAAAAATTCACTATGAAAAAAAAGGTTTTACAGATAAT
Source organism: uncultured Opitutales bacterium (assembly GCA_934660865.1). GTDB lineage: Bacteria > Verrucomicrobiota > Verrucomicrobiia > Opitutales > Intestinicryptomonadaceae > CAKUIA01. The sequence continues at coordinate 16,435 of CAKUIA010000024.1, forward strand.
TTTCCCCGACTTCGAGGAGATAGAGGCATTGACGCCCGTAGACGTCCTTAGAAGGGCGGGGCTTGTTGTAGACTTGGCGGCAGTCGGCGAATCGCGCGAGGTTGTAGGCCGAAGCAAAATCAAGGTTTTTGCCGATACATCGCTTGCAGATGTGGACATTAGCGAATATTGCGCCGTTGTAATAAGCGGCGGCAGCGGCGTATACAAGGTGCTAGACAACCCGCTTTTGCTTGGGGCTGTAAGGCTTGCAAATTCCATGAACATTCTCGTGTGCGCCATATGCGCCGCCCCGCTAATCCTGAAACAGGCGGGCGTTTTAGACGGCAAAAAATGCACGGGCTACCCCGATACCGCCGAAAAGCTCGGCAAGTTGTATTCCGCCGAAAGCGCGTGCGTTTTCGAGCAAAACATTTTAACTTCTAAAGGCATGGGAACTGCAACCGATTTTGCCCTGAAGATTGTGGAGATTTTGCTTGGTCTTGAAAAAAGTTCGCAAATTGCCGAAAGCATTTGCTATAAAACAAACCGCTAAAGATGAGAGACGAAGACGTACTTATTACCGACTTTAGATACCTAAGCGAGGTTCTGCTTTTGGTGAACGTTTCGGTAAGCTTCTTTTTGGCGTGCATGCTATATGCCGTAAACTATACCCTGGCAATGGGGGTTGTGCAAATTTCGGGCGCCTTTGCCGTTGCCAATATCTTTTACTACAGAATGTCGTGGAGCGACTCTCAAACGGGAACAAGAACAAAGTTTTTGTGCTCGTTTTTGCCGTATGTTGTGCTGCTTGTAATTGCGGGCATTGCGGCGTATTACCCAATAATTTCGGCGGGCGGCAAAAACATTTCGCAGCCCGAATTTTATACGATAGATCTAAACAACTCCAAGTTGATTGTAAGCGCGGCAATTTCGCCCGTAATGGGGTTTTTCGGCGAAATTACAACCGCAGCCGTGGTCGCGTTGGCGTTGTCGCTATATTTTGTAACAGATTCAAGATACGTGCTAAAGCGCATTTTGGCTGCGTGCCTTTTGCCCGTTGCGCTGCTTGCCGTTTTGGGCTTTGCAATGGCCTTTTTCGACGGCAAAAATTCGGTGATAAATTTGGGGGTTATAGGCAAAAATTCGTTCTCGGTTTTTGCCGACAGCGCACATTGGGCCGCATTTGCAATATTGTGGCTGGGCGTTTCTTTTATGGTAATGCTGTATCAGGGGCAAAGATTCGACATGGGCGGCTTTGTGCTGTCGAAAAGGTTTTTGTTCCTGGCGGTTGCAGTGCTGCTTTATGCCAGCGTAATTTATGTGAATACCGCCGTATACGGCATAATAGCTTCGCTTGTATTTAGTTGCGGAATGGTTATTTTGGCCATAGACGCCTTTCCCGATAAAAAGACGCAGATAAAATATTGGCCGTACCCGAACGAAAGGTTTGCAATTAGCCCGAAAATAAAATGTATATTGCCGTGTGTTTTGTATGCGCTTTTGGCGGCTGCGGGGCTGTTTTTTGCGGCAAAATACGCGTTCGGCACGGCCGACTACTACTACTTTTTTAACCCGCAAAATAGCGGGGCAATTAGCGTTGCCGACAAAGACTGCATTTTTGCCGATATTTACCCCATAATAAAAAGCAGGCCGTACTTCGGCTGGGGGGTAATGTCGTTCCCGTATTTGTACGGATTTTTTCAGGGGGCGGACATGGGGCAGGCGCTGTGGGGCACAAGCGGGTCTAGCCTGCTCGACGCGCTAATGCAGCGCGGCTATGTAGGCATTGCGCTATGCCTGATAGTTCCCATAATCTATGCGGTTTGCTTTTTCGTTAAAAACAAGATTTCGGCAAGCGTAATTGCGGCCTGTATTGGGCTTTTGGGTTTGGCCATAACGGCGCTGTTTGCAAATGTGTTGCAGTCGTCGCTGGTTTGCCTTAGCTATATGCTGGTTTTGTTTGCCGTATTTTCGTGGGGCAAGGCAAAGATACGCTAAAAAAAGCTTGACCTGCCTGTACGGTAGTCTAAATTTAGCACCTTTAAATTCCCTGGTGGTGTAATGGTAGCACAGATGATTTTGGTTCATCTAGTCGGGGTTCGAATCCCTGCCGGGGAACTTAAAGAAATTAAGCTTCCGCCTCTTTTCCTTTCTTCGGCGGAGGCTTTTTTTGTGTCCAAATTTGGGGGACACCAAAGAGAGTGGATATTAACGAAAGACGCCGCATAGAACCAAGACCCTCAATCTGTAATTTTGACTCGCGTTTGCATACGCAAATTGTTTGATACGTCGGTGCCTTTCGGTGCGTTTTGCAAATGCGTTTATACGCGACTTTGGCTTGTATTCACACTTCGGGTCTTTTGCCTACGGCAAAATCTTATTCGCTCTTCGCTTAAATTAAAAGTTTCTATACTTATAGGGTTGTTATGTCAGTTCCATATTCCTATGGGAGCTTTTATTATACCGTTATTTTTTCGGGGTCAACCCCAAAGGTTGTGGAATAAGTTTTTTTTTGTAATTTGTTTTTCATAGTTTCACTCCGCATTCTACGAGTACTCTCAGTCTGTAATTTTCAAAGTTTCTATACCCGTAGGCTCGACGTTGTATAAGTTTCATCTTCCTATGGAAGCCTTCGGTTA
>CAKUIA010000025.1 GCA_934660865.1 uncultured Opitutales bacterium
AAACTGATACAGCGACGAGCCTACGGGTATAGAAACTTTGAAAATTACAGACTGAGAGTACTCGTAGAATGCGGAGTGAAACTATGAAAAACAAATTACAAAAAAAAACTTATTCCACAACCTTTGGGGTTGACCCAACACAAAAGCCGCCGTTTTGCGCTTTAACGCAAATGCAAAAAACAAATCTTATACGGGCACAAAAAAGCCGCCCTAAAAAGGCGGCTTAAAAATTGGAGGTACGAGTCGGAATCGAACCGACGAATAAGGATTTTGCAGACCCTCGCCTTACCACTTGGCTATCGTACCATCAAATAAAGACACAAAGAAAATATATTTTAGGCAAACTTTGCAAGCTTTTTTTTAATATACCTGCAAAAAATGCCAAATGCGCGTTTGTCGGGTAAAATTAGAAGGAAACTTGGTACAATTCGTTCAGGGCTTTCTTAAGCTCGGCTTCGCTAATCCAAATGGGCTCGGCACCGTACCACATAAGGTATTCGCCCGTTTGCTTGTTGTAGCCCGAAATCATTGTATCCGACCAAATCCTGCCCTTTTTAAAGCTTTTAACTTCGTTCTTTTTAAGGATTTTTGTCCATTCGGCCATTTTTTCGGCTTCTTCGGGGCGGTCTTTTGTGCGCAGGGCAATTTTTTCGTAAGATGGGTTGTCGGCCGAAACGTAGGCAAACAGGGGCAAACCTTCGTCGAGCTTCATTCTCACGTTGTTTGCCGAAAACGAAATCATTTTAAGCTTTATGTTTTTAGACGCCAAATAGGCTTTGGAAACCGCCATAATCGACGCAATTTTGTTGCTTGCCCCCTTGTTCATTTTTTCGGAGAACTTTTCAAAATCCATATCGGGGTCTACATAGGTAAGCAATATTGCCAGATACGGCGACAAATACCTGCTTTCTAGCCCCTTTGGCGCCGAATCGGGAATTTTTATGGTAATGTCGCCGTTCTTCGCGGTTTTGTCGACATTTTCAAGCAGGCTTTCCCTGATTTCTTTTTTTGAAGTTTTTGCCTTTGCCAAGTCGTCTGCAAAGGAAAACGTGCAGGCTACGAATATCAGAAGAAGAGAAATAATTTTTGTTTTCATTTTTTTACCTTTGTTGAAATGTTATAGATATGGCTACGCGCAATTCAAGCAAATAATTATACTTTTTATTTCAAAATTCGCATTTCCAATTCAAGGTTTATCTTGAATTTGTCGTACACGCATTTTTGTATGTGCTCTACCAAAGCCAAAATGTCGCCATAAGACGCGTTGTTTTCGTTTAAAATCCAGTTGGCGTGTGCGCGGCTTACAACGGCCCCGCCAACCGAAAAGCCCTTTAAATTGCATTGCTCTATATAGTAGCCCGCCGAAACGTTGTTTACGTTCTTAAAAACGCTGCCGACATTTTTATTGTTCCTGGGTTGGCGCAACTTTCTTTGCGAAATTGCCTGCGCGATTTTCTCGGAAATGTTAAAGTCGGTTTCCAGCGTATGGAATTTTGCCGAAATTAGCGCGTAGTTGCCACCCTGTAAAATGCTGCTTCGGTAGGCAAACAGCATATCGTTTTTATCCAACTCCACTACTTTGCGCGCCTTTATGTCTACTGCCAAAGCGCTGCAAAACAGCGAGGAAATCTCGCGCCTTTCGGGGCGCGAAATGCCTACATTCATACATACTGCCCCGCCTACGCTGCCGGGTATGCCCGCCAAAAAATCGGTACCGCCAACATTGTTTTTTGCCCAAAAAGCAAGCAAGCCAGGCAGCGGCATAGACGCCAAAACCGTTGTGTAGCCGTCCGCAAACTGCGGGGCTCTTACAAACGGCTTAAAATGTATAAGCAAAAAATCGCCAAGGGTATCGGCAACCAAAGTGTTGTAGCCGCCGCCCAATATTTTTACCGGCAAATTCTTTTCGGCCGCAAATTCCAACGCCTTTTCGATAACGCCAATGTCGCAAGCCGAGGCGTCCAGATAATAACGGCACGCCCCGCCGCATTTAAAGCCGCAAAAAGGGGCAAGCAAAACGTTTTCTTTTATGAATTCGGGCATTTAAAAATATTCAAAATAAAAAAGACCGCTTTCAAGAAAAAAACGCAAACGGTTCAAACACAGCAAAGCGTGGTTTTTTGCCGCGGCAAAACAACTATATAACGGCTTTGCTATGAGCGAAATCAACACACTATATGTAAATGCAGCCCAAACACCCGCAAACGGGCAAAACGGCGAAATTTTGCGTTTTAAACAAGGCGACGACATAAACCTTTCCGTTGCCTTTTTCGACAAATCGGGCAACCTGCGCGACCTGTCGCAGGCGGAAAAAATAGTACTTGAAATATACGACATAGGCGGCTACAACAGCCCCGCGCCAAGGCAATCGGAAATTTTGCTGCAAAAAATCTGCAGTTCGCCAAACAAAGATTTGCAGCTTTTGCAATGGCAAAACAAAACGGCGCAACACGCTCTTTTTGAATTGGACGCAAGCGAGACAAATATTAAAAGCGGCGAAAAATGGCTAAAATTTACGGCCGTTTGCGAAAAGCATAAGAAATTTACACTTTGCGCGGGTTGGATTGAATGCGAGGAAAACTTTTGCGCAGGCGACGCATATACACCGCCAGACGTGGAAAAATGGAAATCGGCAGCCGAAAGCGCCGCGCAAAGCGCGCGGGCCAACGCCCTTTTGGCCGAGGGCTACGCCGTCGGCACTCAAAACAGCGCAGAAAGCCAATATGGCGAAAATTGCGCAAAATACTTTTGCGAAAAAGCGGGGCAAAGCGCGGTAAATGCCGCAAATTCCGAGCTAAAGGCAAAACAGTATACCGAAAGCGCAAGCGCAAGCAAAAGTGCAGCCGATGGATTTTGCCAAACCGCACAGCTTGCAAAAACCGACGCCGTTAATGCAAAAGACGAGGCTTTAAGCGCAAAAACGGCCGCGCAAAATGCTGCAAACGCAGCCGCCCAAACCGACGTTGGGCAATATAAAATCCAAAAGGAAAACAGGAATTTTTTGCACATAATAAACGGCGAAGCAAAGACGGCATTTTCGCTAAAGCCGCCTTTTACCATATTGGTAAAAACCGAGAAATATTCGGGCACGCTGTTTAACGTGGGCAACCTGAAAATTCTGACGGCCTACAGCGTAATTAGAGCGTATAACAACACAAACGAAAAAATGCTTTTAAGCGTGTCTACAAATATAAACGGCGTAAACTGCACCGCCATTGTATGCACAAAATCGCAGCTGAAAATTTCGGCAAACACGGGGGTTTTTAGCCAGGCAAATTTTGAATTCGACACGCAGGACAACGGCGATTTTACCATAGGTAGCACTTCGCTTGGCAGCGGCAAGGTTGCCGACATTACGGTGCTTAATTTCGACATAACTTCGGACGAATCGCCCTACTCTTTTGCCGACTATGCTCAGGGCAAAAGCATGCCGCCATATCTTATAAACCCGACTACAAAAAACCCCGACAAAAATATGGGGGCTACAAGCGACGGAGGCTGGAATATTGGGCAGGCCACTACAACCACAACAATGCGCGGCACTTGGTACGCAAGCCCTACGGCAATACACTACCTAAAAAACAGAGTTTTAGACGAAAGCGAAATTGCCCTCGGCATAAACAATGCAGTAGACATTGCGGGGACTTATATAGGCGGCGGCACGGGCTGTTTATATTCGAGCGTTTCGGTTTTCGGATACGGGAAAGTTACGCTAAGGATAAAGTTTAAATACCGCAAAAACACCACAAGCAATTCAAGCTCGCCGTATTTGGGCTTGGCCGTAGGCACGCTTGGCGGGCACATTTTGTTTGCGCAAATAAAGCTAAGCGACTGCACCGACAGCCAGTGGCATACATACGAAACTACCGTAACTGAAACCGTTCCAAGATGGATTCAAAGCGATATTAACGGTAGAATAGGCATAAGCGCAAGCTCGCTACCCGACACATACACCGACTACGCGTGGAGCATTGCCGATTTCGAGTTCGAATTTTTGGGGGCTACATTGGCATTGGAAAATTTTACATTTAAAAACGGAACGACAAAAACAATTCCCGACAAGTCGGCGCAAAACAGCAACGTTCTTGTAAGCGGCTACATTGCAAGCCCCGTCGACAACACAATAGAACGCCTTTGCAATCTATTCAAATAGAAAGGAAAAAATATATGGATATAAACCTAAAAAACGGATCTAAGTTTAAGATAAAATACATAAAAGTGGTAGGCACCATTACCGACTCGAACGGGCTTGAAGCGGGCGGAAACACCGAATTTAAGTTCGACGAATCCGAAATCGGCAATCTCGACAAAAAAGTTTGCCTACAGCAGATATACAACGCAATGCAGGCCGAAAACGAAGATGTATAGCGAACAAAAGATAGAATCTTTGCTGCAAACGGCAAAGGCCGCCCGACTGATTATCCCCGAAGAAATGCTTGCCTGCGAAAGAAGCGCGCTTGCAAAAATCTGCAACGGAGTAGGCAGCCAGTCTATGCCAGAGTGGGCGCGAAACGCGGGCAACGTGTTTTTTGGCGCAATAGAAGCGTCGGCGGCCATACACGACTATATGTACGAATTTTCGGACGGCTCGCTATACCTAAAGGAAAAGGCCGACGACATATTTCTGCTAAACGGCATAGACGAAATATACCACAAATACGGCTGGTGGAATTGGAAAAGATACGCCGCCCGCCTAAAACTTATGGCAGCCTACGACATTCTGCGCGCAGTGGGCAACCGCGCATACATAACCGCATACATTAAAAGAAGGAAAAACGAATTATGAGAATAAGCAGCATATTTGCACTGGCGGCCATAGTGCTTGCCGGGTGCACAACAACAAAAATAACCGAAACCGAATACGAGAAGGATTCTTCGAACATAAAGTCGGTTAAGACAACCGAAACAAACGCAAACCCCGTTGTTGTTTTTGCGCAAAACAGCAAAGACAAGTCGTGGGTGCTGCACCAGGGCGGCTGGCGCTTTAACATAGGCTATGCCGACTGGGGGCTTTCGGGCGGGGTTTTAAACAACACCTTTGCAAGCTTTACAAACAGCCAGTTCGGAGTAAAGACGGCGCTGGCGTGCCCCGAAATTCTCTCAAGCGGCAAATATAACATAAATATAAACAAAGACGGCGTAAAAAGCGAAAACTAAAAGGTACAACAAACGCCGGTTTTCGAAACTTGACAATGGCATAGTAAATGTCTTTTATTTTTCGGATAAATTTCGGGTGATAGCGCAGTCTGGCTAGCGCACCTGGTTTGGGACCAGGGGGTCGTGGGTTCGAATCCCACTCGCCCGACATTTCGTAAGCCCGCATTCCGACAAGGTTTGCGGGCTTTTTTTGTAGGCCTAAAAGCCAAGTTTTGGGGAAATTTTCCCTCTTAAAAATCGTTTACAATTATTTACGCCTAATTGCTTTTATTGTTGCAAAATTAGTTCTACAATGTGCTACAGCGCAAAACGCAAGGCAGTTTGCAACAATTCTATTGCGCCACAAGCTTTGAGGTAATTGTGCCACACCTTTGAGAATTTTTTGGAGACAACGCATTAAACAACGCAGTATTTTAAAGACCTTTGCAATGGGGTTGCATTATGCCTGCAAGGTTGTTGCAAAGGAGTTTTTGTAGTTAGCGCGCTTGGCATTTCTTTACGGTTTTTTATAGATTGAGCCTATTGGAGTTGTTTTGGGTTCGGTTATTTACGGCTAGTTAATGTCGCATTTAAGACAACTTTTAGCTTAATACTCATTGCTATTCTTCGTTGTTGGAGGCAAACTTCGTGCAAAATTTAGCCAAGCGTTTAATTCTTCGCCTTCCAAGCAGACTGTTTCGGAACGTACAATCGTCTTGCTAAGATCGATTTTATTTGATTTCAGCAAGCCGAAAAAGGAAAAAGTCCCTTCTATATACCGTATTTTTTCGATGCTTGAATCACTTGATATTTCTTTTAGCTTGCGCAAAAAATCCATCGTTGGTTGATAGATTAAATATTTGGACTTAAGTGTTTTTGAAAAAGATTGTTTCTCATAAGACGATATAGATGTACCACAGCCATAAACTCTTACTCCTTCCTGTTGTTGTTTATCTATAGTGCCTACACAAACAATTACCTCAACATTTTTGTTGAATGCACTTTCATTATATAATACATCATCGCATAATTTCAGATTTTGTATATTCAAAGCAAAGGCAGAACCCGCCTTTGGCTGTATGTGCACATAAATCTTGAGAGAATCGCTTATTTTTTTTAAATATTCTGCAGTATCTGCATAAACACAAATACTAACGAATACATACAACCAAAATATTAGTAATCTATTCATTGCAAACATCTACCATTGCAGTTAGAAGCGTGATCCCATTCTCTACAAGCACGGTTTGCAGTAGAGGGGAAAATACACTGTTGAACCGTTATCTGCATGGAATTTATCTGGATCAATACCAAAGAGAGTGGATACTAATGAAAGATGCCTCATAGAATCAAGATCCTTAATCTGTAATTTTGACTTATGTTTGCAAAACGCAAACCGTCTCGCCCTTTGGGTCTTTTGCCTGCGACAAAATCTCATTCGCGCTTCGCTTAAATTCAAATTTTTTGTAACCGTAAGCCATTCGTTGTATCAGTTTCATTTTCCTGTGGAAGCCATCGGTTATTGTGTTGTTTTTCGCAAATCTCCACATTCGGATTATCGGTGTAAACCACTCGCTTATTGTCTCCGCTAGCCTTTCAAACTCTTGTGTCGCTTCGTATTTCATCTCTTTCATCATTCCTTTTAGTTCTCTTATATTTCTCATCCGCTTATTTTCTTTTAACCCACATATCCTCCCAAAAACATTCTCTCACATTTCGGACACCTAATATCTACGCACCTTTAATACACGCCCCTCTCTCGACGCAACTTTTGCTCTCCTATAATAGCGGTCGTAAAACACAAATTCCTCTATGCCAGCATCCGCGACAAGACGATTACCGTCTTGTTTGTCGACCTTTCCATTGCAAAAATCTAAAAAACGGCAATATTATTATGTATATCTTTCATTTCTGTATTTTTTTATAAACTCCATTTCCTTTGAACTCAATGATGCCTTTGTCTCTTAGGAATTGGAGCTGTTGTCTGAGTTTATCTTTGATATGACTGTTGTTAGGGTGCTTTTCTTTAAGTTCCGCGCAATATTCATACATCTGTTTGAGAGAAAAAATGCCATCCATTCGTTCTACAATATGAAGAGTATCAATAAGCCAACCTCTACTTTCCATAGAATGCGTTTGCAGATTGAAAACCCTCTTATACTGCGAAATAACATTTGCAACAGGCATTATTTCTCCATTGAGAATTATTGGAATTTTTGCCATTGCAGGAATTTTTTTCATTAAGATCTTACAACCTTCCCAACCTGCTCTACGAGCACTTTCATTCAAGGGATTACGCTTTTCAATTATATTAGGAGTAAAGAAACATTTAGGTACAATAACCAAATTATTGACCTCGTACCTATTGTAATGCAAGAAGAAGAAACTGGGATTATCCAATGATGTGATCCGGTCAATCATCTTCTCATAACTGCCAGCAGCGACAGTTGATTGAAATCTATCACTTTTTGTTTTCTTACTTTTAAGTTCATATTGTGATTTACAATTATCGCAAACATAATCCTTTACAGGTGCATTCGATTTTACGTGTTGAATTGTCACTTTACCACAAATAGGGCAATACATATTATGTGCGAGCCAATCTTCCGTGAGCACACGAGCTATTTGGCTTGCACTTTTGTAACCGTCGGCCAAAGATATATTGAATTGTAAGTTCATACTTTTACTTATTTCAAAAATTTTCTATCACCAGTACCTTCAAGAATTCTCATTTGCAGAATAGCAACTTGTTTAAGTTTGATTAGCTGACCAGATTGCGACATTCCATCGTTGATAAACACAGCGTTGAGTTTAAGAAAGAAAAACTTTGCCGTATTCTATGTCGGGTCAAGATTTTTCTCATTCTAGCGCTGGTACACCGCCTAAAACATCTCGCGTTTCATCTGTATAATGCAAAAGTTTGAACTATTGTCAAATCATTACCTCTATTGAAGCAAAAACCCCGTTTTAAACTATTCGGCAAAAATTAGCGCGATAAAAAAAGCATTATTACTATAACCGGCTACTTTTAATAAAATTTGGCAAAGCGATATGCTAAAACAAAATTTGCTTTGACGATTATAGCCAGTGCGGGTTTTGCAGAACTTTTAGCAAAAAATAAAATATATGCCCCTGCAATTTATCAACACACGCGCCAAAGGGGAAAGCCAAAGCCAAATGAACAAAAAAAGAGGGCAAAGCCTTGTGTTTTGCCCTCTTTAAAGTTATAAGCAAAAAGACTTATTTTAAAATCTTTTTGGGTTCGGCAACAGCCAACGAACGTTGTGCCAAATTGAACAATGTATTGGCAATAAAGTTCGAACGGTTCCTGTTCTCAGCGTCCGCCATTTTGTCGATTTGTTCCACCAATTTCTTGGGGAGACTAATCGAGATTTGGGTCATTCCTGGTGCTCTTGTTAGACTGCCTTTCGGTCTCGCCATAATTTTCTAGCCTCGTTTGTTTGTTATGGTTAAGTTTCAGAATCTAAAGTTAAAGTTTCTGTATACTTTTAATATATAAGTTATAAAACTAAATCGGAATAAAATGTATATTTTTGCGAAAGTCAAGTATATTTTTGCAAAAAAATATCATTTTTTTATTTTGTCGGTGGATTTATACTTAATGTCTTTATTCCGCGCATTGGTTTTTTCTTTTGTAAATCCAGCACTTCGCCGTTTTTTTCGATTTTTATTTTCTCTACATCGGTTACGCGCAATATCACTTTGCCCGACACCTTAAATTCCTTCTTTTCGCCGCTTTTAATTGCCCCAGCGTATACGGGGCTGTTGGCGGTGTCGGGATAGTGCAAGTTTATATAGGTGTCGCTGTCGCCCGTGCACAAAATACCCAATGTGTAGTCGGCTAAAGGCGCGCTTTGCGAAGCGGCCGCTTCGGGCTGTGCGCTTTCCGAAATTTCGGGGTTGGCAGTTTTGTGCGGTTTTGCAAGCAACGCGCTTAGCCCCCAAAACAGCAATGCGCAAACCGCTATTGTGGCAACAAAAACCGCGGCAATTTTAACGTATTTTTTGCCGTCTCCGTCGCTGTCTAACGGGTTTGGCGAAGTTCCGAAATAGTCTTTGCCCGATTCGAACCTGCCCGAAACATCTAAATTGTCGCCGTCTGTTGCGGGAGCGTCGTCTTGCGACATTTCCGAGGCGGTTATCCTGCCCAAAATCTGCGCGCCCAAATGCCTGCTGTGGGCGTCTTGCACAAGCGACATAGCCTTGTATTCCTGCATGATTTCGTCGGGGTTAAGCTTTAAAAATTCGGCATACAGGCGCAAAAAGCCCCTACGATAAACGTCGGGCATATTGTAGGAAAAGTCGTTCTTTTCCATCGAGAACAAATATTCCTCCCTGATTTTCAGCCTTGCAGCCACCTCTTTCAACGAAATATTGCGCGCAACGCGAGCCTGTTCGAGTCTTTCACCGATATTTTTCATATTTTTTATTTTTTCGGAATTTCTAAACAAATTATTTCTTTTTGCAATCTATTTTATAAAAAATATTTACATATCAAAACAAAACCATAGAATAATCCGGAAATTTTTAAGGCAAAATCGGTTTATGTTTATACTCGACAGGTACATTTTCTCGCAGTGGTTCAAAATATTTTTCGGAGCAATGTTTGTTACTTTGGGGATATTGATTTTGCACGACGCCTACAGCGACCTGCCCGACCTTATCTCGTACGGCGCAAACGCCGCCACAATAATAAAGTATTACGCGCTTAAGCTGCCCTCGTACATTCCCGTGGTTTTGCCCATAAGCCTTTTGCTGTCGATAATATTTTCGCTGGGCACTTTGCACAGAAATTCCGAAATTATCGCAATGCGGGCCGCGGGCCTTACAATTTGGCGCATTTCAAGGCCGCTGTGGGCGGCGGGCATTTGCCTGTCAATACTCCTATTTTACCTTAACGCCGACATTGTTCCCAAAGCCGTGCAGGCCGGCCGTGCCGACATCGAAGCCCTGCGCCTTGCAGGCGAAAGAAAGGCCCACAAAACTTCTAACAACGACATTATAAACCACCTGTCGTTTAACAACCGCAAAAACTCCAGAATTTGGTTTGTGCGCGAGTTTGTAAAATCCACAAACGAGGCAAAGGGCGTTGAAGTTCATGTGCTCGACAGCCAAAGCCGCGAAACGCATGCTGTAAGGGCAAAATACGGCTTTTACAACAACAGCGACAAGTGTTGGACTTTTAAAGACGGCTTTGAAGTGTTTTTCGACGCGCAAACGTCGAACGCAAAAAGAACGCTTAAATTTAGGGAAAAAACATTCAAGGATTTCGGCGAAGACCCCGACATTATGGAGCTTACCATAAAGCGCCCCAAAGACCTTTCGGTGCTGGAGCTTAGGCACTTGATAGACGTTTTGGGCGAAGAAAAGGAAATGCTGCCGTATAGCGTTCAGCTGCAAAGCATGCTTACAAGCCCCTTTGTGTGCCTTATAGTTGTGGCCATTGCAATTCCGTTTTCGGTTGCGGGCGTTAGAACAAACCCGATGGTGGGTGTTTCGAAAACCGTGGGGCTGTTTTTTGCGTACTATTTGCTTACAAACATATTCACGGCCGTAGGCTCTAAAGACCTTTTAACGCCCGCAATGGCGGCGTGGATACCGAATATAATTATGATGCTTTGGGCGTTGTCGCTATACAGAAAGGCGGTTTAAAATTTTTATGAAAGACAAATTAAACGTATTGGTTATTGGTTCCGGCGGCCGCGAGCACGCCATTGTAAAGGCGGTTGTAAATTCTCCTTTGGCTGCAAAGGTATTTTGCGCGCCCTCAAACGGAGGCATTTCGCAAGACTGCCAAAGTGCCGACATTCCCGTAAGCGACCTCGACAAAATTCTGGATTTTTGCAAAGCCGAAAAGATTGACTTTGTTATTTGCGGGCCCGAAGTGCCCCTTTCGCTCGGCTTGGCCGACCTTTTAAGGGAAAACGGCATTGCAGTTTACGGGCCGAATAAAGACGGCGCGCAGCTTGAGGCAAGCAAGGCTTTCAGCAAGGCCTTTATGCAAAGGAACAACATTCCGACGGCAATAGGCAAAAACTTTACCGATTTTGAAAGCGCAAAAAGCTACATAGAAAGCGTGCCCTTTAACGTGGTTGTAAAAGCCAGCGGCTTGGCTGCGGGCAAAGGCGTTATAATACCCGAAAGCAAAGACGAGGCTATTTCGGCGGCAAAAGACATGCTGTTGAACAAGTCTTTCGGCGAAAGCTCGGCCGAAATTGTTGTAGAGGAAAAAATGGAGGGCGAAGAAGCCAGCATAATGCTTATTGTTTCGGGCAAAAACTATATTATGCTTCCGCCGAGCCAAGACCACAAACGCATTGGCGAAGGCGACAAAGGCCTTAATACGGGCGGTATGGGTGCCTACGCCCCCGCCGCCGTTGTTACAAAAGAAGTTGAAGCCGACGTAAGGCAGAACATAATTCAGCCCACACTAAACGCCCTGGCGGCCGAAGGCATAGACTACCGCGGAACTTTGTATGTCGGCATAATGATTACAAAACAGGGCGCAAAGGTTGTGGAATATAACGTGCGCTTCGGAGACCCCGAATGCCAGGTTTTAATGCCGCTTATAAAGTCCGACGCGCTGGAGATTTTGTTCGACGCAGCCTGCGGCAATTTAGACCCCAGCAAGTGCGAAATTAAAGACGAATTTGCGGCCACTGTTGTAATGACTTCGAAAGGCTACCCGAATGCCTACGAAAAGGGAAAAGTAATAAGCTTTCCCGACAAGTGCCCCAAAGACGCCTATATAATACACAGCGGCACAAAAAGGAACGCCGAAGGCAAAATAATAACTTCGGGCGGCAGGGTTTTAAGCATAACGGCAACGGGCAACACGCTGGAAAACGCGCTTAAAAAGGCATATTCTTTGGTATCCGAAATATCGTTTGAAGGCGCCTATTACCGCAAAGACATTGCACACCGCCAGCTGGCGAGAAACAAAAAATAGCAAAATGCCAAACAAACGCGACAGTGTAATATTCCTTTGCACGGGCAATGTTTGCCGCTCGCCGATGGGCGAGGCGCTGCTTAAGCACGCAATAGCGGCCCTGCCCGAAAACAGCCCCCTAAAAAAGCTGCGGGTTATGTCGGCCGGAACAAGCGCGGCAGTTGGCGGCTATGCCTCGCCAAACTCGGTAAAGGCGCTCGAAAAAGTCGGCATTTCGCTTAAAAACCACAAGCCCCAACAGCTTACAAAAGAGCTTTTGGGCACCTGCTTTGCACTTGTTGCAATGGAGGATATGCACCTGCAAATAGCAAAGGCGTATTTCGGCGACTATATTCCCGAAAACTCGTTTACCCTGCTTTCGCTTTCGGGCAAAAGCGGCTGCGACGCCGACATTTCAGACCCCTTCGGAATGTCCCAAAAAGTATACGACCACGTCCGCGACGAAATCGTGTCGGGCATTCCAAATCTCGTAAAATTTTTACAGGAAAAACTATGAAAATAAGCATTGGTAGCGACCACGGCGGCTTCGACTTAAAAGAGGAAGTCTGCCAATATCTTAAATCCAAACAAATAACAGTAGACGACTGCGGCTGCTTCGGCAGGGAAAGCGTAGACTACCCCGACTATGCAAAGGCGGTATCCAAAAAAGTCTCCGACGGCGAAAGCGACTACGGCATTTTAATCTGCACAACGGGCATAGGCATGAGCATTACCGCAAACAAATTCCCGAAAATTAGGGCGGCCCTTTGCGTAAACGAAAATATGGCCGAAATGACCCGCCGCCACAACAACGCAAATGTCCTTTGCCTTGGCGCGCGCTACACTCCCATCGAAGAGGCAAAAAAATTGGTGGATATATTTTTGTCCACTCAATTCGAGGGCGGCAGACACCTGCGCAGGGTCGAAAAAATCTCGGCCTGCTAAACTTGACATTTAACGACAAAACCAGCTAATATACCTAAATTATGAATAAAGCAATAAGCGCAATTCCCCTAAAACAACTCGACCCCGAAGTATTCAACGCAATACGCTCGGAAACAAACCGCCAACAAACGCATATCGAATTGATTGCGTCGGAAAACTTCACATATCCGGCAGTAATGGAAGCGGCCGGCTCTACATTGACAAACAAATATGCCGAAGGCTATCCGAAAAAGAGATACTACGGCGGCTGCCAGTTTGTAGACGTTATAGAGCAGTTGGCAATAGACAGGGCAAAAGCTCTTTTCGGCGCCGAACACGTTAACGTACAACCCCACTCCGGCTCGCAGGCAAACTTGGCGGTATATTCGGCGGTGCTTACTCCGGGAGACAAAATTTTGTCGCTTTCGCTGGACCACGGCGGCCACCTAAGCCACGGCCACCCTATGAATATGTCGGGCAAGCTCTACAACATTGTAAGCTACGGCGTAGACAAGGAAACCGAAATGCTAAACTACGACAAGATAGAAGAACAGGCCATGGCGGAAAAGCCCAAGCTGATTGTTGTGGGAGCTTCGGCATATCCGAGAATTATAGACTTTAAAAGAATGGGCGAAATTGCGCAAAAATGCGGCGCAATGCTTATGGCCGACATCGCCCACATTGCGGCTTTGGTTGCAACCGGCGTGCACCCCACCCCCGTTCCCTACTGCGACTTTGTAACTACAACAACGCACAAAACGTTGCGCGGCCCCCGCGGCGGCATAATTATGTGCAAAGAAAAATACGCAAAGGCGATTGATTCGGCCGTGTTCCCCGGCAACCAGGGCGGGCCTTTAATGCACATTATAGCGGCCAAGGCAGTTTGCTTTAAACAGGCCGCCACCGACGACTTTAAGGAATACGCGAAGCAGGTTGTAGCCAACTGCGCCGCTTTGGCCGACGCTTTAAAGGAAAAGGGCTTTAAGCTTGTTTCGGGCGGCACCGACAACCACCTTATGCTGCTCGACTTTAGGACAAGCCACCCCGACTTGACCGGTAAAGACGCGCAAGCCGCTCTCGAAAAGGCGAACATTACCACAAACAAAAACACGGTGCCCTTCGAAACGCGCTCGCCGTTTAAGGCAAGCGGTGTAAGGTTGGGAACTGCGGCGGTAACATCGCGCGGTATGGGCGTTGAGGAAATGAAGCAAATTGCGCAGGCAATAAGCATTGTTTTGGCAAACCCCGAAAGCGAAGAAGGCATTGCAAAGGCCAAGAACATTGTTTTGGACTTGTGCAAAAAGTTCCCCCTTCCCTACTAATTAAAAAAAGCTTGATTGTTAAGAGTAGTTCGTGTTATATTCCGAATTACTCTAACAAACACTTTACCAACAAAAATAATAATTAAATCTACTGAAATGAAAAAATCAAACAAACGAGCGTTTACCCTAATCGAACTTCTTATCGTCGTCGGTATTATCGGCGTATTGGCAGGCTTGCTTTACCCTGCAATGAGTAAATTTACAAGCACGGGCCCCAAGGTAAAGTCGATGAACAACGCGCGTCAGATTGCGCAGGCATGGATGAACTATGTTAAAATGGGTCAAAGGCAGCACATAGTTTCGAAGCCCGACGTATGGCAGTGGGCGGCGGTTCTCGCCGAAAAGGCCGACTTGAACCTCCCCGAAATGTGGATTCTTTCGAACGACCCGAAAGTTCTTGCCAAGCTCGACGGCGAAAACGCGGCAATGCCCGTTAACGTAGCAAAAAAAGTTGGCAACAACTGGTCTTTGGATCCCGAATTCAACAAATTCCCCGTAAGCTGGTCGGTTGCAAACGCAGTTTTGGCAAATGCCGAAGCCACAGTTCCCCTAATCTGGACAAGAGGCCTTAAGCCCAGCGGCATGTGGGACGAAGAAAACGGCGTGTTCGGCGCAGACGGCGGCCACATTGCCTTTGCCGACGGCCACGTTGAATGGTATACATCGCTTAGAGACGAAAACACAAAGCAGGGTATCCTGCACGTCTACAAGCAAACACAGCGCACCTACAATATTTCGCAGGCCATTAAGGGCGGCTCGCAAAACATCTTAAACCCGTAATTTTTACGGCAAAAGATTGCAAAAGGCGCACCCGATTTCGGGTGCGTTTTTTTGTGTTTTTCGAGTGCACCTTTTTTGTGCCGTCAGTTTGTGAACACGACACACAAAAAAAGCTTTTTTGCACTTTATTTATAAAATACACATGGAATTTGCGCGCATTATAATACAAGCCTATATTTTGTTTTGCTTTTGCTTAAGGCGGCCGCTTTAAAATTTTGCTTACATATGGCGACATATCATCTACAAATTCGTCTGCAAACAACCCGACGCAAAAACCTGCGCAACGCCCCTTTTTATTCTAGGCGTTAATCACATATTTACACGGCACACGGCGCGCACAAAAAAACGCCGCTTTTTTATGTTGGCGGCGTTTGCATATTTAAAATTAACCTGCAAAAGCAATATTATTTGCCTACAAGCTCTTTTTGTATTTCCTCAAGCGACTTTTCGCTAGTATCGGGCAGCTTTAATGCAAACACAAACGTTAAGGCCGACATAAGCGCAAATACGCCGAAAGTGTATGTGGCAAAGCCCGACTCGACAACAATCGGGAAAATCCACGTTATAATTGCGCACCAAACCCAGTGAACCATACTGCCGAACACCTGCCCTTTTGCGCGCACGCTGTTGGGGAAAACTTCGGCTATAAGCACCCAAATAACCGCGCCCATAGATGCTCCGAAAGCGCCTATATACAGCATTAAAAAGCCCAGCATATAATAGCCCGAAACGGCCTGGCCGTTAAAGAACCCGTATGATACTCCGCACAAGGCAATGGTCATAAACACCGAGCCTACATACAAAAGTTTTTTGCGCCCTACGCAGTCGATAAGCACCATGCCAACTATCGTAAATATAAGGTTTGCCACCCCTATGAACATAGACTGGAACATTGCCGACCCCCTGCCTATGCCAGCGGTTTCCAGTATGCGCGGCGCATAGTAGTTTATCGCGTTAATGCCCGACCACTGGTTGAATGTAGAAATGAAAAACGCTATTAAAAGCGGCTTAAAATATTTGCTTTGAAAAAGCCTTTCGCTAATGCTTGTTGCGCAAAGCGAGCTTTTTATTGTGGCAAAAGTTTCGGCAATATTGGCGCCGCCAACCTTGTCTAAAACATTGTAGGCCTTTTCCTCTTTGCCGTATTTAACAAGCCAGCGCGGGCTTTCGGGCACGGTAAAAAGCAAAACGGCAAACAAAAATGCGGGCAAAGCCAAAACGCCGAGCATAATGCGCCAATCGTTTGCACCCAAATTTAAACTGCTTATATACCAGTTGGAAATGTACGAGCACAAAGCCCCCAAAACTATGTTGAACTGGAAAAACCCCACAAACCTGCCGCGCCATTGCGAGGGGGAAATTTCGGCTATGTACATCGGGCCTACCACCGACGAAGCGCCCACGGCCAAGCCGCCCATAAATCTGAATATAATAAGCGCATACCAATTTACAACAAGCGCGCAACCCAACGCCGAAATAAAATAAAGATATGCAATAATCTTTAAAGACTCTATTCTGCCGAGTTTTTCGGCGGGCTTGCCGCAAAACAATGCGCCCGCAATGGTACCGAACAAGGCGGTTGCCATTGTAAAGCCGTGCAGGAAATCCGACAGGGCATATTGTGCCTGAATCCCCTTGTCGGCGCCCGAAATAACTATGGTGTCGAACCCGAAAAGAAAGCCCCCAAGCGACGCTACAAAGGCTATATAGAACATAAAAGGTGTAATTTTCTTATTCATAAGTGTAGGCTGCAATTATCTTTATTTTTAGAAACTATTACAAACATAAAATGGAAATAATTTTCGGGAAAGCTTTGATACAAAAAAATCAAAAATTTCAATTATTTGCTTGCAAGACACAGTTTTTTTGGCAAACTCAAAAGCTTTAAATCGTGTTAAAGCGATTTGGAACAAGGAGAGGTGGCGGAGTGGCCGATCGCGCTGGTTTGCTAAACCGGTGTAGGGAGTTAAACCCCTACCGTGAGTTCGAATCTCATCCTCTCCGCGTTCCCTACCCTTTTGGAATTTCCCAAAAGGTTTTTTTGTGCATAAAACTTTGCGGAAATTTTTAGCATTCCGCCTTCTATTGGCAAAATTGCAATTTCCCGAAAAAACGCTAAAGCCGTTTTGTTTTTTATACGGCTTAAAGATTGTTTTGCTTTTCCATAAAAAGCATTTTTAGGGATTCTTTTTCCTCTTCGCGCACAACTGTATAGCCCGAATTTTCGGGGTCAACCCCAAAGGTTGTGGAATAAGGTTTTTTTTGTAATTTGTTTTTCATAGTTTTATTCCGCATTCTACGAG
>CAKUIA010000026.1 GCA_934660865.1 uncultured Opitutales bacterium
CGTAGAATGCGGAATAAAACTATGAAAAACAAATTACAAAAAAAACCTTATTCCACAACCTTTGGGGTTGACCCAAAAATGGGACATATAGATTATTAACAACTTACAAAAAAACGCCGCAAGCCACAAGCCTACGGCGTTTTTCAGATAAAACTATTCTCTTTGGTGTTGCCTCACTTAAAAACGTTCCACACGAAAAAACAATTTTATAAATACATGATAATCAACACAAAAAATGGTGGAGATGGCGGGAGTTGAACCCGCGTCCTAAGGACTTTCATAAACGCCGTCTACATGCTTAGTTTGCTTTATTGTTTCGATTTGCGCTTCGAGGCAAACACCCTTCGCATCTCTACCGCATTGTTGTTTGCGCGGGCACCCCAACGCGAAAAAGCGCCCGTACTTTTCCCGATGTCGACGCTCGTTTCCGTTATCGGGAGTCGCGGAACGAACGTGTCGCTTAATTAAGCGGCAATAGCGTAATCTTCGCCATTTATATAGTTTGTCGATACATTTTTACGGAGCCGAGTATCATCTCCGACATGCGAACGAATATTACGATTCTCAGTCGAATTCCGGAACATCCCCGTTATCCGTGCAATATTTGTTCTGCCCAACATTATATCGTACTTGTCAAGGGACGTTTTAAATTGTTTTTTGACGCAATTTTTTACTTTACCAAGCTTAATTGTTTTTTTGATGAATGGTGTTGACTTTTAGGGCTTTTTGTGTATGTTTGGGCACAAAATTTTAATATCACAAAGAACACTAAAAGATAGATTATGAAAAATAAGAATAGCGTAATTACCGATGCGAACGAAGCGGTAGCTTCGGTCGCTTTTCGAGTTAGCGAAACTATTGCTATTTACCCCATAACGCCGTCCTCGCCTATGGCAGAGTTCTGCGAAGAATGGGCCGTAAAGGGCAAGAAAAACATTTGGGGCTTAACACCCGATATTTCCCAGCTACAGAGCGAAGGCGGTGTTTCGGGTGCCGTTCACGGCGCGCTTAACACGGGCACTTTAATGACTTCGTTTACGGCCAGCCAGGGCCTGCTTTTGATGATTCCGAACATGTACAAAATAGCGGGCGAACTTACCAGCTTCGTACTTCACGTTTCGGCAAGGGCTTTGGCTTCGCACGGCTTGTCTATTTTCGGCGACCAGGGCGACGTTATGGCATGCCGCCAAACGGGCTTTGCAATGCTTTGCTCGAACAGTGTTCAGGAAGCGCACGATATGGCCATGATTGCCCATGCCGCCACCCTCGAAAGCAGAGTTCCGTTCATTCACTTCTTCGACGGCTTTAGAACCTCGCACGAAATCAACACCTACGAAATGATTTCCGACGAAGTAGTAGAACAGATGATTCCCTACGAAAAGGTTATAGAGCACCGCCAGCGTGCCCTTAGCCCCGAAAAGCCCTTTATCAGAGGCACGGCCCAAAATCCCGACGTATTTTTCCAGTCTATCGAAGCGAGAAATCCCTTCTACGACAAGTGCCCCGCCATTGTTCAGGCGCAGATGGACAAGTTCGCAAAATTGACGGGCCGCCAATACCACGTTTACGAATATGTCGGCGCAGCCGACGCCGAACAGGTTGTTGTAATTATGGGTTCGGGCGCCGAAACTGTTGAAGAAACCGTAAAATACCTGAACGCCAAAGGCGAAAAATTCGGCGTATTAAAGGTTCATTTGTACAGGCCTTTCGACGTAAAAATGTTTGTAGACCAGCTGCCCAAAACCGCAAAAACCATTGTTGTTATGGACAGAACACGCGAACAGGGCTCGGCTGCAGAACCCCTTTTCCTGGACGTTGCAACCGCAATTTCGCAGGCACGCTCGCAGGGTATCTGCCAAAAGTCGTTCGACCCGTCCATTATCGGCGGCGTATACGGCTTGGGCTCTAAAGAATTTGTACCCGCAATGGTTAAGGCGATTTTCGAAAACGCAAAAAGCGCAAACCCGAAACCCCGCTTTACCGTTGGCATTAACGACGACGTTACCCACAGGTCTTTGCCCTACGACGAATCTTTCGACCTCGAAAGCGACAAGGTTTTGCGTGCCGTATTCTTCGGCTTGGGTTCCGACGGTACTGTTGGCGCAAACAAGAACACCATTAAAATTATCGGTAAGGAAACCCCCAACTATGCACAGGCCTACTTTGTGTACGACTCCAAAAAGAGCGGCGGCATAACGGTTTCGCACTTGCGTTTCGGCCCCGAAGAAATCAAGGCGCCCTACCTTATCGGTTCGGCCCAGTTTGTGGGCGTTCACCAGTTCTCGTTTATGGAAAAGCTCGACGTGCTTAAATGCGCGGCCGAAGGCGCGGTATTCCTGCTAAACTCCATTCACGACGCAAACACTGTTTGGAACTACCTTAACAAAGACGTTCAAAAGACCATTATCGACAAAAAGCTTAAGTTCTATGTAATAGACGCCTACAAGGTTGCTGGCGAAATGGGCATGGGCGGCCGCATTAACACCATAATGCAAACTTGCTACTTCGCAATTTCGGGCGTATTGCCCGCCGACGAAGCCATAGCAAAAATCAAGGCTTCCATCGAAAAGACCTACGGCAAGAAAGGCCCCGAAGTTGTCAAGAAGAACTTTGCCGCTGTAGATGCTTCGGTTTCGAACCTGCAAAAGGTTGAAGTTCCCGCCGCAGTTTCGGCAACCGAAGGCTTTAAGCCCACGGTTTCCGACAAGGCTCCCGACTTTGTAAAGAACGTAACCGCAGTTATGATGAGAAACGAAGGCGACAGCCTCCCCGTTTCGGCAATGCCTGTAGACGGCACATGGCCCTCGGCCACTACAAAGTGGGAAAAGCGCAACATTGCGTTGTTCGTTCCCGCGTGGAACCCCGCTGCCTGCATACAGTGCGGCAAGTGCTCGGAAATTTGCCCCCACGGCGCAATCCGCACAAAGGCATATCCCGAAGAACTGCTTAAAGACGCTCCCGCAACATTCAAGAGCACAAAATTCCGCTCGAAGGATTTTGCAAACTGCGCCTTTACGGTGCAAGTTGCGGTTGAAGACTGCTCCGGTTGCGGTTTGTGCGTAAGCGTATGCCCCGCAAAAGACAAGGCAGACCCCTCAAAGAAGGCCATAAATATGACCGAGCAAGAACCCATACGCGAAGCCGAAGCCAAGAACTTCGAATTCTTTATGAACTTGCCCAACCCCGACAGAACAAAGCTTGGCAACCTGCCCAAAGACGTGCAGTTGCGCCAGCCCCTGTTCGAATTTTCGGGCGCATGTGCAGGCTGCGGCGAAACTCCGTATGTAAAAATGCTTACCCAGTTGTTCGGCGACAGGCTTTTGGTTGCAAATGCAACGGGCTGCTCTTCTATTTACAGCGGCAACTTGCCCACAACCCCCTACTGCACCAACCCCGAAGGCAGGGGTCCGGCATGGGCAAACTCGTTGTTCGAAGACAACGCGGAATTCGGTTTCGGCTACAGGCAGTCGTTAGACGTTAAAGAAGCATTTGCAAAAGACTTGCTTACAAAGTTTGCCTCCAAGTTTGGCGACGACTTTGTAAACGAAATTGTAAACGCCGACCAAAGCACCGAAGCCGGCATAATTAAGCAGCGCGAAAGAGTTGCGGCCCTCAAAGAAAAGTTGGCCTTAGACAACTCGAAAGAAGCTATGCTTTTGAAACCCATTGCCGACGACCTCGTTAAAAAGAGCGTTTGGATAATCGGCGGCGACGGCTGGGCATACGATATCGGCTACGGCGGCTTAGACCACGTTTTGGCAAGCGGCAAGAATGTAAACGTTCTTGTTTTGGATACCGAAGTATACTCGAATACGGGCGGTCAGATGAGCAAATCTACACCTATTGGCGCGGTTGCAAAATTCGCTTCCAAGGGCAAATCTATGCCCAAGAAGAATCTCGGCTTGTTGGCTATGGACTACGGCAATGTATATGTTGCCCAAGTTTCGATGGGTGCAAAAGACGCGCAGGTTGTAAAAGCCTTCACCGAAGCAAATTCGTACGAAGGCCCCTCGCTGATTATCGCATACAGCCACTGTATCTCGCACGGCTACAACTTGGTAAACGGCCCCGACCAGCAAAAGAAAGCGGTAGAATCGGGTTATTGGCCCTTGTTCAGATTCGACCCCAGACTAAGAGGCGAAGGCAAAAACCCCTTCATGCTCGATTGCGCAGATCCCAAGATTCCCGTAACCGACTACATGATGGCCGAAAACCGCTTCAAGATGTTGCAAAGGTCTAATCCCGAAAGAGCTGCATTGCTTGCAAAAGAAGCTCAGGAATTTGTGGATTACCGCTGGGCAAAGTACAAGAAGTTGGCCGAATAGTTTCCGTACATTCTTGACAAATAATTGGGAGCTGCCCGAAAAGGGGCAGCTCTTTTTTTACAGATAATTAACTGCCGCAAACAGATAAAATTTACCTAGCAACCCACAATGCAGATTTTGCCAAAGTAAAATATAAATTACGCACAAAGCGTGTGTAAAATTGCTATATTGCAAAAAGGCGTAATTGGTAAGATTGGGCAACTTTTAGCCGCTATTGTATATTTACAATTTTTGTGTTTTCCGATAATATTTAAGAAAAATGAAGGACATAGAGAAAATGGAATATACAACACTAAATAACGGAGTAAAAATGCCGATGGAGGGCTTCGGCGTATTTCAGGTTAGCGATGCCGCGGTATGCGAACGCGCGGTATTAGACGCCGTCGAAGAAGGCTATCGCAACATAGACACGGCTGCGGCCTACTTTAACGAAGAGGCCGTAGGCAACGCCATACGCAAATGCGGCGTTGCGCGCAAAGAGCTTTTTATAACAACAAAACTTTGGATTCAAGACGCAGGCTACGAAAACGCAAAAAAGGCGTTCGAAACGTCTATGGAAAAACTGGGGCTGGATTATTTGGACTTATACCTTATCCACCAGCCTTTCGGAGACTATTACGGCTCTTGGCGCGCAATGGAAGAACTGCATAAAAAGGGCCTAATACGCGCAATAGGCGTAAGCAATTTCCAGCCGGACCGCCTTGCCGACCTATGCGCCAATGCCGAAATTAAACCCGCCGTAAACCAGATAGAGCTGCACCCCTTCTACGCCCAGCCAAACGCGCTAAAATATATGCAATCCGAAAAAATCTGCCCCGAGGCCTGGGGGCCTTTGGCCGAGGGCAAACACGGGATTTTCTCGCACCCCGTGCTTGCGCAAATAGGCAAAAAATACGGCAAAAGCGCGGCTCAAGTTGCGTTAAGGTGGAACACCCAGCGCGGCGTTGTTATAATTCCAAAATCCACCCACCGCGAACGCATAAGGGAAAACCTAAATATTTGGGATTTTCGCCTTAACGACGCCGAAATGGCGGAAATTTCGGCTCTCGATTTGGGGCATAGCGAAATTATAGACCACCGAAACCCCGAAACCGTAAAATGGCTTAACAGCCACAAAATACACGAATAACAGCGCCAAACATAACAAAAAAAGGCGAAGCATTGGTTTTGCGTGCTTCGCTTTTTTTGGCATTAAACTGCGGCGGCATTAAAAAATTTATTTTCCGCCCAGCTTGGATATGCGTTTTTCAAGCTCTAGCGCTCTTTCTGAGCCTGCGCCGAAATTTTTTACGATTATCGGAAGCGCCGCCTTGCAATATTGCCCGGCCGATTTAAAATCGCCGCCCTTTTCTAAAATGTCGGCTAAAATCAGGCAGTTTTCGGCTATTAAAACGTGGTTTGCATGCAGCATTTTCATTCGTATGTCCAAAGCTTTTTTGTAGGCGTCTACGGCTTCGGCCATTTTCCCGCTCTCCGAATATGCGTCGCCTATATTGCACAGTGTAAAGGCTATGTCGGGGTTTGCAGTCCCGAACATTTCGGTTTGTATTTTAAGCGCCTTTTCGAAAAACTCCATTGCCTGCAAAGCTTTTCCCGTTCGCAGCAAAACGGCTCCCCTATTGTTGTATGCCAGCGCAACGCTCGGGTGGTTTTCGCCGAGCGTTTGTTTAAGGATTTCAAGCGCGCGCACGCAATAGCGCTCGGCCTGCTCGGGTTTGCCCATCTTAAGATACGCCGAAGAAATGTTGCCGCATGCTATTGCAACATCTGAATGGGTTTTGCCCAAAGACTTTTCCTGAATTGCCAGGGCCCTTTTGTAGTAGTCTACCGCGGCTTTGTAGTTTTTTTCCAGCTCCATTACCAAGCCCAAATTGTTTAGCGAGCGCGCCAAAAGCGGGTGCGACATTCCCAAATTTTTCCTTCTTGCCTCGTAGGCTATTTGGTTGTGGTGCCTGCAGTTTTTCGAATCGGTAAGGTGGTAGTAAACGCTGCCCAAATTGCTGTGCGTAATGGCGGTTATTGTGTGGCTTTCCCCGAAAATCCTTTCCTGAATTGCCAGGGCTTTTTGGTATTCTTCGGCGGCTTTTTGATATTCGCCGCGGCGAAAGTAAAGGCTGCCTATGTTGTTTAGCGTGCGCGCTTTGTCGGCAAGGCCTGCGTCGCCGAATTTTTCCTCTATAGACAGCGCCTCCGAATAGCTTTTAAACGCCGAGCGCCACTTGCTTTGCCTGTTGTATACCCCGCCAATATCGTCGTGCGAGCGCGCGGTTTCAAGGTGCAAATTGCCGTAAAATTTAAGGCGTATTTCAAGCGCCTTTTGGTAGGCTGCAATGGCTGCTGCAAAATTTTCGTTTTCAAGGTTTGCGTCGCCTATATTCGAGTATGTAACCGCCAAATCGGGGTGGCCGTCTTTGTGTATTGCCTGTTGTATTTTAAGGGCCAAATCGAAACATTCCAAAGCTTTTGCATATTCTGCAAGCTTTATGTACACGCAACCGATGTTGTTTTCAAGCCTTGCAATGTCGGGGTGCTTTGCGCCGAATGCCGCGGTTTCCAACTTTATTGCCTTTTGGTAGCTTTCAAGCGAGCTTTTATATTCGCCCATATGCTCAAGCACGGTGCCCATATTATTCAGTGTAAGCGCAATGTCGGGGTGGTTTTCGGGCAGATATTTTTCCTGAATGTCAAGCGCCTTAAAATGGTATTTTTTGGCGGCGGCAAAGTCGCCCAGTTTGTCGAGCTGAACGCCTATATTGTTTAGCGTTCTTGCAAGTTCCGATTTTTTTGTTTCGGGGTTTTGCCTTTGTATTTTCTCGGCTTTTTCCATCAGCCTTGCCGCGGTTTTGTAGTGGCCCATTGCGCTTTCCGACAAAGCTATGTTCGAATACGATATTGCAACCGCAGGGTGCAAAGCTCCCAAAATTTTCGCCTGCAAATCTAGCGCTTCTTTGTAGAAATTTACGGCAAGTTCGTATTCGCCCCTGTTAAAGCAGACAAGCCCCATATTGTTTAAAATGCCCGCCCGCGAAAGCGCGTCTTCGTCGGAATTGCCGCTGTAGCAGTCCATAGCCTTTTGTATAAGCCGCTTTGCCTTGTCGTATTCGCCGTACGAATTGAAAATTGCGCCTATTGTGCGGTAGACGGTTGCGCGCACTTTGGGGTGTTTAATCTTGTCGATATCGGCCAACGCCGCCGACATAGCCTCGAGCACGGTTGTATTTTTGTTGCCCTTTTGAGACGGGTCGCTCGACATTAAAATATCGCGCAGAAAGTCGAAAGTTTGCGAGGTTTGCTTTGATTGGTCTACCGCCCTTGCCTCCGAAATTCTGGCCTGTTTTTCCGATTCTACCGCGCGTTTTTCCGACGCGCGGGCGGCGGCTTCGGAAGCGCGCGCTACAGCCTCCGACTTCTTTGCAAGCTTTTCCGACTCTATTGCCCTTGCCTCCGAAACGCGCGCAATTTTCTCCGATTCTATTGCGTGCTTTTCGGATATCCTGGCGGCGGCTTCCGACTTTACGGCCTTCGCCTCCGAAATTTTGGCTGCGGCCTCCGAAACGCTTGCCTTGTGCTCGGCGTGCAACGCCCACATTGTAAGAACGGCAAAGCCCGCAACCGCGCTAAACGCGTAAAAGAGTATTATCTGCAAAATTCTGCGTTTTTCGCGCTGAAAACGGTTCGATATTTTTGCGCGCGAAACTTTCAGCATATACGATACAACCTGCACAAAGCCGTTTTCCCAACCCTGCTTTTGGGTTTCGTCGTCGGACTTGCGCATGTCGGGCAGGTTGCGCGATTTTATGTCTTCGCCGTATTCGGCAAGCGCGGGGCAAAGAACGGTGTCGATATTGTCGCCCTCCAAAAATACGGGAATAACGCGCGAAATATCGTTGTTGTGGGTTTTAAGGAAATATTTTATTTCCTCGTTGCACCATTTAGACGCCGCAAAATTCTTCGAGCACAGCGCAATAACGTAGCGCGATTCGCCAAGCGAGCGCTCTATCTCCTTCTTAAAACTTTCGTCGGTAGACTCAAGTTCGTTTTTGTCGAGAAATATATTGCGAATGTATACGGGGTGCCACGGCCTGTTTTCGGGCAAAACAAGTTTTGCGGGGTAGCGGAATTTTTCGATTTGCCTTTGCAGCCACGCAGCGGCGGTCTTGTCGCGGCGCGAGTAGCTTATAAACGCATAGTATTTTGTTTGCGCCATGCTATTTGCGGTGTCTTAAAAACGCAGCCGCAAGCAACGCGGCAAAGGCCAAAATTGCCGCAGTTTCGGCGGGTTCGGGAACAACGGTACTAAACCTTATTTCAAGCGAGTTTTCCTCCAAATAAAAATCCCATTGGCCGGTATACGGCTTGTCGTTAAGGCAAAGGGTTATGTTAAAGTCCTTCTCCAAATCGGCAAGCGACGCCATATTGCAATCGTCTGTCCATTCCATAATGGTAAAGCCGAATTCCGATTGCGGAAGCTGCGTGATGTCTACTATAATATAGCCGCCGTCGAGAACAAACGAAGCCCCCTCGGAAAACGAAATGGGAACAATGCCGCTGTCGGGATTTACTACAATGTGAATGCCGCCGTTTTCGGAAAGCGTAAGCGATTTTCCGTTTAGAACTTCAAGTTGCGCGTCTTCCAAAAGCTTTAGCTTGGCGTTGGATACCACTGCATTGTCGTAGTATATTTTTGCCGAAACGGCGCTTTGCCCCGCTTTTGGCCTGTGTGCAATTATGTCTATGGAAGTTGCCGAATTTGAAGCCGAAAAATTGCGTATCCTGCCGTCGGCATACAACACGTTTGTAAGCGAAGAAGCAGTGTCTACGCAGTAGTCCGAAACATTCGACCCCCTAAAATCCACCCTCTCTAAAATTGCTCCGTTAAAGACCATTCCTTTTGTATCGCTTACATCTTTCGAGTTTTCGATAACCTTAACCGACACATTTTGAAAGTTTACGTTTTTTAGAGTTGTTCTTTGTCCATAATAATCATCAGGATCACAATAAAACCCCTTTGCGCCGCCCGAAACACCCGTAGAAATTGCGGTAAAACTTGCTCCGCTAAAATCTACATTGCTAATAATAGCTACCGAATCTACGTAAAAGCCAGTGGCCCATGACATATCTTGCGATTCAGAAGTTGCATAAAATGTAGCGTTTCTAAAATCCGTATTTGTTATGTTTCTACCAGAATAAAATGCGCTACTTTGAGCAAGGTAGTCTTTACCAACCGCGCTTGTTTTAAATACTGCCCCGCTAAAATCGCAATCGGTTATGTCTTTTCTTCTCATCAAAAAGCCAATACTTTGTGCATGGTAGTTAGAATTTGATGTTGCTGTAAATTCAGCATTTGCAAAATTAGAATTGATTATACTTTCGTCCGAATAAAAACCGTATGCACCTGCGGCATAAAAATTAGTTCCCGAAGTTTCATTGGAACTTACATTTATTTTTGCCCCTACAAACGATGCGTTTACTATATCGTTTCCCACAACGCTAAGTCCGTATGAATATGCCCCGTTCTTTGCATTTGTTTCGGTATAAATTTCAACACCGTCGGCCAAAATTATGCCGTCGCCGCTTTTGTTCGACAAATCAATACCGTATGCATCTGCCGAACCGTTTGAATTTTCGGCCGAAGTATATATTTTTGCATTGTTTGCGCAAAAGGCATAACCGCTTTTAGAACCGTTGTTTAGTTGCGTATCGGCAAGGTTTATGCCGCGCGAAATAATGTCGCCGCTGCCCAAGCCGTTAGAGGCGCTAACTTCTATAACAGTGTTGCCAAAGTTTACATTTTCCAGCGTAGAGCCGCCGAAATTTGCGCCAATAAACACCGTAGGGTCTGCCGAAGTAGAATCGTTTACGCCGCTTGCAATAACGCTAGAGCCGCTAAAGTCGGCATTGGTAAGCTTGCCCTTATACATTGTAATTGCGCAAGACTGCGTTTGCTTGTCGTAGCTGTTTAAAGCCGAAGTGTTGTCGGAAACAAAAGTTGCATTTTTTGCCGACAGGTTTTTTATGTCGGCACCGGCCATAGCCAAAGCGTAGGCTTCGTTTTCGGCCTGCGAATACACGCTTGCATTGTCCAGCGTTATGCCGTTTATATTCGAGCGCGAAAGAAACAACCCTATAGACGTAGCGCCCTGCGTTTTGGAAATTTGCGAGCCTGCAAGGTTTAAATTGCCAACATTTGCGCCCTCGGCAAAACCCAACGCAAATATGCCGTTTTTATCGGCAACGCTGGCCGAAACTTTTTGCGCATTCATATCCGAAACGGTTTTGCCGTTAAAATTCCAGCCGCTAACGTCCAGCCCCGAAATATTCAACCCGCGTATTGTGCCGTCGCCATAGTCGCGAGTAGAATAGAATTGCTCTTTCGTTAAATTCGAACCCGCAAAGTTTGCCCCCGACACTGCAAGACCGTTTAAGTCGGCACCTTTCAAATTTGCGCCGCCAAAATTTGCGTTTGTTGCATCGGCATTGGCAAGTATTGCGTTGGTAAAATCCGCGTAAGAGGCGTTTGTGTTTTTAAGATTGGCGTTTGTCAGGTTTGCCGAGTTAAAATCGGTTTTGTCTAGTTGCGAATTTTCGAAGTTTGTGCCTACGGCTTTTGTGCTGCGAAATTTTACACCCGAAAATGTTTTGTCGGACAAATCCTGCCCGCTTATGTCTTTGCCGCTGTAGTCTAAAGTTGTTTCTTCGGTGATAATTATTGTGTTGTCGGGCAGTTGCGCCCCGTCAGAATCGCCGCCTGCGCCAGCAGAATTGGAACCGCCCGCCGAGGCCTCCTGTCCCCCGGATTTATTGTCGGCAGAAGTGTCGGTGTTTTTAGCCACATCGTTTGCAGATACATTTGAATCGGATTTTACCGTGCTAGACGATGTGGTTTTGCCAGTCGAATCCTTTTCGGTGGTAGTTGTAGTAGAAGTTCCGTCGGGATTGTTTACATAGTCGGTCTTTTTTGTGCTGCCGTCGGAACGCGTGTCGGTTATCGAAGCCTCTTTAAGCGTAGTTTCCACTTTTTCGGAGGGCAGCTGCGAAACGTCTTTGCCGCCTATTGTACCCGAAGACGAACCGTCTTTTACAACCAAGTCAACTTTCGATGTATTGCCCGAGTCGCCGCTTCCAGTTTTAGTTTCGCCCGAAACGCTCGTAGTTCCGTCGGGGTTTGCCTTTATAACAAGGTCGGCCTCTACGGTTTTGTCGTCGCCGGTAAATTTAATCGAAACGGTTGTATTGTCTTCCTTGTCTACCGAAGAAACTACGTCCAAAATTACGTCGCCTTCGGCGCCGTCGGCGTCGCCCACACCGTCGGCAAGAACTTTAGAAACCGCGTCTAAAACGTCTTTGTTGCCCGAGTCGCCCAAAGAGTCTCCCAAAGCCGAAACCAAAGCGTCGGCCTGCTTTGCCATAGAGCCCGTGTCGCCCTCAAGCGGCGGCGTTAAAACCAGTTGCGCGTCCGACGATTTTGCGGATTTGCCCAATTTTACGCGTACGCGGCCGTATTTTGTATCGAAAGAATAGTCGCACGACTGCAACACAATTTCCTCTCCCGAAAATTTCGCCAAAAGATTTATTGCGCCCGCCTGAACGTCGGCCTGGGCAAAAAGCCCGCAGCCCGTAAACAACATTGCAAACAGCGTTATCGAAAAAAATATTTTTTTCATACGGTTTCTATCTATAAAGCTTTTTTCGGGTAATAATGCCGAGCTAAAGCGACTGTTTAGACGCCAGTATTTTGTTGATTTCAAAAACTATATCCACATTGTCGCGGTCGTATTTTTCGTAGTCTTCGCCGAACATTTCCGAAACCGGCTTAAGCTCGTCGAACGGAACAAGGCAGGTATGCAACTTTTTTGCGGTGTCTTTGTTTTCAACCATCATCTCGCCCGAAAGATTTAATTTGTCCCAACCGCGCGAATATAGATAGGCGCACCAGCGCAGGTGCTCGGTTCTGGTAAGCGTGTCGTACTTGGCTGGATTGTCGCGCAGCCACGCCCTGTAGGCGTTTCCGTCGGCAAATTTTCCGAAAATTTCGCGCCCTATCATTTTCACAAAACTGTAGTTAAAATCGGCAACCGAAATGTTCGACCCCCTTTCAAAGTCGGTCATTCCTATCCAATTTTTCATTTTCATAGAATCCAGTTTTGTTTTGTTGTAATAGTCGTTTACAAAACGCCCGCCCATTGTAAAGGCGTCGGCCATTATGGCGTCTACACTATATACGCTTTTAAGACTTCCGAATGGCTGCACATTAGGCATGGAACTTTCGTCTAAATGGGTAGTTTCCAAAAACGGCGCAACGGTTGTTTCGGCGTTGAACGACTCTACAAGGCGCTCCTGCACGCTCTTTGCAAAATCAAAAGTCGCTTTTTCGTCGTCTAGGTCTACCACAACCAAATCGTATTTGCCGAAATCCAGCTTTTGGACAAGCTCAAGCGGGTTTACCTCTATTTGCTTAAACTCCACATCGCCGATAAAGCCCGAAAACTTTTCGCAAAAGGCCCTGCATTTTGCCGCTACCGAAACGTCGAAAACGTCAACAAAAAACCTTGCCCCCTCAAACCTGCCCTGCTCGTAGGTTTTAAGCAATGCCTCGCGGGAATTTTTTGTAAAGCCAACAACGGCCACTTTAATGTCTTTCTTTGCCCTAAGCGTGTCGCTGTCGAACTGCATTGCGTCTACAGGCCTGAATTTTTTTGAAAGCGTATACGCCGCAAGCTTCGACGGATTTACAAGCTTTACATTAAAAGTTGCAAGAATGTCGTTTTGGCACGAAATTAAAAAACGCTCTATTTCCTCCCAGTTGGGGGCTATGTACATTGAAAAATCGTCGAACGAAGCCCCGCATTTTTTTGCGGCTTTCATAATCTGCGAGGAAAGCGAGGCGTTGCGGTCGGCATTTTTAGAAATGAAAAAGAACTCGTTTTTGCCGTCCGAAAAAAAGCGTTTTATTTGGCGGTCCGAAAAAACGAATATGTCCGAATCGAATTCTACGGTTTTTACTTTTACGCGATTTTTAAAATCGGCCCATTGAACATCGCAAAACGACTGCTTGCTGCCCAAAAACAAAATTTTTGCCGTAGAACTCGACCTACCGTATATGTCGGCGGCAAGCATTCTGTGTTCGGGATTATTGCCGAAAAAAACGTATTCGGTATCGGAATTATAAAAGGCGTTTTTCATATTATTCGGGAACGATGGCTGTTATTTTAGCTGATAACGCGGCAAAACGTGAAAGAATGGAGTTTTCCCCAACCGGGCAAACCCCGCCATATTGCATGCAACAAGTTGCATGGCACATACAAGGATTCATTCTTACAAGACACCCATGTATAGTATTAAGAATACGATACTTGGCTAGCATTCCCCAACAGGCTTATTCTCAATATGATAAGAACATATCGTTAAAAATACACAAAACGCCAATCTCTAAAACACATAAGTACAAATCAATTCCCTTCTTTTTTTATTTCAAGCAGTTGAAAAATTAAATTTGACAATCGTATTCTTAATACGATGAACACGGAATACATTTCAGCTAGAAAAATTTTGAC
>CAKUIA010000027.1 GCA_934660865.1 uncultured Opitutales bacterium
AGCTTGGAGGAAATAAAAAGCAAGGCAAAGCCCAAAAAAGGACCGTCTTTTATGGAAAAACTGCAGAAGATGGCCGAAGAGGGGCAAAGAATCCGCCAAGAGCAGGAAAGAACGGGCAAAAAACCCTCCATATTCAACAATGCCGCCGCCCACGAAAGGAAGAAAAACCCCGGCGGCAGAAGCACTCCGCCTAAAAGGTAAAAATTTTATCTTGAGCTTTTAAACAAAATAATAGACAATAGGGAAAATTTATCGGATATGAAATTTAAAGTTAACAAAGAGCATTTCGCCACGGGCTTAAGGCAGGTGGCGTCGGTTGTGGGCTCTAAACCCCCTATGACCGTATTGAACAATGTTTTGATTAAAGCCGAGGGCAATTCGGTGGTTCTTGCCACTACAAATATCGACTTGGGCATACGCTGCTCGATTAAGGCCGATGTTGAAGAACCAGGCGACATTACATTGCCCGTAAAGAAACTTTCGCAGATTGTAAACGCAGTTCCCAGTCAGGAAATTTCGGTTGAATCTACCGACGGTCAAAACGCGAAAATAAAGTCGGGCAGGGCCGATTTTAAACTTCCGGGCCTTAGGGCGGGCGAATTTCCCGCGCTGCCGAGCTTTGTAGACAAACATTCCTACGACTTGGGTCCGCAGGAGCTGGCGTCTATGCTAAAATCGGTTTCGTATGCGCAAAGCACCGACGAAAACAGATACATATTAAACAGCGTATATTTCAATTTTTCAGACTCGAAGCTTACTTTGGTTGCAACCGACGGCAAAAGGTTGGCGTTGGTATCCAGAGATATGAATGTTGCCCCCGAAGACGAAGGCAGCATAATCCTTCCCGCAAAGACCGTTGCCGAGGTGGAAAAACTGCTTTCGCAGGGCAAGAGCGTAAAAATTTCGTTTAACGACAGGCAGGTTGCTTTCGACATTGCCGTAAACGACGAAGTTGCCGAAAAGGGCTTGGTGGGCAATATCTACCTTGTTTCGAAGATTGTAGAGGGCATGTACCCGAACTACAAACAGGTTATCCCCAAAGAAGCCGAGCACAGAATAAAGCTGGACAGGGAGCTTATGCTTGAAACGGTTTCGCGCGTGGCCATTGTTGCAAGCGACAAGCAAAACGCAGTAAGGCTTAAGATGACCAAAAATTGCCTTGAAGTTTCCGGTCAAAGCGCCGATTACGGCGAATCCAGAGAGCCTCTCGACATCGAGTACGACGGCCCCGAAATCAAGATAAGCTTTAATCCCGACTTTTTGCTTAGCCCCCTTAAGAACCTTACAAAAGACGAAGTTTATTTCGAATTTAAAGACGAAATGAGCCAGGGCGTATTCAAAACGCTCGACAACTTTGTCTGCGTTGTAATGCCTCTTAGAATATAATATAGGGCTTTGTTTTTTTGTTCGGCGCGGGCAAAGGCAACTTTGGCCGCGCTGTTTTTTATAAAAAGATTTTGCCTTAGAAGGAAAGATTTTCTGCCTTTCCGCGCTTTTTACCCTTTCTCCCCAAAAAATGTTCGAAAACTTTTCACGCAAGCTAAAAAAGAAAGCCGACCAGTTCGCAAAAGGTACGGTAGACGTTGTATACGACAGGCGGCACGACTTTGCGGCACGCGTTTACGCGGTGTTTTTAAAGGCGCTTTCCTATATATTTTCGGCGGTGGTATATTTGCGCTATTTTATGTACAACAAGCGCATATTGCGCGACGCGCCTCTTGGGTGCCTTGTTGTTATTGTGGGCAACCTAACAGTTGGCGGCACAGGCAAAACCCCCGTTGTGGAAAAGTTTGCAAGAGAACTTGCAAGCCGCGGGCGAAAAGTTGCAATTTTAAGCCGCGGCTACAAGAGCAAGTCGGACTCGATGTTCGCAAAATTCAAAAAGTGGCTAACCCACGGCGAGGCCTCGAAACCCAAAGTTGTTTCGGACGGCAAGAACATTCTGCTAAACTCGCTTGTTGCGGGCGACGAGCCCTATATGTTGGCAAAAAACCTGCCCAACGTTATGGTTATTGTCGACAAAAACAGGGTAAAGGCGGGGCACTATGCAATAAAGGAGTTGGGCGCCGACACCCTTATTTTAGACGACGGCTTTCAATACCTGCCTCTAAAGGGGCAGCTTCAGCTTTTGCTGGTAGACAAAACAAATCCGTTCGGCAACAAGTCGCTTTTGCCCAGAGGCATTTTGCGCGAGCCGGTAAGCCATCTAAACAGGGCCTCTTACATATTTTTGACAAAGTCGGACGGCAGGCGCGACTTGCAGCTTGAAGAATTTATCCGCAAATACAATCCGCACGCCGAAATTATAGAGTGCGCGCACACGATACAGTTTCTTACCGATTTTTCGCTTAACCAAAGAGCCGAATTGGACATATTAAAGGGCAAAAAAATAGCCTGTTTTTGCGGCATAGCAATGCCCGACAGTTTCGAAAAATTCATGCTAAAATGCGGCGCCGAAATTATATACAGGGAGCATTTTATGGACCACCACCGCTTCAGCTTTTCGGAGTTGGACGACTTTTTCGACGCCGCCGAAAAGGAGGGGGCGCAAATGGTTGTAACAACCGAAAAAGACGCGGTAAGAATAGAGGGCGGCTACAAACCCAAATTGCCGTTTTACTATACGAGACTGGAAATAGATATTCTTTCGGGCGACAAAGACTTTAAAAACGCCGTTGAAAGAATATGTTTTAAGGAAAGACCCATTCATATAAAATAGGGCATTTGCAACTTTTATGCAGGCACAAAAAAACCGTCCGGGAATTTTCCGGACGGTTTTTGTTTTAAAAGGCTTTGCTATATAACCGTGCCGCTGGGCACAACCGCAAACTTGTTTACAAGCAAAATGCCGTTTTTAACGTATATTTCGCCCTGTTCCCAGCCTTCGGGTTTGCCTTCGGGCGAAAGGACAACATTGTCGCCAATGCGGGCGTTTTTGTCTATAATGGCGTTTTTAATTTTGCAGTTTTTGCCCAAACCAAGCTTGGGGGTGTTTTCGTCCAAACAAAGCTTTTTTTCGGCTCCGTCTTCGTAGTAGTCCGAACCCATCATAATCACGTTTTCAAGCTCGCAATTTTCCCTTATAACCGAGCGCAAACCTATAACGCAGCGCTTTAGTTTAGAGTTCTTTATAACGCAGCCGTCGGATACGTTAACGCGGTCTAGCTGGCTGGAATATACCTTGCTGCCGGGCAGATAGCGCGAGTGCGAATAAATAATTGCGTCCTGCTTGTAAAAGTCGAAGGGCGGGTTGTCGTCGGTAAGGGCCAGGTTTGCTTCAAAGAAGGCCCTTACGGTTCCGATATCTTCCCAATAGCCGTCGAATATATACGAAAACAGCTTTTTGTTTTTGAGCATTCCGGGGATAATTTCCTTGCCGAAATCCATTTCCTTGCCGCTCATGGCTTCAACCATAACCTTGTAGGAAAATACGTATATGCCCATCGAAGCCAGGCAGTAGTCTTTGCTCGGGTCGCTTATTTGGCTTTTAAGTTTGTCGCTTATTAGCAGCGAATCTATAACTTTTGGGTCTTTGGGCTTTTCTACAAACTCGGTAATGCGAAGGTCGTCGGCAACGCGCATAATGCCGAGCTCGCCTGCCTCTTCGCGCGGCATGGGCTTGCTTGCAATGGTAACGTCGGCGCCGCTTTTTTTGTGCTGCTCTATAAGCTTGCGGAAATCCATTTGGTAAAGCTGGTCGCCCGACAATATAAGGAAATAGTCGTTGTCGTCGTGCTTGCCGAAGTGGTTCATATTTTGACGCACCGCGTCGGCCGTTCCCTGGTACCAGTTGCCGCCGCTTTCGGTTTGTTCGGCCGCCAAAATGTCTACAAAGCCGCCGCCGAACGGGTCAAACTTATAGCTTTGCTGAATGTGCTTGTGCAAAGACGCAGTGTTAAACTGGCTTAAAAGATATATTTGGTTGCAACCCGAATTTATGCAGTTGCTTATCGGTATATCGACTAACCTGTACTTGCCGGCCAACGGAACTGCGGGTTTGCATCTATATTTTGTGAGGGGATATAGGCGCGTGCCTCTACCGCCACCCATGATAATGCTTATAATTTTATTCATATTTTCAGACTTTAATAAATCGGTTATTTATTACGATGGCATAATATGCTTTTCTTTGTAAAAAACCAAGATTTTTTTTCGAGGAACAAAGATAAGTAGGTTATTGTCATATAAGTAAACAAAAAAGAAACAGTGCCGATAGCAAAAAGGCAAAATAAAAATAAACAATAAGGCGAAAAATTATGGACTTGGCTCAATTAAACGAAACCGTTAAAAAAAGTTCGGAATGGACGGCCCTGCTTAGAAACGAAATGCGCAAAGTTTTGGTGGGGCAGTCGTATTTGGTAGACAGGCTGTTGGTGGGTTTGTTGGCAAACGGGCATATTCTGCTTGAAGGCGTGCCCGGCTTGGCGAAAACGCTTGCCGTAAAGACGATGGCTTCGGCAATTTCGGGCAATTTTAGCCGAATACAGTTTACCCCCGACCTGCTTCCCGCCGACATTGTGGGAACTTTGATTTACAACCAGCAAAAGGGCGAATTTATAACGCAAAAAGGCCCCGTATTTGCCAACATAGTTCTTGCCGACGAAATAAACCGCGCACCCGCAAAGGTTCAAAGCGCTTTGCTTGAGGCCATGCAGGAGCGCCAGGTTACAATAGGCGGCGAAAGCTTTGTTTTGCCCAAGCCGTTTTTGGTGCTGGCAACGCAAAACCCCATAGACCAGGAGGGCACATACCAGTTGCCCGAAGCCCAGGTAGACAGGTTTATGCTAAAGCTTAAAGTGGGCTATCCGACCAAAGAGGAGGAAAGAATGATTTTAGACCTTATGGCAAAAACCAAGTCGGATATTTCGGTAAATGCCGTTATAAACCCCGAGCAGATTATGGCCGCCAGAGAGGTTGTAGACCAAATTTATATGGACGACAAAATCAAGGAATACATTATAAACCTTGTTTTTGCCACGCGCAAACCCTCCGATTATGCCCTTAAACTAGACAATATGATACAGTTTGGCGCGTCGCCCAGAGCCACAATAGCCATTGCGCTGGCCGCAAAGGCGCAGGCCTACCTAAATGCCCGCGCCTACGTAACCCCGCAGGACATAAAAGACATCGCCTGCGACGTTCTCCGCCACAGAATTATTGTAAGCTACGAAGCCGAAGCCGAAAACGTTTCGTCGGAAGACATTATTTGCAAGATTCTAGACACGGTAAAAGTTCCCTAATTTTTTGCGAGGAGGCATAGTTTTATGCAGGCCGGAATTTCGGATATGCTAAAAAAGGTGCGTCAGATAGAAATACGCACAAACAGGCAGGTTAGCGACGCGCTTGCGGGCGCGTACCACAGCATATTCAAGGGCAGGGGAATGGACTTTGAAGAGTCGCGCGAATATCAGGTTGGCGACGAAATCCGCAGCATAGACTGGAACGTTACCGCCCGCACCGGCAAAGCCCACGTTAAGCGCTATACCGAAGAGCGCGAGCTTACAATGATGCTTATGGTAGATTTGTCGGCAAGCGGCCTGTTCGGCAGCGCTTCGGTTTCGAAAAGGGAAAGAATGGCCGAAATTGCCAGCACGCTTGCGTTTTCTGCCGTGCGAAACGGCGACAAGGTTGGCTTGGCCCTCTTTACCGATTCCGTAGAGCTTATGATTGCCCCGAGAAAGGGGCGCAGACACATATTAAGGCTTATAAGAGACATTCTTTTTTACGAGCCCAAAAGCGCAAAAACCGATATTGCAGCCTGCATAGACGAGGTTAACCGCATAGTAAAACGCAGGGCCATAATGGTTGTTGTAAGCGATTTTTTGCAGGGCAAAAACGGTATGCTGCCCACCGACGACAACGGCGAGGTTGTAAGGGCTTTAAGCCTTACAAACCGCAGGCACGACCTTATCTGCGCAAGCGTTTGCGACAAAAGGGAATTTGAGCTGCCCAATGTGGGCACTTTGCTTTTGGAGGATTCCGAAAGCGGAGAATGTGTGCAAATAGACACGTCCAGCGCAAAGGTGCGAAAGGCGTATTCGGACTACAACTACATAAGAAAGTCGCAGTTCGAAAGGCAGCTTGCAAAGGCCGGAGTAGACCTGCTCGAGGTAGACACTTCCGACGACTATATCTTTAAACTTAAAAAGTTTTTCGAAACAAGAAAGAGCAAAAGATGATTTTTATTTTTGCAGCCGCTTCGGTATTCCCCGAAATAGACGAAGGCTTCGGCAAAATAGGGCCTAGTTTTTGGCAGGCAAACTGGCAATGGGTTGTTGCGGGCCTTGTTGTTTTTGTTTTGGCTTTTATTGCAGGCTACTGTTTAAGGCCAAAGCCGAAACCGCCTACGCCCTACCAAAGGGCAATGCAAAAATTGGGCAAGCTGGGCGAAACCGAGCTTGAAGACGAGCCCTTTGCAAACGAGCTTAGCGCCATTGTAAGGGAGTTTATACAGGCGCAATACAAACTGCCGGCCCCCGAAAGAACAACGCAGGAATTTTTGAAAATAGCGTCGGCTTGCGAGAGCATTTCGCCGAAAGTAAGGGATAAATTGGCGCAGTTGCTGCAGGCTTTCGATATGGCAAAATTTGCAAAGGGCACTTTTTCCAATACCGAAAAAAACGAGGTTTTAACATCGGCAAACGAATTTGTCGAAATGTCGAACGCAACCGATAAAAAGGAAAGTTCCGACAACAACAAAGGCTCTAAAAAATGACATTCGAATTTGAAAGTCCGCAACTTTTATGGCTTTTGGCAGCATTGCCGCTTTTGGCGCTGCTAAGGGGGGCGCGCGCGGGCAGGGCTTCGGTTTTGTTTTCGAGCGTGGCCATTGCAAAAACCGCCGCCAAAAAAAGCAGGGGCAGCCCCGGCAAGTGGCTTTTCTTTTTAAGGCTGCTTTGTTTGGCGCTTTTAATAGTGGCCATTGCGCGCCCAAGATTGGGCAGCGGCTATAGCGAAAGGGAGGAAAGCGGCATAGACATAGTTTTGGCTTTGGACGTGTCGGGCTCTATGGCCGCGCTGGATTTTACAAAGGATTATTCGAATCCGATAACAAGGCTGGACGCCGTAAAAGAGGTTGTTGCCGACTTCGTTAAAAAACGCCCGAACGACAGGATTGGCGTTTACGTTTTCGGGGCGAACACATTTTTGCTTTCGCCGATTACGCTTTCGCACGACTGGCTTACGCAAAATCTCGAAAGGGTGCAGCTCGGCATTGTAGACGGCTCGAGAACCGCCATAGGAATGGCCATTGCAA
The DNA here is from genome assembly GCA_934660865.1 of uncultured Opitutales bacterium. Lineage (GTDB taxonomy): Bacteria > Verrucomicrobiota > Verrucomicrobiia > Opitutales > Intestinicryptomonadaceae > CAKUIA01. Next base: position 7,256 of record CAKUIA010000027.1, read on the forward strand.
ACGGGGCCAACAAGCTTAAGGAGCTGAAAAATTCGAAGTCGAAAGTTATAATTTTGCTTACCGACGGCGAAAACAATTCGGGCAAAATTTCGCCGCTGGCCGCAGCCGAAGCCGCAGCAAGTTTGGACATAAAAATATACACCATAATGGCGGGCAAATCGGGGGTAATTCCCTTTGCGCAGGTAGACGACAACGGTTCGCTTGTAAGGGACAGGCGCGGCCGCCCTATGTTTGCGGGCAACGTGCAAAGCTATGCAAACGACGCCGAGCTTAAAAAGATTGCCGAAATTACCCGCGGCAAATTTTACAGGGCCGAAAATTTGCGCGAGCTAAACGAAATTTATTCGAATATAGACAGGCTCGAAAAAACCAGCGTAAAGCTTAGGCATTTTACGTCGTATACCGAATTGTTCTACATATTTGCGGCCGCGGCCCTTGCCGTTTTGCTTTGCGAGCAAATTCTCGCCAACACGAAGTATAGGAGGATTCCATGATTTTCCGCGACTACATTTGGCTTTATGCGGGGGCTTTTGCCCTTGAGGCCTTTTTGGCTCTTTTTGTCGAAAGCCAAAGGCGGCGCAAAATTGCGCTGCAAACTTTCGCCGCAAAAAACCTCTTAAAAACGCTGTGCTACAACTATAGCAGCGCCGCGCAAAAATTGAAATACGCGCTGATTTTATCGGGAATAGCATTTATATTTGCGGCTCTTGCGCGTCCGCAGTGGGGCTACAAGTGGCAGGAGACAAAAACAAGGGGCATAGACGTTGTTTTTGCTGTAGACTGCTCTAAAAGCATGCTTGCCGACGACATTAAGCCCGACAGGCTGCAGCGCGCAAAGCTGGCCATAGAGGACGCCGTGGCAAAACTCGGCGGCGACAGAATAGGCCTTGTGGCCTTTAGCGGACAGGCCTTTTTGCAGTGCCCGCTAACGCTCGACTACGACGCCTTTAAAATGTCGCTGGACGAGCTTAAAATAGGCATAATACAAAGGGGCGGTACGAATATTTCGGCCGCAATAGAAGAGGCCGAAGCCGCCTTTAAGGAAAGCGCCAACTACAAAAGCATTATTCTGCTAAGCGACGGCGAAGAGCTTGAGGAAAACGCGCTTGCAACCGCAAAGCGTTTGGCGAAAAAGGGCGTTGTTATCTACACAATAGGCGTCGGGCTAAACGACCTAAGCCCGATTTCGATAAGCGACGAACACGGCAAAAGCGACTATATAAGAGACGAACATGGCAACATTGTAAAAAGCAAATTGGACGAAAAAACCCTTATGCAAATTGCGCAGGCAACAAACGGCTTTTACGCGTCTCTTACCGACAACGGCATAGAAAAAGCCGTATCGCGCCTAAAGGAAATTCCGAAAAGCGAATTGGAATCTAAAATGAGGCAAACTGCAATAGACCGCTTCCAGATATTTTTGGCGGCAGCCCTAGTATTGCTTTCGCTCGAAAGCCTGATTGGAACAAGAAAGCTTTTTGCGAAATTGTCGCGCAGGGTTTTTGTGGGGAAAGCTGCGGTATTCTTTTTTGCGGCGGCCTTCCTTTTTGCGGACAATTCTTTTGCCGAAAGCGCAGCGGCAAAAAGCGCACTGCCGCGAGACTTGTTTAACGCTGCGGTAGATTTGCAGAGCGCAAAGGAATTCGACAAGGCAAGGGAAATGTACAACGCCGCAATGCGAGCCGAATTCGAAAACACCAAGCTACATTCGATGGCCTATTTTAACTTGGGCAATATCGACTACAATTCGGCAAAACTCGCCTACGAAAAAATAACGGACTTGCCCGAAACCGAGAAACAGGGCGCAGCCCTTTACGGGCAATGCGCGCAAAGCCTGCAGGCGGGGTATGCGCTTTTAAAAGAGGGGCTTGCCCGCAAAAGCGCCGACGCCGAAAAATCCACCAAAACGCTTGAGGAAAAACCCTTTCAGGACAAATTAAAGCAGGGGCTTCAAGCCTGCCAAACAGCCCAAGCGGCCTGCGAAAAATTCGAAAAAGCGGCAACGCAAAAAACAGCAGAATTGGCCGCCGTAAACGATACTTTAAAACATGCCGACAAAAATTGGCGAAACAGTTTTGCTTTGGACAAACAAAACGTTTCGGCTCAAAAAAACACCGAAAGTAGCTTGTCGGCGCAAAAGGCCATAAGCGCGCAAAGCGAAGCTTTTGAAAAGTCTGCGCAGTTTGCAAAAACAAGCGAAGCGGAATTGGCAAAGCTTATAGAGGAATTAAAAAAACTTATTAAAGACGACAATAAAGACAATCAGCAGAATCAGCAGAATCAGCAGAATCAGCAGAATCAGCAGAATCAGCAGAATCAGCAGAATCAGCAGAATCA
>CAKUIA010000028.1 GCA_934660865.1 uncultured Opitutales bacterium
CAGTATGGGATTTTATCTACCTATTTTTATTTGTTTGCAACGGTTTTTTTGCGAAACTTTTTTGTTCTTTTATTTTTGAGTCGTTTTTGACCCATCATTTTTCGCAACTTGCTTTATATCAATATATGCGAATGCACTGGCTTTTTTTGCGCGCTTGAGGTTCGCTACTCTTTCATTTTTGACTATATTTATTTTTAGAGAAAAGCTGACGAGCAATGCAAAATGCCTTCTCTTACACGTCCATAAACGCTTTCAACTTCTCTGAACTCAATAGAATTTATATCTCTTTGTAAATCAAGCTAAAAACATTCTTGATTTTTTAAATCTGTTTATGGACGATAGGTACTAACGGTTGAAGTTTTTGAGCGTGGAAATTTTCGCCTGCCTACGGGATGAGTCCGATGAAGATGTGGCGTTCTTCCAAAAGCTTTAGTCGTCTTTTTTGCATATTACATTTGCAGTCAAAAACTTATAGCACATATCACATTTGAACGGTGTTGTTAGTGTCTAACTGTGTCTGTAGCCAACTCGCGCCTTAATTAATAAAATAAAACTGCCTACAAAATTTTACGACGTTTTTTTGATTTTTGTTTTATACTTCAGAAACGTAGCCGTTATTCGCTATGGACTTGAACACGTTATCAAGTGTCTCTTTTTGCAGTAACATAAAAAGTCTTTGCCCGCAAAATTTTCTTGATAAAAAAGAAGTTATAAACCCTAGTTTGCGTTGGCATTCGGAGGGTTGTGCCAAATTAACAATGTCGTTTTTTTGTATCTAACATTTTGCATTACGAACATTTTATATTCGCTTTTATTCTTACGGACCGCCAATAATACGTCTTGATTTTTGCAAATCGTTTTTCGAGCCTAAACGAGGGCGCTGAATATATCGTTAAGCGTCTCTTTTGCTTTTATTTTTTCATTAGGTAAAATCTATTTAAGGCAAAAAAAAGACCACTTTCCGCGGTCTTTTTTTTGGATTGCGTTGTTGGAGGATTTTACCTTTTGGGCATTTCGTCGAGTACTTTGCCGGTTTTTAGCATTTCGCTGATTTTCGAGGCCAAGAACAGGTAGTGGTCTTCGGCAACGCCTTCGGTGCCTACAAAGGGGCAGCCTTCCGCTACGGGCGGTTCTTTGCGGAGTTTGAATATTGCAGTAGCTTCGTCTATTTCGTCGAACATCGAAATATATATCATATTTGCGCCGCCTTCTACAGCCTCTTTGCCCATTTCCCAGAAAAACTTTCCGCCAAGTCTCGGCACAAGGTTCAGCTGCGAAGACTTCATAAATCTGGGATTGTTTTTCATCTTATTATGCCACGAAAACCCCGCATAAATTGTGGGCATATACGAAATCTTGTTTTTGTCGCACCATTCAACGTCGTCGGCAACAACATCGGCAAAAATGCTTTTCTTAGCCATCATTTTGCCCTCTTTTTTGTTGTAGTTATAGCGCCCTACGTTCCACGGCGAAACAATGTCGGCATACTTTTTAAGGAAATCGTGCAAATAGGGTTTTGCCTTAGAGCAGTCGCCGTCGGCTTTCCTAAAGCCGGCGCCCGTGCCTATCATAATGGAGCAGTTGCCGTAAACGGGGTCGTTCTTTAAAAAGTCTAGGAACTTAACTAAGTCGGTATCCTGCACAAAGTTAAGCCTGTCGTTAAGCCCTATTCCCCATATACATACAAGAGGCTTTCCGTTATGGAAAACGTATGTATCTTTTGAAGTAAGCGCCAGTTCGTCGAGCAGCATTTTCCAGTCTTTAATAAGGCCGTCGGCGACTTTTTTGCCGCCCATACCGCTTAAGTCGTACATTACAATCATACCGACTTTATATTTTTGCGAGGCCTTCATGCAGTTGCCCATAATTTTTACCCAGTCCTGCCAATCGGCTCCCTTGCGGGTTGTGTGGTAGTAAAATCTCTGAACAAAGGCGGCGTCTATGCCGTATTCTTTCATCCATTTAAAGTGCAAGTCGCTTGTAGAATAGTCTAGCGAGCTGAACATTTGGGCGGGTTTGCCGTCTTTTTCCAAAAACTTTGTATCGTAGGTTTTTTCGTATTCGCGCATATCCGGCCACATATCAACCCTGCAAGTTTCCGGGTCGTACAGCCTAAAAAGCTGGCCCTTGCCGCCGTCGGGCGGGCACCTAAACCAGGCCTGATACCCCGTAACCAAAAGCTTGTCGCAACTTTTAAATACGGGCGTTGTTGTGTGTTTGCTTTGCGCAAAAGCCGAAATTGCAAATGCGCACAATAGTAGTGTCAGTAATTTTTTCATTGTTATCCCAAATATATTGTTAAGACAAGTGCTGCCCGATGTTTTTGCAATTTTGGCCGAAAAAGCCCTTAGAAATTGTTACTCCCCTTTCGTCGGTAGACGTACACCCCGAAAAAACGGCGGCCAACACCGCCAAAATCAACGCAATTTTTAAAATTTTCATACGGGAAAGCAGCGTATAAAAAATGCGCCCATAGCTCAAGGCTATTTTGGGGCGCATTGCCAAAACTTTACCTCACATAGCTATTTTTCGACTGGCGTAATTTCGAAAAACACGGCACTATTTCCGCAAAATGTATGGCTTAAATCTATAACGCCGTTTTCGCCGACTTTTATCGTTTTTACCACGGGTTCAATCTTTGACATTTTTACATATTTTGGCCTCAATTTTTCCATATACAGCTTGTGGTTTTTGGCATCGCACCAAGCCCTTGTCAAATCTAACTGAACACTATTGGGAGACCACGTAAAGTCGCTATCCTTTAGGTTGTAGATTTTGCGGTCTTTCTTAAACTCGTCGCAAAAGTTGCTTTTGTAGTCCATTGTTAATGTGGAAATTTTAACCTCTTTGCCGGCAAATTGCGGGGCCAAAATGCGCCACTGCGACGGAACTTCGAAGCGGTCGTTATAGCAATGTTTTAGCGAATAACCCATTATGCGTAACGTGTTGGCTTTTTTATCGAAACCTGCAAAACCGTTTACTTCGTGCCAGCCTGTTTTGCCCAACAAATATCGCAAAACGCCCACCCTATTGCAGTTTTTAAATTTTGCAACACTACGCGCTACATAATAACTTGTATGGGGGAAACCCTTATGCGGCTTGCCCGAAGAATATCCCCAGGAAGCAAAATAGTCTATATCGTTATCGAACATAGTTTTTGCAAGTTTTGCCTCGTAGGAAATTTGATACGAATCGCCTGTAATGCGCGAAAGCAAATCGCGCTTGTCGCGCCCTTTGTCGCCCCAAGCCATGCGCCCTTCATCTACGCCATATATCAACTTTAAGCCTACTTTTTCGGCTGCTGTTCGCGCCTCAACAATTTTCATAATAAGAGGCTCTGTTACAATTCTATCGGGAGTAGATTCGTAAAACGAAATTGCGTAAATATCCAACTTCGTTCCCTTTTTGCCCGTTTTGTAGTTTGTGCCGTTCACACAATGCTCGAACAAAGTTGTAGGATCCCAAAAAGAGCCCTCGCCGCTCATTGCGTGCGCGCCAATTTGCACCGTGGGCGAAATGTTTTTTTGAACGGCGTCTACGGTATAGTCGAAAAGCTTAAAATAGGCTTTCATAGTATGTTCCGGGTTTTCGTCTAATGTTCTAAACCAGCCGTAATTTTCGTATTCGGTAAAAAGTCCGTATCTCCAAGTAGCACATTCCTCTTTGCCGAATTTGTCGGTTAACGCCTTGCAAACCGCCGTTGCAAACTTGTAGTATTGCTCGAAATCTAGCGGCGGAAACGGATTCATATATTCGCCTTTTACATCGCTTTTGGAAAGCTTGCGCGGAACGCTGAATTTTACATAGGGCTTAATGTTGTTTTTTAAGAGAATTTCGCAGGCGTTTATAAGTTTCGAAAAATCGTAGTCGTCTAATACGTCGAAATTTTTTGGGTCTTTAAACGGGTCTCTTTTATACTCGCCGCCAGTGGCCTGCATAATTTGACCGTATTCTACAAACGAGGTATCCATACCCTCGCTTTTATCGAAAGGCTCCATTTCGTTAATGGCGTCCCAATAATTGTAGTTGCTAACCTTATTGCCCATTTGCGAAGTCGTATCGATTCTATTCATATCCACAACCATTTTTATGGGCATAGCATCGTTATGTGCGGTTTCGGCGGTTGAAATATACGAAAAACACATTGCAACCAAAGCAGACAATGCACTCTTAATAACGGATTTCTTCATAATCATAACGCTTTCGTTATACGATTTTCTTGCGCTGGCGTCAAAAAAAATCTTCCAAAAACTCTTGCAGGCAAATAAAAAGCCCTTAGCCTAGCCTTTGTGGATATAATAGAGCCAAAAAGGGAATATTTAAATTCGTACATACAGGCGTGCCGCGAAACATTCGGGCACGTTCACAACAACTATATTATACACGACCCCGAAAAATCCGAAATTTGGCAAAACACGATTTTTGACGACTACAAAAATAGCGCTCTTGGAGTGAACTTGCCCAAAGGCTATATGCCCAACAAAACCTATTGGATTGTAGACAACGGCGAATATATAGGAACTGTAAACATAAGGCTAAAGTTAAACGACGTTTTGCGCACCTACGGAGGGTCTATAGGGATAATGATAAGGCTTAAGGCGCGCAACAAAGGGTATGCCAAAAAAGCATTCGCCAAGTCTCTAATTCTTGCAAAAAAACTTGGCTTAAAAGAAATCCTTGTAAGCTGTTTCGAAAACAATATATATTCGCACAAAATTCTTTTAAGCTCGCCCTACAAAAGCCGCGAAAGCCAAATGGTTGTTTTCGACGGCAAAAGCCAAAGGATTTGGCGCTTTTTCTTTTAAAAATTTTAAACAAACATATATAGAATATGAAAGTTATAAGGCTGTTTTTTATTTTGCAAATTTTGCCGCTTTTGGCATGTGCTAGCGTTGCAGACTTCCCCGCCGAAGCAAAAGAATGGTTTGCAACCGAAAACCCAGTTAAAATAAACGACTTAAAAAAATTTAATATTTGCGACTTTGGGGCAAAAAGCGGGACAAATACTTTGCAGACAAAAGCGATACAAAGCGCCATAGACGCCGCCGCAAAAAACGGAGGCATTGTTGTAGTTCCCCGGGGCGAATTTTTAAGCGGCGCCCTGTTTTTTAAGCCCAACACGCATTTGTATTTGGCCGAAAACGCCGTATTAAAAGGCAGCGACGATATTTCGGATTTCCCCGTTTTGCCGACCAGAATAGAAGGCCAAAGCATAGACTATTTTGCCGCCCTGGTAAACGCAAACAACTGCAACAATTTTTCGATTTCGGGCAAAGGCACAATAGACGGCAACGGAACCAGATATTGGAAGTCTTTTTGGCTGAGGCGCAAAGTAAACCGCAAATGCACAAACATAGAGGAATTGCGCCCGAGGCTGCTGTATGTTTCGAACTGCAGCAATGTGTCAGTTAGCGGTATTACCCTGCAAAACTCGCCCTTTTGGACATCGCACTACTACAAGTGCAAATTCGTGAAAATTTCGGGGCTGAAAATATTGTCGCCGTCTAACCCCGTGCCTGCGCCAAGTACCGACGCCATAGACATAGACGCCTGCGAAAACGTGCATATTAAAAACTGCTATATGTCGGTTAACGACGACGCCATTGCCCTAAAAGGCGGCAAAGGCCCCTACGCCGACAAAGCCCCCGAAAACGGCGCAAACAAAAATATTTTGATAGAAAATAGCGCATTCGGTTTTTGCCACAGCACCCTAACCTGCGGAAGCGAGGCGATTTTGTGCGAAAACATTGTCATGCAAAACTGCACATTCGACAACCCCGACAGGGTTTTATGGCTAAAAATGCGCCCCGACACCCCGCAATTATACAAAAATATTTCGCTTAAAAACCTAAGGGGCAGCGCGCGCCACTTTTTGTATGTAAAGCCGTGGACGCAGTTTTTCGACCTAAAGGGACGCCCCGACATTCCGCTTTCGTTTGCCGAAAACGTAAGTTTTGAAAATATAGAAGTTGAATGTAAAACGCTTTTTGCCGTGCAAAAAAGCGACCAGTATTTCCTTAAAAACTTTTCGTTTAAAAACGTAAAGGCAAAGGCCGCAATATACACAACCGACAAGAGCCTTAGCGAAAACTTTAAATTCGAAAATTTCGGTTTCGAAAAAATAAAATAGCCGCTTTTAAAATGGACAAAAAATTGCCGAATTTAATGCTAAATACGGTAAAGGCGGGATTCCCCTCGGTTAGCGAAAGCGAGTGCGAATATCCGCTAGACCTAAACGAGCTTATGGTAAAAAACGCGCCATCTACCTTTTTTGTGCGCGTAGACGGCGACTCTATGCAGCCCGCCGGCATTTTTGCAAACGATATTTTGATTGTAGACCGCTCGCTGGACCCCGCCGACAAAAGCATTGTAATTGCCTGCGTAAACGGCGAATTTACCGTGAAATATTTTAGAAAACAAAACGGCAAAGTGTGGCTGCAGGCCGCAAACAAAAACTATTCCGACATACATTTTAGCGGCCTAATGGAACTTAAAATTTTCGGCGTTGTAACCGGCTTGGTCCGCAAATTCCGCAAATGATTGCTTTGGTAGACGGCAACAACTTTTTTGTGTCGTGCGAAAGGGTTTTTAACCCGTCGCTAGAGGGCAAACCCGTGGCTGTTTTGTCGAACAACGACGGCTGCGTAATTTCGCGCTCGAACGAATTTAAATCGCTTAAAATACCCATGGGAACGCCCTATTTTAAGCTTAAAAACGACATTAAACGCCTGGGGCTTGTCCTTAAGTCGGGCAACCACGAGCTATACGGAGATTTGTCGCGCAGGCTAATGCAAATGCTGTATAAATTTGTGCCCGTTGTAGAGCAATATTCTGTAGACGAGGCGTTTATACACCCATACGAAACCCCGAATTGGCAGGACTTCGGCGAAAATATGCGCAAAAACATTTTAAAGTGCATAGGCATTCCCTGCGGAGTAGGTTTTGCGACAACAAAAACTCTGGCTAAAATTGCAAACCACATAGGTAAAAAATCTACAAGCGGCGTTTTTGTTATGCCCGAAAACAACAGGCAAATTCTGGCCAACACCCCCGTAGGCGAAATTTGGGGCGTTGGCGGCAATTCCGAAACAAAATTGGCCGCAAAGGGCATACACACCGCCCTGGCCTTGTCGGAATTCGGCGACGAAAAGCTGCATAAAATCTTCGGCATAAATATGGCGAAAATTGCAATGGAACTAAGGGGCATAAAATGTATAGACGACGAAATGCCCGACGAACCGTCGCAAAGCTTAACATATTCCCGGTGTTTCGGCAAAGCGGTTGTAGACTTTCTACAATTAAGCGAAAGCGTTGCCAGCTACCTTGCCAAAGCGGCCGAAAAGTTGCGCGCCGAAAAGCAAAGGGCTTCGGCGGTAAATATCTACTCGGTTTACTACCCCGAATATAAGCCGCACTTTTCGGAAGGCGGCTCGCTTTCGGCAACAATAACCTTTAACGCGCCAACCGACAACACAATAGAAATGCTAAAGGCCGTTTCTCCGCGCATAGGCGGCATATTTATTAAAAACCGCCGCTACAAAAAAACGGGCGTAGTTCTTTTCGGGTTGGAATCGGGCGCATTTCAGGGCGACTTGTTTTCCAAAAACGAAAGCCACAGCAAACTGTTCGAAGCCGTAGACAAGCTAAACCGCAAATTCGGCAAAAACAGCGTTGCCCCGTTGGCGGCAGGCCTGCAAAAGCCGTGGCAGACAAGGCGCGATATGGCGTCGCCAAACTACACAACAAATTGGAGCGACATTTTGTCGGTTAAATAGCAAAAAATCGGAACAAGGCAACTTTGGCTAAACATCAACAATTAGCTTGACCAAAATTTGCGGTCGTCGCACAATCTACGGAGTTTTTTAGTGGGGACATAGCTCAGTTGGTTAGAGCATCTGCATCACACGCAGGGGGTCCTCGGTTCGAGTCCGAGTGTCCCCACCATTAAATAAGCTTTAAGCCGCAGCCCGTTGGTTGCGGCTTTTTTATCGTTTTATACGCACACCTACGCAAGCCCTATTTGCTTATTAAAAAACAATTTGCATAACATACACACTATTTAAACACCAAAATATCAATCCCTAATAACCGCTCTTCGTCAAAAGTTGTGGAATGGATAAAAAAAAGGAGGGCAAAGAAGAGAAAAAAACTCTTACAATGCCCAGTGTGATATTCAGGAGTTTT
>CAKUIA010000029.1 GCA_934660865.1 uncultured Opitutales bacterium
ATGAAGGAGCGATTGGAAAGTTTGCGGGCAAACCGGACGAAATCCAGGTGCGGTATGAGAGAGGAGAAGCAGAGGAGCTGCTTTTCGTAAAGAAAATAGAAAGGAATATGCAATAATTGTTTTTTGGACAGAGCATGTGGAGCTCTACAGTAGGGATAGAAGGGCATTCCTTTTCTTTCTGTGCAAAGCTTTCCTGCGGCCATGCGGATGGGGGAAACGGTGCGGCAGGGGAAGAGGAAGTGGAAAACGGTGCGCAAACAAGAACCTATACCCATTGGGAAAGGCATGTCATGCAGGCGGAGACCGAAAGGTCATCTCTGTTTTGGCCGTTTTGGGTTTGGTTTTGCAAATTTAACGGCAACTGTTTTTTGCCGAAGCCCTTGCACCAATATTTCATATTTTTGTCGGGCAAAGCTCCCGACAAATCCAAACAGCGCTCCGTTTTGCCCGTGGTAAGGTTTTTTAGCTCTATTTGGGCTATGTAAACCTTTAAATTTTGCTTGTTAAACCTAAAGTGAAGCGCGCACTTTTCTACATCGTATTGGGGTATAAATTCGAATTTAAAGTCTTTAAAGCTTTCGCCAAGTTCTTCGCTTGTAGAGCCTTTTGCAACATATACCATGCGCTGGCATATGCGCTGGCCGTTTTCGGTTATATGGGCTACATTGTTTTCGCTTACAAGCTTATAGACATTGCCCGACGCTTTTTTGTGAAAACAAAAAAACAGCGCAAAAGTTGCAAATGCGCAAAATGCCGCAAAAACTATATAGAAAAACTTTTTGTATCTACCCAACATATATCGAATAATGAATTTTAGGCAGCCTACAAAAAGCGCATGTGATTAACAACAAAAAAATGCGGCAAACTTTTTAGGGCTGGCCGCACTTTTGGAAAAAATATTTTTTATATTAAAACTTGTAGCCTATTTGAACGCCGAACACGTTTATGTGCGCCGAATAGCTGCCCTGCAAATTCGACACTAAGCCGCGCCTGTCTATTGCGCTGTTGTCGAGCACAAAAATGTAGGTGTAGGAAATGTCGAATGTCCAATTTTCGTATTTATAGCCCAAGCCGCACGCAAGCCAAAGCCTGTCGGCACAGGGAATTCTGGAAGTTCTGTCTTGCGGGCTTGGCACGGGACATTCGTCGTAGCAAATGCCGAAACGCAAAGTTATGTCTTCGGTAGGATACATATGTATACCGGCCGACACCCTGGAGGTATCTACCCAGTTTTCAACCTCGGTAATTGTGCGCCCGCCCAAGCTTAAACCCTTAATTGTAAGGTTGTCGAAAACCGACCAGGTTATATACGAATATTCCGCCATAACCGCAAACATATCAAAATCGCCGCGCAAACGCTGGTATATGCCTATTGTGAAAGTGTCGGGCATGTGCATATCGGCGGTAATGTCAGCAATGTTGCTGTTGCCCAAAGTTGCCTGACCCGACAGCGTGTGGTCTATTGCGCTGCGCCACTGGAAACCTATGCGACCGTCTTCGGCATATTTTACGGTAAAGCCTATGTTGCCGCCAACGCTCCAGCTGTCGCCGTGAAGCTTAAGCCTGCTGTTTGTTAGCGGAAACCAGTTTGTTAATGTGCAATAGCTATATTGCGCGCTAACGCCGCCGCTTATAGAAAACCATTCGTTTACCTTATACGACACGCTCGGGTTTATGTCTACCGTCATTAAAAAGCTGCGCAAAGCCTGGTCGCGCCCAACCCAGTTTTCCTGATAGTCCGACTCTAAACCCCACGGAGCCGTGCACGAAAGCGAAGCCCCCCAATTTTCGTTAAACTTGTGCACAACAAAAAAATTGGGCACTTTAGATGTTACCGCGCATTGGCCGTCGTAGTTGGGGCCGGCCGGAACCGTAGAACCGTTGTCGCTAAAAGCTAGCGAAGGATCTACAATAAAGCCTCCAATGTTTACCAAAGTTTCGCCGTCTTTTAGCGGCATAAATGCTATTGTAGACGGGTTCCAAAACGCGGCAGAGGCGTCGTTATTGGCGTTTACGGTTGCGCCCGCAAAGGCCGTACCCATATTTGCAGCGCCCTGCTCTACAACCTGATACCCCGCGCCGAAAAGGCTTGTGCTTACTCCTGCAAGCGCAATGCCCGCAACGCTTATTGATTTGTATAGTGATTTCATTTTATGCAGACAATAAAAAGTGAACGGGCGTTCACTGTCAAGCATAAAAATTTTACTTGTGCTTCTAATTTTTTTTGATTCAAAAAATGCGCAGCATAAAAGCCGCGCATATTCCGGAAAAACAAAAATTCAACTAGTTTATTTGCAAATTGTTATAATGTTTGCCAAGTTCCTTAAACTCTAAACGCCTGTCTAAATCAACTTCTACATCTTTAAAATGCTTGTCTATAGAAAGCAATAAACGGCGGTGGTGTGCATGGTCGGGGCCATTTTCGCTTGTAGTATAAAGTTTTTCGACCTCTTCGTTTCCACCGCTCCAAGCGGCTTGTGCCGAATGAAAAAACACAACGTCTAACCTCCTAAACTGCGCGTCCCAAGTGGTAGGCAAAAAACCGAACAACTTGTTGTTTCTTACGCAGCGCGCAAAGGCATATACTCCAACTTTGTTATTCCACGGAGCCGCCAAAACATCAAAACCATTTTCCTTAAAAAACAGACTTGTAGGGAATTGCGTTTGCTTTGCATATTGCCAGTCGGCTATAATTATATCTTTCGAAAAGTTTTTTAAACCGTTTTGGGCTACTGCATCGCCGTGCACAATTTGCTTTGCCCAGCGCGGATCATTTGCGTCAAGCAGAGTATCGTGCCAAATTATGGCGCGCGCACCCTTTTCTTTTACAAATTGCGAAAATTCGTTAACAACGCTTGCAAAAAGTTGCGAATGGTTCTTTTTGCGGCACAAATAGCATGTTGCCCTATCGTAGGCTTCGTCTCCACCAAAATGTATAAACGGCGGGTTGCCAAACTCGTCTATAAGCTCGGCAAATATGTCTTTAAGATACTGCTTTGTTTTTGGGTTTGAAAAGCAATATGTCCATCCCAAAGGCTCGTAAAGGTTTGCCAACTCGGGGTGTTGTGTAAGCACCGCGTGTTTGCCCGACGACTCTGTAGCCAACGCGGCATGCCCCCAAAGCTGCATTTGCGGAATGGGGGTAATCGACAATTCCTTACATACAGCAATAAGGCGCTTAAAATCTTTTTTCGAAATCTTATTGTCGAATGCAAATTCTTTGTGGCTTTCAAGCGGAAATGTCCCCCAATTTTCTATAATTACATAGTTAAATTTGTAATACCAAGCCATGCGCAGGTATTTTTCGAAACGCTCTATAGTAATGCCAGGAAATAGGCACAAATGCAGCATTCTTACGGAGATTTCGGGAGCGTCTTTAATGTCGCAATAGGCAAAGACAAGCTTTTTTGCGTCGAACCTGTCTATTTCCGACATTTGCCTTAGGGTTTTTAACGAATGAATAACACCCTTTATGTTGTTGGCGCAAATTTTTATACCGTTTTGGTCTATTTTAATCGAATAGGCTTCGTCATGCAAATCTTGGCATTTTTTGCTTTTGCCAAAAACAAATTGGGGCCTAATTTTAAACATAAAGTCAAACAAAGCCGAAATCTTTTCTTGTTCAGATTTTTCGAGGCTATTTTTTGTCGATATGCAAACTTTTGAATCTTTTGCCAATGTGTAATATTCGTCAAAAAGCTCTATCGTTTTAGGCAAAGGGCAAAGCCTTTCCTTTATAAAAGTTGTCGAATATTCGTCCATTTTATTTGCCGCATTTGCACTTAAGCAAAGAGCAACAAACAAACCCACCATACATGCTCTGTAAATTTTCATACTTTTTATTGTAAAAAAACGCACAAAGCGGTGTCAACAAAAATCAAAGAAAGCCAAATTTTACCTATAAAACAAAACTAAAAATGCCGCAAAAAACAAAAATATTGCGCCTAAAAACCTGCGAATTGCAAATGCAGGCGAAACTTTTTTCATTTCAAAATTTCCGAAAAAGGCGCCAAAAAGCCACGCTATAAGTATTGTAAAAAGCCCTCTTGTAGACACCAAAATATTTGCCAAAACCGCCCCTCCTTTCGAGACCGAAAGCGAATAGCAAAAAAGTATGTCTTTTAAAATCATTAAAGCCGCCCCCAAAAGCAGAATTGCAAGCACTGGTTTTGAAGCGTTTTTTAAGTCGTTTACGGCCTTTGGCAAAAGCGGCAAGCTAAGCGGCAACAAAACAATGCTTAGCGACGCTATAAAGAAAAGCACACCCATTTTAGACGCACATTCCTGCATAACAATGTCCATAGCCGCCCAGCATGCCGACGCTAAAACCGCAAAAAACACCGGCAAAAACTCTTTTTTTGAAATTTTAAGTTTTTCTGCGCTAGTAAGCAAAATGCCCGCAACCGAAAGCGCCGCTGCAAAAAACCAAATATCGGAAATATGGCGTTGGGTAAAAAGCGCCGCAAAAACGGCAACTAGCAGTGTTTTTACGCCCAAAACGGGGTTTACAATAGTTATATCGCCCTTCGAAAACGCCGCATAATTTGCACACTGCCCCATTAGATATATAACCGCGCAAAGCATAACATATTTAAAGCAGTGCAGTGTTTCGAAATTAAACGTGGCTATAAAAAGCGGCATATATGCCACGAAAATCAGCGCGTTTATAACAAAGCAAACCGTTAAGGCCCCAATTTTGCCGCTTGTTGCCCTCTTAACTAGCAAAGACGCCACGGCATATACCACTGCCGACATCAAGGGGAAACCTATCGCAACAAAATCTTCCATTTTTTAAGGAAAAATCATAGCGCAAATTCGGGCAAGCATTTTTTGTAAACAAAATTAAAAATGCAATTTACATTTTAAGAGGAACACAAACGCTCATCGTCAAAGATAGTGGAATGGATAAAAAAAAGGAGGGCAAAGAAGAGAAAAAAACTCTTACAATGCCCAGT